>JAFSZY010000047.1 GCA_017458845.1 Ruminococcus sp.
ATTGATATTTATTACTCTTTCGTTGGCAAGGTAGACCTGCCCGAATGACCGCCCGACCTATCCGGCGCAATGCGCAAACGCCGGATAGGAACGGCAAAATTTTTTACACTTCTACTACTTCTTTATCACACATCAGCAAAGGGAACGGGATTCTCGCTTGCGATCGCGGAGAAGTTATTTCGCAGATAGTCGGTGAAGTCCAGCGTGACCTGCTGCGCTTTGTCCGCGTCCTGCTTACATAGACAGTAGATCGTCATCATCGTATTGTAGATGAAATGCGGACGCATTTGCAGCACCATGACGTTTGCGCGCTGGTTGGCGATCTCACGCTGCTGCCGCATATACTGCTCCATATTATCCGATAGGATCAGAACGAACATGATTATCGCAAAGAGCGCCATACCGAATACAACGAATATTTCAACATTGATGAACATATGGATGATGAGCGCGGCTGTCATCGGAATCAGATAGACAAGCAAAGCGACCAAATACTTATCAGATAGTTTTTTTCTCCTTATGATGACTCCCACGATGTTCAGAATCATGATCAAGATAAGCGGAACCAACGACAGATTATACAGCGGGCCGTAGAAAAAGCGGTTGTCCGGCGTAACGTAGTAGAAAACGTCGGTAAACTGCGCAACTATCAGAAATGCGAAGTACACGCAAAGCAGTGCTATCATCGCATAGAAGAGCACATTGCGTTTGACCTTTTCGTGCGAGCAATGCAAAAGAAAGATCGTCGGCATAAAAATCGGCACCGCCATGAACAGCGATTCAAAGAAATAAATGACTCTTTCGGTCGTTGCCTTTGTGGGATCTTCGTAGAAGATCAAAGACAGCAAGCAAGAAACGCTGCATAGAAAAAGCAAAGAAAACAATACCAAGAAATACCGCTTGTTCCACTTGTCGAGCGCCGGCATATAAGCCGAGAACGCGATCCCGATAGCCATCATCACCAGCAGCGCGCCCACTAACAGGTAATCGACGACATACATCCATTCCATCATACTTCCTCGCCTCCTGTCGGGAAGGGGTATCTCAGTACGTTGAGCTGTTCCCGAATACCGTCGGGTGTGATCGGCTTGAGCATAAAGCCGCTTGCTCCCGTCTTCCACGCGTCCACGGAATAGTCCCGGTACGCTGTGAGGTACACCACATTGGTGCGCTGATTGATTTCGAGCAGCTTGCGGCACACATCCAGCCCGCTGACATCTATCATCTCAATATCGAGAAAAGCGAGCGCGACGCTGTTTGACTTTGCGTATTCGACAGCCTCCGACGGCTTTGTAAAACCGATGACCGTAGCGTTAGGTATGACCTCCTCTATGATCGGAATACCGTCGCCAAGGAAGACCTTGTTGTCGTCCACCATAATGACGATAGGGTTTTCGTCGCTCTGCGCTGCCGCGGAAATCAATATATTTACGTCCACGCCCAAGACATCGGAGAGACGTGTTATCATCGCGGCGTCGGGAAGACGGTGACCTGACTCCCATCGGGATACAGTGGTTCGTGTAACATACATCCGTTTCGCGATTTCACTCTGGGAGAGACCTTTTTCTTCCCGCAGTTTTTTCAGGGTATCCGCAAAAAGCATACTCATATCGTTTTGCTCCTTAAATAAATCCAAATATATATAAATCCAAATATATATAAGTTTAACTAATAAATAAAACACATACAAGAGGTTGTCAAGAGGTTTTTAAAATTTTTTAAAATTTTTTTAATTTAGATGTTACCATTCTGGTACCCCCCCTTGAAATTTTATAAAAAATATATGAAAATGTTAGTAACTATTTGTTTAATTTGTTTGGCTGTTTCAGCCAATACCTGTTATTTAAGTAATTAAATATAGGTCAGCGGGTAGACGCAAATAAGCAATGTTTTTTTCTTAATTATTTAAATTTTAAAATTAAATTAGGAGGTTAATTTATGACAAAAATTTTAAAAAGACCGCTGAGTATTATCTTGGCGGTGCTCATGGTTATGAGCCTGTTCGTTGCTGTCCCCATAACGGCGAGCGCGAATGTCGGCGATGTTGTGCCGGAGAGTGAATATTTGACATTTACGGCACTAGAAGATGATTCTTCGGTAATGATGAGTGTTCAAAGCGGCAGTGATTTCAAATATAATAAGAATGGCGACGGTTGGCACGACTATAACATAAACGATTACGAAAGGATTTATCTCAATAAAGGCGAATATGTTCGTTTCCGCGGATCAAACACTATTTCTAATTACGCTGGAGGAAACTTTAGCATAAGCAGAAAGGTAGCGGCAAGCGGTAATATAATGTCGCTGAGGCTTGATAGTGAGTCCAGAAGCCAAGGCTTGACCGATGAATGCTTTCATATGATGTTTGAAAGATGCTATGGTCTGATTACAGCTCCCGAGCTTCCCGAAACAACGCTGGCGGAGTACTGCTATGAGGGCATGTTTAATAAATGCACAAACCTGACCACAGCTCCCGAACTTCCCGCGACAGCGCTGACGCGGGGCTGCTACTCCGATATGTTTAATGGCTGCACGAGCCTGACCGAAGCTCCCAAGCTTCCCGCTACATCGCTGGCGTATGGCTGCTACCATGGTATGTTTGAAGGTTGCACGAGCCTGACCGAACTCCCCGAGCTTCCCGCTACATCGCTGGCGGAGGCCTGCTACTATGGTATGTTTGACGGTTGCTCGAGTATTCGTATTTCTAACGTGGCGGGTACCATTAATGGTATCAAATATTCAGAGGAATACAAGATCCCCACTGAGGGCACTGCAACAAATGCAAGTTATGCACTTAACTCTATGTTTGCAAACACAGGCGGTAGATTTAAAGGAACTCCGAGCATCAACACAACCTATTACATTGGCAAGCCCGTTTACACCGTTACATGGAAGAACGGCGACAATGTTATCGAAGAAGATACAGACGTAGAGAGCGGCGCTGCTCCGTCCTTCGACGGCGAAACTCCCGAAAAGGCAGAGGACGAAACCAACACCTACACCTTCTCCGGCTGGAGTGACGGCAACACCACCTACGGTCTTTCCGACACTCTCCCCGCGGTCTCCGGCGATGTAACCTACACCGCGCAGTTTACATCGACCCCCAAGCACGTCCATGAATGGGATTATGACAATCCCGTATGGGGTACACCCACAGGCGACTGGTCAGGCTATACTGTAAGCGTTACCTTAAAGTGTAAGGACGACGAAACGCACACAAAGACTCTCACTGCCGGGCAGGTCGGTATGTCATCGGAGTATGCGGAGTCCTGCATTGACGACGGTTACACGGAAGCCAACTTCTCCGTAACAGACGACGGTCATACTCTTACAAATACGCTTCAATTTAATATAATTCCCGCAACCGGCGAGCATGAATTCACAACACATCATCCCGCTGTCGCGGCGACTTGCACAACCGATGGTAATGAAGAGTATTGGGAGTGCGACGTATGTGGAAAGTACTTCTCAGACGCTGCCTGCACACACGAAATCGAAGAGGACAGTTGGATTCTCCCCGCAGGTCACACAGATTTACAGCACGTTGCGGCTCAGGCGGCTACTTTTGAAGCCGACGGCAACATTGAGTACTGGTACTGCTCAGGCTGTGACAAGTACTTCTCAGACGCTGAGGGCACAACAGAGATTACTCAGGCTTCTACAGTTATCGCTCAGAAGGTTGCGGTTGCTCAGGTAGGCTCGACTAAGTACGAAAGCTTACAGGAGGCTATCGCGGCAGCTGCTGACGGCGACACAATCAAGCTTCTCGCAGATCAGACAATTGACCTTCAGTTAGCCGCAGGGGAAGAGTATACAATTGACCTTAACTCCTACACTCTGACGGTTGAGAGTCCCCAGAATTATTACAACTACATCTACGGCAATCTGACTATCGACGACAGCTCTGCCGCCAAGACAGGTAAGGTAGTTGTAGACGATTACGGTATCGCTCCCAGAGCAGGCGGCAAAGTTACAGTGAACAGCGGCAGCTTTACCACCGCGGATGACTATCCGTATATCTTCTATCTTATGGGCGGCGAGCTCGAGGTTAACGGCGGAACATTTACCGCGGTTCATCCTGTAAACTGCTATGCCTCAGGAAAAACAGTTTTAGGCGGTACGGTAGTTATCAACGACGGCGAGTTCACATCCACCGAGGATTATGTTATCTCAGGATTTGAGAACAGCAATATCACCATCAACGGCGGTTCGTTTACAGGTCCTAATCCTGTATTCGTGGGCAAGGCGTCCAAGAAAACTTCAGGATTCACTCCCGCCAGCGCTACAATCAATGCAGGTACGTTTACCGCGACAAACGACACACCTGTCGTGGGTTGCGCAAAAGGCGCGTCTGTTGTCATCAAGGGCGGTACCTTCACAGACGGTGAGCTCAGTGCCGACAGCACTTCCGAGATCTCAGTTTCAGGCGGTACATTCGACAGAGATGTTGACATCTACGCGGCTCCCGGTTTTGTAGGCAAGCAGCTCAGCGCTACTACATTCGGCGTTGAGGTTGATCCTAACCCGCTCGGCACAGCTCCTATCATCGGCTTCCAGAAGAAGGCTGCAGACGCTGAGCATGATCAGGGCGTTCGAATCATCACAAAGGTTGAGGGTTGTGACCTCACTCAGTTCGACGAGTACGGCTATGTTGTAGCTAAGGTTAGCGGCAAAGAGCAGGCAACCGCAAACTTCAGTAATATGAAGGCTTACGGCGGCAACGGTGAGAAGACTATCAAGTGCAACGGCACAGTTAATACTATTGACGGTTACGGAACACCTTATGTTACTCTCGCTGTTAACGGTATGTCAGATGGACAGCAGGTTGCGGCTCGCTTCTATGCTATCAAGGACGGCGTAACATATTATTCGAACTATGTATCAACAGCAAGATACAACGGCATTATTGCCACATACTAATAAGGAGGAGATTTGACTATGAAAACTTTATATACTTCTCCCGTAATCATAGTTGAGGAGCTCACAAAGGTTGACGTTCTCTGCGCTTCAACAGAGACAAACACAGACGCTCAGGCGACTAATGTTGATAACGCTAACCAGACATTCGGTACTCTGGCTGACTTCTCGAACTTTATGTAATAAGCATTTAGCATTCAGCATTCAGCATTTAGTGATTTGTGCTGATAATAAATGTAATTATTTCAGGAATTGTAACTGTTATGTGATTATTACAGCTCTTGACCGCTGTGATAATATAACAAATCGGATAATGACCGCCGCCTCTATAGGCTGCGGTCATTATCTCAATTCATAAGAGAAATTAATCCCCTTATGAATTTGCAACGCTGCGCGTTGCTTGCTTTGATAAAAGAAAATCTTTGAAAGGCGGAACGGCACTCATTGAGCGCCGTTCTGTTTTGCTTGTAAGCGCGTAGGGGCAGCTCTCCGCGGCTGTCCGTTGTCCCCTAAGGGGAAAATGTCAGCCGTAGGCTGACAAAAGGGGGATCCAAGTATATAATCCCCCTATCGACAGGCTTCGCCTGCCACTTCCCCCTAAGGGGGAAGCCTATATGGTTTAATTGTAGTGGTCAGTGAATGGCGGGCTCTGCCCGCACCCGATTTTAAAAAGGGGGGGCTCTTCCTGAGAGCTCCCTTTTTGTTTTTTGAATTTAATAAATAAAAAGTGTCTGTTTTGTCTTGATTATAAATTTGTTTTCAAGTATAATGCTAGATGTAGAAGTGTTTGAATTTTTCACTATCAAGACTGACAGGAGGTGATGTTTTGGCTAAAAGAAAAGTCCCGAAAAACGGCGGCAAAATGACGAAAAAACAGCTTTTGCGCGCGATAGACATAGCCGAAACAATCTCCGACCTGTTTAAGCTTGTTAAGGAGCAGGATATCAATATGCGTATGCATACGCTCCCCAGCGCCAGCAACGTCGCTCCCAAGCGGCTTGAGCTGAGGACGTTCCCGCCGGGCACATCACATCTCGACAGGCTCAAAGCTGCCGTAAGGCTGACTGTTGAGAACACAAAATAACACTATGAGAGGTGTATTATGAAGAACTTAACAGCATTATTGTTGGCGGTATTACTCGTTTTATCGATGTTTTCGGCATCCGCCTATAAGCAGGGCGAATTCCCGAACGGCGACGTAAACCGCGACGGAAAAACAAAAATTCAGGACGCGAACCTCATTCAGCAGTACAAAGTCGGAATGAAGCAGCTCGACGATGAGCAAAAGCGTCTCGCGGACTATAACTTTGACGGGAAGGTGGATATTTTGGATGTAACAGAGATGCAGATGGTTCTGGCAGAGGTTAAGCCCGCTCCCTCAGAGCCCGCAACCGAGACCACACAGCCCGTAACTGTAACTCAGCCCACAACAGAGACGCAGCCTGCTACACAGGAGGCTTCGGCTCCCAACCCTCAGGTGAACTCGACTGTCCGCGTCTATTTCTCGAACAACGTAAACTGGACAACCGTGTATTTTTACATCTACGCTTCATCGACAGGTACTCCTCAAAAGGCGTGGCCCGGTACCCAGATTACAAAATACACCACCAACACAAACGGCGAAAAGGTTTATTACGCCGATGTTGATACGAGTAAATATGACCGTATAATTTTTAATAACAATAATCAGCAGACGATTAATGTTCCCGTAAACAAGGCGAGCTCGGGATTCTTTATCTCGAACGATTCAAGCAAGAAAGCTATGCTTGTCGGCACATACGCTTACACGGGCGCCGATAAGGGCAATATGACCAAGCTCAGTATGGATTACCCAGGCGGCTACAAAAAGAGAGTCTGGATATGGACCCCCGCGGATTATAAGGCTACGGGCGACAAGTTCCGCACTATCTATATGACCGACGGTCAGAACCTATTTGACGACGACCACGAGGACGGCTACGGCGGCTGGGAGGTTACCGACGCTGTCGAGTCTATGATGGCAAACGGCGGCAGGGGAGTTATAATTGTCGGCATAGAGAGCACAGGCTCGCGCCGTGACACGGAGCTTACGCCCGACATCGGCGAGCTCAACCCTCAGCTGCCCGCGTCAGACGCTCAAAGCTTCAAGAACGGAAAGGGTATTCAGTTCGCGGACTTTGTCGCCAACACAGTAATGCCCTATGTTCAGGAGAATTACAACAGTTCAAAGGCGAAGCAGGACAATATGATAGCAGGCTCCAGCTCGGGAGGAATCGAGTCTTTCTACATCGGAATGGAGTACAACGACAAGTTCGGAATGATTGGCGCGCTTTCGCCCGCGTTCCTGCTCTTCGGCGATGATGTATGGAATACTTATCTGTCGAAATTTGACCTCACAAGCAGCGATATGCCCAAGCTTTACCTGTTTAACGGCAACAACGCCAACGATTCCCTCGAGCAAAACCTCAAAACGTTTTGTGACGATATGTATAACAGGCTCAATAAAGCGGGGTACAAGAAAATGACGTATGTGATTGAGGACGAGTACAAGCACAACGAGGCGTATTGGAGGGCGGTTTTCCCCGATTGTATTTCGTGGCTGCTCGGTGTTTAGTCAAGTTCTTACACTAAACATTTTTTCCTGAATTATACCATTTTAGTATATAATGCACGCGGCGGGGTTTTCCGCCGCTGTTTTTTTGTAAAAAATGTCATCTCTTTTAGCTTTCTGTCGCCAAAAGCTAAAGATTTCACCTTTGAAACATTTAGCTTTTGTACACTTTGATAAAAATTTAAAAATATCAAAAAAACACTTGTAAAACCGCATAAATAGTAGTAAAATATATCCTGTACTTTAATTTCAAATATGATACAATTTTATGGAGAAAGAGGGAACAAGTTAAATGAAAAAGCTTATTTCTGTTATTCTTGCTGTGGTAATCCTCGCGACAGTTGTTACTGTCGGATTTACGGTATTCGCCACCGAGGGTGAGGATCCTACCGAGACTACACAGCCTACGGAACAGACAGTTTACACACCCGCGAAAGTAAAGGGACTCAAGGCAAGCGACATTACAACCGACTCGCTGAGCTTGTCCTGGAAGCAGAGCACATACGCTACTAAGTATCTTGTATACCGCGCTGCCGAGGGTGATAACGGTACAGTAGGAGATTATAAGAAGATTGCTTCTCTTCCCGGCATTGCGAACACAAGCTATCAGAATACAGGCTTAAAGGCAGGAAGAATTTATAAATATCAGGTTTATGCCTATCGTAACAAGAACGGTGTTATAACCAAGAGTGAACCCACTTCTTTAGTTACAATGACATATCCTTCAGCGCCTTCCTCGTTTAAGGTAAAGGCTAAATCCGAGACATCACTTACTCTCGGCTGGAGCAAGGTTACCAAGTGCTCAGAGTATCTCGTATATAAATCCTCTAAGGATTCCAACGGCGCTTACGGCGACTTCAATCTCATCAAGAGAGCTTCAAGTTCCAAGACATCATATAAGGACACTAAGCTCAACAGCGGTACTTTCTACAAGTATATGATTATTGTTAAGCGTACTAAGGAAGGTATCACCAGAAAGAGTGACGATGTAACTATTAAGGGTATGACAAAGCTTGCCGCTCCCAAGAACTTCAGGAACAAGAAAGCGACATCCAAGTCAATCACACTTGCATGGTCCAAGTCCACAGGCGCTAAAAAGTATATGCTTTACAGAAAGCCCGCGGACAGCGGCAGCTTCAAGAAGATTAAGACAACTAACAAGTCATCATATAAGGACACAGGCGTATCCAGCGGCGCGAACTACACTTACAGGATTCGCGCTTACTCAAAGGTTGCGGGCAAGTCCTATTACAGCGCGTACAGCAAGCTTTCCACTTCAACAGCTGTAGTTAGCGTTAAGGGCGTTAAGACAAAATCTTATCTCAGACGCGCGCTCTTCACATGGAGCAGAGTAAACGGCGCGAGCGGTTATGACGTATTTATGAAGTCATCCGGCGGCAGCTACAAGCTCAAGGGCACAACCTCTTATCCCAGATTCCTCTCGGGTAAGCTCAAATCTGGCAAGGTTTACTCCTTCTCTATCAAGGCGTTCAAGAAGGTTAACGGCCAGAAGATTTACGGCACAGCCAAGTATGTCAAGGTAAAAATCAAGGCTACTGCTTACGGCAAGAAGCCCAAGGGCACATGGGTAGAGGTTTGTACAGAGACTCAGACGCTCTATATGTACGTTAAGAATAAGCTTTACCTCTCAACTCCTGTTGTTACAGGTAACTACGGCGCTCTTGCTACTACACCCGGTTATCACCATGTGCTCAGCAAGCAGTCACCCTCAAGACTCAGAGGCTCCTACGGCGGAAGCTCATGGGACGTTACAGTTAACTATTGGCTCGGCTTTACGGGCGACGGTCAGGGTATCCACGATTCCACATGGCGCGGCGCTTACGGCGGAGAAATCTACAAGGGCGACGGTTCGCACGGCTGTGTAAACACACCTCTCGACAAGGTTGCCAAGATTTACAAGAAAGCATATATAGGTATGCCTGTAATAGTTTACTAATAATGATAAAAAGCTGACCGCAAGGTCAGCTTTTTTAGTTCTCAGCAGTCAGTTTTCGTGTCTACTGTTTGACCATTTTACCCTGAGCGTCCGTCGTGTATTTGCCCTTGAGCAGGATTTTGGATATAGGAACGATTTTATATCCCTTTGTCTTAATAGCCTCAATGAGCCTCTGCAAGGCTTTGGGAGTGTTTGCAGCCCCGTTGTGTAGAAGGATTATTGAGCCCGGTTCAAGCTTTGACACGCAGTTTTGCACAATGCGCTCGGGGCTCGGGTCCTTCCAGTCCAGACTGTCTATGTTCCACTGCACGCAGTACATCGAAAGTGAGTTGACCGTCTCTACTACATCGTTGTTGTAGTCGCCGTACGGCGGGCGGAACAGGGTAGGGGTTTTGCCCGTCAGTTTCTTTACCTCGTTGTTGCAGTCGGTCAGCTCCTTTGTCATTTTGGCGGAGGAGAGCTGAGTCATATACGGATGAGTGGAGCTGTGGTTTCCTATATCGTGTCCCTTTTCGGCAATCTTTTTGACCGAATCGGGGTATTTTTTTACCCAGTCGCCCACAAGGAAAAAGGTGGTTTTTACCTTGTTTTCGTCGAGGATGTCAAGCAGAGTGTCGGTCTGCTCGTTGCCCCACGCCGCGTCAAATGAAATCGCGCACACCTTGTCTTTGGTGTCAACGCAGTAAATTGGAATTTTCCTGTCTGTTGAGGCTGTCTGGACAGCCTTGGTCGCAGTGTCCAGTCCAATCCCGACTGTACCCGCCGCGAGCAAGACGCAAGCAAATATAATAAAAAGATTTTTCTTTGTGAGAATTAAAAACCGCATACTATCACCCCTAAAGAGTATGACAGAAGAACTGAAAATATGAGATTAACATAAAAAACGGCTCAAAGCAAATTACTTTGAGCCGTTAATTGCGCATTGCGCATTACGAATTGCGAAGGCTCTATAATGAAAGTTGGGGTAACAAATAGAGCCTACAAAAAATAATTATAAAAAAATGTAAAAAAGTAGAGCATATTTGCTACAAATCCGTTAAAATGGAATTGACGAGAAACCACGAAACGGAGGAAGCAATATG
>JAFSZY010000048.1 GCA_017458845.1 Ruminococcus sp.
ATTAATAGTATACAGTATATATTATTAACTGTCAATACCTTTTACACAAAAAGGCACAAGCTTTAGAATCCATCCGGACTCCGTGCTTGTGCTTTTTTTCGCCCACAAACCGCGACAAATCGGCTGTGTGGGCTTTATTTGGGTTTCTCGGGTACGACACTGCGGGTGTTTTTTTCACGCAACACAGGGCGAAATCTCGCGCATTAGTTTTTGCGGCTGCTCACAGTTTTGTTTTGCTTGTGCCGCTTTCATCAATTATACACAGGTGTATCCGCCGTCTACGGGCAACATAACGCCGTTGACATAAGCTGCGTTGTCGGAAGAAAGGAAGATCGCGGCTGTATCGAGTTCTCCTTCCTCGCCGTATCGTTCAGCGGGAATCACGCTGTCGGCATACGTCTTGAAGGACGGTGTGTCGAGCGTTTCCTTTGTGAGAGGTGTGTAGAAGTAGCCAGGGCAGATCGCGTTGACTGTGATTCCGTATTTGCCCCACTCAGCGGCGAGCGCTCTTGTGAGATTGACTACGCCGCCTTTTGCCGCGTGATACGGAGAAGAACCCGCAATCTTGTTGCCGACAAGTCCGTACATAGAAGCGATGTTGATGATTCTGCCGTATTTCTGCGGAATCATCGCCTGCTTTGCGACCTCACGAGCGACCTTAAATGTGCCAAATAAATCAACATTGACCTCGTTGGAAAACTGTTCATCAGTAATATCCTCGGCAGGAGCGATTGCTCCCGTACCTGCGTTGTTGATCAGAATATCGATTCTTCCGAAATGATCAAGCACCTGCTTTACCGCAGCTTTTACTGCTTCTGTGTCAGTAATATCGCACTTTATGGCGAGTGTCCCTACGCAGAACTGCTCGTTGATTTCCTTTGCGACAGCTTCGATTTTGTCCTGCCGTCTGGCGATGGCAACAATGTTCGCTCCCTGATTGGCGAGAGCCTTTGCCATTTGTACTCCCAAGCCTGTCGAACAGCCTGTAACAATTGCTGTTCTGCCTTGTAAATCAAAATACTTTTTCATATATCTCACTCCTTCAATACGTCGTTAATTACTTTTTTAAGTGTGTCGGCGGATTCCTTGAGCGCCGTCTTTTCTTTATCGTTAAGTTCAATCGGCACCTGACCTTCTACGCCCTGTTTGCCAACGATTGCGGGCATACTGAGAGCTACGCCGTTGATATCTTCGCCTGTCTGCATACTTGATACGGGAAGAATAGATTTTTCATCTCTGACAATCGCCTCGCAGATTCTGCGTACCGACATTGCAATTCCGTAATAGGTCGCCTTTTTCTTTTCGATGATTTCATAAGCGCTGTTCTTTACGCCCTCGGCGATTTCTCTCATAGCTCGCTGGTGCTGATAATGACCGCGCATCTCGCAGAATTTGTGAAGTGGAACGCCCGAAACATTGGCGCTGCTCCAAGCGGCGATCTCGCTGTCACCGTGTTCTCCGATAATGAAAGCGTGAATGCTGCGACTGTCAACGCCGAGGTGTTCGCCGAGCAGATACTTTAACCTTGCGGTGTCAAGTACCGTACCCGAACCGAATACTCTGTTAGACGGAAAACCGCTGAGCTGCTTTGCAACGTAGGTCAGAATATCCACAGGGTTTGCAACAACCAGAAGGATTCCGTCTTTATTATATTTCGCAATCTGGGGAATAATCGACTTGAATATCGCCACGTTCTTTTTTACCAAATCGAGCCTTGTTTCACCGGGCTTTTGCCCCGCTCCTGCGGTTACGATAACTACCGCAGCATCGCTGATGTCCTCGTATGTTCCTGCGTAAATCTGCATAGGCTTTGAGAACGGAAGTCCGTGGCTGATGTCGAGCGCCTCACCCTCGGCTCTGTTCTTGTCCGCGTCAATTAAGACGATTTCCGAAAAGAGGTGGCTTTCCATCAGCGCAAACGCCGAAGCCGAGCCTACAAATCCACAGCCGATGATAGCGGCTTTTCTGCTGTTCATTTCTACCATAGTTATCTCTCCTTTGCTTTTTCTGACTTTATTATATACCGTATAGGTAGGATTATCTGTTGCTGTAGCAACAAGATTTGATTTTTAAAAGAAACACGCTGCCACTCGGACAGCGTGCGTTCATTTAGGTTTACTTGGAAACAGCAGAATTTGAGCTTATGCCGATAATGCTGCATATTGTTACCTCAGCTTACTCTAATGTCATCAGCAGCGCCATTTTGAATCTGCCGTCTGCTTTTACCCAATGCTTACCTCCTGCGGCGAATTTGAAATTCTCGCCTGCCTGAATCGGATGCGCCTTTCCTTCGTAGCCGATAACGCCCTTGCCGTCAAGAGCGAAGATCAGCGCTTCGCCGGGCGCGGCGTGTTCGGCAAGTCCCGTGCCTTCATCGAAGCTCATAATGACAAACTTCATCTTTTCGTTATGAGCGACGTCCATATTGATAATTTTGCCTTCCTGATACGGAATAAGCTCTGCTAACTTAAAAACTTCTCCTGCTTTTACCACATTATTCATCGTGTTCCTCCTGATTGAAATTTCGGTATAAATCGCTTTTGTGCTTGTTCTCATGCCGACAGGAATATCCGTAGGCGTGAGGAGTACTTCACCCTTGTTCAATATCCATACCTGTTTATCGGTATAAACCTCCATACTCCCCTCGTGGAGAATCAACAGCTTGTGATAGCCGTAAATCTCCGCACTGATGTCGGTGTCCTGCGCAAGCGAGAAATACGAGATGTAGTCCTGTCCGCTTGCGTAAACTTCTTTTGAGATTGTGCAGCCTGTTACGGGCTGATTATCCTTTGCGATACTGAATACCTCGCCTGTTTTTTCGTTCATACTACATTACCTTTACATCGAGATTCTTTTCTCCGAATTTTTCCATAAGCACAGCGGCTATATCCTCACGTTTCTTGCCTTTACGCTCCATATTCTTGATAGTCTTGTATGCGGCGAATAGCGTTGAAGGTCCGATCTCGGAGCTGAAATATCCGATACCCTGATTCCACGCAAAAAGTTCAAACACATCATCGAGCGCCGCGGAATCCAAACCGTGAATATAAGCCTTGACGAGCTCTCTTGTAGCCTGACGCATTCTTCCCGCGCCGACGGCGTTAGTGAGCGAAAGCAGAAGACGGATCTCATACGGTAGATGACGCTTGCCGTCGTTCCAAGTCAGATCCCAGAACTGTACCGCAATCTTGCCGAGTTCCTCGTCAATCAGCGGCATATTGGTAAGAGCCGCGGGGCGCATCGGAATATCGCCGGTATCTTCTTGGTTTTCGGTGCGATAGAAATAAGCGTGAAACTCGTTTGCGTTGACCTCTTCGGTGTGGCGCTCAAATCCTAAGCCTTCCATCACATCATAGAGGGGGATCGGATCAAAGCTCTGCACGATCTCCAAGCCCTCGCCGACAGGGGTGTTCATCGCCTGTTTCTTCAAGCCCTGAAAGAAGTTGCCCTGAATACCTCTTACGTCGATTTTCTTGAAATCGGTCGTTTTATTTTTCCAATCTGCGTAGCTCATAGTATCCTCCTTAATCTAATATCTTTCCGTCTCTTGTAATGGTTACGACCTGCCACGGAATGAATTTCCCGCTGTTTTTAAGTGCGTTTTCTGCGGCTCTCTGCAAACCTCCGCAGCAGGGAACTTCCATTCTGACGATCGTAACGCTCTTTATATCGTTGTTCTTGATGATCTCGGTCAGCTTTTCGGTGTAGTCCACCATATCGAGCTTCGGACAACCGATAAGTGTGACTTTGCCTTTCATAAAGTCCTCGTGCATATTCGCGTATGCGTAGGCGGTACAGTCGGCGGCTATCAGCAGCTTTGCGCCGTCATAGAAAGGAGCTTTTACGGGTAAAAGTTTAATCTGAACTGGCCATTGGTTCAGCCTCGATATAGGTTTGCCTGTCACCACAGGCTTCTTTTCCGTTTCGGGTGTGTCAAAGGTCATCATTTTTGAGCCGGGGCATCCGCCGTGATGTTTATGTTCATTCATCTTCTTTTCCTCCTGTGCGGCTTTGACCGCTTTTTCGTCATATTCGGGAGCCTCCCGCTCCTCAAATGTAATTGCTCCTGTAGGACAGTTGGGCAAACAATCGCCGAAGCCGTCACAGAAGTCCTCACGCATCAGCTTTGCCTTGCCGTTTACCATCTCAATCGCTCCTTCGTGGCACGCATTGGCGCACGCTCCGCAGCCGTTGCACTTTTCTTCATTTATTTTGATTATCTTTCTAATCATTATCCTCACCTCGTGATTATAGAATAATTCATTTATTAAGAAATAGCTGTTGCCACAGCAACAATTTTGTGATATTCTAAGACTGAGGTGATAAACGTGATTACCAATCAAGATTATTTATTTTCCATTCGCAAATGCTATCTATTTGACAATGTCGATGACGAGCAGCTACCCGAAGCGATTAAGCTATTGAATGGTCGTATCAAGAAAGTCGAAAAAGAGGATTTCATCGTACAGCTCGGCGGTGTTTTGCAAAACGCGGGACTGTTGCTGAAGGGCAAGATTGAAAGCTCCTTTCAGAACGAAAACTATGATCAAATCACGATGCACACTTTCACAGGCGGTTATCTCTTCGGTGAAGCTCTGGTAATTAACGGTACAAAAAACAGCCCCGTGCAAGTCAGAGCTGTTGAGGATTGTATTATTCTGTTTATTGATTTAGCAGAGATTTATCAATCTGATATTCACTCGCCACTCCGTGTTATTCTTGTCGAAAACCTCATAAAAAGCCTTGCCCGCAAGAATCTTATCCTGAATCAAAAGGTCAGGATACTCAGCCAGAGAAGCCTGCGTGACAGAATACTTATTTATCTCGGCACCTTGCCCAAGGATAAGAACGGCTTTGTCAAAATCCCGTTCACCCAAACCGCCCTCGCCGAACACCTCGGTGTAAACCGCAGCGCGCTTTCACGCGAGCTCGGCAGAATGCAGAACGAGGGATTGCTGATTGCAGACGGCCGCAGAATGAAATTGCTATGATAATCGCATTGCAACGGGGATAGCTAATGTTGAACTGATTAATATATAACGATAGCCTGTCAATGGACAAAATATTCCGTTGACAGGCTTTTTTAATAGACTATCTATTCAGCTGTTTGTATGTCCTTGCTATTATGACAGCCGAGATGACTGCCGTAAGAATGTCAGACACAGGCATAGAATACAGCACGCCGTCCAGCCCGAAGAACAACGGGAGCAGCAAGGCGAAGCCGACGCCGAAAACGATCTCCCGCACCATTGAGAGCATGGTTGATTCTACGGCTTTACCCATTGCTTGCAGAAAGATGAACGTCGCCTTGTTTACGCAGGCGAAAATCATCATACACAGATAGATGCGGAACGCTTTGACGGCAAAGTCGGTGTAATACACGCTTTCATTCGCGGCTCCGAAAATGTTTATCAGCATATTCGGAAACAGCTCGACGATCAGCAGAGCGACTGCGCCCATGCAAGCCTCCGCGATCAGCAGTCTCGTAAACAGTTGCTTGACACGTTGATTCAGTTTTGCTCCCATGTTGTAGCCTACGATCGGGATACAGCCTGCCGCCATACCGATCACGATGGATATGACGATTTGGAAGAACTTCATTACGATACCGACAAATCGCCTGTGTGGGCTTTATTCGGTTTTCTCGGGTACGAAGACTGCGGGTGTTTCCTTCGCGCGACACAGGGCGAAACAGAGCGCGTCAAGTTTTATCGCTGTTCATCGAGAAAGTACATATAGCAGTTCTCGCAGCCCTCGCTGCACTTTTTGCAGCCGTGCCACGGATTCCAGATGTCGTGCATAACCTCACCTCCTAATTCTATTATACATGATCGCTTGTTTTCTGTCTATTAAAAACTCCGAGTTTTTTATGCTCGGAGCCTTTGTTAATTCAAATCGTTTATAACCTTGCCGATGTCGGCATTGACGCAAATTGATTGGTCTATGATTTCGTCGGGGCAATAGCTCTCGCCGAGATTCACGCAGATATACGAAGCGTTTTCATTTTGCGCGGTCAACTGCCAGAACGGGTACTTGATGATGACAGGCGTATTGCCGCCGACTCCCAATTCAAGATAAACGATGTTTTTACTCTTGTTTTCATTGATGAAAGAGTTATACCGCTCAGCCGCCCTGTGCCAGCCCTCGTCCTCAACGAATTTGTCATCGCTTCTAAGGTTTATTGTCATCGGCTTGCCGCAGACGGGACAGCGCGGTATCAGCTCGGTCGGGACTTTCATATCCTCCTGCTGTTCGATCATCGAAACGACAGTGTCATAGTTGTCATAGGTCTTTTTGTGGCAAGGCACGGAGCATTGGAACAAACCGTAGTCGCCCTGCGTGTAGAAAAGCCGCTCTTTATCGAAGCCCGCCATCTGAAATTGATGGTCAACATTCGTTGTAAGGACAAAATAGTTCTTGTCCTGAGCGAGCTTTAACAAATCATCGTACACAGGCTTCGGAGCTTTTATATATCGATTGAACCAGATATGTCTGCTCCACCACGCCCAAAAAGTTTCTTTATCGGGGAACGGATAGAATCCGCCCGAATACATATCGGTAATGCCGTACTTCTCTGCAAAGTCGGAAAAGTGCCGGTAAAACCGCTCACCCGAATATGTAAAGCCTGCCGAGGTGGAAAGCCCGGCTCCCGCGCCGATGACAACCGCGTCGGCGTTATTCAGTTTATTCTTAATTTGTTCAATCTGCTGAGAGTAATTCTCGGTAGATTTGTTTATCTGAATCTTTGAAAACATTGAATATCACCTCGATTTCGTGTTCCTTCTGATATTCTTTGACTGCTTTAACTGCGATTTGTGCCGCTTCTTTTTGCGGAAATCCGAAAACTCCCGTTGAGATACAACAGAAAGCGATACTCCTGCAGCCGTTTTCCTCAGCGAGTTTCAGGCAGGAGAGATAACAGCTTTTGAGCAGCTCACAATCCTCTTTTGTCAGAGCACCGCCGACAATCGGTCCAACGGTGTGAATAATATATTTGCAAGGAAGATTGTAAGCAGACGTGCTTTTTGCCTGACCTGTCGGCTCGTCATATCCCTGCTCCGTCATTATTTCATTGCATTTGCATCGCAGTTGTACGCCTGCATATGTGTGAATCACGTTGTCGATACAGCCGTGACAGGGATTGAAACAGCCGAGCATCTGACTGTTGGCGGCGTTGACGATAGCATCGCATTTCAACGTGATGATGTCGCCCTGCCAAAGATAAATTCCCTTTTGCACAGGCTCTAATTCCGCAATGTCTGTAGTACCCTTGCGGCGGGTTTCTTCCTGCAAATACTCGTCCTGAATTGATAAAAATTCACCGCTGATTGCTTTAGGCATACGGATATTGAACAGCGAGCGCAGTAAGCGCTTTTGACTGTACTCATCATTCGGGATTTCTGCCGTTTCGCCTCTTTCGGCGAGCAGATAATTGATTAAATAATTCCTTTTTTCTGTCTGCGTCATAACATCACCTTCTCAAACTTCTACTACTATTTTACCATTCACCTTTCCGCTGTCAAGAGCGATACAAGCGTCTTTGATGTTTTCAAAATCATATGTCGCTCCGATAAGCGGCTTCAAGTTGTGCTGATCCATAAAAGTAAAAATATCCTGAATCATCTTCTGCGTCGGATAGTTCGAGAAAAAGCCTGTCAGATACACACCGTTGGGAATATCCTTGATTGGGTCGAAGCCGTTCCACTCATACACCTTGCCAAGCACGCCTGTGTTGCAGACAACCGCTCCTTCGTCAAGAGCGAACATTGTATCTCTGAGAGTTTTGATACCGACTAATTCAAGCGCCTTAGTAACACCGCTGACCTTGTCTTTTATCGTTCCGTCGTCAAGAATACACTCATCACAGCCTGTCTGTTCCAGAAGCAGCAGCTTATCCTCTTTGTGGGTAGTGCCGACAACGGTACAGCCGAGAGCTTTTGCGAGTTGAATCGCCGCATAACCGAGCGCGCAGGTCGCGCCTCTGATAAGAAGCTTATCGTCAGGCGTAAGCCGCAGACATTGGAACAGTGAACCCCAAGCTGTAAAGTAGGTTTCGGGGATCGCTCCCATTTCTGTCCAAGACAGATTGCTTTCAACAGGGAAAACGTGATGAACAGGAAGCAAGGCGTATTCGGCGTAACTGCCGCCAAAAGAACGTCCCATACCGCCCATCAAGGCGACAACCTTTTGACCGATTTTCAATTCGCTGTCGGACGGGTCGGCGATCTCTCCGACGCACTCAATTCCGGGGATGATCGGCTTATTGATATAATCGTTCTCGATCTCAAACTCTCTGAGTATCTGCTCACTGTGATTCAGTCCGAACGCTTTGATTTTAACAAGCACCCAACCTGATTTTACCTTCGGCACTTCAACCTCGGACAGTATGATATCCTCCGCTTTTGTCGGCTTCGTCAATACAACGGCTTTCATTTGGCAACACTCCTTAGCAATCCGTTTTCTTCACTCGCCCAGCATTGCGGATCATCGGCGTAGAAGTCGCCGTTTGTGCCTTTGGCGACGGCAGGACAGCCGCGGCACCACGCAAGCAGCTTGCAGCGGCTGCATTTACTGAATTTATCGAAGTCTCTGTAACACTCCATCGAAGTCAGCCAAACATCCGCAAGCCTGTCCTCAAACACGTTGCCTACCTTGCTGTCCGCCACTCTGCGGCAGGCGTAAATATCGCCCGTCGGCAGTATCGTGATATGACAAGCCCCGCAGTTACAGCCGCCGTAAATCATACCTTTCTCGGCATTTTCGGGAAACGTAAACTCGCCTGTTTCATATTCATAAAGCGTCCAGAGGTGGTCTTTCTTGTTGAAATATGTCTGACAGCCCTCGGCTTCATATTCCTTGAATTTTTTATCACAGGCTGAAAGCAGGCTGCGATATTCCTGCGCTGTCATACTCGTATCAAGCTCGCCGCCGCTCGGGACATAACGGGAGAAGGCAAATACATTTGCGCCCGCTTCTACAACCGCGTCGATAATACCTGTGATTTCATCCATATTTGTCTTGGAAACCGTCGTCATAATCACAGAGCGAATACCCGCTTTGTTGATACTCTTTATCTTTTTAAGCGTGCAGTCATATGAGCCGGGCTTACGAAACCAATCGTGTGTTTCACGCAGTCCATCGAGTGAAAGCTGATATTTCTCACAGCCGAACCACTTTAATTCACGGCACACTTGGTCGTTTAGGTGGAACGGATTGCCGAGGATCGTGAATTTAATGTCTTGATCGTGAAACAGCTCCAGTAGCCGCCAGAAGTCAGGATGTAAAATCGGATCGCCGCCCGTCAGATAAAAGTACGGCGTGCGGCCGAACACCTCGCAGAAGTCAAGGCAGTTGTAGAATGTGTCCTGAATCTGCTCCCACGTCATAGATTTAAGGCAGTTGTGCTTACCGTCGGAAAAAATATAGCAGTGCTTGCACCGCTGGTCACACTCGTCGGTGATATGCCATTGAAATGAAAAATAGGGTTTCATAATAGTAACCTCGCATATATAAACAGCGTATGCTGATAATTACATAATCGCCCTCCGAGTATTCAGAGGGCGTTACGGACAAAATTATTTGTCTCCTGCGCCGCAGGCTGAACCGCAAGCACTAACCTTTTCGGCTGTGCCGCAGGCGGAAGTCTTCTCTGCAGTACCGCAAGCCGAAGCCTTTTCAGCAGTTCCGCAAGCAGAAGATTTGCCGCCCTTTGACCAAGAAGCAATGTTTGATAATGCCATAATCGTTCTCCTTTCGTTTATTTGCAGCGTTTTATAGCTTACAAGTTTATTTTACAATACGGAGAACGTAGCAACAAGTACGCACTTTTCTATTACCAAGTCACCTTTTTGTAACTACTCGACAAACCGACCTGGGTCTGTTATACTGTATTCAGATATGAATATTACACTATTTTATAAACCAACGGAGGTGCGTTATGAAAACCAAAGCCGAGTTACCCGATTGTCCCGTAGCAACAACCGTGAGCCTGATCGGAAGCAAGTGGAAGCTGCTGATACTGCGTAATCTTCTCGTCAGACCGTGGCGGTTCAATGAGCTGCGCAAAAGCCTTGACGGTATCAGCCAGAAGGTGCTGACCGACAGCCTGCGCTCGATGGAAGAGGACGGTATCATCACACGCACCGTTTATCCCGAAGTGCCACCGAGAGTTGAGTATGCCCTGAGCGACCTCGGCGAAAGTATGCGCCCGATCATCAAGTCGATGGAAACATTTGGGATTGATTATAAGGAACAGTTTGAAAAATAATAACGACTGATAAAACGAGCAGGACAGCCAATGAAACTGTCCTGCTCATTTTCATATTTCAATTTTCCCGTGTTTTTCTTCATACTTCTCAATCGCGTCACGAATCAGAATCAATATTTGACTGTTCGCCGAACGACCTTCATAGTCGGTTTTCGTCATTTTTTTACGCTGAGTAAATACGGCAGAGCATATGAATCGCAAGATTATCCTACCGCCATTGCCATTTTTCAGACATAGAAGAATCAAAGCAGGAACTGGTCAAATCCGGTCGCTTCGAATATCTCTTTTACCTGCGGTCTCACGCCGGTCATTTCAAATCTGCTCTTGTCATCGATAGCTTTGTACATAATCAGCAGTACGCGCAGACCCGCGGAAGAAACATAAGCCATATTTGAGACGTCAATTTTGATCGCGTCCACTTTACCTTCCACTTTTTTGAACTCTTCGAGCAGCTCCGGCGCCGTGATCGTATCCATCCTGCCTTGTATCTTAACGCAGAGCGTTTTGCCGTCGATGGTCGAGTCAACTTTAAACGGTAGATTTTTGAACTCGGGCAAGCTTTCTTCATCCGCTTTATTGCCGCTGTCCTCCAACTTCATTGTCAGCATCTTAAACAAGGTAAAGCCTCTTTCTCTTAGGGCTCTACTATATACTGGATTCAAAGCCCTATATTTTTCCTGTTTTTGAAAATTATTTCAAAAATTTTCAAATTTTCTCATTACGATATATCTTAACATATCAGAATCAAGAAAACACGCCGTTTTTATCGATATGAATATGTTCTCATAATAACATCCCGAAAAAACAAAAAGCGCACCGAACAGAAGATACGAATCAAAGTATCTTCCATCCGATGCGCGTAATCTCATATCTTTCTGTGTTTCTCGTATTCACAATATTAAGATGTGAGTTGATTATATCATATCGAACGGTTGTTTGCCAATGTAATTCCGGTATTGTACACCGAAATTATATATTACTCGCTCTACATTTGCCAATAGATTTCCAAATCAGTAAAGGTTTTACATAGATTTTACATGGCGATTATTGTAGAATTTACAAGGTTAATTTATAATTAACATAGAAAACGGAGGATAGATTATGCTTATTTACATTTTGGAAGATGATGAGAATATTCGTGAGATCGAGAGCTATACACTGCGGACAAACGGATATGAGACGGAGGACTTCGAAACGCCGCAAGCGTTTTACAACGCGCTTACCGAAAAAAAGCCCGACTTGATTATCCTCGATATCATGCTGCCCGGCGAGGATGGTCTGACCGTTTTGAAAGCATTAAAAGCCAACAACGCCTATGCGGAAATCCCTGTCATTATTATCTCAGCCAAAACAACCGAGCTTGACCGCGTCAAGGGGCTTGATCTCGGAGCGGAGGATTATCTGTGCAAGCCGTTCGGCGTTATGGAACTTGTCAGCCGCGTTAAGGCAAGGCTGAGAAGGCTCGATAAAAAAGAGATTTACAGCTATTGCGGAATTGAATTGTCCGACGGCGAGCGGACGGTTTTTTCAGACGGTGAAAGGGTTGAGCTAACCTATAAAGAATTTGAACTGCTTAAGCTGCTTATCGGCAAACCGAAAACTGTTTTTACACGCGAAGCTATTCTCGGCAGCGTTTGGGGCTATGATGATAACCTGGGCAGAACGCTGGATATGCATATCAACACCCTGCGCAAAAAGCTCGGTAGTAAGGGCAGATACATTATCACTGTCAGGAATGTAGGCTATAAGCTGGAAAAGGAAGAAAAAGATGAAGCGTAAATTAATACTGAGCATGTTTTATATGGGGCTCATCGCCGCGTTGGTCAGCATAATTGCCACGGTGTTTGTGTATCAAAACACCATGCGCAACGAGGTAAGGGATAACCTGAGAGAGGAACTGCGACTGCTGAAAATAAGCTATCCAAAGCTGCAAACGGCTAACGAGCTGATGGATTTTAACGCTGATGATTTACGAATTACCCTGATAGACAACGGTGGCAACGTGATCTTTGAAAGCGACACCGACGCCAAGCAAATGAAAAATCATCTTGACCGTCCCGAAATCCGTTCGGCTATTCAAAACGGCTTCGGCAGTGATTATCGCTTGTCCTCTACGCTCGGCGTGGAGGATTACTATTACGCGGAAACGCTCGGCGACGGCAATATTCTCCGCGTTTCTACGCAAATCAGTTCAGTGTTTTCCGTGTTCGGTAACTCCTTTTACATTCTTGTAGCTATCATTTTAGGTATTGCCGGCGTATCGGTAGCCGTTTCCATCCATACAACCAAACGAATTTTAAAACCGATAAAGGCACTGTCAAAGTCAATCGACAGTCCCTCCTTATACGACAAGGAAACCTATCCCGAATTAGTGCCGCTGATTGAGGAAATTAAATATCAGCGCAATTTGCAGTCCGATATGCGACAGGAATTTACTGCTAACGTGAGTCATGAGCTGAAAACGCCGTTGACCACAATCTCGGGTTACGCTGAAATGATAGAGAATGATATTGCCAAGGGCGACGATGTAAAGCGCTTTGCCGGAAAAATCCGCACGGAAAGCAGCCGTATGCTGACGCTTATCGGCGACATCATCAAGCTCTCAAGGCTTGATTCTGAAGTCTCAAACGAAACGAGCGATACGGTGGACTTGAAAAAGACTGCCGAGGAATGCAAGGACGGTCTTGCTGTTGCCTGCCGGGAAAAGGACATTATTATTACCATAACAGGCGAGGCTGAGCCGGTAAAGGGCAATCAGACCGAAATATATGAGCTTGTGTATAACCTAATGGATAACGCCATAAAGTATAACCGTCAGGGCGGCAACGTCGATGTCGTTTTGTCGGGAAAAACAATTTGTATTTCCGACACAGGAATTGGTATTCCCGAAAAGGACAGACAGAGGATATTCGAGCGGTTTTACCGCGTTGATAAAAGCAGAAGCAAAGCGACAGGCGGCACGGGCTTGGGGCTTTCTATCGTAAAGCACGTTGCGGAAAAACATAACGCGGTTATTACTGTTGAAAGCACCTTGAATGTGGGAACGGATATTACCGTGGATTTTAACGGAGTAAAGGTATGAGCATTTTTTTGAATATTGTATTGTTAATCATCGGCTTTGCCGGACTGATTAAGGGAGCGGATTTTTTTGTTGACGGCAGCTCCGCGCTGGCGCGGATTTTTAAAGTGCCCGGCGTTATCATCGGATTAACAATCGTTGCGATGGGAACAAGCGCTCCGGAGCTTGCGGTCAGCACATCTGCCGCGATACAAGGCGCAAACGAAATTGCGCTGAGCAATGTGGTCGGCTCAAACATTTTTAATCTGCTCGCCGTCCTCGGAGTATGCGCCTTGATTTGTCCTATACCCATTGATAAATCCATTGTAAAACGCGACTTTCCGTTTTCAATTCTGATAACGGTTGGGCTGTTCGCCGTAACGGGAATAGGCTTGTTTTCCGGCTTTGATTTTCTTGGAACCGGTATGCTCGAAAACATCGGTATAATAAGCCGTCCGGTCGGTATCGTTCTTTTGATTGTTTTCGCCGTCTATATCGGCACGCTGATATTTTCAGCGAAAAAGAACGAGACGACTGAAAAAACCGGCAAGAAAATGCCCGCGTGGAAATGTATTCTGCTGATTGCCGGCGGCCTCGCCTGCATCATTATCGGCGGACAGTTGGTTGTTGAAAACGCAAAAGGGATTGCCGCGGCGCTTGGTATGTCCGAAACCTTGATTGGCTTAACCATTGTAGCTGTCGGAACCTCGCTGCCGGAGCTGGTCACTTCTATTGTAGCGTCCCGAAAGGGTGAAAACGGACTTGCGATCGGCAATGTCATCGGCTCCAATATTTTCAACATTCTGTTTATTCTGGGCGTATCAGCGACAATACACCCGATTGCAGTCAACTACGCTTCCGTTATCGACCTGCTGATTCTCATTGTCGTGTCTATAGTGACGCTTATATTCTCATTGACAAAAAAGATAAGCAGAGCAGAAGGAGCGGTGATGATACTAATGTATGCCGCTACGGTTGTATTTGCGATTGTGAGGTAACAGATGGATATATTTTCAATTTTTACACTTTGCGGAGGTTTGGCGTTCTTTTTGTTCGGAATGCACGTTATGTCGCAGAGCCTTGAAAAACTGGCGGGCGGAAAGCTTGAAACCACATTGCGCAAAATGACCTCTAATCCGTTTAAAAGCCTTGGGCTGGGCGCAGGAATTACCGTAGCCGTACAATCAAGCTCGGCGGTAACGGTAATGTTAGTCGGTCTTGTCAATTCAGGAATTATGTCACTTGATCAGACAGTCGGCGTGATTATGGGCTCGAACATCGGTACCACGCTGACCGCGTGGATACTCAGTATGGCGGGTATTGAAAGCGATAACGTTTTTATTTCGCTTTTAAAGCCCGAGAACTTTTCTCCTGTGATTGCGCTGATTGGTATTGCGCTGTTTATGCTCAGCAAAAAGAAAAAGCGCCAGGACATCGGTATGATCATGCTCGGCTTTTCTGTCCTGATGTACGGAATGGAGCTGATGAAAAACGCCGTTGCTCCGCTTGCCGAAATGCCCGAGTTTCAAAACCTTCTGGTCGCCTTCAGTGTTCCTGTTGTCGGCGTGCTCTTCGGAGCTGTTTTTACGGGTATTATTCAATCCTCCGCGGCTTCTGTCGGTATTTTGCAGGCGCTGTCTATGACGGGAACCATCTCATACCGAATGGCAATTCCTATCATTATGGGACAAAATATCGGCACCTGTGTTACGGCGCTGATTTCTTCTATAGGAGTAAACAGAAACGCAAAGCGCGTTACGGTTGTTCATATGTCATTCAACATCATCGGCACAGTGGTTTGTATGCTGGTGTTCTACGGTCTTGACGCGTTTATGCACTTCGCGTTTCTCGACAAGGCAATCAACCCTGTTGAAATTGCTTTTGTTCATTCCATTTTCAATATTATCACAACAATTATATTGCTTCCGTTCAGCAATCTCCTTGTCAAGCTTGCGTATAAAATCATTCCCGACAGCAAAAACAGTAAAACCGAGGATAAAACCGTTTGGCTTGACGAGCGTTTGCTCGCATCACCGCCGCTTGCCACGTCGCAGTGCAGACAAAAAGCCAAAGGAATGGCGAAGGTTTCCAAAACAGCGCTACAGGACGCCATCGGCATAATGTTTCAATATGACCAAAAGACAGCAGACGCTGTGGAAACAGCGGAACAAAAGCTCGATACAATGGAGGACAAGCTTGCAACCTATATGCTGAAATTGTCGCAGAAGGAGCTCACTGAGGCAGACAGCAACACTATCACCGAGCTTTTGCATACGATAGGAGATTTTGAGCGTATCGGCGACCACGCGATTAATATAGTAAAAATCTCGCAGGAAATGAGCGATAGCGGTATGAAACTTTCGGAAGAAGCAAAGGCGGATTTCGTCACGCTATTTGCCGCCATTACCGAGATTTCCGAGCTTGCCGTCAATGCCTTCAATAAAAACGATTTGGCGCTCGCCTCCAAGGTGGAACCTCTCGAAGAGGTAATCGACAAGCTGACAGCTAAAATCAAGCACAAGCATATCGAGCGCATGCAAAAGGGCATGTGCAAGCCCGAACTGGGCGTACATATCTCGAACCTGCTCATTTATATAGAACGCATTTCCGACCATTATTCCAACGTTGCGGTTATCATTATTCAGACCGCCCGCGCCAATGTGTATAAGCACGATTATCTCAACGAGCTCAAAGCCGAACGCTCGCCGCAGTTTGTCGAGAGCTATAACGCGTACAAGCATAAATATCGTTTAGCTGATAGCAAATAATCCAAAATCGCCATAAACAAATGCCTGATGACTTCATCTGAAATCATCAGGCTGTTTTTATATGTAAGCGTATCCTGACAAAAACACTGTCACAGCCGTCATATATAGTATATCAAAAACAAATGGGATCCAAGCCTGCGTCGTGGTAAGCGATAACATTCTGCTTCATCGCGCTGAACGCCTCGGTAGAAAGCGTACCCGGCATCGCAATCACCATAAACAGCCTCCTGGTCGCGGAAAGTCCGGCAATCTGTCGCTCTGCTTTTTTGATTATTTCCTCGTCGCCGGTATTGAGATAGGCGCGTATAAACACGTTCCAGATACGGATAATCTCCTCCTGTGTGAAATTACGCAGAATAGGACTGTCGTTGATTGCCGACTGATCATGCGCCCTTTCTTGAAAAAGTGAATACATACTAACCATATCGTAGATCGGATGCCCCATACCGGCGGTAGCGAGATCAATAAACATCATACTGCCGTCCTGTACCATAGCGTTGCCGATATGACAATCACCGTGGATGAAGGTATCCCTCTCAGGTATATTAGCGTAGATCGCGCGCACCTTTTCTGTTTCCTCCGGCGTCAAGACAGAGGAAAGATATCCAACCGCCGCAATCGACTTTTTATTTAGCGATTCAAATTGGTCGGCGTTTACCTTGGTACTGTGCATATCTTTGACTGTTTTCGCAAAGTCGCGGATATAGTCATCCATATGCACCTTGTCCTCAGCAATCACCGTTACTAAATCTTTTGCTTTGAGAAGTTCATAGACAGTGCCGTAGTTGTCACCGACGCGAACGATATCATAGGGAATAGCTGTAGGAATACCCGCAATAAACGCGTTGCGCGCCTTGTCGTTCTCCTGCTTAATAATTAAGTCAAAGTTGATGTTTGGATTGAACACCTTGACGACAGTATCTTCATCTATGCGGTAGACTGAACCGGTCATACCCTTGCCGATAAGCCGCAGCCCGCCGATATCGATATTCCGGTAAGCCTTCTGAACTTTCAATATCTGTGTAAAGCCGGTAACGTCAAAGATTTCATAGACCTCTGAGCTTACATTTATAACGGTTACATCGCCGACGGTCTTTGTCAGCTTCAGCAGAACACGCAGACCGGCTGACGAAATATATTCCAGTTCAGACGCGTCAAGCTCGGTTGGCTTTGATGCCATAATTTCCTTTTCAAACTCAGGCGCGTTGGTTGAGTCAATTTTTCCTTTGATTTGATACATATTAATCTCCGTTAGCTAAAAAATTAATCCTCCACATCAAGTATAGAGTCGAATCCCGATTGCTCCAGAATTTCCTTTACAGCTGAATTTACACCTTTGAGCTTGACGCCGTTCGGGCATTGCTTTTGCATAATCAAAAGAACTCTGAGACCTGCGGATGAAATGTATTCAAGCTTGTCGCAGTCTATCAACACGGAAGTAAAGCTTTGTTCCGCTTTGGCGCGCTCATATAACGCCAGCATATTAGGCGCGGTAAGGGTATCTACTCTTCCCGTTAAATCAAGAACCAAAGCGCCGCTTTCAACAGAAGCTTTCATCTCAAAGCCTTTTCCTTTTAAATCGGATGTATCTACAGCTACGCTGTTATCAAGCGCGGTAATCTTCCAGAAGGCGATTTTCTGCATATTCTGTTTAATAGCCTGCGCCTGTTCTGAGCTTAATTTGCTCATACTCGCAATCTCAGGCATATTCTCACCGACGATTACACGTTCCGCTTTCAGACCGTGAGAGGCTAAGAACATCATAGCCTTTTTGATGCATTCCTCGGCTTCGGCGGGATGGATAATCAAGGAGTTATTGCCTACCGCGACATCAGACTTATCCTGTGTGGTGTTCTTGGCGTTATTCATTATCTCCATAAAACGCTCGCCCGCTATCGGCTGTATTGTCAGAACATATTGCAGGGGTGATTCGGGATCAGCGGTCAGCCAACAGCCGCCGTGCTCCTTTAAAATCATATGTATATTATCGCACAGCATACCCGTTTCCGAATCGGTAAAATACATAAGCAGTCCTTCGGTTGTGATACACACAGGTCCCGATACATCTTTAAGCGCGTTTTTCAGCGACGCGCCGTTTGTCGCGTCAACTCCGCAAAAACGTGCCTTTGAACGATTTTCATCATCTATCAGGGACATTATCGCGGGCTGCGCCTCAGCGATTGCGGCGGGAAGATCCAGCCCGATATAATGGGTGTTATCGTTCGCAAATACCTTTGCGCGAGGGGTGTAACCGCAGGGTAAATCGACAACAGTGCCACAGCCTGATTTTTGTGCCATAGCTTCGATTGTACGATAGCGGGTTTCCATCATAATAAGCCCCGCTGCCATCTGCTCGGGAGAAGCCGTGGAAGACTCGCTGTTCTGAGTTTGCTCAAATGAAAGGTTAAGCTTTTTCGCAATTTCAGCCGCGTCGGAATTTCCTGTAGCGGCAAGCTGATAAACTGTCATTTTCGCAGTGTTAAACACAGGGTTTACACGTTCAAGTAATGTTTGATCCATAATAGTCTCCTTTTAAGTGATTTTAAATACCATTTATTTATAACATAAAAATATAATATATAATTTGCTTTATGAAAAAAAAGCTTGTGACAAATCTTGTATAAACCCCATCAAAACCAAAAGCAGAGATACAATCAAAGTAAAGCCCGCTCGACTTGTGATTTCGAGCGGGCTCTTTCTGTTGTCAGAAAGCTAATTAATTAAGATAAAACACCCCGATTCGCAGCATAAACTACACCGAAAACTCAATGACAGCCTAATTTACAAATCGGGGGTGATTTAAATTTTAATTATTTACTAAGTATTCATTAATACTCGGGAACAGCGTTGCTGTTTTCCTGCTCCTCCACAGCAGCAGTCATAACGTTCGGCATAAGCTCAAGGAACTTGTCAACTTCTTCCTCGTTGTTGTAGATACCAAAGCTGACTCTGACCATACCCGCTGTGTTTATGTCAGTACAAGACTCAAAGCTGTGCACGGTTTCGTCACTAATACCCATAAGCCTCCATACATACGGATGCGCGCAGAACGCTCCGCGTCTTGTCGCCACACCACCGAGCTCGGACAGCTTCTGAGAAATAAAATATGTATTTATATCGCTGAAATTGAATGTAACAACGCCGACCTTGTCGTCGATGTTTTCAGTATCGCCGTAGATAATTATATTGGGAAGCTTTTTAAGCCCGTCGATAATCTTGCGGTTAAGTACCTTCTCGTGAGCCTCAATTTTATCCATACCGACTGTGGAGAGAACATCAATCGCCTTTCCGAGACCAACTACGCCCGGGTAGTTCGGAGAACCCGCTTCATATGCCGCGGGAGCGTCCTTATACACAACCCAGTCGTCGCCTACAACCTTGATTGTACCGCCGCCGTAGAAGGTCGGCATATGCTTATTGAGCTCTTTTGTTATGCCGACAACAGCGCCGCCGCCATAGGGCGAATACATCTTGTGTGCCGAGAAAGCGATAAAGTCGATATCATCGTCGGGATCGTCGGGGTCGCCTATCATCATAACTTTTCTGTGAGCTACAATCTGAGCGCCGTCAACTACAATCATAGCGCCGTACTTGTGAGCGAGCTTGGCGGCTCTGTGAATGTCGTTAACATAGCCTGTTACGTTGGATGCGGCAGAAATCGAGAGAATCTTGACGTCATTCTCTTTGAGAAGTCTTTCGATGTCGTCATATATTACTCTGCCCTTTTCGTCAACCTCGGCGTAGATAACCTTACACCTCTCGCGCCAGCTTAAGTCGTTTGCGTGGTGCTCGATACGCGTCGTAAGAACGATATCGTTCTCGTCCTCAACAAGAGCGGAAGCAAGCTTGTTGAGACCGTCGGTTGTAGAGTTAGTATAGAAGCAAGTGTAATACTCGGGATCGGCTCCGAGGAACTGGAGGACCTTGTCACGCACGCTGTTGTAAACGTCCGTGGAGTGGTTCGATTTCTGGGAGAAGCCTCTGCCGATTGAGCCGTACATTCTCAGCTCCTCCTCGATAGCGTCCTCAACAATCTTGAACGCGGGAGTTGTAGCGGCGTTGTCGAAGTTAATCATAGGCGTCATAGTGCCGTCCTTGAGCTCAACGGGAGTATCGAGTCCTACGATGTAGTCGCGGATATTCTCCATAGTATAGCCGTCTACCTTTTCAATCGCGTTGCCTGTTACCTTAATATTAAAATTGCTTTCGAACTCTGTTCCGTTAGTGAAATTCAGAGTAACATTCATATTTGTCTCGCCGTTTTTAACGCCCGTAATAACGTTACTCGCGTCTATAGCGGCAATACTCTCGTCATTAATTTTTGCCGAAACGGTAAATTCGTCCTCTTTAAAGCTTGTGCCGAGCTCCTTGTTGTCAACCAGGATTTCTTTAAACAGTGAGTTAAGGTCAGATTTGTCTGCACCTAAATCCGATTTGATCCAGATTAAGGGAGCTTTGTCGTTATAATATGCCATTACAGCACCGTACAGAGCATTTTCAAGAGACGTTTCGGTAACGGTGATATTAACTGTACCGAGAACTCTCACTTTACCGTTGAACTTTTCGCTGATCACAGCCGTTGTCGTGCCCAGGCTCTTTGCGAATATGCAAAGATAGCCTGACTTATCCTTGCCTGTGTAGGCAACGCTTTCGTCCGCAATTTTTGCGGTATATTCGGCGGTTTCCTCTGCGTAGTAAATCAAATTATCTACATTCTGAGAAGCCTCTAACAAATACTCGCTCTTTAAATATGGACTGAATTCAAGCTGCAAATCGGAACAATCCGTATCAAGATACGCCTTGGAAACCGGCTCAGCCTTAGTCTTTTTTACGGTAAGAGTAAGTTTTTTACTGAGCTTTTTATTCTTAGCGTTTTTAGCCTTTGTTGTTACGGTGATTGTTGCCTTGCCCGCTTTTTTTGCGGTTACTTTAATATAGCTTCCGCTGACCTTAACAGCCGCTACGGAAGTTTTGTTCGAATTAGCGGTGAATTTCTTTGAAGCTTTACCCGCGACCTTAACAGTTACCTTGTACTTTTTTGTTATGGACTTTTTGTTCGCGGGGATTGTAATTGTTGCTTTTTTAGCAAGGCTGATTGATTTAACGTATTTCTTTACCGTCTTAGCCTGAGCGCTGACAGCAAAAACCGAGCAGCATAGAACCGCGCAAAGAAATACGCTGATAAACTTTTTAAATTGTTTCATTTTGCTTCCTCCGTTTCAGAATAGTTTTAAAATAATTGTAGCACAACATCATCAGGTATTCAATATAATAAAAATATTTTTAATAAAACCCGCCGAATTAGAAGCAGCAGATACGTTTGTTGCGACTGTAATTATTGTAATTACTGATAATACTGCTGCGATAATTCTCATTTTGATGCTTGTGTTTTTCACTTTGATTATCACTTTTAGAATTGTTTTGTCGCGTTATCTTTTAAAGATTTATTGACGCTAATTCGTAAAGTTGATATAATTCTTTTGTTACTTTTGATTTATAATGGAGAGACGACAATGAAAAAAATAATATCTTTATGTATATTAATGATACTTGTGTTCACTATCGCAGGCTGTTCGGCGGACAGCAGCCGGACTTCAACCGATAATGACAAATGGCTCAGCGTTCAGACTGACTTTAACGCGGACGACTATTACTCCCGTTTGGAGAGCTGCGTGAAGCAGATTCGTGAAAAAACGGATTTTGTGCCCGATATAGCGCTGGTATTAGGCAGTGGTTTGGGTGACTACGCGGACAGCGTTAAGGTTATCGCAGAAATTCCATACAGTGAAATCGAGGGCTTTCCTGTGTCAACGGTAGCGGGACACGACGGCACACTGATATTCTGTGAAATCAACGGCAAAAAGATTGTTATGATGAACGGCAGAGTGCATTATTACGAAGGCTATGATATTCACGAGGTTGTGCTTCCTCTGCGCGTTATTCATCTGCTGGGAGCAAAGACGGTTATCCTCACAAACGCTGTCGGCGCAATCAACGAGGATTTCAACGTAGGCGAATTTGTCACAATAAAGGATTATATTTCGAGCTTTGTGCCGTCTCCGCTGGTCGGGGAAAACCTAGACAAGCTCGGCGACCGCTTTGTCGATATGACAAAAGCGTATGACGAAGAGCTTAACACCATTGTTCAAAACATCGCAAAGAAGAACAAAATCCCTGTTCACAAAGGCGTGATGTTACAGGTTACAGGTCCGCAGTATGAATCGCCGACAGAAATCAAGATGTATCGCAGTCTCGGCGCGGATATAGTCGGAATGAGCACCGTGGTCGAGACTATTGCCGCTAGGCATATGGGAATGCGCGTTTGCGCAATCAGCTGCGTCACAAATTTGGCGGCGGGAATGCAGGGGAAAATTTCCCACAACGAGGTGCAGAGTTCCTCTGACGATTCCTCGAAAAACTTTAAAAAGCTGGTCAGCGGGCTGCTCGAAAAAATACCCGTCTCATAATCTTAAGAAATCAAAAAATAATCCACCTTTAATCTCGGCTTTCGCCATCAAGAGATAAAGGTGGATTTTTCATATGTTTTAAATATATCTGTTTATAATGCTGTCAAGTTTATCAGTTGAACTGAGAATTGTAAATCTCGCTGTAGAGTCCGCCGAGCTCCATCAGAGAATCGTGGTTGCCGGTCTCTACAATATTGCCGTCCTTCATAACAAAAATCAGGTCGGCGTTCTTGATGGTAGACAATCTGTGCGCGATAACAAAGCTCGTTCTGCCGCTGGTCAGGGAATCCATCGCCTTCTGGATTAGAATTTCCGTTCTGGTATCGACGTTACTGGTCGCTTCGTCGAGAATCAGCATAGGAGCGTTTTCTGTCATAGCTCTCGCGATTGTGACGAGCTGCTTCTGACCTGCGGAGAGAGCGCTCTCCTTCTGAATCACGGTATCAAGCCCCTGCGGCAGAGTGGATACGTAGTGGCTCAGGTTGGTCTCTTCAAGAATCTCTTGAAGTCTGTTCTCGTCAACGTTCTTGAGGTTGTAGACAATATTCTCTCTGAGAGTACCGTTGATGACCCAAGTCTCCTGCAGAATCATACCGAAGATATCTCTGAGCTCGGCACGCGACATATCCTTGATGGACACACCGTCAACCAGAATGTCGCCGCTGGTAATCTCGTAGAAGCGCATCAGCAGGTTGACCAGAGTGGTCTTGCCTGCGCCTGTAGGACCGATAATCGCTACCTTCATTCCCGGCTTAATCTTACCTGAGAAGTTGGTAATCGTCAGCTTCTTGGGATCATAACCGAAGCATACATCCTTGAATTCGACCTCGCCGCGGATATGGTCGTGGTCGAGAAGCTGTTTCTTTTCGTCCTCTTCGGGAAGCTCTTCCTGCTCCAGGAAGTTGAATACTCTGTTGCAGGCAGCGGTACCGAGCTGGATTGTGGAGCTTGCCTGACCAATCTGCGCCAAAGGCTCCTGGAACAGCGATACATAAATAATAAAACCGGTGATAACGCCGATATCGGAGATGCTGCCGTTGGCAAAGAGCAGACCCGCGACAATCAGAACCGCTGCGTAGGTCAGATAGGATACAAACTGCATGGCAGGCTCAATCAGTGTACCGATAGCCTGAGATTTGTACATAATCTTGCCGAACAAATCGTTTTTCTCTCTGAATTCCTCAACCTTTTTATCTTCAGCGTTGAATGCCTTGATAACTAGCTGACCTGAGTAGTTTTCTTCGACTGCGGCGTTGACTTCACCGAGAAGCTTCTGGTTCTTATCGAACAGCGGCAGCGCGAATTTGAAGGTCAGACCGACGATTATCAGCATAACGGGAAGCGAGCAAACAACGACGAGCGCCATCTGCCAGCAGGCGATGAACATCGCGATAAATACGCCGACCAGCATAACACCTGACTGTACCAACATACTCACGGAGTTTTGCAGCGAGGTGCTGAGAATATCGACGTCATTGGTGATAACGGAGAGGATATCACCGGTTTGAGTGGTATCAAAATAGTCCAGAGGCATTTTGTTAATCTTGGATGTAATCTGTCTTCTTAAATCCTTAGAAAATCTCTGGATAATGGTATTGAGGATAAACCCGGAAATAAAACCGGAAAGGAACGCGATGCCGATGTACGCGACAAGAATCAGCGCATAGCCGGTCACGTTGCCCATATCGATAACAAAATTACCGGCTACCGCCTCTTTACCGACGGGCGATATCTCGTTGGTCAGGTTACGGACCATACCCGGGGTCAGAATTGTGAAAATAACGGAGACGATCAACAAAACGACCGAAATAATAAAAGGCACATAATAATGCTTGAATGCTTTTACAAGACTACCCAGCTTGTTCTTTTCTTTAGCAGGAGCTTTTTCGTTTATACTCATAATCCTAACTCCTCCTTACTAAGCTGTGATAATGCAATCTCCTGATAAACAGGACAGTTTCTGACAAGGTCATAGTGCTTGCCGATACCGACCATCTTACCGTTATCCAGTACGACAATCTGGTCCGCGTCCATTATGGTACCGACGCGCTGCGCGATAATGACTCTTGTGGTATCAGGGAGCTGCTCCGCGATACGGCCTCTGACCGTTTTGTCGGTCTTATAGTCGAGCGCCGAGAAGGAGTCGTCAAAAATCAGTATCTCGGGCTTGGCGGCTACCGCTCTCGCGATACAGAGTCTCTGCTTCTGACCGCCCGAGAAGTTTGAGCCGCCCTGAGCAACAGCGGATTCATACTCGTTTCTCTTCTTCATAACAAAGTCGTCAGCGTCGGCAATCTGAGCTGCCCATCTGACGTCCGCGAGCGTCATATCAGAATCCTTGAACGCAATATTATCCTTGATATTGCCTTTAAAGAGGAACCCTCTTTGGGGCGCGTAGCCGATGCGGTCTCTCAGGTCCTTCTGGAGAACGTTCTTGACGTTAACGCCGTTAATAAGTACTTCTCCTCTTGTACAGTCAGCCATACGGGGAATCATATTAATAATGGTGGTTTTGCCGCTGCCCGTCGCGCCGATAAACGCGATGGTCTCGCCCTTTCCGACCTTGAAGCTGATATCGGATACAGCCTCTTTATCCGAGCCGGGATAAGCAAAGCCGACATTTTTGAATTCGATTGTACCTGCTTCTTTGAAAGCGACGGGATTCTCGGGGTCCAGAACTGAAACCTCATGTGTAATGACTTCATAGACACGCTTTGCGCTGACGGCAGCTCTCGGCCAGATAACAATCAGCGTGACCATCAGAACGAAGGACATAATGATCTGGCTTGCAAGCATAACGAACGCGTTTGTCGCGCTGAAAGACTCTGAAGCGGCTTCCATATTCATACCGTTCAGGACATAGGCGCTTGCCCACAGAATAGACAAAGAAAGTCCCGTCATAACCATCATAACAAGCGGTGTAAAGACGGACATCACTCTGCCCGCGAAAATCTGTACCTTGGTGAAATTGGCATTGACCTTTTCAAACTTGTTTTCCTGATATGACTCGGCGTTAAACGCTCTGACAACTCTTACGCCTGTCAGGTTTTCCCTGGACGCGACATTGAGCATATCGGTCAGCTTCTGAACAATCTTGAACTTCGGCGTTAACATCATCAGCATAACAACAACGGCTACGACAATGATAGCAAGCCATACGGTAGTGACGATTGTCAGAGAAGTATTTGCGTACTGCATCAAAAGAATGATAGACCACACCATTACGACAGGCGCTAAAAACGCGGTCTTTAAGAATGTGATCCATGCGATATGTACATTCTGCATATCGTTGGTGGTTCGAGTGATTAAAGACTCTGTAGAGAAAGAAGCGAAGTCCGAGATAGCGAACTCGTTGACTCTCTCATACATTTTCTGCCTGATGTCGGTAACACAGCTGCTTGCGGTCGCGCTGGCTACAAACCGGATAATGACCTCGATTGCCGCCATCATAATCGCGCATATGACCATATACAGACCATACCACCAGATCTCAGCTACACCGTTTTCACGGCTTTTCTGTACCGCGCCTGTGAGCAGGCTGATATAGCTGACAATTTGCATCATGAAGAACACTTCACCAAGCGTCAACAGAAAAATCGCGATAACTGATACCCAGTTCTTTGCCTTCATGTTTTTGAAGAGTAAATTGAACATAACATCCCCTCTTTTAAAAAGTTTTACTCATATTTTAACGGTGAAAACCGTCTAATACCCAAATACAATATAAATTGTATAATAAAATTCAAAAATTATAAACCACATAAAAGAATAATCCTCTTGGCATTGTAAACAAAATATCAAAGTGTTCTTTGTGCAGACTGACAACAGGAACGCCGCTCTACTGTAATTTCGAGCTTGCGCCAAATGTGTCCCTTTTACACTCACGTCGGATGAGCCCCCTTTAAGGAGGCTCAAATCACGTTATCTCGACCCTTTAAAAAGTGCTGCGACAATAGGGACAGCCGCGAGAGCTGTCCCTACGCGTTCGCCACCTCCCCCCAAAGGGAGAGCTTGCTACGCGTTACTATTTAAACATATATTGCGCCGTGTCTATAATCTGACCGACGGTGTTCATAGCCTTGTTGGCTTTTTTTCTTAGCTTGGGCTTGTTGTCAATTACGGTTTTGCCGATAGCGCCCACAGCCATTCCCGCTATCATTCCGCCAGCGATTCCCTTTACAACGTTAATCGCGCCTTTCGCCACACAATCACCTCCAAAAACGTACTTGCATTTTTATTATTTCCGATTAAAATATAAATAGAGGTGATAAGTTTTGGCAACACTTAATTTGGTTCTGGTCGAACCCGAAATCCCCGCGAACACGGGCAACGTCGCGCGAACCTGCGCGGCAACAGGAGCGCGGCTGCATCTTGTTAAGCCGTTTGGATTTTCGCTTGACGACAAGCACTTAAAACGCGCTGGGCTCGATTACTGGCATTTGCTCGATATTACATACTATGATAGTATTGACGATTTTTTTGAAAAAACAAAGGGTGGAAAATATTTCTATTTTTCAACCAAAGCGCTCAACCGCCACACCGACGCGAAGTACGAGGACGGGTGTTATCTGATTTTCGGCAAGGAAACGCGGGGGCTGCCCGAAAGTCTGCTCATAAAAAACCGCGACAATACCGTTCGCATACCGATGATTGAGGAGGCGAGGAGCCTGAACCTCTCGAACTCGGTGGCGATTGCCGCCTATGAAGTGCTCAGGCAGTGGGACTACCCCGAGCTTTTGACGCACGGCGAATTGCACAGGCATAAGTGGGAATAAAGCTTTCAAAAGACAGCTTTATTCAGTGGTCAGTGGCTAGTGGCTAGTGGTCAGTTATGGTCGTGGAGAGACGTTTCTTCTTCCGAGAACCTCGTATCCCGAGTGTATTAATATTGATATAAGGCTCTATGTCAATAGTTGGGGTAAACCCAATAAAATGAAATAATGTATTTAGGACAAGCGATGGCTAAGAAGCTGTCGCTTGTTTGATATTAAGTTGTTGTTTGTAAGCGAACATATGAAGAATACGATTGCGAAATC
>JAFSZY010000049.1 GCA_017458845.1 Ruminococcus sp.
CATATTGCTTCCTCCGTTTCGTGGTTTCTCATCAATTCCATTTTAACGGATTTGTAGCAAATATGCTCTACTTTTTTACATTTTTTTATAATTATTTTTTGTAGGCTCTATTTGTTACCCCAACTTTTATTATAGAGCCAATTAATTTAAAACAGCGGGCAGCTTCGGCTGCCCGCTTATTTTTAAAAATGCATTCCGGCAATCACAACAAATTACATTTTTTTAAATATTTTTTAAAAATGCTATTGCTTTTTTTATATAATAGTGATACAATATACATAGTTTAATGGGTATAATGCTCTGCATTTTAGGAGGCCACAATTTATGAAAGAATACTTAGCTCCCGATTTTGAGAAATTTGAATATGTTGCAGAGGATTGTCTGACCGGTTCCAAGGAAGTTCCGTACGAGACGGAAGATGTAGGACAGATTATAGACGATCTGTATTAATACGCCCTTTTGTATGTAAACTACGGACAGCTTAAGCTGTCCGTTTTTTATTTTGCTTCAAAGCTCTCGCAGTCAACACACTGGGTATCTGTGGGACAGCTCTCGTGAGTGCCTACCGAAATTTTGTCGAGCGAACAGTAATCGCGCTCTTTGTTGTGGTACTTACAGCTTTTTACCGTGCAGTGAATGCACTGATTAGCGTAGGTATTGTCAATCATCATTATCACCTCTCAACTGATTTTATTCTCTCCCCTGCTTACAAAAATATTCATCACAAACAGCTTTTACGAAAATAAACTATACCGAGGTGATTTTATGTTTTGGTTCGGTATGGTTATACTTATATTTTTTGCGCTGATAGGACTTTGCTCCGTTTGCCGCGGAATAGTCAGGGGATTTCATAAGCCCGAAAGCGACCGTGAGATTATACTTATTGAGCCTATCAAAAGTGAGCAGGAGAATGCCGAGTACCTGCTGCGCAGGGCTGCTCAGAAGGTACTTTGGATGGGACGTTTTGCCCCCGACAGGGTGATAGCTCTCGACTGCGATATGGACGACTGCACACGAAAGCTGTGCAGGCTTGTGTGCGGCGACTATCCTTTTATGGAGCTGTGTACAAAAGATGAATTGAAGAGAAGAATTAAGGAGTTATAAAAGGCTTCCCTCGGGGGAAGCTGTCGAGCATCGCGAGACTGAAGAGGGTCCATTTAAACGAATGCTCGTAACATTAAACGTAAGACAATATGCCCATTAGCAAGTGGACCCTCTCCCGCCTCACTACGTTCGGCACCCTCCCCCAAGGGAGGGCTTTTCGGTATTGTAAAAAAACATAACTTGTTGTATAATTAACTCGGTGAAAAATATGGAAAACAACGAGCTGCTCCAGCTTGAGGGCACTGTTGAAACAATTATATATCGTAACGATTCAAACGGTTACACTGTAATAGAGCTCAGCGATGAGGACAGCAGCACCGCGGTCGGGATTATGCCCGACGTATGCGCGGGCGAGAGCGTGCGCCTCATCGGAAGCTACAAGCCGCACTCCACCTATGGAATGCAGTTTTTCGTTACAACCTACGAGAAAAGTATGCCTGACGATATTGCGGGCATACTTAACTATTTGAGTTCGGGTTCAATCAAAGGTATCGGTCCGTCCACCGCCTCGAGACTTGTGGAAAGCTTCGGCGCTCAAACCTTGGAGGTTCTCGAGAGCGAGCCTCAGCGTGTGGCGAAAATCAGGGGAATCTCCCTCAAAAAAGCGACCGACATAAGCAAACAGCTTCGCGAGAACACAGGCATCCGCGAGCTTATGCTATACCTGCAGGAGTACGACATCTCGCCGTCGAGCGCGGTCAGAATATACAAGAGCTTTGGTTCGCACTCGATTGAGGAGATTAAAAACAACCCCTATTCCCTGTCTAGCGGTGACTTTGGAATCAGCTTTGAAAAGGCTGACAAAATCGCGATGAAACTCGGACGCGAGTACGATGACAGACTGCGCGTCCGCGCGGGGCTGTCCTATGTGCTCAATCACAACAAAAGCAATGGACACACTTGCCTGCCTGAGGACAGGCTGACGGACACCACGGCGGCATTTTTGAAAGTTACGCCCGAGCAAGCGCAATCCGCCCTCGACGAAATGTGTGACGACAAGTCCCTAATCCGCTACACCGCGGACAACCGCGACTTTATTTTTGACAGCGTTATGTTCAAATCCGAGGGCTACATCGCCGCGAGAATTAAGATGATGCTGCGTTTCCCTGCGGTTCAGATTGAGGATATTGACAAAAATATCGAAACAATTGAACAGTATAACAACATCAAATACGCCTCCATGCAGCGCGAGGCGATTACTCAGGCTCTCTCAAAAGGGCTGCTTATACTCACGGGCGGTCCGGGAACAGGCAAAACCACCACCCTCAACGCTATTATAAAGATACTGAAAAACAAGGGACAAAAAGTTCTGCTTTGTGCTCCGACAGGCAGAGCCGCTCAGCGTATGAGCGAGGTCACAGGCGACGAGGCAAAGACTATCCACCGCCTGCTTGAGGTGGCGTGGAGCAAGGACGACATCCCCGAATTCAAGCGCAACGAGCGCAATACGCTTAAGTGCGACGCGCTCATCATTGACGAGGTCAGTATGGTGGACGCTCAGCTTTTTGAGAGCGTGATGAAAGCCTTGCCATTAGGGTGCAGGCTTATCCTTGTGGGCGACAGCCACCAGCTCCCCTCAGTCGGCGCTGGCAATGTGCTCGACGACCTCATTAGCAGCGAAGTCGCGCCTGTGGTTCAGCTCAACGAAATTTTTCGACAATCGCTGGAGAGCCTGATAGTTACAAACGCCCACAGAATTGTAAACGGCGACATGCCCGAACTCGCTGTCAGAGACAAGGACTTTTTCTTCCTGCGCTCCGAGAACAAAAACGCCATCGAAAAGACCGTGCTCGGGCTGGCTTCAACGCGGCTTAAAAACGCTTATGGCTTTGATATTTACCGTGATATTCAGGTGCTTTCCCCGGGACGCAAGGGTGACCTCGGCGTCACCGAGCTGAACGTTATGCTCCAGGAAGTGCTCAACCCCGCCGACCCCGAAAGAAACGAATTGACCGTCGGAAAGCGCATACTGCGCGAGAACGACAAGGTTATGCAGGTGCGCAACAACTATGATTTGCTGTGGACAAAGGACAACGGCGAAACGGGCGACGGAGTTTTCAACGGAGAAATCGGCGTTATCGAGAGCATAAACAAGCGCGCGCGGATTATCAAAATCCGCTACGACGACAGGGTGGCGAGCTATGACTTTGACTTCGCGAGCGACCTCGACCACGCTTACGCAACCACTGTCCATAAAAGCCAGGGCAATGAGTTTGAGGCTGTAGTAATGCCGCTGTACCGCGGTGCTCCTATGCTTATGTACCGCAATCTGCTGTACACAGCGGTCACTCGCGCGAAAAAGCTGATGATTATAGTCGGCAGCGAGGAAATAATCGAAAAAATGGTAAACAACAACCGCAAAAACAAGCGTTACAGCGGACTTAAATATTTTTTGACGGAGCCCGATGATGAATAAGATTCTCATAAACATAGTCAGCGCCTTTTTCCCCGAACGCTGCCCGTACTGCGGCGATGTAGTCAACGCGGGAAAGCCCGCCTGCCCCGAGTGCGAGGAACATTTCCCCGAGACAATAAGAGAAGGACACGTTATCGGAGGTTACCGATACACCGCGCCGTTCTCCTACAACGGCATATTTGCCGAGGCGGTTAAGAGGTTCAAGTTTAATGGGCACAAAGAACACGCCGAAAAGCTGGCGTTACAGATTGCGAACGCCGCAAATGATAGCTTTAATAATACAGAGCTTGACTACATCACCTGTGTTCCGATGCACAAAAAACAGCTCAAAGAACGCGGATATAATCAGTCGGAATTACTGGCGAAATACATAGCCAAACAATTAAATATTCCCTATGAAACACTCCTTGTCAAACACAAGGAAAACCAGCCTCAGCACAGCCTGACCAGCAGTCAGAAACGCGACAACGTAAAGGGTGTATATAAAGCGGTTAATACTGACAAAATAAAAGGGAATAATATTCTTGTAATCGACGATATAGTCACCACGGGTCACACTCTCGGCGAGTGCTGCAGGATACTGAGCAAGGCGGGCGGAATAAAAATTTACTGCGCCGCGCTGTGCGCTAAAATTATTCGCTGAATTGTCTTGAAAAAAACGAAAGTTTAGAATATAATTAAACTCGGAAGGTAACAGAAACCGGAAAGGGTGTCAGGTATGGAAATAGCAATTGATTTAGGCACAAGCCGCACAAGGCTGTTTATTGATAAAAAAGGAAAGGTGCTCGACGAAGCGAGCGTGGCGGCATATAACGTCGCGGAAAATAAAATTATAGCGGTCGGCGACGAGGCGTACACAATGCTTGGCAAAACACCCGACAGCATCAGCGCGGAATTTCCGATTAAGGACAGCGTAATCGACCAGTCGCTTCTGGTTGAGGATATGCTCAACATTCTTATAAAACAGGTATATACGGGCAAGATTATTATGCCCCGAGTTGTAGCGCAAATCCCCGGGGACATCACCGAGGTTGAGAAGCGCGCCGTAGTAAACGCAATATCAAGCTTCGGCGTAAGACGCGTGTATCTGATTGAGAACACTAAGGTCGCCGCTATGGGCGCGGGCGCGGACATTATGAGCGCGCACGGCACTATGGTTGTAAACCTCGGCGCGGGCACATGCAGCGCGGGCGTGCTGTCGCTCGGCGGTATCGCGGTGAGTAAAACAATCAAAACAGGCGGCAACAAAATGGACGACGATTTTGTCAAATATATGCGCCGTGAGCACGGGCTCGTTATAGGCAATCCTATGGCTGAAAAGTGCAAGCGCACCATAGGCAGGCTTATTCCTATCGAAAAGGAAGTCGGCTTCCGCGTTAAGGGACGCGACGCTCTCAGCGGTCTGCCGAGGTTTGTGGATGTAACGGCTACCGAGGTAATGAAAGTGCTGTCCGACACAGCGGTTGAAATTATTACTCTGATTAAGGACGTTATAGAGGAGACGCCGCCCGAGCTTGTAGGCGACATCTACACCGACGGAATCATCCTCACGGGCGGACTCGCCAAGATTGAGGGCTTTGACAAGCTCATCGCGGAAACTCTTGAAATCAAAGTCAATACAGCGGACGCTCCCGAGGACTGCGTAATCCTCGGCTGCGGCAAGGCGATTGACTATATCGCCGAGGTTTAAAGAAATATTAAAAACGACTTTAATCCCCTTATGGCGGCGTATTAAGCTGATTCTTATTAGTCAGTAAAAAAGGAGGTATACTAATGAACAGCAAAATTTACACGCTTAATGAAATAAAGAATATAATTACGCCTATCGCTTCTCGTTACGGCGTTGACAAAGTATACCTTTTCGGCTCTTACGCGCGCGGAGACGCTGATGAAAACAGCGATATAGATTTGTGTATTGACGCATCCGCTTTAAAAGGTATGTTTGCCCTCGGCGGACTATATGCCGATCTTGAGGACGCTCTCGGGAAAGAACTTGACCTGCTAACTGAAAAATCGTTGAAATATAACAATGATAACAGCTTTAAGGATGTTTTACAGAAAGAACGGGTGTTGATTTATGAAGCAGCATAACCGTGATGTGAGCATTTTGCTCCATATATCAGAACACTGCGAACGTATTCAAAAATCTCTCGACCGTTTTGGCAGTGATTTTGATACATTCAAAAACGATAATGACTTGCGTGATTCCGTAAGTATGAATCTTCTTCAAATCGGCGAGCTCTCCAAAAAGCTGTCAGATAAATTCATATCTACTACCCAATCCGAAATGAATTGGCGGGCAATAATAGGGATGAGAAATCTTTTTGCTCACGACTATGGTTCAATGGATATTGAACGCATATGGGAAACCGCTGTCAACGACATTCCGAATCTTCTGGACTTCTGTAAAAAACAAATTAATTAGAAAGCTAAACGGTCAGGAAAAATCCTGACCGTTTTTTGTTATTCTTAGTTCCAGTAATTCCTTATCGCTGCCACTCCAAATTTCAACAAACTCCTGTTTCTTTTCGTCAAGTGTGAGTAAATAATGCGGGCAGGAGATATTCACATTCAATATTCCTTCCAGATAGTACTTGCCGTCATACTCAAAAAGCTTTGTCAGCCAAGTATCATGATAACCCTCTTTGTAAGCAAATTTTTCTCCCGCAATCTTTAGGTTCTCAATAAGCGGTTTTGAAAGCTTTTCGCTCCTTTTATCATACTCGATTTTGAATGTTTTTTGTTTATCGAGCTTCGGGGAAAACTCCATCATTATAGGACTTTCTTCATAGTCTTTTCCGTAATGTGTTTCAGAGTAATAGACTTTTTTCGCGTTCGGCTCAAACTTTTCACATTCGCGCGTAGCTCCCTTATTGTCAACCTCGTAACAACAAGTGTAATCCTCCCAATTGTCATAAACCTTAATCTGACACACAATATTGTTTTCATCAAACTGTTTTAAAACACCGCACCCCGACAGCATCGCAAGCATAAGAATAAGCACGATTAAACATAAATTTCTTTTCATTTATGTATCCTCCCTGTATTCCAGTATGTCGGCTGGCTGGCAGACGAGGGCTTTGCAGATGGCGTCGAGGGTGGAGAACTTTATACCCTTTGCCCTGCCGTTTTTGAGCACAGACATATTCACGAGCGTTATTCCGACCTTTTCGGAGAGCTCTGTCACGCTCATTTTTCTCTTGGCAAGCATTACGTCAATGTTAATTATTATCATATGCCACCTCAGATAATACTCTCGTTTTCCTCGCGGATTACGCTTGCCTTGTCAATCATAGAAGCAAGTATCGCGACTGCCGCGGAAATCAGCACGACAAACACACTGAAGAAAAACGCGGCGACAGCAACGCCCGGATGATTTATATTCAAAAGTCCGTAAACAATGTTGCCGATGAAGAAAAATACAGCGTCGCCGCCGAGCAGAATCGCGACAAATCGCAAGCTTTTTGCATTCTTCTTGGTAAAAAGCATATCCTTTTTCATCTCACACGAAACGCTCCAGCCCAAAGCGAGAATTGCGTACAACGGCAGCGCGGTAATCAGTAAAAAAATCAGCCACGGCATATAAAAATAGCTGAACTCAGGATATTGCTCGACAAATGTACTCAGCGACCACGGCAATACAACACCATACGCCCCCACGCCCAAAAGCGCCATAATGACGATAATTATCTTTAATAATACTGAAAGCTTTTGATTTGACATAAAGAAAAACTCCCTTCTATGAAAGGGAGTATAACACAGTATTTAAGAAAAGTCAATAAAAATTTATCGCAATACGATAAATGGGCGGTCGCTCGACCGCCCATAATTATATATAATTATACCTTTAAGTTGCCTGCCAGTTCGATAATGTAGTCGCGGACTTCGTCCTGAGATTTGAGCTTTTTTGCTTTGTCGATAACTCTTTTTTGCTTGCGGGGCGGAAGCTCGCTGACGTACTTCATAGCGCAGAAGTTTTGCGCGAGCGACATCTCAAAATCCTTTGGCATATCATTATATAACATAAAATCACCTCAACCCTATTATTGAGCAAAGTTGAGTTTTTATTCATTGAAAAAAACAGTTGTCAGTAGTCAGCAGTCAGTAATCAGTTGTTGTCGGGACGTATAAATCGGATTAATTCATACATTGGTGCCCGATTGGATAAATAATGATATAAACTAATTAAGCCCGAAAGTAACTGCTAACTTTCGGGCTTTTCTTTATAGTATTAGATGTTTTTTCAATAGTTCGGGAACGTAAGGTTTGTACTAAAAGGTGTTTTGTTCTCGACATTCACTGTACACTGATCACTAACCACTGATCACTTTACCTTGCCTATCTTCCTAAACCTCTGATATCTCAGCTCGGCAAGGCGTTCGCCGTCTATAGCCAAGTTCTTTTCAAAGGTACGGCAGATGAGCAGCTTTAAGCTCTCGAACATCTTCTGGTCGCCCTGAGCGGGCTCGCGCAGAATACGCTCTACAACGCCGAGCTTAAACAAGTCCTGAGCCGTCATCTTGAGAGCCTCGGCAGCCTCGGGAGCTTTTGCGCTGTCTTTCCACAAAATGCTCGCGCAGCCCTCGGGGGAGATTACCGAATACACGGCGTTCTCCATCATCCAGACTTCGTCGGCAACAGCAAGAGCAATCGCTCCGCCTGAGCCGCCCTCGCCGATAAACACGGAAAGAACAGGGGTCTTGAGAGCCATCATTTCCATAAGGTTGGTGGCGATAGCGTGTCCCTGGCCGCGCTCCTCGGCGCCGATTCCGCAGAACGCTCCGCTTGTGTCAACAAAGCAGAGCACGGGACGATGGAACTTCTCCGCCTGCTTCATAAGCCTGAGAGCCTTTCTGTAACCCTCGGGGTGAGCCGCGCCGAAGTTGCGCTCCATACGCTCCATTGTATTCCTGCCCTTTTCAAGACCGATAACGGTCACAGGCATTGCGTTGAGCATTCCCACTCCGCCGATAACAGCCTTGTCGTCAGCGTAGTTGCGGTCGCCGTGGAGCTCGATAAAGCTCTCGCCGAACATTGCGTGTATATAGTCCGCGGAGGTCAGTTTCTTGGTGTCGCGCGCGGCAAGCACCTTTTCATATGCGCTCATATTCCCGCCTCCCCGTAATTATGAATTCTGAGTAAGTCCGATAATGTCTTTCTCATCTGGCGTCTGTCCACAACTCTGTCAACAAAACCCTTGTTCTGTACAAACTCCGCTGTCTGGAAGTCGCGCGGAAGTTTCTGGCGGATTGTCTGCTCAATAACCCTCGGTCCCGCGAAGGCTATGAGAGCCTTGGGCTCGGCGAGGATGATATCGCCCTCCATAGCGAACGAAGCCGTAACTCCGCCCGAGGTCGGGTCGGTGAGCACGGTGATATACAAGAGCCCGGCGTCGCTGTGGCGCTTTACCGCGCCCGAGGTCTTAGCCATCTGCATAAGGGAGATAATGCCCTCCTGCATTCTGGCGCCTCCCGAAACGGTAAACACTATAATAGGAAGGCTGTTGTCGGTCGCGTACTCAAAGGCGCGTGTGATTTTGTCGCCCGTGACGGAGCCCATCGAGCCCATCATAAACTCGGAGTTCATACTAACGATAACAATGTCCGCGCCGCCGATTTTGCAGGTACCGCAAATAACCGACTCTTTTTCCTTGGAGTTGCGTTTGCTCTTTTCAAGCTTTTCGTCGTACCCCGGGAAGTCTATTATGTTCTCGCTCTCAAGCTCCGCGTCCATCTCGACAAAGCTGTCCTTGTCGGCGGTCATTTCGATACGCTTGCGCGCGTTTATACGGAAATGATGGTTGCACTTGGAGCAAACCTGACAGTTTTCCTCAACGTCGGTTGTAAGCAGGAGCGTGCCGCACTCAGGACACTTCTCCCACATTTCGTCGGGGACGTATGGTTTCTTGACGTCGGTTTCGTCCGAACGCTCAAGCTCGTTTTTAGGTTTTATAAACGCGAATAAATCCATTTAGATTACCTCGTTATCTTCTTCTTTTCTCAAAATCCGCCATAAAATCGGTAGTGTATGTGCCATCGATAAACTCTTTTTCCGACAGGATATCGACCATAAGGTCACGGTTGACCGTTATACCTCGGATTGAAAGCTCCGAGAGAGCCATCTTCATCTTGCGGATAGCGAGCTCTCTGGTACGCCCCTGAACAATGAGCTTGCCTATCATTGAGTCATAAAACGGCGGAATCTCATAATCCTGATACAACGCGGTATCAAAGCGCACAAAAGAGCCTCCGGGGATATGAAGTCCCATAATCCTGCCGCAGCTGGGGCGGTAGTTTCTGTCAGGGTCCTCGGCGTTGATTCGGCACTCGATACCGTGACCGTGAGTATAAACATCATCCTGAGTACGGTTAAGCTCTGTACCCGCCGCCATTCTGATTTGCCACTGCACGATATCCATACCCGTAACCATCTCGGACACACCGTGTTCAACCTGAAGTCTGGTGTTCATTTCCATAAAATAGAAGTTGCCGTCCTTATCGTAAAGGAACTCCACAGTGCCGACCGAATTGTAGCCCACGGCGTGAGCCGCCTTGATAGCCGCCTCGGTCATCGCCTTGCGTGTTTCAGGCGAAATTGAGGGCGAGGGGCTCTCCTCGATGAGCTTCTGGTTGTGTCTCTGAACAGAACACTCACGCTCGCCAAGGCAAATCGCGTTTCCGTGCTTGTCGCAGAGCAGCTGCATCTCTATATGTTTTACGGGATTTAAAAATTTCTCTATGTACAAAGCGCCGTCGCCGAAAGCCGACTCAGCCTCGGAGTACGCGCTGTTATACGCGTTTTCAAATTCTTCGGCGGTGTTTACGAGCCTGATTCCCCGTCCGCCTCCGCCTGAACGCGCCTTGATGAGCAGAGGATAGCCGACCTCATCGGCGAGAACCTTCGCGCTTTCGACATCCTCAAGCACATCCGTACCGGGGGTGACGGGCACGCCCGCTTCCCTCATAGTTTTACGCGCCATATCCTTGTCGCCGAGCAGATTAATCATCTCGGACGTAGGACCGATAAAGTCAATATTACAATCCTCGCAAAGCTTTACGAACTTCGCGTTCTCGGATAAAAGTCCGTAGCCCGGGTGGATGGCCTGAGCTCCGCTCGCCACAGCCGCTGTGAGAATAGCTGGCATATTGAGATAACTGTCGGCAACTCTCGCCCCGCCTACGCAATAGCTCTCGTCGGCGAGTTGAACGTGCATAGCTTCCCTGTCGGCAGTCGAATAGATAGCGACTGTCGAAATACCCATTTCTCGGCAGGCGCGGATTATACGAACCGCGATTTCCCCGCGGTTGGCTACGAGAATTTTACTAAACATTACTTCACTTCCAAATAATTATTAGGGCAAATTAGATAAGCGCAAAACTGAACTCGGCGCTGACGCAAACCTTGCCGTTTACGCTGCCTTTGGCGCTGATGAAATAGAAATCTCCGCGTGAGCGTGTGAGCTCGCAGACTGTCTCGAGAGTGTCCCCGGGCTTTACCATTCCCTTGAACTTTACGTTATTCATCTTAGTAAAATAGGGAGTCTTGCCCGCGCACTTGTCGGCGAGCATAACACAGCTCGACTGAGCCATCATTTCGCAAAGGATAACGCCGGGAACAACGGGGTTACCGGGGAAATGACCCTTGAGAAAAAACTCGTCGCCATTTACCGTGTATCTGCCAAAGGACGTGGTGTCGGAGGTTTTCTCCGCCTCCTGTACGAGCAGCATATTGTCGCGATGCGGAATAATCTTTTTAATATCTTCTTGATTTAACATAGTAATTCATCCTATCTGTACCCCCTTTTAAGGGGGTGAAAATCTTTGATTTTCGGGGGTTGTATAGCGTAGCGGTCCTCCTTATCCATACGTGTGGATAAAGAGGAAAGATAATCCCCAAAAATTGAACGCTGCGCGTTACCAATTTTTACCCCTTTAAAAAGGGGTACTATTCAATTAACTCAACTTGAAAAGCGGCTGGTCAAACTCCACAACGTCGCCGTTGTCAACCAAAATCTCACAAACTGTTCCGCTCTTGTCGGCGGTAACCTCGTTCATAATCTTCATAGCCTCGATAATGCAGATTACCTGTCCCTTCTCAACCTTGTCGCCTACGCTTACAAACGCGGGTTTGTCGGGAGCGGGAGCCGAGTAGAACACACCGACCATCGGACTCTTGATTGAAGCGCCGCCCTCAGCGGACGCGGCAGGAGTCTGAGGCTGGCTGACAGGCGTCTGAGCCTGAGCGGGAGCGCAAGCCACAACCGCGGGAGAGTCGGGCATAGGCTTTTCAAGGCGAATGCTCTCCTCCTCGTCGGTGACTTCCAGAACCGCGAGTGAGCTCTCCTCAAGAATTTTTATATATTCCTTTACTATTTCAATATCTAACACTGTAATATCCTCCTAAATCTTCCTGAATACCAAGCAGGTGTCATGTCCTCCGAAACCAAGGTTTGTGCTCGCCGAAACGGTGAGTTCTCTGTCCTTAGCCTTGCCGATTGTGTAGTCAAGGTCGCACTCGGGGTCAACCTCGTCGGTGCCGATTGTCGGGGGAATTTTACCCTCGCTGACAGCCAGAACCGCTACAATAGCCTCCACAGCGCCTGTCGCTCCGAGCATATGTCCCGTCATAGACTTTGTGGAGCTTATGCTGATATCGTAAGCCTTTTCGCCGAGAGCCGCCTTGACAGCCATAGTCTCGGTCTTGTCGTTCATCGGTGTTGATGTTCCGTGAGCGTTGAGGTAGATTGTGTCGTCGTCTGTGACATTTCCCTCAGCGAATCCTATACGGATTGCCTCGGCAAGTCCTTCGCCATCGGGCTCGGGAGCCGTAACGTGATAAGCGTCACAGGTGTTGCCGTAACCGACCATCTCGGCGTAAATCTTGGCGCCTCTGGCTTTGGCGTGTTCGTATTCCTCAAGGATAAGCACACCCGCGCCCTCGCCCATTACAAAACCATCGCGCTTGACATCGAACGGAATAGAGGCTTTCTTGGGGTTTTCCTGAGTGGAGAGAGCCTTCATATTCGAGAAACCCGCTATTGTCAGCGGATGAACAACGCACTCGGCGCCGCCCGCGATAACCGCGTCCGCATAGCCGTCCTTGACAGCGTGAAACGCCTCGCCGACAGAGTTGGAACCCGATGCGCACGCCGACATTGTTGAAAGGCTGGGACCCTTCGCGCCGTACTTAATCGCAATTTGTCCCGTGGCGATATTGCCAATCATTTTGGGGATAAAGTGAGGGCTTACCTTTCGGGGACCTCTCTCAAGCAAAGCCTGAGTATTCTCAACAAAAGAGTAAAGTCCGCCGATACCCGCGCCTATGTAAGAACCGAGACGTTTCGACTCGACAGTGCCGATAATGCCGCTGTCCTCGACCGCCTCTTTAGCCGCCGCAAGAGCAAAGATAGTATACATATCGGTCTTGCGCACGTCTCTCTTTTCTATGATGGCTGTGGGGTCAAAGTCTTTTACCTCTCCCGCGATTTTTACCGCGAGACCCTCGGTATCAAACTTCTTGATTGTATCGATACCACATACGCCGTCAAGCATATTTTTCCACATTGTGGGTATATCGTTACCGACAGGAGTAATGGCTCCTACGCCTGTCACTACAACTCGTCTGCTCATAATATCAAACCTTTCATTATATGCTTTCCCCCGGGGGAAAAGTAATATTAGCGTTTCATCTTTAGGGAAACTTCCTCCGCGTCAAAATATAGTCGTTATGCGGACTGCTTGGTGCGCAGTCCTTTAACTCCTTATTTTGCCGAGCGCTTTTGCTCCCTTAATCCGCCACAGGCGGCGGTCGCAACGCTACATTGCTATTCCGCCGTCTACACGGATAACTTC
>JAFSZY010000007.1 GCA_017458845.1 Ruminococcus sp.
CGATGACTTCTAATAATGACTTTTACAATAAGGAGGTGTCACTATGAAAAAGAGATTTAACCTTAAAAACTTAATAGGCAAAAAGAATCTGCTTCTCACGGTAGTGGCACTTGTCCTTGTTATGCTTATGGTTGTAGGCGTGTCCTACAGCTGGATTGAACAGATTTCAAATGTAGAAATGCAGTATGGCGGAGTAGAGTCGCCTATGCACATCAGCACAGATGTACTTAACAAGCCCGCTGAGGCTAAAATCAACACAACCAATTATGATACAGCATTGCCTATTGATCTTTCACATTACTTCTATGAAAGCGGCAATATGCACCTGTCCTCCTGTTACAGCGACAGCAAGACCTTCTATTTCCCCAAGAAAGGCAACACAGGTTCTTCAAACGTTCCTACCTACCGCTTGGGCACAAAGAGTGACGCAAACGTAAACTACATCAGCGTAAGTTTTAAACTGAAGAATACCGAGGACTACGATCAAGTGTATTGGTTCGATAAATCTTCAACTTTCTTTAGTACGGGCAATAGTGATTTAAACAAACTAATCCGCTGTTCAATGACAGTTGACGGCGCGACCTCAATCTTCTCGCCTACTGAAACTTATAAGACGGTAAGCGGTGTTTCCGATGCGAGTCCCGCATCCAACAAATGCGCGGCGTTCAAAGAGTATCAGTATGATCCAAGTTTGACAGATCAGTCTGATTCAGGTAATGACAATTACAGCACTACACGTGGCGCGAACGGAAACGTACTCTTTACATTACCCGCAAATAAAACTTCAACAATAACGATGAAGGTTTGGCTGGAATACGATTCTACTAATTGGTCAGTTTCGCTCTCCAATATCAATATTAAGCTTTTATCCAGCTTTACAAAAACCCGCAGAATTAGTGTAGTTGACAACTCTATCTACAGCACGTCAAGCAGTGCTTGGCTTCGCAGTGACAGTGCCAAGCTTTATCTGGCTATAGTCAAAGAACACTTAGATAGTAACGATGAATTAGATTATTACGAGGTTGAAGAAAAGTATCAGTTTAAAAACTCGAGCGGAAGTACAACATATTCCGCTACAGATAAAAACTTTTATGTTGACATTCCCGCATATTATAACGGCTGGAAAGCTGTACTCCTGCGTTGCCATAACAACGGTTATCCGCAAGGCAGTGATAATGTCACTTATGGGGGCAAAAATGTAAAATATGACAATAGCGGAACAGCAACCAATGTTAAGGCGTGGAACTGGTGGGCAACACAATTACCTGATACCTTTGATGACAGAACCTTTACCGAATATACGCCTGAGTTTGGTTCTTGGAGCGCGGATAAGGTTCACCACTTCTATTATGTAGATTCGTGGAACTGGCAGGGTAACGCCCACGCGTATATGTGGGATAATTCGACAGCTACCGCCGACACCAAGGTTGTTGAGAACGCTTCGTGGCCCGGTGAGAGTATGTATTGGGCCAACGGTCTCAGTGTCACCTCAGGCTCAACAACAATTTCGGGCGGTGTTATAGGCAACACTCATAGGATTTATACCGTGTTCTATGATTTAGACTACACCAACGTAATCTTTAACAACGGCAGTAACTATCAGACAGGCGACCTTTGGATTCCCGATGGCGTAAGAAATAATGATGGTAATGATTATTACTTCGATTTACGCTCGGGTCAGTGGTATACTGATATAACAAAGATTTGTTATCATGACAGTAATAATAATGTTACCTACACAGGCAGCGCTGATGACGAGCACTTTTATTATTCTGATAGCAGTTCTTCCGTACAGTACGCTACAAAATATTTAACTGCGGGCAGCTTCTACAATCTCCAGATTCACTCAACTACCTATAGTAATTATTATAAGCCTAACGGAAATAACTGGACATATACATACGCGATATCTGTTGGCAATAATCGTGAGGTTCAATTCGGAACAAGCTATGATCAAAACAATTACTTATGTATAAAGGAAAGCGACTCACAAGGCTGTTACAGAACAGGTATTTATACAATCAAGTTTGATACTTCGACTAACAAGGTATCAATTGTATATCCCGGCAAGGTGGACGCGGGAACAACAAACGGAAGTGACTCCAGCTCAGGCGGAAGCAGTTCGGGTAATTCAGTTACTACGAGTATGAGCGGAGCGGGCGTATATCTGTACGGCGCGCTTGACGGAACAGGAACATCGAACCAGTTGTTTAAACTGACTGAGGCATCCAGCGGAACGTACACAGGTGAACTTACCCTTACCCAGAGCAGTAATAATTACCTTTACCATTTGATTATAAGAGAAGCAAGCTCAAATTCATCATGGACTCATTATCAGGCAGATTCCAACGCGTATAAAGTACTTAACACGAATACAAACACAGAAGAATACAACCTGAGTTCCAGTTATTCAAATCCGTTGTATTTGCGGGTTGGCGCTACTCTTACATATAGATTTACTTATACAACAAGTAACCATAAGATATCGATTACTATAGCGTCAACGTAGCGTCAACGGACGAGACATAGTTTATAAGGTGGTGATACCATGAAAACAACTAAAAAGTTTGTAGTGCTCTGCCTCATAGCTGTTCTGGCTGTTGCGGTAACTATCCCTTCAACGTTCTCGTGGTATGCCCACAGCGGAACAACAAATTATCAAGGCAACGAGATTGACTATACCCGCGAGTCGTTGCCCCTCTCGCTCCAGCAGAGCAACGGCGTGTCAATAGAAACCTACGCGGCTGACCAGTACGGCAAAAAGACAGGCAGCGCCCTGAGTTCATTCGGCAGTATAGCCCATAATTCAACCCAGCGTTATATTACTACATTGACCAATAATGGAAGCAACGCTGTTTCGGTTGACCTCGATATGACCGGCATAACCAACAGCACCAAGGTCTATGTAGGCACCGCTTCCCCCGTCGTAAACGAAAAGTCTTTCGCATCCCGAGCGACCCTCGAAAAGGTTGACTGGGACTACGAGATAATCTATTTTGAGCCGCGCGACCACTACAGCTGGTGGGATAACTACACAGCCCCCGGCTCGCCTTATAAGGACTCACAGACCCTTGTGTTTAATGACGATACTATAACAAGCGGCGGGTCAGAGGTCGAAACTGATATGAACCTGGAGTATCAGGTTGGTTCAGGCACTACTGCTATGGGTATGGAGAAGTGTCCGAATAAGGATGTTGTTACCTCGGGTTCCGAAGAATATGATGTTTACCGCGCGTTTGTTACCACAGAGGCGGACAGCTTGTTCTTCTTCAACCACTACTATATCACTGAGAACACAAACCTCGAGTGGAACCGTACCCCCACGGTTAACGACTTTGCCGAGGGCAGGGTTTACTACCTCAACGGCAGCACCAACAGCTACAACAACAAGGATTTAAGCTATCACGACAGCTTTAACGATACCAACATCTGCGTATATTACTACTACAAGACAGCTACAATGGCTATAGGCAAAACCGCCGATATCGGTCTTTCACAGGGTACTAAGGATATGATTGGCACAGGTGAAACCTATGATTATCTCGGCAAGAGCATAAGCTATGCCGTTAAATCAGGCTCCAGCAAAAACTCTTCAGGGACTACAGTTTCCGATAGCAATATCATTTCTGTAAGCAAGGACGGTCTCATCACAGCCAAAGCAGCGGGCACAGCGACAATCACAACCACAATCACAGGTGAGTTTGGCGACACGCTTACGCTTGAAACCAAAGTCAACGTTCCTTCCACAATTTCGCAGGTTCCAGTAGCTCACAACATTGAAGTCCCCGCTGGTAAAAGCGTAGACGTTACTTGGTACGTTAAGAACACTGACGATACAAACTCCGCTTCGTTCAGCAACGTATTCTTCAATATTTAACAACATATATCGTAGGGGATACCGTCTCGGTATCCCTTTTGTTATTCCGTAGGGGAGTCCGTCTCGGGCTTCCTAAAGTTTTGTCAGGAACGGAAGTAAGAGGGAAATATTTTTTTAGTTAGGAACTACAGTGTATGACGTGGAAAAACAAAAAAGTCCGTCTCGGACTCCCTGTTTTCGTTTTGAGGGATTTTTAGAATCTTCGTCAATCTCCACTCAGGCATCTTGATTTTTTTTGCTGTATATAATACAATATATTCGGTGATTAAATTGAGTGAAAGCGCAGTAAAAACCGCCCCGAAAAAAAAGCTCTCGGAGCGAAAAGGTTATAAAATATACAAAAAAATCCGCAGCATAATTCTCACGCTTGTTCTTCTGCTTGCGTTAATCATTATGGTCTTTACGGTGATTGCGCGAATCAGCGGAAACACCCCGACTTTCTTCGGCTATTCGGTTTTCAGGGTAAGCTCGGGCAGTATGAAGCCCGCCTATGAGGTCGGCGACGTAATCATTGTAAAAGAAACCGACCCGATGAAGCTTAACGTCGGCGACGTATGCACCTACAACGGCACAACGGGCGAGTTCGCGGGGAAAATCATAACTCACCGCGTAATCAAAGCGGCATACAAGGAGAACGGCGAGTATTATATTCAGACTAAGGGCGACGCCAACCCTAACGAAGACCCTCCAATCAACGTAAAAGATGTTGTGGGCAAGGTCGAGACTAAAATCGGTATACTGCGTACGCTCTACAATTTCTTTATAACTCCGTTGGGTCTGATAACAATTATCGCACTGATAATTGCCGCTTTCTTCAACGAGATAATCAACTTTGTCAAATCGATAATCGGCATAGGTTATGATGAAAACAAGAAAGATTCCGTCGAGGATATCATCGCCCGCTATCAGGACGAGAATAAAACTGACACGGAAGAATAATATTGACATTTACCGAAACTATGCTATAATGAATATAGAAAGAGTTGACCGAACGAAACGGTCAGCCCATATTATGAGTTATTTTATCAAATAACCGTCCTATGGCGCAGGGCGGTTATTTCTCTTTATTAAGTAAAATTATCAAGAGAATAATTGTCAGGTACAAAAGGATTTCATACATAACAATCCCTCCCAATACATATTCCCAAAAGGGTTCTATGTAAACAAGGCTCTCAGTGCCTCGGGGAGGGCTAACCGCTTCCGTTAAAAATGTTCGGACAACTCCAAAGCTATAATACCTCAAGAACAAAAGTTTGTCAAGCATTACTGTCATTCAGAGGAGCGCAAGGCTTCCCCCTAGGGGAAAGCGGCGTAGCGCAGCGAAGTCGATAGGGGGATTTATTAGAATTTAATCCCCCTTTTGTCAGCCTGCGGCTGACATTTTCCCCCAAGGGGACAACCGAGCAAGCTCGGAATGACAGCGGGTACTGGGAGATTCCTCGGAACGATAGTAGGAAGTCCCAGACGGACTCCCCTACGGAATGACGCCTGTGTACAATATTACTAACCCGCTTCGGGATTGCCCGCGGCGGGTTCTTTTTACCCCTTTTTTTATCGTCAAATAGCTTAAAAATTCATCCCCTAAATTATGCAACTTGCCAAAGTTTCAAAATGTTGCACAAAACTCGATTTTTAATGTTGTTTAAGAATATTAAATGTGCTAAACTTATTGTATATAACTATGGGTAGCTATGCCCTTTTTAAGTTGAAAGTGTAAAGTTGGAAGTGGAAAGTTCAGGTCAGTTCATTTTTAACTATCAACTTTCAACTGTCAACTTTCAACTTGAACTGGAGGTTTTATTAATGATGAAAACAAGGATTACTCGATTCTCCAAACGATCACTTTCTACATTTATGGCTTTTCTTGTTATGCTTTCAGCAATAGGTTTTGGTTCTATCATTAGAGCGGGAGCGGCAGGAAATACTATGTATGTGTGCGTTTCCGATGCAACTATGGCATCTGCTGGAGCTACGAAGGTTTCGACAAATGTTCGCCAGAACCAGTATAGCAGCGGTTCATGGCGTGAAGTACAAATGACCTCAACGAATAAATTCTATAACGGCAAACGTATTTATTCGGTTTCCAATATGGAGGGAACTGACTGGGGCGGCTTGGGAAGATTAGAAATCATTTTGAGGGATGATAATGGTACGTTTAAAGCCGAAAAATGGATTTATAGTGACGACAACTGGCACACATCATCAAACTACGCCGGAAAGCTTTACAATTATGACGGCAGCACGTTTGTAGGTGCATATTCCGACGCGTCATATGCCAACGGCTTTACAACAGGCGATTATTATATTCACAACAACGTTAATGGTGCTTGGTATGGTAATGGTACCAGTGCGCCTCAAATGACAAAGAGCGGAAGCATATATTATTATGATTTCTACCTCAAAAAGAACGAAGTAGACACCTCTAACTATTTAATTTTCAAGTTCTGGGATTCGTCTGACTCGCTTCAGATTGGTCCTGACTACGAAAGCGACCACAGATGTACTCTGTCAACAAGCGATTCATGGTCGTCAACAGTACAGTCCATTCAGAATTACGGTGATAAAGATACAGCATGGCAGGTAAACACAAGCGGATTTACTACTGATAAATTTAACAGAGTCAGAATTACATTTGATCCAACGACCTTAGCAAACAGCCGTAACGGACGTGTGAAGTTTACCAAAACCGAGCTCGCCGATATGGACCCCACATTCTCGACAACATCATTTACGAAGGGTACGTCATATAACCTTACCGATTTAGTCGGAGTAACATCAGGCTCTAACGCGGGCACGGTAAGTTATAGTACATATCAGTATTACGATACAAGCTGGCATACAATTTCGAGCCCGGCTTCATGGACTCCGTCAGCTACAAATATTACAAAATTAAGAGTAACAGCTACAGACGGCGGCGTTATAACAACATCGGGCACAACCAAGAACGCGGTTACAGCCCGTTCAGAAACAAAAGAAACAAATATTTCGGTAGGGCTTGCTAACCATAACGTAACCCGCACCGCGCCCACATCAGGCACAGGTACGTTACAGCTCAGTTCAGACGGCAGCACATGGGGCACAAGCACACTGTCTATAGCTGAGGATTCAAACTACTACGTTAAGGCGACTCCCGCTGAAGGATATAAGATAAAAACTCTTACAATCGGCGGCAGTACAATTTCAGAAGCGGCAGGCAGCACGTCGGCATATACATACACAGGTACAATGGGCACATCAAATGTCGCGACATCTGTTACCTTTGAAAAGATTACTTATACAGTATCTTACAATAAAGGTACGGCGACCGGAGCCACAGGCTCAAATTATTCCGCAACCAAAACATACGGTGAAACATTGACCTTACGAGGCTCCACATATACACGTACAGGATACACTCAAAAGGGTTGGTCGACAGCTCAAGCAGGTGCCACAAAAGATTATGACCTCAGCGGTTCATATACTGCAAATGCAGGAACAACCCTTTATCCATATTGGGAGATTAATACCTACGCTGTCACACTCTCTGAGACAGGTACTACAGGCGGTACGCTTAAGGTTGACGGCACAGTTGCTTCAACCGCGACCCACGGAAGCCACACATTCCGCGTTGACGCTCCCTCGGGCTATGAAATCTCGTCAATCAGCAGTACGGGAGCCACTTGGACAAACAACGAAAGCTACGCCACAAGCAACAGCGTGTCAATCACAGGCGCGTATACTATATCCGTAACATATATCAAATCCGCGAAGCCCGCGCTGCGTATCGACTACACAGGCGCGGCGGGCACAACCTACACCGCAACCAACGGCGATTCGGTAACAACAAGTACACGACATAATGTAACTGCTACATTTACCAACCAGAGCAGCTTTGATGACGGCACAAGTTATTCTTGGCAGTATACAAAGGGAGGAACGGTTCAGTCCTCAGGTTCAGGTACAACATCAAGCTCAGGTGGAAATATTACATTAAAATCCGCGGGAAAACTTACTTCTGCGGGCACATATGTATTCTCAATTACTGTCGGAACTAAAACAACAAGCATTACTGTAGTTGTTAATACCCCTAGAGCATTGACCGTATCAAGTGTTTCCAATACCACGGTAAGCGGTACGTATACTAATGAATTCGGTCAAACTTCCCAGACAATTTCAGCTGCAGGTACATATTATTGCAAAACACTAACAACATATTCAGTAACTTATACAGCCGCTGCAAATTATTGTTTCAGCGATAGTGATAATACAGAAACAACTAAAACATACAGCGGAACAATTAGTGCCGCGGTAACTACAAACCCAACGGTATACGAAAAGAAATACACCCTTACACTAAACAAAACGGTAGCGGGAACCACATCAGAAGTGGGAACTTACACAATCAAGCCTGTAACAGGCACTGATATCACCGCTCCGACACAAAACTATTACACATTATCAAATTATACAGTAACATCGGGTTCGGTTACTGTTAACGGTACTTCCTATGCAACGAACTCCACAATCCCCGCGGGCGATCTCACAGCGGTAAAAGCTACCGCTGACGCGACAATCCGAGCAAACTTTACCGAGAACAGCTATACTCTTACAATTAATCAAAAGAAGGGCAGCGGAACAGCGACAAGCAAAACAACCCAGACCGTTAAACCTGTTACAACATCAACAGTAAGCTCTTGGACAGTTTCGGGTTACTCGATTACAGGCTGGACAGTAACCAGCGGTACGGTTTATGTAAACGGCACTGCATATGCAGCAAACTCAACAATCAGCACGGCGGGCAGCCTTTCAAATGTAACAATCAGAGCAGCCGCAACAATTCAGGCGAATTTTAGTGAAAATACCTACACTGTAACTGTTGAATCGGCTACGCAGGGCACAAAAGCTCTGGGTACTGTAAACCCGTCCTCTGTTACAGCGGGCGTAGATACAAAGCCAACTATCACAGCTACAGCAAAGACAGGCTATGAGTTTACGGAATGGACAGGGTCAAACCTTACCTTTACGAGCTCAACATCAGCATCAACTACGGTAGCGGCTTCCGCGGCAGGCACAGCTACCGCAAACTTCCGCAGGACAAGAGTTTATCTTGATGTAGGCTCTGTATGGGCTATCGGCACTAATAACGTTAACCATTTTGCAGCGTACTTCTTCTGGAACAACGACGCGAACAATCAATGGGTAACTATGACTGCTGTCGATGGCGTTGACGGCAAATACTACGCTGACATCCCCGCTGCGGCGGTAACGGCGGCCAACTATAAAATTGTATTTGTCGCTTTGAATAGCGCTACAAACGCATGGGATAATAAGGTATATCAGACAGATGATTTAACTCCATGCACCAGCGGATATACTTTAATGAACCTGTATACTCTGGGCAATGAAAGCAACGGCAAACGCGCAGCTACATTAGCAACCGACGCCTACTTCCCGCCTGTTACATACAACGTAATTGTTAACGCGAGTGAACATGGTAAAGTTGACGGAGCAACAACTGTTACGAAGGCTGTTGTTGACGACCAGGCTGACAACCCCACAGCCCTGCCTACACCTGAGGCTGATTACGGCTATAAGTTCACGGGCTGGGAGCTTATTTCAGGCTCTATAGTTTATAACAATACAACCTATTCTACTGCGAACACAGTATTCAGCACAACGGCTTCTACTGCTATTATTGCGAATGCGGCTTCCACAGTCCGCGCTAACTTCGACTACAACGATGGTATGCATTTGCGTATCGGCGGTCGTTTCAGAGCTAAGAACGGCTCGGGCAACCATGTTTATACAACAGGCTCAAGTTCGGGCGACTGGGCTGACTCGGGTACAGCGGGTTATCTGGAGCTCTCCTATAATGCCGACGGTCACTACTATTATTTAAATACAAACGATTCATTGGCTAATGTATCAAGCTATACATACAACAATAACGCCGCGTACTTCCATATTTACGACTCTGACTCCAATACATATTGGAATCCGTCGTCTAATCACACCTTCACCGACAGCAACGAGGGCGCGTCAAACAAAGTATCTGTAGTAAGCAACAGTACACAGAACTTCTTGTTTAATTCTTCTTCCGCGGACGAACCTGTTACAATCTGCTTTGACCCGATTGCTGCAAAGGTATGGTACACAATCCCCGCGCGTCATACGGTTTCGGTTGGTACGATTACGACATCTCCCGGCGCGGGCACATCACCTGGCTACACGGGAGCAGGCGGTACGGTTACAGTAAACAGCGGTTCATCCGCGACAGTATCCGAGGGTACAAACTACACTATCTCGGTTTCTCCCGTTGCGGGTTATGAGCTCACGGCTCTCGCCGTTAACGGCACAAGCATTATTACAGGTTACGAGAACGCCACGTCAGCGTTCACAATGACCCACGCTATGGGTGCTCCCGCCAATTCGGGTGACAGCTATTCCGAGACAATCACCGCTACATTTACGGCAATTCAGTATTCTGTTAATACAAATAAGAATTCTTCAAATACAGGGAATAAAGTACAATTTAAGAGAAATAACAGTTCGGCACAAAACACAAGCTTGGTAATGACTGTTGAGGATAGAATAAAGCCCTATGTAACTACTAATTCAGAAGCAGGTTACAAGTTGAATTCTATTCAGCTCAGAGTTAAAGATACCACAAATGTCATTAGTGGATACAGCAATTTGACTAACAATACAAATTACGGTATGCCGGCAAATAACGTAACAGTATACGCTGAGTTTGGTGCGATTACACCGTCAATAAGTACAATCAATAGTACGGCTGTATCCAGCAACGCGTTTTCCGTTGATGTTTACGCGGGTCAGGATGTTACCTTTACTCCCGCTACAGGGGCATCATACGAGAGCAGTGTAACGTATGCTAAGGGTGGAACAAATCAGAGCTTGGTAACTGTCAGCAACAAGGTATTCACATTCGATACTCCTCTGAATATTGGTAATTCTGCAAGCTCTACAGCTTCATATACATTTACTATAACACCAACTAATACCCCCGAATCAGGCATTTCCGCGACAGGTTCAGCCGTAACGGTAACCGTAAATGTAACCTACTCCGATACCCAGAAGGCGTATTGGAATCTTAAGAATACATATGACACATATGAAGTACCGGGAACGGATATTGAAGCAAACGATGTAAGAACCGCGGGCAATTATTCAACATATTCTTCAAATTACAGCTCGGCACAAACAGCGGTTAACGCGGGAATTCCTGCCTATAACGCAACAACTTATAATTACACAACACTACTGTCTAATCTTACAACAAGTCATACAGCTGTAATGGCTAATTTGAAAGAAAATACAGTTTATGCTCTGGTAAACAGCAGTTACACGTCTAATGTAAAGATTTACGTGTTTGATAATAGTAACACTTCACACAATAAATCTGTCAGGTCATTGTTTAGCACGAGCGCGACGGCTGTGGGTTCTTCAACCAATGAATACAAGATGACCAAAGAGGGTACAACTAACAACAACAAAGTCCTCTACAGCTTTACGTTTACCGGTAAATGTGATTTCATCATCTACTATGCTTCGGGTTCAAACACAATGGGCAATTCTGACAGCAATAAACTTACCGGTGATATTGAGCTTTGCAGCGATTCGACTAACAGCGTCGCTTTCAAGCAGGATGACGGCACAACTGCCGCGTCAAATTACCAATACCGTTCAAGTACGGATTCCAATACCTATCCGGGATACTATGTTGATATAAAAAATATATCTGTTGGAAGTAAAGCTACAACAACATCTGCCGTGAAGCTGTTCGATGACTTTGATTCGTCTGATATCACCTACACAGCCTTAACAGGTGATGAGGATCTTATTTCCAGTGGAGAAGAGTATTCGGCTTATGATCCGGATCATACCGCTACTAGTTTAAGACATTTATTAAAGATTTCATACACAGGGTCTTCTCTCGCGAAGCCCGCGGCTTCAGGCGGTTCGGCTCAGACGGTTGCGGAAACTTACAGGATTATTCCTCCTGGAGGAACCGTATCAGACGCAATTTATGTAAGCGGCAATAACAAATGGAAGCCCACTGTGCCTGGTCGATATACGATAAAATTAACTGAAGCCAGTTTAGGTGAACTAAATGAGAACAATGATGATCCGACAGTTAACTTTGATGTGGCTCTAAATCATAATTTCTATCTCTATGTCGCTTATGACGAGATTGAAGTCTATGCCGATATGAACGGTAACGTCGGTACGCCTACTATTCACCTTACTTATCTGGATACAAGCAATAATAACGCCGAAACCGACCTGCCCTTGGAGTTCGATATGGTAACGGGTTCTGAGTCGATTTACTCGCGCGCGATAACGCTGTCCACCTTAAAGGAAAAGTATAACCTTGACCTTATCGGCAGCGGCACATTAACTATCAGCAAGATTTCGATTGACTCCGAGGAGGTTAATAATAGTACATTTACCATCGACACCACCGCCGCCCGCACGGGCACGCTGTGGCTCAAGGCTGACTCCACCAATATGAAGACGTTCAACAAAATCGCCTACGGTTCATCCACAAGGACGTTTAAGGCGGTTCTGAGAGACGGCAGCACCGATACCGCGTTTGACAACTCGTTTGCCGACGTAAGAGGCACGGGTATTATCAATGACGCTCTCAACGGCAGCAGCTACGAATACACCGTATTCTACGCGGCTAAGGACACTACGGCAAACTATGATTTCAGCTATAATGTTAAAGCGAAAGCCGAGCATGATATCACCTCGGATGATACGCACTACTACTTTGACCACTGGGAGCTTGATGGGGATGCAAACCACGCAACAGTTGACGTATCAAGCGGCGCGGATATTAATCTCTTAACAGCTCCCGATTATGACGACGGCGACATTACATACACCGCTGTATACAAGCCTGTTTCCGCCAAAGCTCGTGTTGAGATTACTTACAACTTTGAGGACTTCGACACAAGCGACGGCAACTATGAGTACGATGCTTCAAAAACTACAAAGGACGAGACATACGTTAAAACCGTTAAGCTCGGTGAGGGAGCGCTCAGCTCTTACTCAACAGCAAGCTCGTCAAACGCGTCCGCTATAGCAAGCGCGGTTGCCCCGGTTATCAAGAGCAATTACTTTGACTACACCTATAGTACAGCTACATATAACACATATGACTCAACTACAAATAAGTATAAAATAAACGCTTCCTTTACCAAATCGCCTCATTCCTACAAGGTAGTTGTTAAGTACGGTACTAATAATGCTACAACCGCTGTTGTTAACGGTTATTATCAGCAGGCGGCAACCTTACAGGCAAGCACCTACGGAATTACCAGCGGCAACTATTATTGGTGCATTATGGAAGGCAGCACCGAGCGTGTTCTGGCGGCTAATCAGAATTATATTGCGAGATATGTAACCTCGAATGATGTTAATAACAGCGTTCAGACTATTTATCTTAAATCCGGTACAGCTTCGGCGGCTACTACTCCGAATTCCGCGATTATGTACAGCTACAGCGTAACCTACTATGACGATGATACTCAGAAAGCTCAGCATAACTTCTATATCATAGACGCGCTGACCTCGTCCAGCGGCACTTTGGTAGGCGGCGGCGTAATATACGCGACAGCTACAAATACAACGGCAAACGGCGGTACCTATAGACAAACTGCCGCGGGAACTCATTTGGCTGATGATACTTCCAGAAAAGCGTATATCAACGATATCCTTAACGGAACTTATGACAAGGAGTATAAGGCTCAGACGATTAACAATGTCGGATTCCGATATCTGCCGTACGAAAAGGGAACGGATGTATTCCGTTATTCCGACGAGATGGGAGCGTATATCTACACCTTCTCGGGTACAAACACCAACAACAGCTCGCTTGGAACACAGACGCTCATAGTGTTCTCGTACTTCGTATATAAAAACGGCAGTACATACACCACGGTTGTGTCAAGCACATATGCTGAATGCACCAGATATGTTTCTTAATTAGTTCAAAATCTATAGTTAGGAGAAATTGTTATGAAAAAAGTAATTTCTATAGCGGTTATAGCCGTGCTCTGTGTGAGTATGCTTATGACCGCGTGCACAGGCACATATGACAAAAGGCCCGATGAGTACACCAAAATCAGGTGGGCGGCTCCTGACTACAGCTTTACTATCTATCCCGACAAGGACTGTACGGGAACATACAAGTTCGACAACAAAATCTACAACATTAAAGTAGAGTTCGAAGGAGCGTCAAGTCTTACGGCGCGTGACACTGACAACAGCAACACAAGGCTGTTTATGGGCGACTGGATGTATGATGACGGGAAACTGTATATTTACAATATCCAGTTCAACACCAAAGACTACAAGGCGTTCAAGGAAAACTACGCCGAACATGTAACCCTAAGCAAAGAAAAGGTATAAACAGTAATAAAGGGGCTGTTCTTGCAGCCCCTTTTGACTAATGCTTATTTAAATTGCAAAATTAATTAACAGGAAACGGGAGGTTATGCTATGAAAAAAATAATCTCGATACTTATGGTCGCGGCAATTATACTGACAGGCTTTTCCGCTTTCGGTACGCTAGTCGGCGCGACTACATATGTCAGTTACGGCGAATGGCTGCTTGCTGTCAAAAGCGATACCACGTATCTTGTCGGCGGATATAACGGCGCCGATACTGAAATTACAATGCCCGAAACGGCAAACGGAAAGGCTGTTATCGGCGTTGCCGAGGATTTTTCAGAGCACTGTGACAGTCAGATAACATCTGTCAATATGCCTGACAGCTATACTACAATCGAGCCTTTTGCGTTTTATAATTGCAGTACGCTCGAGACGGTTGATTTTCCTTCGTCGCTGACCGGACTCGGCTCATACGCTTTTTTAAATTGTACCGCGCTTAACAGCGTTGATTTGTCCGAAGCAACAGGACTGTTAAATATTTCTTCCTCTTGTTTTTCGCAATGCGCGCAGATTAGCTCTGTTTCACTTCCTGACAGCATAACATCGCTTAATGATTATTGCTTCAGCTTTTGTAATTCGCTTGAACAGATTATTATTCCCGCCAATGTGAAAAGCATAGGAGCGAATGCTTTTTATGAATGTACGTCTTTATCAGACGTTGTGATTCCTAACGGACTTGAAACAATAGGCGAAAACGCTTTCTATAACGACACGGCTCTTACATCATTATATGTGCCCGTTTCGGTCAGCTCTATCGGAGCAAACGCTTTTTATCCCATGGCGCTTGAAGGAAACACAATGACAATAGATTGTTATGCCGGCACATACGTGGCGTCCTATGCTTATCAGAATTATCTCAACTATACGGGCGATACACTCGTGAAGGGTGACGCTGACAACAACGGTGAAACGAACATCCGTGACGTTACATATATCCAGCTTTACCGCGTAGATTTGTATGAGATAGGCACAGACGCTAAAACAATCGACCGTGTCGATGTGACAGGCGACCATCAGGTAACAATAAGGGACGCTACGCAGATTCAGCTGTACCGAGTCGGTCTTGCCGACTTACTATAATTTTTTAAACAAACAAAGCCCAAGCGCGAGCTTGGGCTTTGTAAATTATAAAATTATTCCTCTTCAAGCAGCATTCCGTTAATCTTGGAGTTGACGGCGTTGTATACCGCCTTGCCTGTGGCGTTGAGGCGTATGTTGCCGATTTGGTTTGAGCACAGAATTACAAACTCCTTGGTCTCGTCGTTGAGGTAAGCATAGGATGTGTGCAGGCTTGTGCCGCTGTAGGAGTACAGGTTATGACCGTCGTGACGGAACCCGAATCCGTAATTTGTAACGAAAGCATCAATCTTTTTAATGAGATTGGTTTTTGTCAGCTTGTTTTGCATAACGGCGTTATAGAAATTGTACATATCCGTGAGTGTGGAAACCGCGCCGAACGACGAAAACATAAACTCATAATTGTTGTAGTACATATTGAGCTTTTCGTTACGCCACTTCTTTTTGTCCACGTTGTATCCGTACATCGGCTGGTCCTTGTTGACAACCGTGCTGTTTTTCATATTGACTTTGTCATAAATGTTTTTTTGAATATAGTCCTTGTAGCTTTCGCCTGTGACCTTTTCTATTATTATGCCGAGCAGATAGTAGTTTGAGTGCGCCTGATTGCTTCCACTCTCAATTCCGAAATCCAGAATAAAGTCGGTAATGTAGGACTTCAGGTCGCCGCCTTTCATAATAAGCTTTTTAATCTCCATTCTCTTTGAATCGTCTTTGAGCAAATCAACATGATAGGCGCCAAAGCTTACTTCAAGGTCAACGAGGTCTTTTATAGTGATGTCTTTGAGGTAGGCGTGTTTGCCCGAAGCGTCAAAATACTGTTTGAGGCTGTCGTTAAGGCTCAGTTTTCCCTCGTCGGCAAGCTGAAGTATCGCTGCTCCCGTAATGTTTTTAGTCAGGGAGCTGACCTGATAGCGGGTGTTTTCATCGATTTTCTTTTCGGTTTCGGGGTCCTCTATTCCAAAATACTTTTCGTAGAGAATGTTTTTATTAAGCTTTACAAAAACGCCGCCCGAGTATTCAACTTCACTGAGAGTCTTGTCTATGTTTTTATTTACGTCATTTAGCTGGTCATCGCTGAGGGTGATGTTTGCTACATCTATCTCTTTTTTCTCCTCACAGGCGGTAAAACACGAGAGGATTACAACCGCCGCCAGTACAGCGCAGACAGCTTTTTTCAGTCTGTTCATTTTTTGAGCACCTTTATAATTTCGCTGATATACATTTTGTGGTAGTCGTCGCCGCTGTACATTGATTTAATCAGTTTTTCGTCAATGATGCTCTGCTCGTTCAAATCCTGAGCGTACAGCTTGCGGCAAATCAGCACAAGTCGGGCTTCCTCAAAGTAGGGAGCTTTTTCATCAAAGCAGGGGGTGAGGCTGCACTCCTGAGCCTTGTCAAAGTCACGGCCGCTCTGTGTTCCGCAGAACTTGAGTGCGTCGCGGTAGCTCTCGTCATAAAAGCTCAGCGAATAATAATCCTCTTTTTCCATAAGCCCGAAGGTGAATCGCTGCGGACGAATGAATGTAAACGCCACGGGTTTATTCCACATAATGCCCACGCCGCCCCAGGAGGCGGTCATCATATTGCAGTAGTCGCCGTTTTTGGCGGCAACCAGCGCCCAGTCCTTGCCGATAAGGTCAAAGGGATTATCGGTAATCTCGCTCGGGTTAATCTTTTTAAAATCAGACATACAATCATTTCCTTTCAATATAGTTTATTTTATCACACTATTAATTATTATTCAATATAATGTATAAATATACGCATATGCTTAATATTTATACATTTATTGTGCGTACATAACCGTAATAACAATAGTGGGTTGAGCTTTAATTATATCAAAATGAAAGAAAGTTGCTCATTTTTCGCTATATTTTATATACTTTTCATAAACTTTGAATATTTATGCAAAAAGACTTGAATTTTACGCAATACCGAGTATAATGTAATAGTAACATTCAACAAAGAAAATTTACGGAGGTTTATTATGGCTGACAAGAAAATCAAAAAGGTAGTTCTCGCCTATTCGGGCGGACTTGATACATCTATTATTATCCCCTGGTTGAAGGAAAACTATGACAACTGCGAGGTTATCGCGGTTTCGGGTAACGTAGGTCAGGGCGGCGAGCTTGACGGTCTTGAGGAAAAGGCTATCGCTACAGGCGCTTCCAAGCTCTATATCGAGGATCTCAACAAGGAGTTTGTAGAGGACTATGTTTATCCTACAATCAAGGCGGGCGCTGTGTATGAGGGCAAGTACCTTCTAGGCACATCTTTCGCTCGTCCCATCATCGCCAAAAGGCTTGTGGAAATCGCTAAAGAAGAGGGAGCCGACGCTATCTGCCACGGCTGCACGGGCAAGGGCAACGACCAGGTTCGTTTTGAGCTTGCTATCAAAGCATATGCTCCCGATATGCCGATTATTGCTCCCTGGAGGACTTGGGAGTTCAAGAGTCGTGAGGAGGAAATCGCTTACGCAGAGGCTAAGAACATCCCCCTCAAAATCAACCGCGAAACAAACTATTCCAAGGATAAAAACCTCTGGCACTTAAGCCACGAGGGACTCGACCTTGAAGACCCCGCCAACGAGCCCACATACGAGAAAGAGGGCTTCTTGGAAATGGGAGTATCCCCCCTGCAGGCTCCCGACGAGCCCGAGTACATCACCATTCATTTTGAGAAGGGTGAGGCTACAGCCATAAACGGCGAGGAGATGGACCCTGTTACCATCGTTACCAAGCTCAATGAAATTGGCGGCAAGAACGGCATTGGCATCACGGATATCGTCGAGAACCGTCTTGTCGGTATGAAGGCAAGGGGCGTTTACGAAACCCCCGGCGGCACAATCCTTTACGCCGCTCACAGCAAGCTCGAGGAAATCTGTCTCGACAAGGACACTCAGCACTACAAGAGCGTGCTAGCTATCAAGTTTGCCGAGCTCGTTTATGACGGCAAATGGTACACACCTTTAAGGGAGGCGCTCTCCGCTTTCGTTGACAGCACCCAGCAGTTTGTGACAGGCGACGTAAAGTTTAAGCTCTACAAGGGCAACATCATCGACGCGGGAGTTACAAGTCCCTACTCACTCTATGACGAGGAAATCGCGACATTCGATGAGGACGAGGTTTACAACCAGAACGATTCCGCGGGATTCATTAATCTCTTTGGTCTTCCGATTAAGGTAAGGGCTAAAAAGGGACTAATAAAATAATATGAACTTAAAGGGGCAAGGTAAACCTTGTCCCGTTAAGTAGTTTTAAGGGAAAATGTACCCCTTTTCAAAGGGGTCAAAATCATTGCTGCGCAGCAGTTGATTTTGGGGGATTATTTTTCCTCTCTATGAACGTTCATAAAGAGGACCGCCTCTAAAGGGCTGGACGACCCCTCGAAATCAAAGATTTCGGTCCCCTTTAAAGGGGACACAATAAGGAAGATGATTTATATGCAACTCTGGAAAGGACGCTTCAAGAAGGAGCTCTCAAAAACAACAAACGATTTTAACAGTTCAATAAGCTTTGACAGCCGTATGTACCGCGAGGATATCGAGGGCAGTATCGCTCACGCGACTATGCTCGGTAGATGCGGAATTATCAAAGCGTCCGAGGCGGGACATATTGTTCAGGGACTCAAGGAAATTCTCGAAGATATCGAGAGCGGAAAGCTTCAGTTCGATATGGAAGCTGAGGATATTCACACCTTTATCGAGGGCGAGCTCACCGCCCGTATCGGCGACGACGGCAAACGTCTGCACACCTCGCGCAGCCGTAACGATCAGGTTGCGGTCGATACAAAGCTCTACCTCAAAAAAGAGGTCGTTAATGTTCGCGAAATGCTCGAGGAGCTGGTCAAGGTGATTGCCAAAAAGGCTCAGCTTTACAGCGATACGGTTATGCCGGGATATACTCACCTGCAAAGGGCTCAGCCCATCACGTTCGGTCATCACCTTCTTGCTTATGCCGAAATGTTCCTCAGGGACATCAGCCGTCTGGATGATTGCCTTAAACGTATGGATGAAATGCCGCTCGGTTCCTGCGCGCTGGCGGGTACAACCTACCCGATTAACAGAGAAATCACCAAGGAGCTCCTGGGTTTTGACAGAATAACAAACAACTCTCTTGACGGAGTTTCCGACAGGGATTACTGCATAGAGTTCGCGTCCGCGCTTTCGATAATTATGGTACACCTCAGCCGTTTCTCCGAGGAGATTATTATGTGGTGCAGCTGGGAGTTTAAGTTTATAGAGCTCGACGACGCGTTCTCAACAGGTTCGTCGATTATGCCCCAGAAAAAGAACCCCGACATAGCCGAGCTTGTCCGCGGAAAGAGCGGCAGAGTTTTCGGTGACACAATGACGCTGCTCACCGTTATGAAGGGCATAGCTCTCGCGTACAACAAGGATATGCAGGAGGACAAGGAAGCTATTTTTGACGCGGTTGACACCGTCAAAATGTGCCTCACCGCCTTTACGCCAATGCTCGATACAATGCGCGTCATTCCCGAGAATATGCGCAAAGCCGCGGCTGGCGGTTTCATTAACGCCACCGACGTTGCCGATTGGCTCACAAAGAACGGTGTTCCGTTCCGTGACGCGTACAAGGCTACGGGCGAGCTTGTAGCCCGCTGCATTGAGCTCGGCACAGACCTCGAGAGCTTACCTCTCGACGAGTACAAAAAGGTCTGCGACGTGTTCACCAACGACGTTTACAAAGCTATCTCGCTCGAATACTGCGTAGGACAGCGCAAAGCGTTCGGCGGTCCCGCTCCCGAGAACGTAAGGGAACAGGCGGAGAAGATAATCAATAAGGATTTGAAATTATGATAAAAGTTGGAATAATCGGAGCCACAGGCTACGCGGGCTGTGAGCTCGTGAGACTTATCAGCGCTCATCCAGAGGCTGAAATCGCCGCGATAAGCTCCGTTAGCTTTGAGGGCAAAAAGCTTTCGGACGTGTATCCGAGTTATATATATTTAAACGATATGATATGCGAAAACGCCGACGAGGTTGTCAGCAAGAGCGATGTTGTTTTTGCCGCTTTACCTCACGGTTTGAGTCAGGAGCTTGCCGCGAAGTGCAAGGCAGCGGGCGTAAAGTTCATTGACCTAGGCGCGGACTTTCGCCTCGAGAGCGAGGACGAGTATCAACAGTGGTACGGCGGCAACTTCCTCGATAAGGGTTTGCACAAAGAGGCTGTTTACGGTTTGCCTGAGTTCTTCCGCGACGATATCAAGGGCAAGGACATTATTGCCAATCCCGGTTGTTACACAACCTGTTCGCCGCTCGCTTTGGCGCCTGCCGCCGTGAAAGGTTTAATTGAGATGAAGGGCATAATCTGCAACTGCGCCAGCGGAGTTACGGGCGCGGGCAGAAAGCCCAACCAGGGCAATCATTACCCCGAGCTCAACGAGGGTTTTCACGCATATAAAGTGGCTTCACACCGACACACTCCCGAGATTGAGCAGACGCTTTCAAAGCTCTCGGGTGAAAAAGTCACTCTCACATTTGTTCCTCACCTTTTGCCTGTAAATCGCGGAATTCTGGCTACCTGTTACGCCGACCTCAAAGAGGGCGTTACATATGAGCAAATCCGAGAGGTTTATGAAGAGTATTACAAGGACGAATATTTTGTGCGCGTTCTGCCCGACGGTATGTGCGCGGACATTCACAACATAAAGTATTCGAACTTCTGCGATATCAGCTTACATTTTGACGGCAGAGCGAACAAACTCATCGCCTGCGCGGCTATCGACAATATGGTCAAGGGCGCAGCGGGACAGGCTGTTCAGAATATGAATATCATTTTCGGTCTTGACGAAAAGACAGGGCTGGAGATTGTTCCGCCCGCGTTTTAAAACTTGCCTTCCCTTGGGGGAAGGTGCCGAGTGTAACGAGGCGGAAGAGGGTACACTTTTACTAAAAACTCTCTAACTAACATTTGTTAAAAAGGCTATAACAAGGTCTGAACAAAATCGGATTAATCCAAAGGTCGGCACACTAAACTATTTGTATTGGCAATGTTACTTGCTAACGCCGACCCTCTATCGTCAATGTCATTCTCTGCGAGAACTCCATTGATACTTTCCCCTCGGGGGAAAGCTATAAGGTATGATAATATGTACAAATTTATAGACGGCGGAGTGACGGCTCCGCAGGGTTTTACGGCGCAGGGCGTTTGCGCGTCAATAAAGCCCACAAACAAAACAAAGCGCGATTTGGCGCTCATATACTGCGACACACTCTGCAGTGCGGCGGCGGTTTTCACAAAAAATCTTGTAAAGTCCGACACAATAGCCGTCACAAAGGAGCACCTCAAAAACGGCAAGGCTCAGGCGGTTATCGTCAACTCGGGCAACGCCAATACCTGCAACGCCGACGGATATCAAAAGGCAGTCAGAATGTGCGACATAGCGTCAGATGTGCTCGGCGTTAAATCTGAGGACGTAATTGTAGCTTCCACAGGAGTAATCGGCGAAATTCTTCCGATTGAACCGATTGAAAGAGGGGCTGAAGCTATGCGCGGCAAGCTCTCAAAGGACGGCGGAACAAACGCCGCCGAGGCGATTATGACAACCGACACCGTCAAAAAGGAAATGGCAATGACTATGACCTTGGGCGGCAAGACCGTTACGGTCGGCGGAATCGCCAAGGGCAGCGGTATGATACACATCAATATGGGAACAATGCTGTCGTTCGTTACCACCGACGCGGCAATCTCGGCACAAATGCTGGAGTGCGCGCTCAGAGAGGCGGTCGAGGACAGCTACAATATGGTCAGCGTGGACGGCGACACCTCCACCAACGACACACTCGCGATTATGGCTTCGGGCAAGGCGGGCAACCCTGAAATAACCGAGAAGAACGAGGACTATAAGACTTTTGTTCAGGGTCTTACCGAAGCTTTTAAAATGCTCGCGAAAAAGCTTGCCTCGGACGGAGAGGGCGCTTCAAAGCTGCTCGTCTGCAAAGTCAGCGGAGCCAAGACAAAACTCGACGCAGTCAAGGTCAGCAAGAGCATAATCTGCTCCAGTCTCTTAAAAGCGGCTATGTTCGGAGCTGACGCCAACTGGGGACGCGTGCTGTGCGCTATCGGCTACAGCGGGGCAGATGTTGACGTGAACAAGGTAAATGTCAGCTTCAAGTCCGCAAAGGGTACTATCGACGTCTGCAAGGACGGCGCGGGAATCCCGTTCAGCGAGGAAAAGGCAAAGGAAATTCTGCTTGAAAAAGAGATAGAAATTATAGTGACGCTCGGTGACGGAAATTCGTATGCCGAGGCTTACGGTTGCGACTTGACCTATGATTATGTTAAAATAAACGGAGATTATCGTACATAAAACAGTGGTCAGCAGTCAGTGATCAGTGGTCAGTTATGGGCGGGCTCAGCCCGCACCCGATTAAAAAAGCTTGATAGGAGCTTGATAGGAGTAGTAAGGCTTCCCTTGGGAAATTCCCCTGATAGGGGAAATGTCGGCAACGCCGACAAAAGGGAGACTCCCTTACTAAGGGAGATGTCGCGAATGCGACAAAGGGTTTGCCGTCTCCGGCTCAGGAAGCCGTCTCCCGCTAGGGA
>JAFSZY010000050.1 GCA_017458845.1 Ruminococcus sp.
CATATTGCTTCCTCCGTTTCGTGGTTTCTCGTCAATTCCATTTTAACGGATTTGTAGCAAATATGCTCTACTTTTTTACATTTTTTTATAATTATTTTTTGTAGGCTCTATTTGTTACCCCAACTTTCATTATAGAGCCGATTTTTATTGGATATATACTATCGCGGTACGCTTGAACGCGGTCGCGATTTTTACAATCGCGGAATAGACAAGGCTGATGCAATAGCCGTAAATTATAATTTGCAAGTCGCCCTTTACAACGCCCACAACTATGAGCGATACGGCGAACAACACGCTGATTATTCCCGTCACTAGCTTTACCTTCCAGTTTGACGCCTTCATTCTCAACGATTCATGTGCTCTGAGGATATCCACGAAGCCTGTAAATGCGTAAATGACCAGAAGATATATGATAATGACAACCTCGCCCATAAACGCGATTGTCGTTGTAAACAACGCAAGATCAAGCGCGATTACCGCCTGGCACAAAATGGACTTGCCGCCCACCATATGCCGCGCCATTCTGAAATAATAGAACAGCAGTCTGAACCCGTACACAAACATAAGTACGCTGACAACCGCGGCTATAAGAGGATAGCTGTACTTCGGCATAGTGAGAATCATCACCGCGAAGAGTATCATAAAAATGCCGGATACTATATTTTTTACACGCTGAAAATGACTCATACTTTATCCTCCCTTACGAGAGATTTAAACGCTTTGATTCCTTTGAACCCTTTGTCCTCATAATCAATTGAGTAACCCGCAAGCTTGCTCCCCGAATTGTAAATCTTGTTTGTTACCATACTTTTTTGAGAGAGCGCGGCGAGAATGAATTTGCCGAGGAAGGTGTCATCCTTTGAGTTTTTGTCGGCATCATTATATTCCGACTGATACTTATCCGCGTCGAACGGTTCAATCTCACAGCCTGACAGCTTTTCGCCGAGAGCTTTCCAGTCATCGCCCGAGTTGAGCTGCCTTTTATTGATTATTCTTTCTACCTCTTTTTGTATTTCTTCGCCGACCTCGGTATCATAGGCGTCGGTCTCAAAGCTGTCATAAGCTCCTCTAAGGTATTTCATCGCGTAAATCATCTGGTAAAAAGCGTGAGTATAATCCGAGGGATTGTCCTTTAAGACCTCCTCGTAATCGCCCCACGCGGGCAGGTATTTATACTTGATAAAGCTGTAATCGGGTAGATGTCCCGCCCTGCCGTGGCCGAGGTTCATTATTGAGTTTTCGCTGCTCGAGAACAGACTGCGCGTATAAACGCTGTTGTCCAAATCGTCGGGCAGCGTTGCGCTGTGGCGGAAGTTAATCTTCTTCTCCGTATAGCCGTCATCCGAAGAAAAAAGCTCATAAAAATATCGATTGGTGTTGTTGATAACAAGAGACGGCGTCCCCGCAAAATTTTGGTGCGCCCATGTGTCGGCGAGCACGTGCATAGCAAGCCCTGCAGCCTGCGGGCTTTTGCCCTTCGCAAGCCTGACGGTTTCTTTGAGCAGTTCGCCGTTAGGCCCGCAGATGAGCCTGTACTTGTGTTTGTAGCGTTTTGAACAGCGCTTGGGCGGCTCCGCGTATAAATCACGAGGAAGAAAATGGAACGACGACCATATGCGTGTAATGTTCTGCAAGCCTATAATGTCAGTTCTTATGTCCATCATTTCTAGCGGCAGCTGAGTTGTAGCCGCGGCGGCGGGAGCCTTGAGCTTTGACAGCATAGTCTTGCTGCACAAGTCCACAAAACAGTCGCTGTACGCTATAGCAAGGCTTTCATCGTGCGAACAGCCCGCGAGCTGAGCCGCGCAATATGTGGCGTAATAGTGAAAATCGGAATTCATTCGCTCACATCCTTTCTCAGCTTTCGTATCTTGATTGAATTTACAATAAGCTCAACCAGAAAGACCAGCGATGTGATATCTATTATCAGCGTAACAATCGCTGTAATAATATTCTCTTGGTCGGTAATAAAATAAGAAACCTCAAAAACAATGATAGAAAAATAAACGAGCGCTATCATCCCCGCGCAAATTAGGTAAAGAATGCTTTTTCGTTTGCCCTTGCCCTCAGCGCGCGCCGAAAAGCCGATAAAGCATCTGAGTAAAAAGCTGACAAAAAATATCGTCCAGACTACAATAACGGACAGCATAAAATATTTTTCACCCGAAGCCTGCTTTATTTCGTCTGAATTTACAAAGAAATATACGGTGAACTTTATCAGATCCCATAATCCGAAAACAATGACGCTTGTTCCCATAATAAACAGGTTGTCCTGAGTACGTCTGACTTTAGTTTCCAAATCTATCCCTCCCGCTTGGTTTAGGTTTGTTTTACTTTTCTATTGTATCATATTTTCCTCTGCTTTTTTGCCCAAAAATGGCGCTCGGAATTTATGCACATTGCACATACGCCCGAACAAAAGACAGCAGGCAGGGTGTGCGCCCTGCCTGCTGTTTGGAGTTTTTGTGCTTTGTTGTTTTGTCTAAAATATGTAAGGAAGTATTAAACTGTCTTACTTTGTTCTCATAATGTTCTTCTGAGCGTCAACCTTGAATGTCATGGGAACCTTTACCCATGTCTTGTCGTTGGCTCTGTATTTAAAATTCATTTGTGTTGAGCCTTTGGCTTTGCCTGTGAAGCTGAACTTGTATGTATGTGTCTTGAAGTTGTAGTCGCACTTTACTTTGATGTTGTTATTGTTTGCTGTGTAGTCCCAGTCATATCCCTGTTTTGTCTGACCCTTGCAGGTGAACACATAAGTCTTAGCGAGTGTGTTCATCTTGTTTGTGCTTTTGGGAGCTTCGGTTTTCTGGGAAGCGTGAGCCTGAGCTGTACCGTCTGTGCTCAGAGCGCTTGTGCTTATAGCTGAAGCTGTACCGAATGCGGATACTGCCATGATTGCTGCCATTACTGTCGCGATTACCTTTGTGTTTCTGTTTGTCTTTTTCATTTTTCATATCTCCTTTTTCTGTCGTTGAGAGTTTCTTGTGTTTTTCTCTCTTTGTTGACACAAGTATATCAGACCGACTACAACAAAAGTACAACAGATTTTGTTGTTTTTTTAATTTTTTTTAAAAAATTTTCAAAAAAGCTTTTGTTTATTATAATTTGTATGTTAAAATATAAAAAACAAAGGAAAGGAGCTTGGGTATGAAAAAAGTAATAAGTATTCTTTTGATAATTATGATTACATTAGGAGCTTTTACGGCTGTTCCCCTTACTGTGTCGGCTGAGGAAGACGCTCCTCTTGTTGACGTGCCGAGCGGTTATGACCTTTTTGAGTTTGGCAAGCTGTATAAAGAGGACAAAATTGAGCTCGTTATGAACGGCAGCAAGGCGACTGTTACAAATGACGAGAAAAGCGGCGGAGTTATCCTCTCGGGTAAACCTGCTGAGATTGAGAAGGTTTCCCTTTCACTAAAGGACGAGTTTGACCTCGGCGATTATACTGCGGGCAGAGTTGTTCTAAACGCTTTGCGTGAGGTCAGGTTTCCCTGCGACGCGACAGTTACTATCGACAACACCGAATTTTTCTCGGTGCCTGCCGCCCAGCAGAAAAAGGCTGGCGTGTGGACAGGCGACAAAAACAAATGCGCCGACATAAGCGCTCTGAAGCTAAGCGGTAAGCACACCGCTGAATTCAGTTTGAAATTTAAAGACGGCGTTGCCGACAAAAAGACCAATGTAATGCTTAAAAATTTGCTTTTTGTCGCTTACAGCGTTCCCGTTGTTGATGTCGATATCGACGAAAGCCTCGGAACAATCGACGCGATGAACGGCGATGAAAAACACCAAACCGAGTGCTACGGCGATATGACAATCAATATCCCCGAGGGCTACAAGGCGGAGTATACCGACGAAAAGCTTACATCCCAGACCTATGAGATGGAGTATATCCGCGGACGCGGCAACTCAACCTGGGGCAACAGTAAAAAGCCCTACAAGGTCAAGCTAAAGAAGAAGGCTTCACTGCTGGGAATGGGCGATAACAAGCACTGGGGGCTTATCGCCAATTACTATGATTATTCGCTTTTGAGGAACAAGTACACCTATTGGTTCGGCGCCAAGTTAAATATGGAATTTACGCCCAAGTGCGCGTTTGTTGACGTTGTAATGAACGGCTCCTATCTCGGCAGCTATTGCCTGTCGGAGCTCGTGCGTGTTGACGAAAGCCGTGTTAATATCGATGAACTCAACTCAAGCGAGACAAGCGGCGAAGGGCTCACGGGCGGTTATCTGCTAAACTGCGGCGAGGACTCCGAGGCGAGTTGTTTTGATGTTGACTGCAACGGCGAAAAAACTCATTTTTCCGTGGAAACTCCCGACTTTGACGAGGTTATGGTTCCCGAGCAGCTCGAGTATATCAAGAACTATGTTCAGAATATCTTTGACGCGGCTTACAGCGACAACCTTTGCGACAAGGACGGAGTGCGCTATTCGGAGTACTTAGACATTGATTCTATGGTAGATTACTTTATTATTCAGGGCACTTCCGACAACGGCGACGCTTTCATCAACGGCAGCACCTACCTCTACAAAAAGCGCGGCGGCAAGCTCTATTGGGGACCGCTTTGGGACTTTGACTATGTCGCATGGGCGGCTACTGACTATATAAACGCAGAGTCCTGTGATGTTTTCAGATACGACACTTACCCGCTGTTCCATGAGCTATATGCCAAAGACAGCGAGTTTAAGGATAAATTTGACAAGAGAGTCAAGGAAATAGACGATCTCCTTGCGCAGACCGCGGAGGACGGCGGACAGATTGACGTTTACGCTAAGGACGTATACCTTTCACAGTATGCGAATCATCAGATAATCTCGAGTGTTTATACGGACACATCTTTTGATAATCCATATGCAGCGGAAGAAACAATACCCCAGATTACCTACGACAGCGAAATTGCCCGTTTCAAGAACTGGCTGAAGAACAGAACAGCTGCCCAGAACGAGAAAATCGGCGATTTTTCCAAAAGCAAAAGCGTCGCGAACTTCTATGTCGATGACGAGTTGTACTATACATATGAATTTGACGAGTGGAACGATGATGAGCTCGATATAGAGACGCCGTATGCCGAGGGTAAAGAGTTCCTCTATTGGTATACAGATACTCAAGACGGCGAGGTGAAGCTCGAGGACTACTATCCCTATGATTACGTAGGCGAGGTTAACTTCTATGCCAAATGGAAGGATTCGGAAAGCGAGCTCAACAAAAACACTCTCAGCCTTAAGGCTGGAGCGACATATAAGCTCAGCGTAAAGAACGGTAAGGCTCAGGGATGGTTCAGCTCCAATACGAGCGTAGCGGCAGTCAAAAACGGCAAGGTTACGGCGCTCAAAAAGGGCAGCGCGAAAATCTACTCTGTGCTTAACGATACTCTCCACCTCGTATGTAAGGTGAGCGTAACGACGAGCCCGACTTTAAAGGTATCGGGTAAAAAGTTCAGCGCAAAGAAAACCTACAAGGTCACCAAGGGCAAGAAGCTGACCGTAAAGGTTACGGGCAAGGCGGCTTCGGTTGCGAATAAATATTCAAGTACAAACAAGAAAGTCGCGAAAGTCATATCAAAGACAAACGCGAAGAAGATTACAATCAAGGCATACAAAAAAGGCAAAGCGACATTAACCTTAAAAGTTAACGGCGTTGCGTTTAAGATAAAGGTGAAAGTAAAATAAAATATAAATCTATAGGAGGAAATTAAATGAAAAACAAAGTATTCAGTTCAATTTTGGCATTGCTAATGGCGGGGATTATCTCGATTTCCTGCGCGGGCTGCGGAGCGAACAACACCGCATCATCCAGTCGGACGGAGTCACAGACAAAGTCAGCTTCTCAGGAAGTTAAGGAAACCAAAGAGCAGGACGCTCTGTCGTTGTGGACTAAGGACGCTCCACTCAAGAAAGAGCTCACCGAATTTATCAAAGCGACTACCGACAAGGCGAGCAAGGATTTCATCCCTGTTGAGGACAGAATCGCCGTATTCGATATGGATGGCACACTCTGCTGTGAGACAGACCCCGGTTACTTTGACCACAAGCTTCTCTATCACCGCGTAATGGAAGACCCCGGCTACAAGGACAAGGCGAGCGACGAGGAAAAGGCGACCGCCAAGGAAATCAAAGAGTATTTTGATTCGGGCGAGTATCCCGAGGACCTCAGCCTCAAGCACGGCAAGGCTGTTGCTACCGCCTTTAAGGGTATGACTCTCGACGAGTTTGACGCATACGTTAAAGAATACAGAGATACGCCTATGGAGAGTTACACCGGTATGACCAACGGCGAGGCTTTTTACAAACCTATGCTTGAGGTTGTTGAGTACCTTAACGCGAATGATTTCAAGGTGTACATCATCAGCGGCACAGACCGCCTCATCACACGCGGACTTTGCGACGGAACAATCGACATCCCTTATGCTCAGATGATAGGCTCGGACGAAAGCCTTGTAGCCAGCAACCAGGGCGACGAGGACGGCTTGGATTATACCTTTACAAAGGACGACAAGGTAATCACAGGCGGAAAGTTCATCATAAAGAACCTCAAAATGAACAAGGTCAGCGTCATTGCGCAGGAAATCGGACAGCAGCCCGTACTCGCTTTCGGCAACAGCTCGGGCGACACCGCTATGGGCAACTATACTGTCAATAATAATAAGTATAGAAGCGGCGCGTTTATGCTCTGTTGTGACGACACAAAGCGTGAAAACGGCAACACCGAAAAGGCGGAGAAAATGGTTGAAACCTGTAAAGAAAACGGTTTCACCGCTGTTTCGATGAAGAACGATTGGACAACAATTTACGGCGATAAGGTCGAAAAGAAATAAGATGTTTTAAGTTAAAAGCCTTCCCCCTCGGGAAGGCTTTTTGCTGTTTGTCGACGCGTAGGGACAGAGACCTGTCCCTACGCGAAACATCAGTCATACACAAAAACAGCTCCCTTTCGGAAGCCGTTGAAATATCTTATATCAAAATACGAAGTCATCGTCAGAGCCCGCGAGAGGCATATTGTTATCGTCGTCGCCGCCCTTTGTAAAGAAGAAATCATCGTCATAGGAGGATTGCGCGTCTTTCTCGGGAGTGTCATCGACTTTGTCAAAAAAGAAGTCGCTGTCATACTCCATTCTGGCTTCGGCGCCTTGGGCTTGAACATCGTCGGTTTTCTCGAACAGGAAGTCGTTGTCAGCGGACGCCGCGGGACGGTTTTTGTCAAATTCCTCGCTGTTGACAAAGAGAACCTCTCCCTCTGTTTTGCGTACTATTCGTCCGCTCTCGTCACGCTCAATATTCGCCTCGTCGCCCGAAAACTTAACCATGCTCAATATTTTGACAGCAAGGAAGAAGAGCTTTACGAGCAGAAAAATTATCATACATATCAGCAGGATGATTCCGACAGCAGAGTTGAACAGGTGATTCTTAAACGCAAAAAACAAATATGTAAAGCCAAAGCCAAACTCATACACCGTCGCGACCTTTGGGAGGAGAATTGCAAGAACCAGCAAAAGCGCCATTGCTATCGCCCACAATACCATCAGTATCGGTCCGTCCCAGTTAAGGTCAGGCTGGAAATGGTTTTTGTAATACAGAGTAAAGCGCGCTAACACCACATTCACGGGGATGAAAAAGAGCAGCATTGGCAGTATTCTGAGCGCGACTACCGAGTACCACGTTCCCATAATCTGCTTGAAGTCGTTAATAAAAACAATAAAGCGCTCGGTTTTGTCGGTGATGAGGTCAAGGTCTTTATTGTAAAATTTTTTCTTGAAATATCCTTTTGCCAAAGAAACACTTCCTTTTGTTTTGTTTACAAAATAATTCTAACATATTTCGCGGGAAATATCGCTCAAAAAATTGCACAAAAATGCAAGGTTGTATTTATGCACTTTGCACATAGATTTTGCACATAGAAGGGCGCGCGGCTTGTTATTCCGATGTTTATACCAACATCACCCGTTTTCCTACTCTTAGCCGTAAATAATAATACTATGTTTTATAATACAGCAAGTTTGTTTAGTATAACAAGATTATAATTTAAACAAAAAGAGTTTTAAAATTTTTATTATAATGTATCATTTCCATACTGATTGTTTTATAATATTATTTGAATATTTCATAAAATAAACTACGTTTTAAAATGCCTGAATTTATGGTGTATCAGGCAATTTTTTCATCATTGAGGGGGTTAGGGGGGAATACTGATTTTTAGTTGAAAATGAAGTAAAAAAGAAAACAGCCTAAACCCACTGTTTAAGCTGCTTCCAAGTGGTTGCGGAGGAATACGTTTCATCAATGCGAGAACATCCGCCTCGCCTGTGAAGTCGGTGGAAAGCTAAAAAGCGGACTAAATCCAACGGCGGGGAAAAGGTCACACAGGACCTTTTCCTATTTCCGCCTTTCAAGTCCTTCCTCCGCTCAAAATAAAATTAAAATAGGAGTATCTGTGAGGATACTCCTATTTCAAACTGGTTGCGGAGGAAGGACTTGAACCAACGACCTCCGGGTTATGAGGGGGAACCGTTAGTTTTTGCCGTGTTTAGTGTGATGTATTATAGATTTGTCTAGTGAAGTGTAGTACGTCAGTAATTAAGTGCAGATTGGTGCAGTTAAGTGCAGTTAGGGGGAAACTAGAGGGAAACAAATGATACCGTACCTATTTGTAAAAAGCAAAATAAATTTCTTTGATGTTGCTAAATATTGAAATTAGTGTTTCTATCAGTAGAAGTGTTTCTAATACAAGAAAAGAAAATGATAAATAAATATTTGTTATATTTATTCCATGAAGAAACAAGTATATAAATACTATGAATAATAGTGTGATTTCAATAAAAAGTGAATGACAGGTTTTTATTAGTATTTTTTGGTATAGGGACACTTCTTTGTCTCTAATTATTTTATTTTCAATAGTTTTTTGTTTAAGGGTATTTATTTTTTCGCTTTCACTTGTGATTAAAAGAGTAATTATCATCGTTGTAAAGCCTATGAGAATAGAAATAGTAGTAGGTAATAAATCAGATAGTTTTCTTAATGCGGGAATAACAGCATTATTACAACAATAAATGATTGAAACTACAAGCGAACTTATTATTGGAAATACAAATTCCCATATCCATTCTTTCCCTTTGAGCACTTGATAATAATCAAGTAGTATTACCGATGATTCCAGACCTAATCCTTTTTTGTTTTCTTTATGTTTCATTATTCTGTTATACCAAATAGTTCTTCCATTTTAGCAAAAATTGAGTATGTGTCAACAGTACCGTTTTCGCGTAACTCTACAATAATTTCTTGTTTTTTCTTTTGTTGGAGAGAATCAAGAGTAACATCCATATTGTCGATGTCTCTACCGTAAAGTCTAATTCTTTCTAATTTAGTGCCAGAGGAGCTTATCCTAGAATATAGTGTTTTAATAGCTGTTTTTCTAATGGATTCTCCTTTTTTTGACTTCATAGTTAAAACAAGTTCTTCTCGACAGTCAAAACCTCCATCAGTAATTAGGTTTAACCCTTCGCTACCAAGAATTGATTCATGAAGAAAAATATCAGCAATGTTAATTCTTTTTGCTTTATTTAATGAAGTCAAAAAATCTTCTGGCGGAATATTTCCTGCCCAAAAATAACTTTTATTATCTATTTTGTTGATTCGGAAGTAATCTGCTAATACTTTATTAAAATACTTTATGACTCCACCAATAGTTACACCGTTTCTACGTTCCTCAAAAATTGTGTATGCTTCACTAGCGTCAACTCTCATCATCATATGTGTGAGTTCTTTATCGCCCTCATATTCTTTTTTATCAGTAGGTCTTTCTGATCCATCAACACTTGACATATAATCTGGAAAATGGTTGTATTTGCACGACTTAAAAACAATTTTTAGAAAGTCCATACCTTCCTTTTTTATTTGTTCGATACTCTCAATAGATACAGCTTTTTTGTTTTTATCATCTCTAAAAGTTTTTTCATCACTATTAAGGCTGTCTAAATAATCGACAAATTTAAAAAACAGTTTATTATCAAAGTAATTGTTTTCGTCATTTTTAAAAACTATATTATGATAGGCAATTTTCCTTTTTTGTAAGCTCATACCAACACCTCCTTAGTTTGACATATTATAACATCTTTTTCTGTATTCTTCAATTACTTTTAAATGTTTTAGTGTTTTGTTTTCTATAATCTTAGTTTTTTACATACTAGGGTAATAATATCAAAGCCTGCTCCGCTGTCATAATCTATGACGGCTGTAAACCAAAATTTAATACTGTATTTGATTAGGACAAGTTGTGTAGTGAATTTGCACACTTGTCCGTTTGTTTTTTATATGTGGATTGTGTATTCCTACAAAGTTATTAAAAAATACCTAAAACAGCCTATTTTTTGTAAACACACGCTCAATGTTCATGACCTGTATTATCATGATAATCATCAACCTAATTTGAAAGGGGTTAATACTATGTTTATTTATATTTTGATGAATCGTTTTTTACTTGTTTCTCTTTACGTTACATTGGACGAAAATGTTTATTTAGTAAAAATAAGTATTTACATTGTTGATGTATTAATAATGTGTAATCAAAATGAAGTATTAATAATTCTAGGAATAGTTGTGTTGGAAGTTTATATAATTTGAGTATCGAATTTTACAATAATAAATCTAATTATCTACTAACAAAATAAAAAATGTAAAAAATTTAAATATTTTGGGGAAAAGTGAATATACGTATATTACAAGGTTATGCAACATTATCCTTTCAAATTATTTACATAGTCAATTAGAAATCTAAATTGAAAGGGGAATTGTTGATATTTGTTACTAATTGATTATGAATAAAAACTGAAAGGAGCTAATAATTTGAGCTTAAATCCTGAAATTGTTTTCAGAAAACACGATGATGAAAAATTGCTGGATAATTGCGATATGATTAAAGTCGTAAAGTACGGTGATTATATGGATTTGGTAGCCTGTGAACCTAAAGAGGACAGGCAACCAAACTGTACAAAAAACTCAGGCGATTTGTATGTCAATAATGTTACAGGTCAATTCTTAACTGTGAAAAAGTCAGATAATCGAAGTGAAAATCTTGCTATTCTTAGGAAGTCTGCAAAACAATTATATCAATTTATTCATGCTAATTTTATTGATAACATAGGTTATCATGCTGTGCTAACTTATTCTATACCGCAGAAGGACACAAAAGAGGTCTATCACGATTTCAAAATATATTGGCAAAAGCTGAAATATAAATGTCCTGATTTGGGTTATATCGCAGTTTTAGAACCAACTGAAAAAGGTGCGTGGCATTTACACGTTTTATTAAAAAATGTAAAAAATCCATATAAATTTGTTTCTTATAAATTTGTAAGAGATTGCTGGGATAAAGGTTTTGTATATATTTCTAAAATGCGTGAGAAAGTGGATTACGGAAATTATTTTCGTAAGAAAATTAATAAATCGAATAATTTACTAAAACTTTATAAACCTGGAATTAGGTATTTTCGGCATTCAAGGAATATCAAAAGACCTTTGTCTTACAGAGTAAACATTAATGTTGTGGAAGCAATGATTGAATCAGGCAAATACAAAACATTAAATCAGTATTCGCTGGACGTCAATGAAATAAATAACGACGGCAGCGAATCTACTCTCAATAAAATATACTATCAATATTTAAAAAAGGAGAAGTGAAACTATGATAGTAACTATTAACGAACCTAAAAAATTAGTAGGAAAGGAAAGGATATTAATTGACCTTCTCGAAACAGAGGATGTCAACGGGGTATCTATTGAAAGGGAGATTGTTACAAAGCTGTACTTTGAGTTTTATTCCGATGAATTTTTTAATGAAGGAAACATTTATAAAAGTTTTATTGTTGTTGATACGATAATAAGTTTCGATGAATTAAAAATTGGCAAGTATTATATATTTGAATACTTCGCTAGCGGAATGGGCTATGATTATATTTCCGTAATCGGAGAATCAGATGTTTTTTATGGTAAGGGAGTTTGATATTATGAATAAACCATGCGTTATGAGTGATATAAAATATCTTAGATGTTTAGAATTCGTTGGAATAACACCGTATGTAGCACCTGATATGGAAAATTATACAATATACTTTTGTTTCTTTAGTGCCAGAAATTATTATGAATATGGTAAAAAATATGTTGTTTTAGAACTCTGTCCAACAGTATTTAATGGTCTTTGTTTTAAATATGGTGAATTCTATTATATTGCATATACTGGTGATTACCAGTTGTATTTTGGGAGAAAAGCAATCGTAGATATTTTTTCTAATCCATCTAAATCTGACTATCATTTTAATTCAATATATAGTTTTAAACATATACCTGAATTGAAAAAGCTAATGCGAAAAAGGTGATGAAAGCTAATGATTAAAATTGCACAAGAAACAGCTTCAATAAAGAAGCAATATACTCGTAACGAGTTATTAGATCTTATAAGATCTATTGATAATATTATGAAAAACTCGGAATACGAGTACGATGATAACTATATCATCTCATTTGATGATATGACTGTCATTAAGGAATCAATCCGCAAATTAAAGGAGGGAATATAATGACTCGTATGCGATTATTAGGGGAAGCCTATGAGCAATTGCTCAAGGATGACCCTGATACAAATATCACATTGTACGGTCTCCGTACAATCATAAAGTCAGGGAAAATTCCTACTATAAAATTAGGTCGAAAAACCCTACTTAATTACGATTATCTTTTGGAGTATTTCCAAAATGGAGATAACCGTAATAAAAACTGTAAAGGTCAAATACGACCATTACAGTAATTTATAACTGTTTGGGAGAGCAAACAAACAGCTCTCCCAGACATAATATAAAAAATTTACTCCAATATATAAAATTCTTTTTGCAATTTCAGAAAAGTTTTGCAATAATAAGGTTGGAGGTTAATTCTATAAAAGAAATATAAATGTTGCAAGGAGGAACAATTATGGCAACAGCAAGAATAAAAGGCAGAGGTTATGAAATCAGGGTATCTATGGGTTATGATATGAATGGTAAGAAAATTACTAAATCAAAAACTTGGATACCGCCTAGGAATCTAACACAAAAACAATTAACAAAGGAGTTAGAGCGACAGAAAGTATTATTTGAGGAAGAAGTCAAAACAGGCAACTGCCCTACAAGTAATATGAAATTTAAAGAGTATTCGGATATGTGGTGTAAAGAGTACGGAGAAAAGTTTCTTGCTCCTAAAACCTATTACAGATACTGTGACTATCTAAAACGTATAAATCAAGCAATAGGGCATATAAAACTACAGGATATTACTCCGCTTCATCTTAATAGACTTTATCAAAACTTATCAGAGAATGGAGTTAGCAAAAAGGTAAAAAAGGATAAGGACGGTAATGTGTTACCTGAAAGGAAACTGTCACCAAAAACTATTGTTGAACATCACAGAGTAATTTCAAAATTATTGCAAACAGCGGTGAAGTGGAATCTTGTAAAAGATAATGTTGCTCGCCGAGCTGATCCGCCGAGGGTTCCACCATATGATATTGAGTTTCTTGATGACAAAGAGGTACAAACTTTAATGACATCTTTACAAAACGAACATATAACATATCGTACAATGGTCATGATTTTACTTTTGACTGGAATGCGCAGAGGTGAGTTGTTCGGACTTGAATGGAAAGATATTGATTTTGAAAACAAAACCATAAAAATTGAACGAACATCACAGTACATTGGAAATAAAACTTTGATTACGAAAGGACCTAAAACTCGTTCAGGTTGCCGAGAATTGCATATTAGTCAATCGCTCATTTCTGTATTAAAAAAGTACAGAGCATGGCAATCTCAAAGGAGATTGGATATAGGAAGTGAATGGATAAATACTGACAGATTGTTTACTCAATGGAACGGTAAAGCTATGTATCCTGATTCTTTGACAAAATGGTTTAGCAAGTTCTTAAAAAGGAATAATTTGCGAAAGGTAACGCTTCATTCGCTACGCCATACAAACGCAACTATTATGATTGCTGAGGGAACAGATATTAGAACTGTATCAAACAGGCTCGGTCATGCTCAAACCTCAACTACACTTAACATTTATACTCACGCTCTGAAGTCTAAAGATGAACAAGCAGCAGAGGTATTAGACAATGTACTCGCTATATAATATACGCTTTTCGTTGCAAAAACAAAAGGAAACTTGCTATGACGGCGTAGACGGTTCTGTGGAACTCTCTAACGTGTTTAAACTGTTTCAGCGAAACCGTTTCCGCTTGGGAATAAAAAACGTTTATAGAGTGTTTATACGGGAAATAAATTTTAATGCTTGTAGAATAGAAATACTGCCCTTGATATTAGTCAGGGGCAGTAATGTTATTAGTGAGGTTTATTTAATAAATGCTTTACCTTGTTTGATGTAAATTGTTTTATATTCATTTGGTATAGAACGGAATACACGGAGAAGTTCGTTTTCTAATTTATTATTAGTTTTCTTGGACGGGATATCTAACAAATAATCTGATGTAACATCAAAGTATTCGGCTAATATTTTTAATGTATCAAAATCAGGTTGGCTCATTCCCTGAACATATCCGCCCATAGTTGACGGAGCAATATTCAAGTCTTGTGCTACCTGTTTTTGTGTTAGATTTCGTTCTTCTATAAGAAAGCGGAGTTTATCGCTGAACTTCATAAACATCACCTCTATTATTATTTTAATAGATGATATTTATTTGTGGTAAATATAACTAAAAACTCGTTGACATAACGGGAAATTAGTTATAAAATCAATGTATAGCAACTATCTATGCGAAAGGAGTTTTATTTATGAAAATAGTTAAAAAATCAATTAGTATTGTTTTATCGTTATTAATGTTTATAAGTGCATTTACGATTATATCTTTTTCTGTAGGATCTGTTTCGATAGATACTGTTTCAAGTGGAGCTATTGGCGGACAAACAGGTGATTGTAATTGGCAGTATATTTCTGCTTTAGGGAAACTTATTATATCAGGTAGCGGTGCTATGGGCTATATTGAAGATAGTGTTAGTCAACCATGGGCGGATTATTCTGAAAATATCAAATTTATTCAGATTGATGAAGGAGTTACAGAGATTTCTGATTATGCTTTTTATGAATTGAATATTTCTGAGGTCAGCATTCCTAATACAGTTGAAACTATAGGTAATGAAGCTTTTTATTGTACTCAGCTCAAAAAAATTACTATTCCTGATAGTGTTACAGTAATAAAAGAAAAAGCATTTTCCTCTTGCCATAATCTTGAAAGCGTTACTATCGGAAGTGGTGTTGAATTAATTGGAAAAGACGCATTCAATTGGGATGAATTTGCACCTGAAGATTATGAGATTAATTATCCTTATTTTGATAGAGTTAATATTACTGACTTATCAAAATGGTGCTCAATAAAGTTTGAAAATGAGGGTTCAAATCCGCTCTGTTTCGGTATGAATATTTATAACGATAATAAACTGGTGACGGACTTGCAAATCCCGTCGGGAGTTAAAACTATTTCCAATTACGCTTTTGTTAATTCAAGCATTTACAGCGTATCTTTATTTGATAGTGTTGAAACAATAGGAGTAAGCTCTTTTGAGGGATGTTCTGAATTAAAAGAGTTGAAAATCTCTAAATCACTAAAACGAGTGAATGAAAACGCATTTTTTAATAATTCGAGCTTGAGTAATGTTTATTACGAGGGAACACAGGAGGATTGGTATGCTGTTGATTTTTACAATGGTAACAATAATTTGTTATCCGCCAAGATAAGTTATGAATATAATCCTAATGCTCAACAAACAGAACCGTCAACAGGTGATAAACTAATCAATGGTTATTATCCAGTCGGTTCGACTGAACTGTTCGGTTTGTTTTGGCAACCAAATCAAAAGTACCGTATGAATTATTATGCAGGTTATTATTATGTAGATATTCCCAATGTTAGTAGCGGTAATTATGAATGTAAAACAATTTATTATAATAACGGAGAGTATGAATGGCATCCAGGAGGAATGGGTAATTCTTTACATATTAATGTTAACGATGATAATTCAACGATAAGAATAGTTTTAAAACCGTCCTCAGTAGATGAATACAATGTTCTTTATGAAGAAATATATGGACCTGGGGAGAGTGTTCCTGCTTTTACGCTTCCTGCAGAACCTACTAATCCTACAGAGCCATCAACAAAGGCAACAGATCCATTGACAACTCCTGTTCAGCCTACAACACAAGCTGCTGAATCCACAGAGCCAGTTGCGATAACTGAAAGCGGTATTTATTTGAATAATAAAAAGTATAACTGTTCTGTCGGTGATACGATAATATATAGAGTTTATTTACAGTCTGATTCCCTTATTTCGTGCGGACAGTTTTCATTAGAGTACCCGAGCGATATAATAGAATTTGAAATTGAGAATATACCAAATTTAAGCAATTGCGTTTTAAATAATCGTCAAAAAAATATATTGGCATTTAATTTTCTAACTCTTAACGGTCCTCTTGATTTTACTGAGAATAAGTTGTTATTAGAGTTCAGATTTAAGGTTATAAAAAGCGGAGCTGGAACTATTCGATTGAATAAAGAAATACTAAGTTACGTTGACAGTACTGGTGATATTTTAGATATAATTGATTATTCCTATTTTAATGAATCATTAATTGTGAATAGCGTGAGTACAACAGTTAAACTTAATAAATCGTCGGGAATAGTTTATAGAAAAGGTCAATTACAAATCAAATCAACAGTTACTAACGGAAAAGGAAAAACGAAATACAAGAGTTCAAATATCAAAGTGGCTAAAGTAAATTCCTCTGGCAAAGTAACTGGAGAGAAAAAGGGTACTGCTATAATTACGGTAACCAATAATGGAGTATCAGAAAAATTCAAGGTTACTGTTAAAAATCCTAAACTCAATTTAACTAAAAAGACAATTACTGCGGGAAAGAGCTTTAATATAAAAATTACTGGTCAGGTTGGTACGCCTAAATTCAGTTCATCCAACAAAAAGGTAACAACTGTAACGAGTTCGGGTAAGGTTAAGGGTATCAAAAAGGGTACTGCGACAATTAAAGTTAAAACAAACGGATTAACGCTAAAATGTAAAATAACTGTTCAACCAAACTACCAAAAGTATAAAGGTACATGGAAAAATGGTAAGAATAAGATTGTTATCAAGTCTGTGAAGGGCAGTAAAATAAAAGCATACTTGTTTACTCAATTTATTACTTATGATAGGGTTGCTTACGCTAATGTATCAGGAACTATAAAGGACAATTCTGTAAAACTGTATTTTAAAAATGATGGATGGTTTAACAAAGGTTACTGTATTCTCAAATTCAAGAAGAACTCAATTAACGCTAAGACAAAAATAACTTATCGTAATCCGTCAGCTAATGCTAATTTGTATATAAACGGTACATTCAAGAAAAAGTAATACGAATAAAACAGAAAGACTGGGTATGTAAAAATACTCAGTCTTTTTTTGTAAATAAACAATGTTATAAAATACCTGAATTTATGGTGAATCAGGCTGTTTTTACGACTTTAGGGGGAAATTAGGGGGAAATACTGATTTTTAGTTAAAAATGAAGTGAAAAAGAAAACAGCCTAAACCCTCTGTTTAAGCTGTTTCCGACTGGTTGCGGAGATAGGACTTGAACCTACGACCTCCGGGTTATGAGCCCGACGAGCTACCAACTGCTCTACTCCGCGATATATAGTTGTCGCTGAGATGCTTCAACTCCTATATTATAGCCGTATTATGGGGCTTTGTCAAGGGGTATTAATTGTAATCTTGTGTCGGATGGCAAAATCCGGGACTAATAATCACAAAATTTGCCGATATAAATTGATTTTTCACAATGTGTGTGGTAAAATAATTAAAGTTATTTTTATGGAGGTTTATCGAATATGTGCAAGGATTGTAAAGGAAAATATTATATCACCACGGCGATTGCCTATACATCGCGAAAGCCTCATATCGGCAACAGCTACGAGATTGTTCTGACTGACGCTATCGCGCGCTACAAGCGTATGCAGGGCTACGATGTTTTCTTCCAGACAGGAACTGACGAACACGGTCAGAAGATTGAGATGTACGCCCAGTCCGAGGGCTGTACTCCCAAGGAATATGTTGACAAGGTCGCGGGAGAAATCCGTGACATCTGTGACGTGCTTAACACTTCTTACGATAAATTTATCCGCACTACCGATGATGACCACGAGAAAATCGTTCAGAAGATTTTCAAGAAGCTCTACGATCAGGGCGATATCTATAAAGGAAGCTACGAAGGTCTCTACTGTACTCCGTGCGAGAGTTTCTGGACGGAGAGCCAGCTTGTGGACGGCAAATGCCCCGATTGCGGTCGTGAGGTTAAGCCAGCCAAGGAAGAGGCGTATTTCTTCAAGCTTTCAAAGTATCAGAAGCAACTTGAGGAATATATCGAGAACAACCCCGACTTTATCTATCCCGAAAGCCGCAAGAAGGAGATGCTCAACAACTTCATCAAGCCCGGGCTTCAGGATTTGTGCGTGTCACGTACAAGCTTCAAGTGGGGTGTTCCTGTTGACTTTGACCCCGACCACGTTGTTTATGTCTGGATAGACGCTCTCTCCAACTATATTACGGGTATAGGTTATGACCCTGACGGAAGCTCAGAGCAGTACAAAAAATTCTGGCCCGCCGATGCTCATATTATAGGCAAGGACATCGTGCGTTTCCATACAATTTACTGGCCGATTATGCTTATGGCTCTGGGTGAGCCTCTGCCCAAGCAGGTTTACGGTCATCCGTGGCTGCTGTTCGGAGAGGATAAGATGAGCAAGAGCCGCGGCAACGTTATCTACGCGGACGAGCTTGTTAAGCTCATCGGTGTTGACGCTGTGCGTTACTATTTGCTCAGCGAGATGCCTTTCGCCAACGATGGCTCCATCACCTACGACACAATCATCGAGCGTTTCAACTCCGACCTCGCTAACACACTCGGCAACCTTGTGAACCGTACTATCGCGATGAACAAGAAGTATTTTGACGGAGTTGTTAAGGAGCGCTCGGCTAAAGAGGAGCTTGACAGCGAGATTGAGAAATTCTGCATTGATACCGTTAAAAGGGTTGACGAGCAGATTAACATTTTCCACATCAGCGACGCGCTTGAGGCTGTTATCAACCTCGCTAAGCGCCTGAACAAGTATATAGACGAGACTATGCCTTGGGCTCTCGCCAAGGACGATAGCAAGCGTGAGCGTCTCGGCACAGTGCTGTACACCTTGCTTGAGGGTATCCGCTACATCGCGGTACTGATTGAACCCTTTATGCCCGAAACCGCGAAAGCGATTTTCGAGCAGACCAACTGCGGCGAGACATCCTACGCGAGCCTTGAGAATTTCGGCGGCGTTAAAGCGGGCACAAAGCTCAACGAAGCTGTTCCGTTGTTCGTACGCATCGACCCCAAGAAGCTCTACGAGCAGATTGAGGCTATGCAGAAGGAGAGCGCCAAGGAAGAAAAGACAATCGAGGAGATTGAAGATGTCGCTCCCGAAATCGGCATTGAGGATTTTGGAAAATCCGACATCCGCGTGGGCGAGGTTAAGGCGTGTGAAAAGGTTAAGAAGAGCAAAAAGCTCCTTAAGTTCGACATTGACGACGGTATGGGCGGACGTGTTATTGTCAGCGGTATCGCTCAGTACTATAAGCCCGAGGATTTGGTGGGCAAGAAGGTGCTGTTCGTGGCGAACCTCAAGCCCGTTAAGCTTTGCGGCGTTGAAAGTCAGGGTATGATTCTGTCCGCCGAGAAGGGCGACAGCCTCACTCTGATTACCGTTGATAACGCGATTGAGAACGGAAGCAAGATAGTTTAATTTATTGTGGTCGGATCAGTAATTGAGCCGACCACAAATGATAAGTGAACTGCCCTCCCTTGGGGGAGGGTGCCGAGCAAAGCGAGGCGGGAGAGGGTCCATTTTGATTAAATACCTCTCTATCATACGTCTGATAAACAGACTGGAACAAGGTTTGAACAACGTTGGATTAAGATAAAAGTCGGTGCACTGAACTATCAATATTGCTATAATACTGACTTGCGCCGACCCTCTATCGGTTTTGTCATTCTCTACGAGAACGCCAAAACCACTTTCCCCCCGGGGGAAAGCAACAAGGTGGGAAATTATGAAAAATATTTTTGACGCGCACGCTCATTATGATGACGCGTGGTTTGACGAGGACAGGGAAGAGCTGTTAAAAGCTTTGCCTGAGAGCGGTGTGTCGGGCGTTGTGTGCAACGCGGTGGATTTAAAATCCGCCGAGATTATAAAAGGCTACGCCGAGAAATTCCCGTATATTTATTTCACGGCGGGTTTTCACCCCGAAAATCTGGAGGATATGCCCGACAATTATCTTGACTGTATAACAGAATATTTAAAACACCCAAAGTGCATCGCGATAGGCGAGATAGGGCTCGACTATCACTGGGATATTCCGCGGGATTTACAGAACCGCGTGTTTGAGGAACAGCTCAAGCTTTCTAAAGAGCTCGATGTTCCCGTAGTGGTTCACGACAGGGAAGCCCACGGCGACACAATGGATTTGCTCAGAAAGTACAGGCCCAAAGGACTTATGCACTGCTTCAGCGGCAGCGTGGAGCTTATGCGCGAGGTTATGCGGCTGGGTATGAGTATCAGCCTCGGCGGGGTTGTGACTTTCAAGAACGCTCGCCACAGTGTGGATTGCGCTCGGGAGGTTCCGATTGACAGGCTTTTGCTCGAGACTGACGCGCCGTATATGGCTCCCGTGCCTTTCAGGGGCAAGCGTAACGACAGCAGGAATATTGCGTATGTCGCTGAAAAAATTGCCGAGCTAAGAGGTATGGGCGTACAGGAGCTGCTCGATATTACGGCTCAGAACGCGAAAAGACTGTATGAAATTGAATAATAAAGGCTTCCCTTGGGAAATTCCCCTGATAGGGGAAATGTCGGCAACGCCGACAAAAGGGTTGCCGTCTCCCGCTAGGGAAAAGCTGTCGAGCGTAGCGAGACTGAAGAGGGTCCATTTTCAAAAAAGCTCGTTATATCAACTTTATCAATAAAAATATTAGCAAGTGGTTCCCTAGCGGGAGACGGCACCACCTCTGTCGCATTCGCGACATCTCCTCCAGCGGAGGAGTTTCCTCTCCCGACCTTTTTGCCGGACAAGACGGCAAAAAGCCCACCCTCCCCCAAGGGAGGGCTTAGTGACTATATTCTAAGGAGAAGACTATGAGGAAAATAATTTGTATTGTCTTAACATTAATTATCTGCGCAGCGATGTTTACCGCGTGCGGGGAGAAAACAGGTCACAAGGTGCTGTTCCGTGATGACAGCAAAAGCGAGGAAGTCACCGCAACGCTTATTGACAACAGAAACAAAAAAGCTCCCGCCGAAATCGAGCAGATAAGCAAGGACGGTGAGAGCATAACCTACGCCGCGTACGGCGACACAAAAAAGTATAGTAAAATCGTGTTCAACTGTGATGGGGACAATACTGACGAGCTTGCGTTCAACGACCTTGTTAACGGCTGGCACAAGAGCGCAAACGGCATTTATCCCTACACCGAGGGCAAGAAAGAGCTTGACGTCATAGACTACGCTGTCAAGACTTTTGACTATGACGGCAATGAAAAGGAAGTCTACATCTGCACTCCCGACGGCTATGACAAGAACGCCAAGAAAAAATATCCCGTAATCTATATGACCGACGGCGGCAATCTTTTTGAGCGTAACGCCACGACATACGGCTCGTGGGGTGTGTACGAAAGCGTGAAGTCGATGGAGAAAAACACGGGCGCGGGCGCTGTGATTGTGGGAATAGACAACCCGTCGGCGACCCGCGACAGTGAGCTCACTCCCGACATCGGCGATGTTGTTGCCGAGCCTGAAATTTACGAAAACGGCAAGGGCAAGGAGTTCTCCGATTTCTTGGTGAATAAAGTCGTGCCCTATGTTGAGGAGAACTACAACGTAGCGACCGATCCCGAGGATGTAGCGATTTGCGGCAGCTCATCGGGCGGAATCGAGAGCTTTTATATCGGTATGGAACACCCAGAAAAGTTCGGTACAATCGGAGCGCTGTCGCCCGCGTTTGTGCTGTATGACGACAATACCTGGGTGAAGTATTTAAAGAGCAAAAAGTTTGATGGTAATTACCCGAAGGTTTATCTCTACTGCGGCGAGGCTAACGACCTGGAGTCACAGCTTCTCCCGAGCACAAAGTCTATGCCCGCGAACCTCGCGAACATAAGCTATCCAAAGGACAAAATCTGCGAAATCTACTGCAATAAGGGTATGCACAACGAAAGATACTGGAGATACATTTTCCCCGATTTTCTGAAGTTCTTTAGAAAATAGTGGTCAGTGGTCAGCAGTCAGTGATCAGTGAATGTCGAGAACATAGACAGTGATAGGGGAAAAGTTTTGTTCCCGAACTATTTGTAATCATCTGATTCTATATAAAAGAAAGCCTTGAGGTTAAAAAACCTCAAGGCTTTAGTATTTTATCAATATTTATCCAATCGGGTCGCAAAGTTCTCGGAAGATGGAACGTATCTCCCCGACCATAACTGATCACTAATCACTGACCACTGACTACTGACTTACGCCCAGTTGAGTGTGTCGGCGTAAACGTTGATGTAATCCTGTGCGCTTCTCTCCCAGCTGTTGTCACTCATCATAGCGCGCCACATAAGCTGGTGCCAGCCCTCGTTGTCCTGGATACCGCGCAGAGCTCTTCTTACAGCGCCCTGGAGGTCAGCTGTGTAGTAGTTGGCGAAGGTGAAGCCGTTGCCGTAGCCGTCGGCAGAGTCAAATACGGAGTCTTTGAGTCCGCCTGTCTCGCGTACTACGGGGATTGTGCCGTAACGCAGAGCAATCATCTGTGAAAGTCCGCAGGGTTCCATCTTGGAGGGCATCAAGAAGATGTCGGCGCCTGAGTAAATCTTACGCGCGAGCTCGGGAACAAAGCCGTGACAGAAGCAAAGTCTGCCCGGATACTTCCACTGCATATCGCGGAAGAACTGCTCGTATTCCTCATCGCCCGAGCCGAGAATTACAAACTGCATATCCTCGGTGTTCATAAGCTCCTCAAGTCCCATTCTTACAAGGTCGAGACCCTTGTGCTCAACAAGACGTGTTACCATAGCCACGATAGGAGCGTTCCACCTCTGCTCAAGACAAAGTCTCTCCTGAAGCTTCTGCTTACAATAACCCTTGCCGCTCATATCCTCCTTGGTGTAGTTGGCATAGAGCTGATAGTCTGTGGCGGGGTCGTAGCTCGCGAGGTCAAGTCCGTTCTTGATACCGCAAAGCTTCCAGTGGCGCAGGTTGAGCTCGTTGTAAAGACCGAAGCTGTACCACGGGTCGCGGATTTCCAGAGCGTATGTCGGCGAAACGGTGGTAACGCGTACCGCTGTCTCGATAGCGCCCTTAACCATATTGAGCTTGCCGTCCATTTCGAGAATCTTTGTATCGCCTTCGGGGATACCTACGCACTCGGTGTTAACCTCCCAGCCGTACATTCCCTGATACTGAATGTTGTGGATTGTAAAGATGTTCTTGATGTTGGCGTACCAAGGGTTCTTGGAGTAGAAGAGGTAGTAGTATGTGGGAACCAGAGCGGTCTGCCAGTCGTTTGTGTGGATTATATCGGGATGGAAGTCGATATAGGGGAGCATCTCGAGGATAGCTCTCGAGAAGAACGCGAATCTCTCGGCGTCGTCATATGAGCCGTAAAGCGTGCCGCGCTTGAAGTAATACTCGTTGTCGAGGAAGTAATATGTGCAGTCGTTCCAGCGTGCCCAAAACAGTCCGCAATACTGGTGTCTCCACGCAACGGGAACGGTGAAGTTTGCGATGAAGTTCATCTGGTTCTTGAGGTCCTGCGGAATTGTGCCGTACAGCGGCATAACGATTCGGCAGTCCTGTCCTTTGCGGCAGAGAGCGTGCGGCAGGCTGCCCGCAACGTCGGCAAGTCCGCCTGAGCCCGCGAACGGGTTAGCTTCTGACGCGCAATATAATATTTTCATAGTTTTGTCCTCCTTATTTTATCCGTTAGTCAATTACTGATTTCTTAGCGATATGAATCGGATATGTATCTGTACCCTTAAGGGATTTTGCGTTAGTTATTTCAACGTCCTTGTCGATTACAACATAGCTGAGCTCGCAGCCTGAGCCGATTTCGGTGTCCTGCATAATGATGCAGTTGTGGACCTTGGCTCCCTCGGCGATGTGGACGCCCTTGGAGATTACGCAGTTTTCAACTTCGCCCTCAATGAAGCAGCCCTGAGACACCAAGGAGTTCTTTACGCTGGAGTTGAGTCCGTACTTACACGGAGCGTCGTCTCTTACCTTGGTGTATATTGGACGGTCATTCCGGAAGAGCTCCTTTCTGAGCTCGACATCCATAAGAGCCATATTGAACTTGAAGTATTCGTTCATTGAACTGATTATCGAAACACAGGACGGACACTCATAAGCAAATACATTGTACTCGTCAACCCACTTCTGGATAAGACGATCAAAGTTGAGCTCGTTTTCAGCCATAGCCTTTGTGATGAGCTCAAGGAAGAGCTTCTTGCTCATTATGAAAGAACCGAGATAGAGGTTGCAGTTTCCCTTTGTGTCGGGCTGAACAAGAACCTTTTTAACCTTGCCTATGTCATCGTGCTGAATAGTCATAGGTGTGAGCTTTTCGGGAACGGGCATATTCTTGTATACGAGAGTGATGTCAGCCTCGTTTACCGAATGCAGATAGAACAGCTCGCTGTAATCAATGTTGCAGATTACGTTGCTCTCGGAGATAAGCACGTAGTTTTCTCTTGCGTCCTCAAAAACCCCTCTTATCTGATAGAGAGTTTCAACCTTGTTGGCAAAGTTTACGCCAGCGTAAGGAGGCAGGATAGTGATGCCGCTGCGCTTTTTGGAGAGGTCCCACGCGCTTCCCGAACCGATATGGTCCATAAGCGACATAAATCCGCTCTTTGCGATGATACCAACGTTGTTGACATTGGAGTTTGACATATTTGACAGAACAAAGTCAATCATTCTGTATTTACCGCCAATCGGAACGCTGGCGGTGGTGCGGTGAGCTGTGAGCTCGGTCAATGTGTCGGCGCAGGAGTCTGAATAGATTATGCCTAAAACGTCATTACTTTTCATTACTTAGTCACCTCCGTGTCTTTATCTACCATAGCTTTGGGAGGTATTACGGTGTTATCGCCGATTTTGAGGTTATCGCCGATTACGGTTACGCCCCAGTCGTCGCGGTTCGGTACATCCGAGGGTTGAGCGCCTACTACGGCGTTTTTGCCTATTACAGCGTTCTCGGCGACGATAGCGTATTCAACCTTGGCTCCCTCGCCGATTACGGCGCCGGGCATAATGATTGAGGAGTTTACGCTCGCGCCCTTGCCTACCGTGACGCCCGCGAAGAGTATCGAGAACTCAAGGTCGCCCGATACGTTGCAGCCGTCGGCAATCAGAGAGTTCTGAATATTAACTCCGTCAGCGATATAGTGCGGAGGCATCATCGGATTGCGCGAGTAAACGTCGCTGAGGTCGAGGCTCACGTTCGGGTCGAGCAGGTCCATATTGGCTTCCCAAAGGCTGTCGATTGTGCCGACGTCTTTCCAGTAACCCTCAAACGGATAAGCGAACATTCTCTCGCCAGCGTTAAGCATTGCGGGGAGCACGTTCTTGCCGAAGTCGTTGGAGGAGTCGGGGTCCGCCGCGTCGTCTGTAAGATATTTTCTCAGCTCTTTCCAGCTGAATATGTAGATGCCCATTGAGGCGTTTGTGCTCTTGGGATGAGCGGGCTTCTCGTCGAACTCATAGATTGAGCCGTCGGGATTGGTGTTGAGAATACCGAAGCGCGAAGCTTCCTCCTTGGGAACGTCAATCGCCGCGATTGTGCAGGCTGCTTTATTCTTCTTGTGGAATTCCAGCATTTCGTTGTAGTCCATCTTGTAGATATGGTCGCCCGAGAGAATCAGAACATAGTCGGGGTTGTATCTGTCGATATAGCTGATGTTCTGATAGATAGCGTTTGCTGTGCCCGAGTACCAGTCCTTGCCACCGATAGCTTCGTAGGGGCTCAGGCAGTTAGCTCCCGAGTGCATTCCATCAAGGTCCCACGGCTGACCGTTGCCAATATACTCGTTGAGTACCAGGGGCTGGTACTGTGTGAGAATACCGACAGCCTCAATGCCCGAGTTGACGCAGTTGGACAGCGGGAAGTCTATAATCCTGTACTTGCCGCCGAACGGTACAGCAGGTTTTGCGAGCTTTTTGGTGAGCACGCCGAGACGGGAGCCTTGTCCGCCGGCGAGTACCATAGCTACGACCTTTTGTTTAGGTATCATATTTATTACCTCCATTTTCTATTTGGATTTATATTACTGAGTGTGTACCCCTTAGCGTAAGCGTGTTAGGGGTCAAAATCATTATTGCGCAGCAATTGATTTTGAGGGATTATTTTTCCTCTTTCTGAACGTTCATAATTAGGACCGCTCAATAATTGAGCTGTATAACCCCTCGAAATCAAAGATTTCGGTCCCCTTAAAAGGGGACACTACATCTCCTTAATTACGTTTTCAGTTTCTTAGACAAAGCGGATTTCTTGGGGGCTTTTTTAGCCGCCTTTTTCTTTGGCTTCGGTTCAGCTTTGGGGCGTTCTTTCTTTTCCGTGAGTTTGAGGTAGATTACACTCAGCGGGGGAACCGTAATGCTTATTGACTGCTCGCATCCGTGGATAGCGATGTCAGTGGTCTCGATTCCCTTGCCGTTGGTTACTCCCGAACCGCCGTAACGCGGGTCGTCGGTGTTGAAAACTTCGTCGTAAACGCCGTATTCGGGAACGCCGATGTGATAACCCTCGTGTTTGAAGGGCTGGAAGTTGCACAGCACGATAATCTCGTCGCCGTTCTTGGCGATACGTCTGAACGCTATAACGCTCTTGGTATAGTCGTCGTGGTGAATCCAGTTGAAGCCTTCCCACCTGAAGTCAACCTCATACAGAGGCTTGTTGTTTATATAGAAATTGTTGAGGTCGCGGTAGAAGTCGTTGAGCATCTTGTGGTTCTGGTCGTTCAGAATTGCCCAGTCGAGCTCCGTCTTGAAATCCCATTCCTTTTCCTGAGCGATTTCGCTGCCCATAAATATAAGCTTTTTGCCCGGGTGAGCCATCATATACGCCATAAATACGCGCACTGACGCGTACTTCTGAGCGGGGTCGCCGGGCATCTTTTCGATGAGGGAGTGCTTGCCGTACACAACTTCGTCGTGAGAAATCGGCAAAATAAACTTCTCTGAGAAAGCGTAGAAGAAGCTGAATGTCAGACTGTCGTGATTAAAAGGTCTCCACAGCGGGTCAAGCGACATATAGTGGAGCATATCGTTCATCCAGCCCATATTCCATTTATAGTCAAAGCCCAGTCCGCCCTTTTCCACGGGAGCGGAAACGTGAGGCCAGGACGTGCTCTCCTCGGCTATCATCATAGCCTCGGAATGATACATATGAATTGCTGTGTTCATCTTTTTGATGAACTCAACGGCGTCAAAGTTCTCCTTGCCGCCCTCGTCGTTGGGGTCCCACTGACCTCTCGGACGGTTGTAGTCCAGATAAAGCATTGAAGCTACGGCGTCAACGCGGATTCCGTCAAAGTGGAAGTTGTCAACCCAGAACATCGCGCTGGAAATAAGGAAGCTTAAAACCTCATAACGCGCGAAGTTGAAGATATATGTTCCCCATTCCTTATGCTCGCCCTTGCGCTCGCCCTCGTACTCGTAACAGCAGGTGCCGTCAAAGCGGGCAAGTCCGTGGTCGTCCTTGGGAAAGTGGGCGGGAACCCAGTCCAGTATAACGCCTATACCGTTCTGGTGGCATTGGTCAATGAGATATTTCAGGTCGTTAGGCTCGCCGAAACGCGAGGTCGGGGCGTAGTAACCCGTAACCTGATATCCCCAGCTGTCGTCAAGAGGATACTCTGTAATGGGCATAAACTCAATGTGGGTATAGCCCATTTCCTTGACATAGGGGATGAGCTCTTCAGCCAGCTTGCGATAGCTGAAGAAATTGCCGTCCTCATACTTGCGCCAGGAGCCCGCCTGAATTTCATAAATATTCATCGGAAGCTCGTCGTGGGGGTGCTCGTCCTTGAACTTATACCATTCGTGGTCGTACCACTCGTAGCTGTCGGGGTTATATACTATTGATGTGTTGTCAGGACGGGTTTCGGTGTGGAAAGCGTAGGGGTCGGATTTGATAATCTTCTCAAACCAAGGGGTTTCGATACAGAATTTATAGCGCGTGAATTCCGAGAGCCCTTCGATGAAGAGCTCCCACACGCCGTGGTCGCCGAGCTTGTACATATAGTTGGACATATTGTTCCAGTCGTTGAACGGTCCGATTACCGACACCGTCAGAGCGTTGGGAGCCCATACGCGGAAAATAACTCCGCTCTTGCCGTCGCGTTCAACAATATGCGCGCCGAGAGTTTCCCATGCGCGTACGGCGTCGCCGTCGTTGAACAGCTCAAGAGCAGTGCGGTTATCGTTCTGGCTATAGCTCATTTCGGACCTCCTTTGGTAAATTTCCCCTTTTACCCTTTTATACATAATATATAATATCAAATATTATTAGCAAATTCAAGTCAAAATATAGTATTTTTAGCATAATTTTTCATTTTTTTTATTAAAATTTAATAAAAACGCAAAAAGGCTTCCCTTGGGGGAAGCTGTCGAGCAACGCGAGACTGAAGAGGATCCACTTGAAATAGCTTAAAAACTGACCTTATAATTATCGAGCGCTTCTAAAGTTGTTACTCAGCCGTAGACGGCAAACCCTCTGTCGCATTCGCGACATCTCCCTTAGTAAGGGAGTTTCCTCTCCCGCCTCGTTACACTCGACACCCTTTCCTTGGCTGGAACGGCAACCCTTTTGTCGGCGTTGCCGACATTTCCCCTAACAGGGGAATTTCCTAAGGGAGGGCTTATTATGACAAATAAAAAGGCTTCCCGAAGGAAGCCTTTTGGTGATTTAGCTATTAGCCTAATTCAGCAAAGTACTTGATTGTACGAACCATCTGGCTTGTGTAGCTGTTTTCGTTGTCATACCATGAAACAACCTGAACCTCATAGAGGTCGTCGCCGATGGGAGCTACCATTGTCTGAGTAGCGTCGAACAGTGAACCGTATGTCATACCGATGATATCGGATGATACGATGGGATCCTCGTTGTAGCCGAAGGAAGCAGAAGCGGCAGCCTTCATAGCGGCGTTGATACCCTCAACTGTAACGTCCTTACCCTTAACAACAGCTGTGAGGATTGTTGTTGAACCTGTGGGAACAGGAACACGCTGAGCGGAGCCGATGAGCTTGCCGTTGAGCTCGGGAATAACAAGACCGATAGCCTTAGCAGCGCCTGTTGAGTTAGGAACGATGTTGGCAGCGCCCGCTCTTGCTCTTCTCATATCGCCCTTTCTGTGAGGACCGTCGAGAATCATCTGGTCACCTGTGTAAGCGTGAATTGTGCTCATGATACCGCTCTGGATAGCAGCATACTTGTTAAGTGTGTCAGCCATGGGAGCGAGGCAGTTTGTTGTACATGAAGCAGCTGAGATGATTTTGTCATCAGCTGTGAGGATATCCTCGTTAACTGAGAATACAACTGTGGGAAGATCGTTGCCCGCGGGAGCGGAGATTACAACCTTCTTAGCGCCTGCGTCGATGTGAGCCTGGCTCTTTGCCTTTGAGCAATAGAAGCCTGTACACTCGAGAACAACGTCTACGCCGATTTCACCCCAGGGGAGCTCGGCAGCGTTGGGCTTAGCGTAAATTGTGATTTCCTTACCATCTACGATGATGGAGTTTTCGCCTGCCTCTACAGTGTGGAGATTCTCTCCGATAGCGCCGCAGTAGCCCTTCTGAGCTGTGTCGTACTTTAAGAGGTTAGCGAGCATTTTGGGGTCTGTAAGGTCGTTGATAGCAACAACTTCATAACCCTCCGCGCCAAACATCTGTCTGAACGCGAGACGACCGATACGGCCGAAACCATTAATAGCAACTTTTACTGACATAGTAAAGCCCTCCTTGATTATATTTGGTCAATTTCAATTATATTGTATTTTTGTGGTAATTGCAAGCATTTTTTAGTATTTTACCGAATATTTCTCATTTCTCATCTCTCATTTATTTTAGTATTGACTTTTTAGTGAATTTAAGTTACTATATATATGTATATGTATGTTTATGCATATGCTTACATTTTAATCAGACTCTTAAGCTGACTGCTATAGTTGGCTTAAAGCCGTTATTTATAGATATTTTGTATTTAGTAATCACTACTAGGCGCGCACATAAAAAAGCGCCGCGCTTTCAAAATATTGATACCAAAATTGAATATCTTGCTTAACGGCACCAAGAGTTGATTTTTGTTTTTGACTTAAACTTTAAAAAAACATCAAATCAAGGAGGTGTCAAGATGTCGGTTGTACTTGCGATTATTTTAATTGCAGCCGCCGCCGTTGTTTCGGGAGTTCTCTTCTTTATTATCGGAATGAGCTACCGCAAAAAAGTGGCGGAAAAACAAATCGGCAGTGCTGAACAAGAGGCCAACAAGATTGTCTCAGAGGCTATGAAGAACGCCGAGGCAAAGAAGAAAGAGGCTATTCTTGAGGGTAAGGATGAAATCCACCGCCTGCGCAACGAGAGCGAAAAGGAGCTTGCAGACCGCAGACGCGAGGTCCAGCGTCAGGAAAGACGCATTCAGCAGAAAGAGGAAAACCTTGACAAAAAGATGAATAATCTTGAAGTTAAGGAAGAGAAAGTTTCCAAGAAACTTAAAGAAGCCGAGGCTAAGGTAGCCGAGGTAGAGCAGGTCAAAAAGAGCCAGTTCGAAATGCTCGAGCGCATTTCGGGCTACACAGCCGAGCAGGCTAAGGCTTACTTGCTCGAACAGCTCGACAGTGAGCTTAACCACGAAAAGTCTGTTAAAATCCTCGAATACGAGGAGCAGCTCAAGGACGAGAGCGAAAAACTCGCCCGCAAAATTATTTCGCTGTCTATCCAGCGCCTTGCCGCTGAACAGGTCAGCGAGGCTACGGTATCCGTAGTTCCTCTGCCCAATGACGAAATGAAGGGCAGAATCATCGGTCGCGAGGGCAGAAACATCCGCGCGATTGAAAACGCTACAGGCGTTGATTTGATTATCGACGATACTCCCGAGGCTATCACGCTGTCAAGCTTTGAGCCCGTTAGGCGTGAGATTGCCAGGGTAGCTCTGGAGAAGCTTATCTCCGACGGACGTATTCACCCCGCCAGAATTGAGGAAATGATTGACAAGGCCCGCCGTGAGGTTAATCAGAAGATTAAACAAGCGGGAGAGAGAGCCGTGCTCGATACAGGTATCCGCGGCATCCACCACGAGCTTGTTAAGCTCCTCGGTAAGCTCCGCTATCGTACCAGCTACGGTCAGAATGTGCTTGACCACAGCTTAGAGGTCGCCTATATTTCGGGTATGATTGCTTCCGAGCTTGGACTTGACCCGACAGTCGCCAAGCGCGCGGGACTTCTCCACGATATCGGTAAGGCGCTCGACCACGAGATGGAAGGCAGCCACGTTGAACTCGGCGTTGACGTTTGCCGTAAGTATAAGGAGAGCGACGCTGTTATCCACGCTGTTCAGGCTCACCACGGCGACGTTGAAGCCAAGACCGTTGTCGCGTGTATCGTACAGGCGGCTGACGCTATTTCGGCGGCACGCCCGGGCGCGAGACGCGAGAATCTCGAAAACTACATCAAAAGACTCCAGAAACTCGAGGAAGTCGCTTCTTCGTTCAAGGGAGTTGAAAGCTCCTACGCTATTCAGGCAGGCCGCGAAATCCGCATTATGGTTAAACCCGAAAAGGTTAAGGACGACCGTATGGTACCTCTCGCGAGAGAGATTTGTAAGAAAATCGAGGAGGACCTCGAGTATCCGGGACAGATTAAGGTCAATATCATCCGCGAATCCCGAGCCGTTGACTTCGCAAAATAGAAAAGCCGAGGCTTGGAGCCCTGAAAATAGCGACTGGCGACAACTATTCGCATAGCAATCAAAAAAGGATTGCGGCGCGAATTTGGGGAGTGGGAGCTATTTCAGGAGAAGCGGAGAGCAACGAGGCTAGACAGCAAATAACGCAAATCAAAAGGATTGTTCCAAATGGGGCAATCCTTTTCTTTTTTTGTTCACAATTGTTCACAAAGTTTCAGTTTTAATTCAATGTGTTTTCACGCGGTTTTCGCATAAGGGGGGTATAGTATAGTCACAGTCAAGGGGAACACGATTTACCCCGAACAAGGAGATGACAATAATGACTAACAAGAGAATTGTCAAAAACACAGTGATGATTGCGCTGGTCGCGATGCTGGCGTGCAGTTCATTTTTAACATTTAGTTTTATAGGAAACAGTTCGGGCGGGTGCAACAACACGCCGATGATGATGGACGGGAACGGTCCTCCGGGAATGAACGGCGGCTCCGATAATCAGCAGAACGGACAGCCGCCTCAGATGAACGGAAATTCCGACAATCAACAGAACGGACAGGGCACACCTCCCGATATGCCGAGCAACGACAACAGCGGAAATTCCGGCAGTCAGAATAACGGTCAGGGAACGCCTCCCGAAAAACCCGACGGCAGCTCAAACGACAACAGCAACGGACAGCCTTCCCGGATGAACGGGGGACAAAGCTCCGATAACTCAGACAGCTCCGACAACACGGGTAAAGGCTGGGTTGCCGACAGCGAAAGCAACTCGGACAGCTCAAAGAATCAGCAGGGAAACACTCCGCAGACAAACGATAAATCAGACAGTTCTGACAGCAGCCAAAAAGGCTGGGTAGCCGACGACGACCGGTCGGACAGTACCGATACAAAACAGAGCGGTCAGACAACTCAGCAGGACAACAATAATACAAAAACCTCAAAGCAGGGCGGCATCCGCATCGGCGCGGACAACACTTTGAAATACAGCCTTTTCGTTATACAATCCCTCTTTATTTCAATGATTGTTGTGTACCTGGTAATGTCAGGCTTTAACAAAAAGAGCTTCAGAGAAACCCTGCGCGGGATGAATGTACTCATAGTATATATTATTATAACGCTTATTTTGACAACGGCGCTGACAACGTGTGAAATCGCGGCGACAAACATCTTTAAACAGCCCCGGACCTCACAGAGCCAGGGACTTCCCGATTTCTCACAGAACGGTCAGAAAGGACAGAACGGACAGGGCAATATGCCCGGCGGCAACAACCAGAGCTCCGACGCGGAAGCTTCGGGAGCGACAACGGTAGAAGCTGAAAAGACACTGTCCGAAAACAGCTACAGCTCAAGCAAAAGTGACGAGAGCGCGATACTCGTCCAGAACGGCGGCAAAGCCGCGGTGGACGGCGCGACAATTGAAAAATCGGGCGACAGTACAAATACCGAGAACTCAGAGTTCAACGGAATCAACGCGGGAATCCTCGTAAAAGAGGATTCCTCCGCTACAATAAAGAACGCCACGATTAACACCTCGGCAAAGGGAGCCAATGCTGTGTTTTCAACAGGAGAAAACTCCAAAATAAAGATAAGTGACTCGACAATCACTACAACAGGCGAGAGCTCCGCGCGCGGGCTTGACGCCACCTACGGCGGATATATCGAGGCCGAGAATGTAACGATTACCACCAAAGGCGGCTCCTGCGCCGCGCTCGCCACAGACAGAGGCGAGGGTACCGTTAAGGCGAGCAACTCCAAGCTCACCACTAACGGCGCGGGCTCTCCTGTGATATATTCAACAGGCGATATCTCAGCAACAAATTGCACAGGAACGGCTAACGGCGCTCAGATTGCCGTGGTTGAGGGCAAGAACAAGGCGACAATTACATCTTCAAAGATGACTTGCTCAGCCGCAGGCAACCGGGGCGACGTAGACCAAGCGGGTATTATGGTATACCAGAGTATGTCGGGCGACGCGGGCGAGGGCAAAGGCACCTTTAACGCCACAGATTCCACCCTTACCATAAATAAGAAGTCCGACAACTATAAAACCGCTCCGATGTTTTTTGTAACCAACACCACTGCCGAAATTAACCTCAAAAATACCAAACTCAATTTCGGCAGCGGTACACTCCTTGACGCTGAGGGTACAAGCGAGTGGGGCAACAGCGGCTCTAACGGCGGCAGCGTCACACTCAACGCCACAAACCAGACCCTCGTAGGAGATGTTAAGATTGACAAGATTTCCACCTTGGAAATGAACCTCAAGAATTCTACCTACAAGGGCACAATCAACGGCGACAACACCGCCAAGAGCGTAAAGCTTACGCTCGATAAAAATTCCAAAATCACATTGACAGGCGATTGCTATGTTACAGAGCTCTCAAACGCCGACAGCTCCAACAGCAATATCAACTTCAACGGATATAAGCTGTATGTGAACGGAAAAGCGATTAATTAAATTCGCAATTCACAATTCGCAATGCGCAATTAAGGGCAGCCATCGGCTGCCCTTTGTTTTTTTGTTTTACACTTTTAATAGTTCCAAACGGGGATGTATTTTTCGTCGGCGGAGCTGAGGTCCTGAACAAAGCCGTCCAGCTCAAGCTCAAACAAAGCGTTCTTCACCTTTTCGTACTCGCGCTTTGTGATTTTACGGTTAAGCCCGGGGGTATCCTTTGCCTTGCCGCAGGGAATGTATTGGCACATAAGGCTCACGAGCGGAGAGTCGAAGCTTTCCGCCAGAAGCTTCAGCGCGTCAATGCTGTTTTTTGTGTGGTTGGGGAGCACCAGGTGGCGGATTATCGTGCCCCTGGTCATCATATTGTCGTCGTCATATTCGGCAGTTTTAGTCTGCCTGAGCATTTCACCGATTGCCGTAAGAGCGGTGTCGGTGTAATTTTTTGCGCCCGAAAAATTCAGTGCCATATTATCGTCGCTGTATTTGAAATCGGGCAAATAAACGTCCACAACCCCCTCGAGTTTTTTGAGAGTCTCGACTTTTTCATAGCCAGAACAGTTATATATTATCGGGATTTTTGGTTTGTAAATTTCAAAAGCTTCCAGAATCGCCGCAACAAATGGGGTGGGGGACACAAGGTTGATGTTGTGCGTGCCCGAGGCTTCCAGCTTTTTTATCTCCTCGGAAAGCTGCGCGGGAGTGATGTACCTGCCCTTCCCATTTGCCGAGATTTCATAGTTCTGACAGAACACGCACCTGAGCGTACAGCCCGAAAAGAAAATCGCTCCGCTTCCCTTTGTGCCGCTTATACACGGCTCCTCCCAGTAGTGAGGAGCGATTCTCGCTATTTTCGGCAGCGTTCCCAACGCGCAATAACCGTCGCCGTTTTTTTCGCCCCGAACGGCGGCGCATTGTCTCGGGCATAAGTCGCAAATCATATAATCACCTCGGATAAACCTTTATTACAGTATAGCACGTCACAAAAAGACGGGCAAGTAAACGCGAAAATCTCCTTTCTGTCTGACAGTCCCGAACGTGATGATTATATGCTCCGAGAGGCGCTGTTTGCAGTCATATTTATACACCCGTTTCTTCGAATGTGAAAAATATTGACTACAAATACATTATATCTGTTATTCTATAAAATGTCAATACTTTTCACGTTTCTACAAAAACAGCTCCTTTCTTATTTCATAATAACGCTTTTTTCGCTAAAAAATCTACCTATCATCAAAATGCACAAAAAACGGGCTGAAATTTCGTTATGGAGCATTATTTATAATTCTTTTACAGAATATTGACAAGCCTTGCATTTGGTATGATAATAAGTACAAATGCTTACTTAATACTAAGGTATTAGTATATAAACAGCAAATTTAGGAGTTGATTTTATGAAATTACGCAGAACGATATCGCTCTTACTGGCGGTAGTTATGCTCGCCACTATGGCGTTAGTAACTGTTTCGGCTGCCGACACAAGCTCGGCTCCGACAGGCGCGTACTACAACCAAAACCTCTATGAGGGTACCAGCGACGTGTATAACGGCACCGACCTGGGAGCGACATATTCAAAGTCATCCACAACGTGGAAGGTGTGGTCGCCTCCCGCCACCAAGGTGCGGTTAAAGCTGTATTCAACGGGTACTGACCGTGAAAACGGCGCTAAGGTGCTCGGCACACACAACCTTACCAAGGGAAGTAATAACGTATGGTCCGTTACACTCAGCGGCGATTATAAGAACGTTTATTATACTTATCTTGTTACAGCCAAGAATATCTTCGGCAACGTTGTAACAAACGAAACCCAGGACGTTTACTCCAAGGCTGTAGGCGCCAACGGTAACCGTTCGATGGTTGTTGACCTCGATTCTACCGACCCCGAGGGCTGGGACAGCGACACCAACGTTTGTCACGCAAACAAGACAGAGTCCGCTGTATGGGAGCTTCACATCCGTGATTTCTCCTGCGACCCCGACTCAGGTGTAAGCGAAGCTAATCAGGGTAACTACCTTGCGTTCACCGAGGGCGGCACTACTTATAAGAAACAGGGAACAACAGCAACCTGTCTTGACTATCTCGTAGAGAACAACATCAACACTGTTCAGCTTATGCCTTTCGCTGACTTTGACGGCGTTGACGAAATCTACGGCGCTTCCTATAAGGACCGTAACTGGGGCTACAACCCCAAGAACTTCAACGTTCCCGACGGTTCCTACGCTTCCAATTCCTACGACGGCAACGTTCGTATCAACGAAGTTAAGCAGATGATTCAGGCGCTCCATGACCGCGGTATCTCCGTAGTAATGGATGTTGTATACAACCACACAGCAGGCTCCGAGGGCTCCAGTTTTACAAAGACTGTTCCCGGTTACTATTACAGAATGCAGAGCTCTCTCGCGAACATTGACGGTTCGGGTCAGGGCAATGAAATGGCTTCCGACAAGAAGATGATGCGTAACTTCATCGTTCAGTCCCTTAAATATTGGGCTGAGGAGTACCACATCGACGGTTTCCGTTTTGACCTTATGGGCTGTATCGACCTCACAACACTTAATCAGGCTCGTACAACTCTCAACGGCATAAACAAGAACATCCTTATGTACGGCGAACCTTGGGCAGGCGGCACAACAGCTAACCCATCCTCTCCTTCCGAGAAGAACGGTTCTTCGTACGCTTCTGGCTTAGGCGCGTTCTCGGGTACATTCAGAACAGCCGCGAGTAAGGTTGATTCCGATAAGAGCGTTACCCAAGGCTGGGTAGGCGGTACATCTTCAAGTGTAAGTACAGTTGTAAGCGGCATCAAAGCTAACCTGATGGATTCAAGCGACAACACCAAGACTGTCAACTACCTTGACTGCCACGATAACCTGACTCTTTGGGACAGACTCGTAGGCGCATATACCAAGAGCGGTGAGGGTAAGAGCTCCGTAACCGTCAACACGAACGTAAACAGCACAACCCAGAAATATCTCAGACAGCTGAAGCTCGGCGGCGTAATGCTCTACACCTCACAGGGTATCACGTTTATGAACTCGGGTATCGAGTTTGCCCGTACTAAGCAGGGACAGGGCAACTCCTACAACTCCGAAGATAAGTACAATATGCTCGACTGGAGCCGCGCGGGGACTTATAAGTCATCGGTTGATTATTACAGAGGACTTCGTCAGATTAAAGAGGTTTATACACCGTTCAACGATGACACAAACACCTCGAAGAACACTATGAGCTTCATCAGCCAGACAGGCAACCTGATTGCTTACACAATCAGCAACAATACAGCCAACAAGGCTAACGAGTGGGGCAAGGTCGCGGTTCTTATGAACTCAGGTTCATCCGCCTCGAGCGTAACTCTTTCGGGTAACTGGACAGTTGTAGCAAACGCCGATAACGCGGGACTCACAAGTCTCGGCACAGCGAGCGGAAGCTACTCCGTTCCCGCTAACTCCGCGGCAATCCTTGTAGAAACCTCAGGCTATAAGGACTTCTCAAGCAAGTTCAGCTACGCTACACTCACAACAAAGCACGTATTAAACGGTTCCGTTGTTAAGACAGAAACAGCCAAGTACAGAGTAGGTACAACCTATCACGCTCACAAGGACGCCGACCTGCTCGAAAACAACGATGTTGTTTCCACAGACGGAGCTGCTTCGGGCAAAATCACAGGCGACACAACCGTTACATATAACTATGATTCCAACGGAAAAACCAAGGGTAAGCTGACAGTTAAGTATCTCGACCAGTCAGGCGCAGAGCTTACTCCCGATATGGTTTACACTCTCGAGAGCGGCGACCAGTACTCAATCCCCGTATGCGCAATTCAGAGATATCAGCTGGATACCGACCAGTATCCCGATAACACAACAGGTACATTCACAGGCACCAAGACTATTACATTCAAGTATAAGCCTTTAGGCACAGACACAACCACGGTTCATTATTACAAGACGTCAGGTACCTTCTCGGGCAGCCTTTTGATTTACGCTTATACGGACGACGGCGTAGAGCCGCTCGGACCATGGGCTACTAACCCCAATATGACATCGGATACAGCTTTGGGCTCTAACTGGTATAAGTATACTATCCCGATTGCGGCTTGTTATGTAATGTTCCACGGCAAAAACAGCGGACAGGAACCAGGTCAGAACGAACCGGGTTACTTTGTATCGGGCGATTGTAAGATAAAAGACAGAGTTATCTCCTATTCGTCAACTATTGTTACCTCACATATAGATATCGACACAGGCGAGAAGCTCAAGCCCGACGTAACCGTTACAGCTGACAAGCAGAGCACAGACCAGTATACAACTTCCGCGGACAATAGTCTCGGCACTCTCGTAGAGACTCCCGCGAACGCTACAGGCTTCTACACAGCGGGTGTTACAAACGTAGTTTACCTCTACAAGAAGGGTACACAGCCTACAACCGAAACAACTGCTCCCGTAATTAAAGACAAGTATATTCTCGGCGATTCCAACTGCGACGGCAAGGTTAACGTAAACGACGTAACCTACATCCAGCAGGGACTTGTAAATCTTGTGATTCTCGACTCCACCAGCAAGCGCAACGGCGATGTTGATTCAAACGGCAAGGTTTCAATTCTGGACGCTAACTATATCCAGCGTTATATGGTAGGTATGGACATACCTTACAAGATTGGTCAGGAAGTAATAATCTACGGCTGATTGTTCATAAAGAATAAGACAATAAAGATTGCGGGCGGCTTTTGCCGTCCGCAAAAATTTTAAGAATGAGGGCATTACCTATGAAAAAAAGCGCAAGAACAGTCACAGCGGCGGCGCTGGCGGCGTTGATTGTTTTGTCGGCGTTTATGTCGATGACGGTATTTGCCGCGGGCAACACGCTGAGCTACAGCTTTTCGGGAGAGGACAGCTCTCGCGCGGGTTACGCTCAGGGCACTATCACGCTCACCGCGGCAGCGGGTACATATTATCTCTACTGGGCTGACAACACCAAAGCTCTCGAAGGCTATGACAAGCTGTGTTCGATGACGCTGAGCTCCGCGGGTTCCAAAACCCATACAATGGTAAAGCGCAGCGCAATCCCCGCTGACGCGACCAAGCTTATCGCGACAACCTCTGTGGCAGACAAAACCGTGGCAAACGCCTCGGCAGTATATAATATACCCGACAGTAAACGCTGGAGCCATAAGAGCACGGAGCGCCTCTACCGCTTCGCGTCATACTCTGACGTTCATATCGACGGTGTGTACAAAACCTATGAATACGCTGACGAACATTGGCGCGACGCTCTGGACACCGCGGCGGCGCGTGACGCGGACTTTATTGTGCTTTCGGGCGACTATGTGAACAACAATGTTGACTATAGCGGTATCTCGGGCTATGAGTGGAGAACCTACGAGCGTGTGCTTTCCGAGTCGAACTACTGCAATCCTGTGTACGAGGCTATCGGCAACCATGAGTTGTGGCAGGATGTGTTGGGCGGCACAAACGACTTTAAGCGTGCCACAGGTCTCAGCGCGTCGGACGGAAACACGTCCTCAAAAGCGTATTTTGAAAAGACCTTAAACGGCGACCACTTCATCTTTATGGCTATGGAGGGCGGATTCTATCCCGACAAAACCGATGAATTCACCTCCGAACAGCTTACGTGGCTCGAGGGACTCTTGGACAAGTACACGGGCGACGGACACAACATATATATTATTGAACATTCGCTGTTTTATAAATACGGCGCGGGCGACCGCGTTGACGCGGAACCCTACTACGACATACCGCTCGGCAGCGCGACGGGCAACAACCGCTTCAAGGAAATTCTCAACAATCACAAGGATGTTATTTTCCTTTCGGGACACACCCATATAGCGTTCAAGGAGCAGTACAACTTTTCCGACAACAACGGCGCTTCCGCCCAGATGATTCACAACTCATCGGTTGGCGGTACCCGTACAATCGTAAACGGCTCTCTCAACCGCGACTACGCGCGCGACAGAACAGAGGGATATATCGTGGATGTTTTCGGCGACGCGATTATATTCAACGGCGCGAACCTTTACGACAACATCTATGACCCCAACTGCTGTTATGTGGTGAAGCCATCCTCTGAGTTCGGCACAAAGAAGTCGGCTCAGGCGAAGGGCAAAATCTCAACAGGCGCTACAGCAACAAGCTATTATCTTAAGGGCAGCTTCAACAGCTGGGGAACGGGCAACCCGTTCTACACCACGAGCGAGAGCAATGTTATAGAAACTACAGTTAAACTCAATACGGGCTCATATGAGTTCAAGATAAACAACGGCTCAACATGGTACGGCAACACGGGCACAATCCCCGACACCACTACCACAAGCTCAAACGGCGGATGGATTATGTCCACCTCCGCGGGCAACTGCAAGCTGACGGCTTCGGGCGGTTATTATACATTTAATTTCAACACCTCCAACAGTAAGCTAAAGGTGTTCTATTCAACCAGCGACCCAAACGCTGCCACAGCCCCTGCAACACAGGCGACTACCGCTGAGACAGCTCCTACACAATCAACCGCTCAGCCTGTTAACTATATCCCGGGCGATGTTGACCAAAACGGAAAAGTTGCTATTCGCGACGCTACATATATTCAGCTTTATCTTGTGAACAGGTACGCGTTCTCAGCGATTCAGAAGAGAGCCGCTGACGTGAATCTGGATGGCAAAATCAATATCACAGACGTAACATATATTCAGATGTATAACGTACAACTGGTTAATGATTTCTCGGATACTTATACAGCGGCGAGCGAGGCGACCAGAACAGCGGCAAAGAATAACCTCAGCCTATACTACCGCTACTCGTCCTATGACGCTTACCAGAACCTCAAAACAGCCTATACCAACGGCGTATGCGAGAGCGCTCTCAGTCAGGCTGATTCCGAGTTGCTTGCGGTTGTAGACCCGAGCAACGTTGATTCGAGCGGTTCTGTGACAATATTCTTTGAGAAACCCGACAGCTGGGGCGCGCCAAACGCCTATTGCTGGGGCAGAAAAGGCGCGGGCAACGAAGGCGGCTGGCCGGGTACCGCAATGACCTATGCAGGCAAAAACGAATACGGCAAGTCGGTATATAAGTATGTTGTTCAGAATGTCAAACATAACTTTGTAATCTTCAACGACGGAAGCAGCCAGACTGGCGACGTTGTTATTCCCGACAATTATACGGCATATTACCTTGACGGCTCAAACAACGTTGTTTCCTATAAATTCGACGACAGTTATATAAAAAGCTATTAAATTGATATGATAAAGAAATACAGATTAGGAAAACCAATCGACACAAAGGCGGTTACCGCCGAAATACAGGAAGAAAACATCAGCGCTTTTCCCTTTGAGTTAGCTCAGGGGGAAAGGCTTGTTGTCGCTTTTGAGCTAAAAAAGGACGATATGATTTTCGGGCTCGGCGAGGCGGTCAGAGGTATCAACAAGCGTGGTTGGATTTACGAGAGCTGGTGCACCGACGAAACCGAGCATACCGAGGATAAGCGCGCTCTCTACGGTTCTCACAATTTCATTGTGGTAAGCTCAGAGGGGAAAAAGTTCGGACTGTTTGTGGACTTTCCCGGTAAGATTGAGTGGGATTTGGGCTATTCAAGTCCCAATAAAGCCAAGATTACGCTTGACGGCAGCAATGTTGATTTCTACTACATAGAAGGAATTTCCGAGCGTGACATCGTAAAACAGTTCAGAGGGATTATCGGCAAAAGCTATATCCCGCCGTTCTGGGCGTTCGGCTATCAGCAGAGCTGCTGGGGCTACTCAAAGCAGAGCGACTTTTTATCTGTGCGTGACAATCACCGCGCGAACAACCTGCCACTTGACTGTATCTATATGGACATTGACTATATGGACAATTTCAAGGACTTTACTGTCAACAAAAATCTTTTCCCCGACTTTGAGGCTTTTGTCAGCGATATGAAGGCTCACGACATCCACCTGATTCCAATAATCGATGCGGGCGTAAAGAAAGAGCGGGGCTACTCCGTCTATGACGAGGGACACGAAAAGGGCTATTTCTGCAAGAACCCCGACGGCACCGACTTTGAGTGCGGTGTGTGGCCCGGGATAGTCGGGCTCCCCGACTTTCTCAACAAGGACGCCCGCGAGTGGTTTGGTTCTCAGTACAAAGCTCTAATTGATATGGGCGTAGACGGCTTTTGGAACGATATGAACGAGCCCGCCCTGTTCTACTCGAAGAAAGGGCTCGAAAAGGCAAAGGAAAAACTGCGTAACATAAGCGACGCCGAAGTTGATATATGGAAATATTTCGGTATGCGCGACGCGGTGACCTCCATACAGAACAGTATGGACGACTACCGTTCGTTCTATCACAATGTTGACGGCGAGCTTGTCTGCCACAAGGATGTTCACAATATCTACGGCGCGTTTATGACTATCGCCGCGGGCGAGTATTTTGAGCGTGAGTACGGCAGGGAAAAGCTGCTCATATTCTCCCGCGCCTCGTATATCGGCGCTCACCGCACCAGCGGAATATGGTTCGGCGACAATTTCAGCTGGTGGGAACATATTCTTTTGAATTTAAAAATGTTGCCGTCCGTCAATATGTGCGGGTTCCTCTATTGCGGAGCGGATATCGGCGGGTTTAACAAAAATGTTACGGGCGATTTGCTGCTCAGGTGGCTCGCTCTGGGCGTGTTCACTCCGCTTATGCGCAACCACCGAGCTCTCGGAACACGCGCTCAGGAGGCGTATCAGTTCGACAACACTCAGGACTTTGCGGACGTGCTCGCTGTGCGTTACCGTCTTATACCTTATATATACAATACTTTCAGACGCTGCGCCGACGAGGGTGAAATGATGTTCAGACCACTGGCGTTTGACTATCCCGATGATAAGTATGCCCGCGAGGTTGAGGACCAGCTTATGCTCGGCGAGGAGTGTATGATAGCTCCGGTCTATGAGCAGAACAAGAGCTGCAGGGTTGTTTATCTGCCCGAGCCAATGACATTCGTAAAGCTCAGCGGCGAGGATGTGACCTCCCAAAAGCTCGACAAAGGTATTCACTATGTTGAAATAAAGCTCAACGAAGTACCGCTGTTTATAAAGCAAAACAAAAAAATCCCCCTCTCAAAGCCCGCGCTGAACACGGCGCAGCTTGATTTGGAGAATTTGGAATATCTCGGTTCCTTTAGCTAAAGGAGCCTTGACCCCGCATAAATACTGATATGCAACCGGTAGTTGCACAAATGCAAACCGAAATGTATAGCTATTTTCATCGGTTGCGGGCTATAATTAGCCCAGCAAACGAAAGAGAGGTACAGTTATGAATATTGTTACTGCTAACAGATTATTACAATACCGCAAGCTTCACAAGCTCAGCCAAGAGGAGCTCGCCGAAAAAATAGGCGTAAGCCGCCAGGCTATATCCAAATGGGAGCGCGCGGAGGCTTCGCCCGACACAGACAACCTTGTGCTGCTTGCCGAGGTTTACGGCGTGACTCTCGACGAGCTGTTAAGAGGCGACGATGAGCCCGTTATCAATGAGGAAAAGCCGCAGGCTTATGAGCCCGACGAAAATACTACATATGTAAAAGAGGAAAAGGTTTCGTTCAAGCACGGTATTCACGTCGATTCAAAGAACGGCGACAATGTCGATATCAGCTTCAAGAACGGTATTCACGTTGACTCCAAGGACGGCTCAAGCGTACACATAGACAAGCACGGCGTAAATGTGTTTGACGGCGAAAAGGTCCGCGCCTATACCGACGAGGACGGCAACGTTATGGTTGACGAGGAGCTCGAAAAACACAGAAAAAGCAAAAAAAGAGCCAATATGTTCCCGATGTGGGCGATAGCTCTCGGAGCGTTTTTGGCGTGGGGCTTTTCGGGAGTCCTCTGCGGTTGGTCGCTTGCATGGATTTGCTTCCTTGCGATTCCGCTGTATCATACGCTTGTTGACGCGATTTATGAGCGCAACCCCAATCACTTCGCCTATCCCGTGCTCTGCGTAGTATTCCAGATGATAACAGGTTTTCTGTTTAACGGCTGGGCGTGGGGCTGGATTGCGTACCTAACGATTCCCGTCTATTATGTTGTTGTAAATATGATTAAGAAAGACTGAAGAAATCTAATAGAAACAGCCGTCGCGTTCAGCGGCGGCTTTTGTGTTAGATTTTTAAACCCTCTGTGGTTTTGAGGAACTCATAGAGCTTATTCTTGATGATTTCCACGCCGCCGTCTGAGTCGCTCTCAATATTAAGCGGCATAATCGGGTCGTGAACGGAGAGCCTTAAAAGGAACCAGCCGTCGCCCTCGCTCTTGCCGAAACTCACTCTCACGCCCTCGCGGTTGTCATCGGCGAGAATCCAGCCCTCAGCCTTTTCAGCGTAGGCGGTGAGCTCAGCGATAATCCTCTCGCCGCAGGCTCGAAAGTCGGGCTCGGTGATTTCAAAGCGAATCTCGGTTTCTTCCTTTGGCTCTTTGAGGCTCTGGGTAATGCTCTCGATAGTTTTGCCCTGTTTGTTCAGCTGTGCCATTTTGATAATGATTTTTGTGCACAGATACGCGCCGTCATCGAGGAAATAGTTCTCCCTCATAGCGGCGTGTCCCGAGGTTTCAATCGCGAGCGGACAGTTTATGCCCTGCGCGTTGAGCTCCAGCCCTTTGTCTATAACATTCTTATACCCTCTGCGGTAGCGGTAATGCTTTCCGCCGAGGTCTTTTTCTATAAACTCTTTGAGCCCGCTTGAGGTTATGGAGTCGGTGACGATTGTGCCCCCATCGTTGCCCTCCAGCGCGATTGCGGAAGCCAAAGCCACAAGGCGGTTGCGGTTGATTTCGTTTCCGCTCTTGTCCACAGCGCCGCCGCGGTCAACATCGGTGTCGAAGATAACGCCCAAATCCGCGTTCGATTCTCTGACAGCCTCACATATCGACTTCATCGCCTCTTTGTTTTCAGGGTTGGGAACGTGGTTGGGGAACATTCCGTCAGGGTCGAGGTAACGGCTGCCCGCCGTATCCGCGCCGAGGTCGTTTAATACGTCAGCGTAAAAGCCGCCCACGCCGTTGCCCGCGTCAACAACAATCTTGAATCCCGAAAGGGGCTTGTCATAGTTCTCGGCGTTCACGCCTTTCCTTATAATATCCTTCAAATGCTCCTTGTATTGAGCCATATAGTTGCAGTTTTCGACAACTCCGCTGGCTGCGGGAGCTTTTTCGCCGTTCTGGGCATATTCAAGAATCTGTTCAATGTCAGAGCCTTCAAGTCCGCCCGAGCGTGTAAAGAATTTTAAACCGTTGCGGTTGAAAGGATGATGGCTTGCTGTAATCATAACGGCGCCGTCGGCCTCAAGGTCAACAGTGGTCATAAACATCGATGGGGTAGAGGCAAGCGAGCAGTCAAGCACACGCGCGCCGACGCTCTTGAGCTCGTCGGCGACAATCCCCGCTATGCGCGGACCGCTGATACGGCTGTCGCGCCCTATGGTGATTTTGAGTTTGTCGCAGGGCTTATTCACTTTGGCGCTGAGCCACAGCGCGAAACCCTGCGCCATAGAGGCGATGACTTCGTCAGTTAGGTTGATTTCCTGACCTTTTACGCCCTCAACGGCTACTCCGCGGATATCGGTTCCGCTCTTGAATTGTTTATAGAAGTTGTTAAGCATAGTTTTTTCTCCTTTATATATGAGCCCTCCCTCGGGGGAGGGCGGCTGAGCGTAGCGAAGTCGGGAGAGGGTCAACTTTAGAAACGCTCGGCAAATCTAACGTAAACTATAAAACAATTTTACAAGTGAACCCTCTTCAGTCAGGCTGCGCCTGACAGCTTTCCTAAACCGGAGACGGTAAACCCTCTGTCGCATTCGCGACATCTCCCTTAGAAAGGGAGTCTCCCCAAGGGAAGCCTTTTAGATGATTATACACTAAAAATCCACGTCAAGCAAGATATCAAGTTTGTGAAAACTGTAAAATGATTTTATTCAATTAAATCAATATGAGTACAAATTGCCGAACTAAGTTCAAGTATGTTGTCGAAAGGTGTAAGCGTTGTAACCGTTAGTTGTGAAAGTTGCACAATTTAGACGATTAAAAGTTGGTTAAATCCGCCTTTTCTTGGTGATAGTGTACAAAGAAATTTTCGAAAAACTGTTGACTTTCACGAAAAGCTGAGTATAATAAAGTGCGTCAAGTAAAAAGTCCGCTTGACTTACGACTTCTTTAAAACACAAAGTTCACACAATTCATTTTCATTATTTTTAAACTTTTTAAATTGAGGTCGTAAAGAAATTGCCAAATGGTAAATGGCCACAGAACATAATAAAGGAGGAAATTAGTTATGACACCTATTCTCAACATGCATGACATCAATGTTTCTGAATTTCTTGCTGTGCTGGATACCTGCGAAGGCAACGTATATCTCGTTACCAGGGATGGAGATAAGTTAAATCTCCGCAGCAAACTTTCACAGCTTGTAGGTCTTACACAGCTCATTGAGGGCGGCAAGATTGCAGAGGCATCAATTGTTTGCGAGAACAAAACTGACGAGAGTAAGCTCTTCAGACTCAACCTTTTTGACGAAGTCTGCTAAGCTTACACCATCACAATGACATCCACGTTTTCACGTTAATTTCAAAACTTCTAAATCCGGGAGCGGCTGCCTATTAAGGCAGCCGTTCTCGGTTTTTGTTAGTGGCTAGTGGTCAGTGATCAGTGATCAGTGAATGTCGAGAACATAAATTGAATTAATACAAACCTTATGTTCCCTAATTATTTATAAAACATCTAATACTATAATTAAACCCCGAAGGAGCTATAATAGCTAAACCTTTGGGTTTAATTAGTATATATCAATATTTATCCAATCGGGATACTAACTTCTCGGAAGATGGAACGTTTCTCACCGACCACAACTGACCACTGACTGCTGACTACTGACCACTAAAAAAGTGCTTGCAAAGCCCGTTCTGCTGTGCTATAATGCATTTTGACTTGTGAAATTTGTCAACACAAGTCAGTCTGTTCGCAAAATCCAGACTGTAAAAAAATACTACGGAGGAATTTAATATGACAAAAACCACTAAAAGGTCAACGATGTTCATTGTACAGGGCGCGGCAATCGCCGCATTGTACGCTGTATTGACGATTGCGCAGAACCTGCTTTTACCCGGTTCCGCCTCCTGGGCGGTACAGTTCAGGGTGTCGGAGGCAATGACGGTGCTGGCGTTCTTTATGCCCGCGGCTATCCCCGGGCTGACTGTGGGTTGCGTATTGGCAAATATCAGCTCTGTTACCGCGGGGCTTGGGCTGTATGATATGGTGTTCGGCTCGATTGCTACTCTGCTCGCGGCGCTATGTATGTACGCGCTGAGAAATGTTAAGCTTAAAGATGTTCCGTTTGTCGGGCTTTTGATGCCCGCTGTTTTTAACGGATTGATAATCGGCTTTGAGATTGACTTCTTCTTTATCGGAAGTATGAGCTTCAACTTTGCTGATTTTCTTGTTCAGGGCGGATTTGTAGCTCTCGGCGAGCTCGTGGTACTGTTTGTGCTTGGTTTGCCGCTGACGCTTATAATTAAAAAACAGCATATTGACAAAGATTTGGTAAAGTAAAAAAGCTTCCCGTTTTGGGAAGCTTTTTTGCAAGATTTTTATGTTTTCAAACGTTTTATAGGTGAAAGGAGGTCAGAATATGGCTAAAAACATCGATGTTAATCTAATCAACCATATTGTAAATACATATTCCGATACGATTCTCCGAATATCCTATCAGTACACCAAAAGCGTTTATGACGCTCAGGACATAGCTCAGGACGTTTTTCTCGCGGTTATGCAAAAGGATATTTCCTCTCTGAGTGAGGAAAAGCTCAAGGCGTACATAATCCGCGCAACGATAAATAAATCCAATGATTTTCACCGCAGAAGAACAAGGCGCAAGGTTGTTTCGCTCGAGGATGTTGAGCCTGTGTTTACTACCGAGGAACAGAGCGTGCTGGACGAGGTGAACAGGTTGCCCGAAAAATATCGGAATGTGATTTATCTTCATTACTATGAGGGCTATAAGGTGAACGAAATCGCCGATATTCTCGGCGTAAAGCCCTCGACCGTAAGCTCTCAACTCAACAGGGCAAGAGCCAAACTAAAAGATATTTTAACGGAGGAACGCTATGAAAACATATAAAAACGCTATAAACAAAATAAAGGCAAGCGAAAGCTTTAAGGCTCAAACCGCCGAAATGCTGGTATGTCAGCAGGCAAATAAGAAAAAATTCCGTTTTGCTCCTGTTGCGGCAATCGCCGCGAGCCTTGCGGTGGTAATCGCGCTGGGAGCGGTATTCTTCCCGATGTCAAAAGAGAACAAGTCATTTGTTATCACCGCCAACGCTGCCGAGCTCAACGATAACAGTTTTACTACAATCGGCGAACTGCCCGCGAATAATTGGCGCGCGGATGTTGAGAAAAACGAGATATATGTTATCGCGGATTTCACGCTTGAAGTTAAGGGCGAGAATATAAAAAACATTACCTACACCATTGATAACGGAGCATTCGCAGTCCCCGATAACAATGACAAGCTTATCCTTACAAAGCAAGCTGATAAAAATGTCTGCGTTCCAAAAAGGGAGAATAAATCCTTTTACAGCGAGATAACCGCGAAATACAACAATCAGATTGATACAACTAATGATAATGTTGAGATTGTTTTCAATCCCGCTAAGATTGATAAGGATATAATATTGATCGCCGAGCGATATGGCAAGTTTGCTGATGTATGGGTTTATGATACCGAGGCGGAAAAATTAAATAATTATCAGAAAACAACGGAAGAATTCTTTAGCGGAGCGGTTAAGGATTGCAGGATTAAGGTTCAGGCGGAGTATAGTGACGGAACAATTGAAACACAAAGGCTAACCTATAACGCCGATGTTAAGCTCTATACCGAGCCGCTCACCTTCCATACAAAAAACGGCGACGAGACAAGAAACGTTTATATCGCCAAAGTAAATTTAAAAGCCAAGCTTGCGTAAAACTGCTTACAACAAAAGCCGCTGCATTTTTGCAGCGGCTTCTTCTTTAGTCTGTAAACTCGAACTCGTCCTTGTGAGCTTCTTTAAAAATTTCGTAGATTTTTTCTACAAGCTCCTCGTCGTCGATGCCGATGTAGTTTTCGGTTTCGTCGTCGATGCTCTCAATCTTCAGGATTACAACGCCGTCGGCTGTTTCGTCGTTTTCGATGAGCACGATGAACTCCTCGCCGTCGTAGCCGATTGTGTCGAGGTACTCAAACTCGGTTGAGTTTCCGTCCTCGTCCTCGAGCTCTACGAGTATTGCTTCTTCCTCTTCGGGAATGTTGTTTTTCATTTCGTCTGTCATAATTTTGCTCCTTTGCGTTTTTAGCCCTCCCTTGGGAAATTCCCCTATTAGGGGAAATGTCACGAAGTGACAAAAGGGTTGCCGTTCCTGCTAAGGAAAGGGTGCCGACCAACGGGAGGCGGGAGAGAGACTCGGTTTCCCTGATATAAACGCCAAAAAACAGCTATTTGAAAGGTAGTCCCTCATCCGACCAATTCGTCTTTGGGACGAATTGCCCACCTTCCCCCGGGGGAAGGCTTTGTTGTTATCTACGATTTTACACTATATTAATAGTATTTGCAACCCTTACGGGGTGACAATTTTGTCCAGAATACCCGTCAGGTGGGCGATAGTAACGCCGTAGTTTGTCATCGGGACGCTTTGCTCTCTGGCTTTATCTATCCTGTTCATAATATACTGGCGGTTGAACATACAGCCGCCGCACTGGATAACCAGGTCATAGTCACTCAAATCTTCGGGGAAATCGGTGCCCGAAACCATATCTATGGTTAGGTCTTTTCCTACACGGTTTCTTAAAATTCTGGGGATTTTGACTCTGCCGATATCCTCGCTCAGCGGAGCGTGGGTACAGCACTCGGCTATGAGCACACGGCTGTTTTCGGTGAGGCTGTCAAGCGCATTCGCTCCCTCAATATAATAGGAAAGGTCGCCCTTGTACGCGGCGAAAAGCACCGAGAAGCTCGTGAGCATACTGCTCTCGGGCTTGTTTTCATATACATAGCCGAACACCTGGGAGTCGGTGATAATCAGCTTCGGTTCACTGCTGAGAGCTTTCAGAGTATGAATAAGCTTATCCGTGGTACAGCTCATTACGGAGCATTTTTTGTCCAGTAATTCTCTTATCGTCTGAACCTGCGGAAGAATGAGCCTTCCCTTCGGCGCCTGAATGTCCTGAGGCATAACGAGGAGTACGAGGTCGCCTTCTTCGCAAAGGCTTCCCGTGATTGTCGGCGCGTTGTAGTCCGACGGAATCAGGCGGATTATCTGCTCCTTGAGCTCTTCTATTCCGCTTTTGTCAACGGCGCTGACCTGCAGGGGCTTTTCGCCTATTCTGTTGCGAACCTTGAACACATACGCGCTGCCGTTAATTAGCAAATCCGCCTTACTGACAACGGGGATTACGGGGATGTTTTTGCTCTTGAAAAGCTCGTACCACTCACATTCCTTTGTGATGTCGTCGCCCGAGAAAAGCACAATCGCTATGTCGGTTTTATCGGCGGTTTTCTCGGTCTTTTTTATACGCATTTCGCCGAGCTCGCCGATGTCGTCAAAGCCCGCTGTGTCGATGAGCACACACGCGCCTATGCCGTGGATTTCCATTGCCTTGTTTACGGGGTCGGTTGTAGTGCCCGCAACCTCGGAAACAATGCTGACTTCCTGCCCCGTAAAGGCGTTAATCAACGAGCTTTTGCCCGAGTTGCGTTTTCCGTAAAAGCCGATGTGCAGTCTGTTGGCGGATGGAGTATCGTTAAGAGTGGTTGACATATTATCACCTCTGGTGCGGAGAAATAATTCTCAAATAATTCTCAATTCTTAATTCTAAATTAAAACTTAAAGTCCCTGTCGCCCTTGTCAATCAAGTCGAGCAGCTCTATACACTTAGATTTTACCTTTTCGTTAGGTATGTTGTCAAGTTCATTTTTAATGAGCTGTTCGCCGATTTTCTTGGTTTCTGGGGACGCGTAGTCGATTAAGTATTCTTTGAGCGTCAACAGCGCGTTAGGCTGACAGCAGTTTTGGATTTGTCCGCTCTTGCATAGCTTCATAAATCGGTCGCCCGTGCGTCCCGCGCGGTAGCAGGCTGTGCAGAACGAGGGGATGTAGCCCTTGCTCATCAGCCAGTTTACAACCTCGTCGAGAGTTCGGTTGTCGCTGACGTCAAACTGTTCGCTGTTTTCTTCCTCGCCGCCGTCAGCGTAACCGCCGACAGAGGTTTTTGAAGCGCCGCTTATTTGTGATACGCCCAGGCGGATAACCCGGTCGCGCACCTCGGGGCTTTCTCTTGTCGAGATAATCATACCCGTGTATGGTACGCAGATTCTTATAAGCGCGCAGATTTTCCCGAAGGTTTCGTCCGAAATTCCGTTGTCAAACACGCTCGGGTCAATGTCATCGGCTTTTCTGATTCGGGGAACGCTGATAGTATGAGGACCTACGCCGTGAACAGCTTCAAGGTGCTCGGCGTGCATCAAAAGTCCCGCGAACTCATAGCGGTAAAGCTCGAGTCCGAACAGTACGCCTAAGCCCACGTCGTCGATACCGCCCTCCATAGCTCTGTCCATAGCCTCGGTGTGATAGGCGTAGTTGTGCTTGGGGCCTGTGGGGTGGAGTTTTTCGTAGCTTTCCTTGTGGTAGGTCTCCTGGAACAGAATGTAGGTGCCGATGCCCGCCTCCTTGAGCTTGCGGTAGTTTTCGACAGTGGTTGCGGCTATGTTGACGTTAACGCGGCGTATAGCGCCGTTCTTGTGTTTTATGCTGTAAATTGTCTTAATGCTCTCTAGTACATACTCTATAGGATTATTTACGGGGTCCTCGCCTGTTTCGAGAGCGAGGCGCTTGTGTCCCATATCCTGGAGCGCTATGACTTCGCGCTTGATTTCTTCCTGAGTGAGCTTTTTGCGGCAGATGTGCTTGTTCTTGTAGTGGTAGGGGCAGTACACACAGCCGTTTACGCAGTAGTTGGAGAGGTAAAGCGGCGCGAACATTACTATGCGGTTGCCGTAAAAGTCCTTTTTTATCTGCTCGGCGAGGTCAAACATTTTCTTTGTCCTCTCCTCGTCCTCACACGCGAGCAGCACGCTCGCCTCGCGGTGGGTTAAGCCCTTGAGGTTCTTTGCCTTTTCGAGCAGGCTGTCGATGAGCTCAAAGTTGTCTTTGTTCTCGTCGGCGTATTTGAGCGTATCTAAAATTTCCTGATGGTCTATAAATTCTTCCGCTTTAAGCGATTTTGGATTGTACATTTCAATTTCTCCTTTACATTATGAGCCCTCCCTTGGGGGAGGGTGGGCAAATCGCTCTAAAGGCGATTTGGTCGGGTGAGGGACTACCTATCCATATTTGCTTTGTTTTGGTGTAGATATAGAGGAATAAAAGTCCCTCATCAGTCAGGCTTTGCCTGACAGCTTTTCTTTAGCAAGAACGGCAACCCTTTTGTCACTTCGTGACAATTCCCCTAACAGGGGAATTTCCCAAGGGAAGCCTTTTTATATATTCCTACTATCTCCTCTGTCAACAACTACCCTGCAGCCGATTGACTTGACACGCAAATCAAGGCAGTTTTTGCATTGGGCGCTCTCATCGCCCGTGCAGATTTTGTTATCGTAAATCTGATATTTCTTTCGTACCGAAACAGGGGAGAGGTTAGGCATAACGACATTCGCTCCCGCCAGAATCCCCTTTTCTCTGCCTCTCGGGTCGATTGTCGCCAACGCAGTTGTAGCAGGCAAAAGCACCTTCGGCAGCATAAGTCTGATGATTGAAAGCAGTTTTAGCGTTAGCTCAAGCGTTCCGCTCGGGTAATCTTTGAACTGAGTATCCTTGTGGCTTATAAAAGGACCTATACCGACCATTTGCGGGTTAAACTCTTTGATAAACAAAAGGTCGTCCGCTATACATTCATCAGTTTGGTACGGCGAGCCCACCATAAACCCGCAGCCTGTCTGGTAGCCGATTTTTTTCAGGTCGTTAAGACAGCGCCTGCGGTTCTCAAAGGTCTGAGCGCTCGGGTGGAGTTTTTGGTAGTGCGCTTTGTTTGCGGTTTCGTGCCTTAACAGGTAACGGTCAGCTCCGCAGTCGAAGTAGCGTTTGTAGCTGTCGTATGACTTTTCGCCAATCGAGAGCGTAAGCGCGCAGTCTGGGTATTTTGACTTGATTGTCGTGATGATTTCACATATTCTGTCATCGTTAAAATACGAATCCTCGCCGCTCTGTAGCACAAAGGTGCGGAAGCCTAAATTATAGCCCTCGCCACAGCACTCCATAATCTCGTCAAGGCTGAGCCTGTAGCGCTCGCAGTTATTATTACTGCGGCGTATTCCGCAGTACAGGCAGTCCCTTTTGCAGTAGTTTGAGAACTCAATCAGCCCTCGAACGTAGATGTCGTGACCGTAGTTTTCAATCCTTACCTTCTCGGCAAGCGCTCTGAGCCTTTCGGCGGTATCGGTATCGCAGTTTAAAAGCTCCGTAAACTCCTTCTTTGAAAGAGTTTGATTTTTGTAAAGTTTTTCGACTAAATCAATCATCGTTGAACACATATTTGGAGTAAGCGGTCTTTGCGCTCACGCCGTCCAGCTTCCCGAGCTTGCCCGAGAAAGTCGAAATAATATCCTGCGGGCTGTCAAGCACAACGCTGATGATGGAGATACCCCGTCTTTTGTAGGGAATTCCCATCCTCCCGACGACATAGTCGCTGTAGTCGGAAATAAGCTTGTTGATTTCCTCAACAGAGTTTGAGTTTTCAAGAATAATGCTTACGGCGGCTACTCTTGTTTCCATGATATTATCACATCTCCTTTACATACTAAATACATATCATTGATTGGTGGCGGCTACGCCGCAATTTATACAATCCTCAGTCTCGCGATGCTCGACAGCTCCTTTAGCCAAAGGAGCCAAATAAAAAAATAGCTGTACCGAAAGGCACAGCTGCACTTATAAAATATTCGCAGAGCCTTTCACCTCAATACCGATTTCGGTGTCAGTACTGTTATTGTATCACATAAGGATGGGAATATCAATGTAAATATATGAAAATTTTTCGTCTAAATAGATAAAGATTAAGCTATGTATTTATGCATACGGACGAATTTTCGGGAATTATTTGCAAATAGCTTGGTTACAGAGTAAAATAGTGGACAGATAGGTGTGATTATATGAACAAAAAACTTGCGGATATACTTTTTGTATCGGGAATATGTCTGATTATTGTCGGCTTGCTGGCGGGTGTGATAATCGGATTTATTACAGGCGAAAAATTCAATCTGGTTCCTGCTATAACAATATGGCTCTTGAGTATAGTTATAGGCACGGGGCTGGTGTCTGTATCGGGAAGTGTGAATAAAGTTAACGCCCAAAAAGACGATGACGAAGAGACTTTGCAGCAAATAATAGAAAAAATAAAGAACGATAATTAGTGAAAATGCCTTGAATTGGTAACTAAATGCTGTTTTTGTGTAGTAATAAGGTAAAAGTTTTGATACTTTTATTGACTTAAGATACAGAGATAATATATAATTTACATACAAATCTATAAGGAGGGGAAATGTATGAGTGCAAAGGCTTGTTCAGTTACTGCTTTAGTTTGCGGTATTGTTGGATTGGTTTTTTCTTGGTTCGGTGTTCTTGCTATCATTGCTTTAATCTGCTCAGTAGTTGGTATTATCTTAGGCGCTATGGGTATGAAAAAGGCTGAAGCTGAGAATATGCCCAAGGGTCTTGCTGTCGGCGGTCTCGTATGCGGCATCATCGGCGCGGCTTTTTCGTTAATCGGAGTTATCTGTTACGCGTGCATTCTTTGTTCAGCGGCAGGTGCCGGATTAATTCGTTAATCCGCAGAAAGATTTGTCAGTAAAGGTTATTAATTTATGCGGTAATATATAAAAAGTTTTGATATTTTTATTGACTGCCGCATAGAATTAATATATAATTAAGTCACAAATTTTCAAGGAGGGTAAACTTATGTCAGCAAAAACTTGTTCAATCGTTGCTTTAGTCTGCGGTATCATCGGCGTTGTATTTGCATGGTGGGGTCTGGTCCTTTCAATCATCGCTCTCATTTGCGCAATTGCAGGTATCGTATTCGGCGCAATGGGTATGAAAAAGGCTAAGGCTGAGAATGCTCCCAAGGGTCTTGCGGTAGCAGGTCTCGTATGCGGTATCGTTGGTGCGGCTCTTGCTTTCATCGGCGTTATCTGCGCAGCTTGCATCCTTTGTGCCGGTAACGCTTTAGTTACCAGCGCGGCTAACGGCGACCTCAGCAGCGCTCTCAACAGCCTCAGCAGCAGCCTTAGCAGCTTAAGCTAAAATTTTAAGAAACAGAATGGGCATAAGGATTCTTATGCCTTTTTTGTTTTATAAGGATGTATAATTATGTTTCCGACATTTGAACTATTTGGAAAAGTAATTTCCATGTATATGATATGCGCTCTTGTGGGTGTGCTGCTTGTGCTTTTGTTCACCTACAAGCTCGCAAAAAAACGCGGACTTGATGAAATCGAAATGCTGTTTATGATGCTATTCTCTTTTGGCGGCGTGCTGATTTTCAGTCATCTTCTCTATGCCTTTACCGTTCCGAATGAGGTTGGGTATTTTTTCACTCACTTGGACAAAATCAAAAGCTTTGATGACTTGATTAACGGATTGAGCAGAATCCTCGGCGGTTCCGTGTTTTACGGCGGACTGATAGGCGCGATAATAGTATTCTTTGTTTATTCGAAAGTCAGAAAGCTGAGTTTCGGTGATTACAGCGATATCGGCGCGATGGCTGTTCCTCTTTTTCATTTTTTCGGAAGAATAGGGTGCTTCCTGTCGGGATGTTGTTACGGTGCCGAGTGGGAACACGGCATTACTTACGAACACTCTCTGGTGGAGGCTGCCAACGGTGTTCCGCGATTTCCCGTGCAGCTTGCAGAGGCGGTTTTGAATCTTTTGCTTTTCTTCCTGCTTTTCTACTTATACAAGAAGGGCAAGGCGAACCACAAGATTCTCGCGCTGTACCTTTTAATTTATCCCACATACAGGTTTATTCTGGAATTCTTCCGCGGCGATACTTACAGGGGCTTTGTAGGATTCCTTTCCACAAGCCAGTTTATTTCGGTTATACTGTTTGTTTGCAGCGCGATATACCTTATTGTCAGTAAGGTTAGGAAAAAGACTTGATTTATAACTGGGGTTGCCTTTTGAGCCAGACCCATTATATATTGACAACAAAAGCAAAAAAAATTATACTAATGTTTGGTATTGTACTAATTTTTTCAAAGGAGATAAAAACAATGGCATTTTGCAAAAATTGCGGCAAGGAGCTTGGAGAGGGCGTACAGTTCTGCGCTAACTGCGGAACTCCCGTAGAAGTACAGGCTCAGCCGACACAGCAGGCACAGGAGCCTCAGCAGGCACAACAGACTCAAACAGAGCAGATTCCCACGGAGCAGGTTACGGTTGCTTCCCCGGCTGACGATGTATCAGCTAACAAAGGCATAGCGTGGCTCGCGTATATGGGACTTTTGCTTTTAATCCCTATGCTCGCTAAGAAGGACTCGAAATACTGTGAGTACCACGTCAGACAGGGTGTTACACTCTGCGCGGCGGCTATCGCTTACTGTATCGCAGCAAACATTTTGCTCCTTATTATCGGAGCTATTTTCCCGGGTCATATCACATACGGATATTTCTATTCCTATTACGCTAACAGCGCGGTATATACTTTGTTTAGCGTTATTTTCTCTCTTGGTTATATTTTCTTTGCTGTTATTTCAATTATCGGAATTGTAAACGCCGCGACAGGCAAAGAGAAAAAGCTCCCCGTATTTGGCTCAATAAAGATTTTTGATAAACTTATGGACAAATACTACGGATAATATTTGAGTATTAAGGGAGGGCTTCTGCTCTCCCTGCGTTTTATAACTTTTTATGAGGTGCCCCTTATGGACAAAATTACCGAACTTCAGAGGATTATCAACGAGAGTGAGAATATCGTATTTTTCGGCGGAGCGGGTGTGAGCACGGAAAGCGGAATTCCCGACTTCCGTTCCGTGGACGGACTTTATAATCAAAAGTACGACTATCCTCCCGAGCAGATTCTGAGCCATACATTCTTTGTGCGCAACACTGAGGAGTTTTATCGCTTTTACAAGGACAAAATGCTCGCGCTGGATATTTTGCCCAACGCCGCTCACAAGAAGCTCGCCGAACTCGAAAAGGCGGGCAAACTGAAGGCGGTTGTAACGCAGAATATTGACGGGCTCCACCAGAAGGCGGGCAGTAAGACCGTGTATGAACTGCACGGCACGGTTCACCAAAATTACTGCACCTCGTGCGGAAGGCTCTTTGACGCAGCTTTTGTCAAGAACTCTGACGGTGTTCCAAAATGCGACAGCTGCGGCGGACTGATAAAGCCCTATGTTGTCCTATATGAAGAGGGTTTGGATGACGACACGATTCGCGGCGCGGTAAACGCTATCGCGAACGCCGATACGCTTATCGTAGCGGGGACAAGCCTTACGGTTTATCCCGCGGCGGGGCTGATACAGTATTTCAGAGGGGATAATCTGGTGCTTATCAACCGCGACCCGACACCTGTGGACGCTAAGGCGAATTTGGTTTTTCATGACAAGGTTGGCGAAGTGCTTTCCAAATTGAGAATTGAGGATTAAGGATTGAGAAATAAATACAAACTCATAGCGGTTGATATTGACGATACTTTATTGAATACAAAAAAGGTAATAACTCCGCGCACAAGAGCGGCTCTGATGGATGCTCAAAAGAGAGGAATTAAGCTTGCCGTATGCTCGGGCAGACTGCCTTATGGAGTGTGCCCCTACGCTGAGGAATTGGATGTATTCAAATACGGCGGGTATTATATGGGGTTCAACGGCGGAGCAATTTTTAACTCCGACCGGGAGCTGATTAACACTACCTATCTCGACAGCAAGTATATCGAGCCTGTGTATGAGCTTTTGCGTCCAACCGATATCACTACGATGGTGCACAAGGGCGATATTATCTTCGCGGACAAAAAGGAGAACGATTACACGCATATTGAGCCAGAAGTAATCGGACTGCCGCTCAACCGTGTGGACGATATTGCAGATTATGTGGACTGGGATTTGCACAAAATGCTGCTTGCGGGCGACCCGGAAACACTGAGACAAATGGAAAATCTGCTCAAAGAAAACTTTGGCGGCGAGCTCGACATCTATCTCTCCGCTCCGTGGTTTCTCGAGGTTATGCCCAAGGACATAGACAAAGGCACAGGGCTTGAGATTATCTGCGGGGATATGGGAATATCCACAAACGAGGCGATTGCTTTCGGCGACAGCTTTAACGATATTTCAATGATACAAAAGGCTGGTATGGGGATAGCTATGGGCAACGCTGAGGAAGCTTTAAAGGCGGCGGCGGATATGATCACCTCCGACTGCGACAGCGACGGTATCGCAAAAGCGCTTTTAGAGTTGTCAGTAATCAGTGGTTAGTGGTCAATGAATACCGAGAACATAATATTTATCGTAGGGGATACCGTCTCGGTATCCCTTTTGTCTTTCCGCAGGGGAGACCGGGGCGCCATTACCGCAGCTAAACGCTGCTCACTGACCGCTGACCGCTGAAAATGTATAAATGTTGTACAAAAAAACACAATAATTTTTTATGTTGTTTCGAGGTTAAAATTCTAATACAGAATTTTAATTTGACAATTGTACAATATAATTAACATGAGTATACTTCTGTGATTTAGGAGGTTTGAAAATGAAGAAAATTCACAAGATTGTCGCGTTACTTCTCGCGATTGCTGTTTTAGTCAGCGCGGCGGCTATTTCTACAGCTGCTGTTGATACCAAAAAGGCTGACACGGGCGCGGGCGGAATAACGATTCACTACTATTGCGAAGGCGGAACTCCCAATATCTATTATTGGAACTCTTTGCCTGATAATATCGAGACTACCTATCCCGGTCCGTCAATGACGTCTGAGGGCAATAATTGGTACAGATACGTCTTTTCTAATAAAACAAAGATAAATATGCTCTTTGTAAAGAACGGCGTACAGTCCGACGAGCTCACCCGTGAAACGGGCGAATGGTGGTACAAGAATAAAAGATGGTACTCCAAGGACCCGGCGCAGGCGGATTCCTATGAGCGTACGGATATGCGTGAGGACAGTATCTACTTTGTTATGACCACACGTTTCTACGACGGCGACAGCTCCAACAATGTTCACTGCTGGGATGATTCAAACGCCAACAACCCCGACTCCGACAAGGCTTGGCGCGGCGACTTCAAGGGACTTATCGAAAGACTCGACTACATCAAAGCGCTTGGATTTACAACCATATGGATAACTCCTGTAGTAGAGAACGCTTCGGGTTATGACTTCCACGGCTATCACGCGTTTGACTTTACAAAGGTTGACCCGCGTTATGAGAGCCAAGGGGCTACATATCAGGATTTAATCGAGGCTTGTCACGAAAAGAATATGAAGATTGTGCAGGACGTTGTATGGAACCACGCGGGTAACTTCGGCGAGAGTACACTCTGTCATATGTTTGACAAAAAGTACAGCTCTGTAAAAGATTTGGAGAAAATCAGCTGTATGCAGGTTAATCAGAACGGACCTCTCGCAAAGAACTATCCCAACTATAACAATATGCAGCCCGGTGAACAGTATCAGGCTCGTCTTGCGTGTATGAAAGAGGATAGTAAGGATACAGCCAATAACTTCCATCACTCCAAGGATATGAGTTATGAGAGCTATACCGAGCAGACAGGTCAGATTGCGGGAGACTGCGTTGATATAAATACCGAGAATCCTACAGTCGCTAAGTACCTGAACGACACATATATGGATTATGTTGATATGGGCGTTGACTGTTTCCGTCTTGATACTTTGAAGCACATCAGCCGCTGGACTCTCAACCACGCTTATTATCCCGCGTATAAGAATGTTAAAAACTTCTATATCTTCGGCGAGTGCTGCGCGCGTGTCCGCGATATATGGAACCACGGCGTTCAGTCTGATTCTCCCGCGTTCTATACATGGGCGGAAACAGAGAGCAAATGGCAGAGCAACTGGACAAGTAACTGGCAGACCAACCTAAACAATTCTATTGAGCACTTTACTTCACACTCCAATCCCGAAAGCGCTCCCACGTCCTCTAACGCGTTCCTCAACGGTACATCCTACCACACACCCGATTATTCCAAGGCTAACGGCGCAGGTGTTATCGACTTCAGAATGCACTGGAATTTCGACAGCGCGTCGGGAGCTTACAACGCGGGTGTTGATGAGGACAGATACTTTAACGATTCCACATGGAACGTTATGTATGTTGACTCTCACGACTACGGTCCCGACTCTGATAACCGTTTCAACGGCGGTACTCAGTCTTGGGCCGAGAATATGAACCTGATGTTCACTTTCCGCGGTATTCCCTGTATTTATTACGGTACTGAGACTGAGTTTATGGCGGGCGCTCCCTGTGATAAGGGTACAACAGCTCCGCTTTCAACCACAGGACGCGCGTACTTCGGAGACCAGCTCACAGGTTCTGTTACCGCTTCGGACTTTGGTAAATATACCGCAAGCGGCAATGTGAATACGACGCTGAGCAAACCTCTGGCGGTTCACCTTCGTCAGCTGAACCTTATTCGTCAGGCGGTTCCCGCGCTTCAGAAGGGTCAGTACAAATCGTACGGCGATATGTGTTATCTGCGTCGTTATACTTCCGGCGGCACAGATTCTGTCGCTTGTGTAGCGGTAACCAACGGAGCCACATTCACAGGCATTCCCAACGGTCGCTATGTTGACGCCGTAACGGGAGATGTTAAGCAAGTCAGCGGCGGAACACTTTCAGTTTCCTCTCCGGGCAAAGGCAATATGAGAGTTTACGTCAAAGACGGTCCCGGTAAAATCGGAACCACGGGCACTTATTTAAAATAGTTGCAATTTTGAAATAACTATGGTATAATATCTTTCTAAAGACTTTATGCGCAGTTCTAAAACAGATAACGAGGTTATGTTAATTATTTGATAATTAAGATATAAAAGTTAACAGGTTAAAAAGGGATGGCGCGAGCCATCCCTTTGCGTTTATATTATTGCTTTTCTGTCATTCGAGCATCAGCGAAGGATTTTATACAGCTATTAAGATTCTTCGTCACTATGTTTCTCAGAATGACAAGAAGAACGTTTATTATAGGAAAGGAGTTGATATAATGCCAAGGGATCTAGCTTATTATGACACTAATAAACGGATAATCAAGCTTGCCGGTAAGCTTTATAAAAACTCTGCGATTGACAAGGATTTATACGCCAAATATGACGTTAAGCGCGGTCTGCGCGATATTGACGGTAAAGGCGTCCGTACGGGACTGACCGACATTTCCGAGATTGTACAGAACAAGGTTGTTGACGGAAAGACTGTTCCCTGCGACGGAGTTCTGTATTACCGCGGATATAACATCGAGGATATCGTTGACGGTTTTGTGGGCGACGGAAGATTCGGTTTTGAGGAAGTTGTGTATCTTCTGCTCTTCGGCGAGATGCCGACAGCTCACGCTCTTGAAAACTTTAAGGATATGCTCGGAGCCTATCGTGCGCTTCCGACCAACTTTGTGCGCGACGTTGTAATGAAGGCGCCCTCAGCCGATATGATGAACACCCTCGCGCGTTCGGTTCTGACGCTTTACTGCTACGATTCCAACCCCAACGACACATCCATTGAGAACGTATTGCGACAGTGTATGCAGCTTATTTCGGTATTTCCGCTGCTTTCGGTTTACGGCTATCAGGCTTATAACCATTACCTGCGTAACCAGAGCTTGTTTATACATGTCCCCGATCCAAAGAAATCCACTGCCGAGATTGTTCTGACGCTCCTGCGTCCCGACCAGCAATACACCGACCTGGAGGCAAAGGTGCTCGATATGGCGCTTGTGCTTCACGCGGAGCACGGCGGCGGCAACAACTCTTCCTTTACGACCCACGTTGTAACCTCTTCGGGTACGGACACATATTCGGCGATTTCATCGGCTTTGTGTTCTCTCAAAGGACCCAAACACGGCGGCGCCAATGTGAGAGTAAGCAAGATGTTTGAGGATTTGAAAATCAATGTTCGCGACTGGAAAAGTGACGAACAGATTGCTAAGTATCTTTCGGATATTCTCGACAAAAACGCTTATGACCGCAGCGGTCTGATTTACGGTATGGGACACGCGGTTTACACTATTTCCGACCCGCGCGCGCAGATACTAAAGAGATTTACCGAAAGGCTCGCGAAAGCCAAAGGTCTTGAGGACGAGTATGACTTGTACAGCCGAGTTGAGCGTTTAGCTCCTCAGGTAATAGGGGAGAAGAAGCACATCTATAAGGGCGTTTCCGCAAACGTCGATTTTTACAGCGGATTTATTTACAATATGCTGAGCCTTCCTACCGAGCTTTACACTCCGCTTTTCGCGATTGCCAGAATCGCGGGCTGGAGCGCTCACCGTATGGAGGAGCTAATCAACGGCAACAAGATTATACGTCCCGCTTATATGAGTATTTCAAAGCATAAAACATATAAAAAACTAGAGGACAGATAGAAAAAACTAAGCTCGGAGCCAAAAGCTCCGAGCTTTTGCCGTTTCGAGCTTGCGCGATTGTCTCCAGAGGGGGAAATGTCCGTCAGTCCGCGTGTAGGGAACAGCTCTCCGCGGCTGTCAGCTGTTCCCTATGGGGAAATGTCAGCCGCAGCAAATCATTCGCTCGGTTGCCCCTTAGGGGGAAATGTCAGCCGCAGGCTGACAAAGGGGGCTTAGAGTCTATTAATCCCCCTATCGACTTCGCTGCGCTCAGCCACTTCCCCCTAGTGGGGAAGCCTTGGTATTCCTACATACGTCAGATATAAATTGAAAAGGGCTCCCGAACGGGAGCCCTTAATTGCGCATTGAGAATTGCGAATTTATTTTACTTGTACCTTGAGCGTTACCGACTTGGTCTTAGCCTTATAGGCTGTGTTGCCCTTGGCTGTAGCCTTAACCGTAACTTTATAGGTACCCTTCTTGAGACCTGCCTTAACTGTTACTTTGCCCTTGCTTGATACGGCGATTTTTTTGTTGCCCTTGGACTTTTTGAACACA
>JAFSZY010000051.1 GCA_017458845.1 Ruminococcus sp.
CATATTGCTTCCTCCGTTTCGTGGTTTCTCGTCAATTCCATTTTAACGGATTTGTAGCAAATATGCTCTACTTTTTTACATTTTTTTATAATTATTTTTTGTAGGCTCTATTTGTTACCCCAACTTTCATTATAGAGCCGAAATATAAAGAGGAGTTACCGCTTTGGTAACTCCTTTTTTTGTGGTTGCAGACAGTTATTGGCAGTTAGTTAAGTTAAAACTGAACAATATTATAATTCTATTTTATCTGGTTTATATATGATGGAATTTATGTGGTTAATAGTAATAGAATATGAATTCAACAACCTGTTTAACACAACTTCACCTATGGGGTTTAAATGATAATAAACGTGGCGCGCTCTTTTTCCATATGGCTTTGTGTATTCGCTTATTATACCGGATTTGCGTAATTCATAAATGATTGAATACACTCTATTGCTTGATATATTCAGTTTATTGTTAAAGCCTGCTTTTAACATTTTATATATATCATACCCGTAACAATCTTTTGATTGAAGAAAAAATAAAATTAGCATTTCATAAATACTAGTGTTAATTGCAATTTTGGTATCTTTAGCATCCATAACAAATTCTCCTCAGAAAACAAAAAGTGCGTAGCGAAGCTACGCACGAAAAACACAAAGCTCCGATTACGCTACATAATCGAAAGATAAACACAGAGTGCACACCCTAATGAGCTTGTGTTTTATCCAAACACAGAACCAGGGTGTAAAAAATCAACTATTTGTTCTTTATAGACTCTGTATTCAATTTTCGATTATGTAGCAAACTAATGATACCATAAACAGGGATAAAAATCAATAAATATTTACCTGCGAGTTATTCTTTAACTAAATGTTGTAATTTTTCAGAGTTAAACATAATTATTTTACGGTATTCGGTTTTCAAAATGCCTTTGTCCTTAAATTCGCGGAGGATTTTGCTGACTGTGACGCGTGTAACGCCTGTGGCTCCCGCAATTTCCTCGTGTGTGAGGCTCACCTCGTTATTGTCGTCTGTATTTTGGAGCAAGACTTTCGCGATTCGTTCGTTGGCTTTCAGGAAAGTCATGGCGTCCAGCTGAGAGGACAGCTGTCGGATTCTGGTTGCCTGCAGGTTGAGCAGTTCCAGCGCGAGCTTCGGATATTTTCGGGTGAGCGTCAGCAAGGTTTCCTCGTTTATTACAGCGACCTCGATGTTCGACAGGGCGTTTGCGGAGCTAATTCTCGGCATTTTGTCAAAGAAAGCCGCTTCGCCGAGGATTTCACCGCTCGACGCTGTTGATAGCGTGTGTTCTACCCCGTCGGGAGAAGTCATATATACCCGCACCTTGCCTTTTTTCAGGTAATAAAAGCTTGAGGCGTAGTCGCCCTGATGATAGATAATTGAGCCCTTCGAAAACTTTCGGGTGTAGTTTACGCTGTCAAATATTTCCTTGATATACGCGCGGTTCTTCATTTTGATTCACATCCCAATCTTTTATACGCTAATTGTATCATACTTTACAATCTTTTGGCAAGAGAGTGTGAGATAATTACTTTAATTAAGCACCCCTTTTTAAAGGAAATTCCCCTAAAAAGGGAAATGTCACGAAGTGACAAAAGGGTTGCAGCCCTCGCTTAGAGGGTCAAAATTGTTATGGACTTAGTCCATCAATTTTGGGGGATTATCTTTCCTGTTTATCATACGTATGAATAAAGAGGATCGCTGCGCTAAACAACCCCCAAAAATCGAAGCGAAAAACGCTTAACGATTTTTACCCCCTTAAAAGGGGGTACGAGAATTGAAAAGGAGTAGTTATTATGGGAATGACAATGTCTCAAAAAATCCTCGCCGCCCACGCGGAACTAGACGAGGTCAAGGCGGGACAGCTTATCGAGGCTAAGCTCGACTTAGTGCTTGGCAACGACGTCACCACGCCTGTCGCGATTAACGTGTTTGAGCAGAACGGCGCGACTTCCGTTTTTGACAACACAAAAATCGCTTTGATTATGGATCACTTTACACCTAACAAGGACATCAAGGCGGCAACTCAGGTTAAGCAGAGCCGTGAGTTTGCCGACAAATACGACATAAAAAATTACCGCGATGTAGGCGGTATGGGAATTGAGCACGCGCTTTTGCCCGAGATGGGTCTGGTTGGTCCGGGCTGCCTTTGCATCGGCGCTGACTCCCACACCTGCACATACGGCGCTCTCGGCGCTTTTTCCACGGGCGTCGGCTCAACCGATATGTGCGCGGGTATGATGAGCGGCAAGGCTTGGTTCAAGGTTCCCGCCGCTATCAGATTTAACCTTGTAGGCAAGCCACAGGGCTTTGTAGCGGGCAAGGACGTTATCCTGCATATTATCGGCAAAATCGGCGTTGACGGCGCGCTGTACAAGTCAATGGAATTTGTCGGCGAAGGCGTAAAACACCTCAACATTGACGACAGACTTTGTATCGCGAATATGGCGATTGAAGCTGGCGCGAAGAACGGAATTTTCCCCGTTGACGATATCACACGTGAATATTGCGACGGCAGATATCAGGGCACACCTGTTGAGTACACCGCTGACGACGACGCTGTTTATGACGAGGAATACACAATCGACCTTTCCGAAATCCGCCCGACCGTAGCGTTCCCGCACCTTCCCGAGAACACACGCACAGTTGACGAAATCGGCGATACCGAAGTCAAGATTGACCAGGTTGTAATCGGCTCGTGTACAAACGGACGTATCTCCGACCTGCGCGCGGCGGCTGATGTGCTCAAGGGCAAGACTATTGCCAAAGGTGTTCGCTGTATTGTAATCCCGGGTACTCAGAAAATCTGGCAGCAGGCTATGCACGAGGGACTTTTCGATATCTTTGTAGACGCGGGAGCGGTTGTTTCCACACCGACGTGCGGTCCCTGTCTTGGCGGTCATATGGGTATCCTCGCGGCGGGCGAGAGAGCAATCTCCACCACGAACCGCAACTTTGTAGGCCGTATGGGTCACGTTGACAGCGAGGTTTATCTCGCAAGCCCCGCAGTTGCCGCGGCGAGCGCTGTCACTGGCTACATTACAAATCCCGAGAAGGTTTGATACAGTTCTCAGCAGTCAGTATTCAGCAGACAGTTTAATTAAAATATTTATAGATTCTAACCACTGAGCACTGACCACTGACCACTCGTTTCCTCATTATATTTGGCTCGTAGATTATTCAGCGTATGTATGAGCAGAAAGGTTAAGGAATAAATTATTATGAACGCTAAAGGTAAAGTACATAAATTCGGCGATAACGTGGATACCGACGTAATCATCCCCGCGCGTTATCTCAACACAGCCTCTCACAAGGAGCTCGCCGCTCACTGTATGGAGGACATCGACAAGGAATTTGTAAACAATGTTAAAGACGGCGACATTATGGTTGCCACAAAGAACTTTGGCTGCGGTTCATCCCGTGAGCACGCTCCCATAGCAATCAAGGCGAGCGGAATAAGCTGTGTAATCGCCTCGAGCTTCGCGAGAATTTTCTACCGCAATTCCATCAACATCGGGCTCCCGATTATCGAGTGCCCCGAGGCGGCGGAGGCTATCAACGACGGCGACACGGTCAGCGTTGACTACAACACGGGCGTAATCACCGACGAAACCACGGGCGAAAGCTTCAAGGGCGAACCCTTCCCCGAGTTCATCCAGAACATCATCGCAAAGGGCGGACTTATCAATTCGATAAAATAACTAATTTCGGCGGATTTATTTCCGCCGATTTTCTTTATATAGGTTGAAAAACATTCAATAAAGTAATATAATTATATAGTTAAATAGATTTTTTGGAGGGATACTATGCCTTTTATTGATGTAAGAACTTCCGTCAAAGCGGACGAGACAAAAAAGCAGACTATTGAACAAAAACTCACCGACAGCATTTCGCTGCTCCCGGGCAAAACCTCAAACTACTTTATGTGCGCGGTTGAGGACGGCGTGAGTATGATGTTCCACGGCGATAAAGAGAACACCGCGTTTGTTGAGGTCAAAATTTTCGGCAAATCCACACGCGACGCCTACGAAAAGCTCACCGAGCGTATTTGTGAGATTTTGAAAGAAGAGCTCGGCGTGGACCCCGCTTATTGTTACGTCAAGTTTGAGGAAGTCGAAAACTGGGGATTCAACGGATTTATGTTTTAGACATTATTGTACCCCTTTTTAAAGGGGTCAAAATCATTACTGCGCAGCAGTTGATTTTGGGGGATTATCTCTCCGCAATATCCAAACATATGAATAAAGAGGACCGTTACACTAGACAATCCCCGAAAATCGGCTCACTTTGTTCGCAACAATTTTCACCCCTTTAAAAAGGGGTACAACAAGGTGGAGATTAATATGAAAAGTTATAGAAAAGAGCTATGGTTTAACGTGCCTCGCCGCAGACAGATTGTCCGAATAACCGAGGAGGTTCAGCAGGCGATTGACGAAAGCGGTATCAAAGAGGGCTTAGTGCTCGTCAACGCTATGAACATCACCGCTTCCGTGTTTATCAACGACGACGAGAGCGGTCTGCATTCGGACTATGAGAAGTGGCTCGAAAAGCTCGCTCCAGAAAAGCCCTACAGCCAGTATGCCCACAACGGATTTGAGGACAACGCCGACGCGCACCTCAAGCGCACAATTATGGGGCGCGAGGTTGTCTGCGCTATAACAAACGGCAGGCTCGACTTCGGCACATGGGAGCAGATTTTTTACTATGAACTCGACGGAAAGCGCGACAAACACGCGCTGATTAAAATCATAGGAGAATAGTGTGATAAATCACACTATTCAGTCCGTTTAATATTGTCCGCTCAGTTTGCCGAAAGCGGCAACGAGCGATGACTGAAATTTCCATACACGCCTTATCCGCCCACGGTAAGGTTAATGGAAATTTAGTTACTATTTGTGGGCGGAAAGGCTATGGAAATTAAAATATGAATATTGTTGTACTTACAGGCGGTCTGAGTATGGAGCGCGACGTCGCTATCAGCTCGGGAGGCAAGATTGCGAAAGCCCTGAGGACAAAGGGACACAACGTCGTTTTTATGGATGTTTACCTTGGCTATGAGGGTGACAAAACACCCGAGGAGCTTTTTGCTCAGAACAGCGACCTTATCGAGAGCAAGAGCGTCGCCGAGGACGTGCCCGATATTGAGGCGGTCAAGGCTATGCGCTCTGACAGAGGGGCTTGCTTCCTTGGAAAAAGCGTAATGGCAATCTGCCGTTATGCGGACATCACTTTCTTCGCGCTTCACGGCGGCGAGGGAGAGAACGGTCAGCTTCAGGCGGCGTTTGATATTCTCGGAATAAAGTACACGGGCACCGACTATCTGTCGGCGGCTCTCGCTATGGATAAAGGCATAAGCAGAGCGCTGTTCGCCCAGCATAAGGTGAATATCGCCAAAGGCGAAGTGTTCTTCAGGGGGGACAGCACAGAAAGCTGGGATATTTTCCCCTGCATCATAAAACCCTGCTCGGGCGGCAGCAGCGTTGGACTCACAAAAGCCGAAAACCGCGCCGAGTTTGACGCGGCTGTAGAGGAAGCTTTTGTTTATGACAACGAGATTGTCGTAGAGCAGTTCATCGAGGGACGCGAGTTCGCCGTCGGAGTGCTCGGCGGTGAGGTTCTTCCTCCGATAGAGATTATCCCCACGACGGGCTTTTATGACTACAAGTCCAAGTATCAGGCAGGTCTGACAATCGAGGAATGTCCCGCCAAGATTTCCGAAGCCGAGGACAAAACTCTCAGAGACAGCGCCTATGCCGCGTACAAAACTCTCGGGCTCAAATCCTACGCGCGAATGGATTTCATCTTAAACGAAAACGGCGAGGCTTTTTGCCTGGAAGCGAACTCCCTTCCGGGAATGACTCCGACAAGTCTGCTTCCGCAGGAAGCGGAAGCCGTCGGTATGGACTTTGCGGCTTTGTGTGACAAGATAGTTGAGCTTTCCCTGTTAAAATACGAAAAACAATAAAATCGTAGGGGAGTCCGTCTCGGGCTCCCCTACGGAAAAGCCCTCCCTTGGGGGAGGGTGCCGACCAGCGGGAGGCGGGAGAGGGTCCACTTGTAAATAGTATTAATTCTAACATTTGATATATCGAGCATTTCTAAAGTTGACCCTCTATCGACCAAATCGCAAGCGATTTGCCCACTTTCCCCCAAGGGAAAGCTGGGATACACTA
>JAFSZY010000052.1 GCA_017458845.1 Ruminococcus sp.
GCATATTGCTTCCTCCGTTTCGTGGTTTCTCATCAATTCCATTTTAACGGATTTGTAGCAAATATGCTCTACTTTTTTACATTTTTTTATAATTATTTTTTGTAGGCTCTATTTGTTACCCCAACTTTTATTATAGAGCCATAAGCAAAAAAGATTAGGAGCTGTTTTGAAAACAGCTCCTGTTTTTTCATTTATACTCTTTTACCCTTTTTCAGCTCGTATTGAATGTCGTCGATATTTGCCGCTTTGCGGCTGAAATCACACAACTATTCAAATATCAAATAAGCTTTTCAATTGAGCTGACAAAGTCATCCATTTCGTCAAACACCACTTCAACGATTATCGACCAGTTTATTCCTTCATAATCATGAACTAATCTGTGCCTAAGCCCTGATACTACACTCCATTGTATTTGAGCATTTACCTTTTTAAAACTATCACTGAGCATATACACCTGTTCGCCTATATTATACAAAGGCGTTGTAACTGCCCACTGAGAAAACTCGTCATTCAAAAGTATTTCTTTTGTAATATGGTGTTCTTCAATTTGTGTTTTTAGGGAATTATATGTTGAAATAATCTTTTTAAGTCTTTCCTTATCTGAAACAATCATGCTATTTTTATCCCCTCCTCTATAAGCTTGTTGTAAAACGATGTTTCCTTATTAACCTCGCAAATTTCAAAAGCGTCAACATTTTTGCCGAGCATTTCTCTAAGTTCCTCACCAAAAGCAAATATGTTGGTCTTTTTAAAGCTATCGCCTCCGAATACTACAACGTCAATATCCGAATCAGGAGTTTCCTCACCTCTGGCATAAGAGCCAAATAAAAGCGCATACTCCGCATTATATCGCTTTAATAAAGTCTTGATGGAATTCTCTATTTCTAATCTTGTCGGCATAATGTTCACCTCTATTCTTACTATATGTAAATACTATCACAGTTTTCATATAATGTAAAGTTTTAAAAAATGAAGGGCGGTTCAGAATCCGCTTTTGAACCGTCCCTTTTACATTTATACTCTTTTGCCCTTTTTCAGCTCGTATTGAACGTCGCTGGCCTTTGCCACGTCGGGCGAGTGGGTTACGATAATAACGCACTTTCCCTCGTCGGCTAACATTCTGAAAATATTGATAATTTCGTCCTGAGTTTCGCCGTCAAGGTTGCCTGTCGGCTCGTCGGCGAGGATGATATCCGGGTCGTATGAGAGAGCTCTTGCGATTGCCACCCTCTGCTGCTGACCTCCCGAGAGCTTTAATACTCTGCGTTTTGCTTCATCAGGGCTGAGCCCGACCTTTTCGAGCAGCTCCGCGGCTATTTCTTTCTTTGGTCTGTCGAACTTTTTGCCCGAGATATCCATCGAAAGCACCACATTCTCAAGCGCCGTCAGGTGCGTCAATAAATTAAAATTCTGGAAGATTACTCCTACATACTTACTTCGGAATTTATAGCGGTCAATTTTGGCTACGTCTTCCTCGTTGAGGAAAATCTTGCCGTCAGTCGGTCTCGCGAGGCTCGAAAGCACCGAAAGAAGCGTCGTTTTGCCCGCGCCCGACTTGCCTACAATTGTGTAAATCTTGCCCGACTCAAAATCCATACTGAGGTTGTCGAGAACCTCCGCGGAATTTTTTTCGTAATGATAAGATATATTGTCAAGTTTAAGTGTGCTCATTTTTCGTACCCCCTTTTACGACCTGTTGGAAAGGATTTTCAGCGGTTCGTACCTCATTATGCTTATCAGAGCCGCTAAGCTGGCGACTATGGTGAGGAACAGACCTACAAGTACGAGTTCAAGGATTACCATAAAGTTTGTCGCGCTCGATACGCTGTCAACGTAATCCGCCGCCTTTGTACTCTTGCCAAACGGATTCATTTCGCCGCCCGACATCCCGGGTCCGCCCTGAGGTCTGCCGTTGTTATCGCTGTTCTCAAAGCCGAAGTTCTTGCTTACTTTGCTGTCGCTTTGCTGACTGCTGCTAATCTGGTTCTGAAGCAAAGTATTCGTGACGGGAACAGATACCGCCGCGCCGACGCTTGTGCCGATTATCAAAGCAATGAATGTAACTATGAAAATCTCTGTCACAAACTGCATAGCGACCTTTGCCTTTTTCATACCGATAGCCGTCAGCACGCCGACCTCGTATTTGCGCTCTCTGAGGTTGAAGATGTTGAGCGTAATGAGGATTATTCCGCCGACCGCGAGAACTATGAAGAAGAACCACATAGCCGTGCCGCTGAGGGTTTCGAGGGGCGTCAGGCTGTTCTCGTATGACTGTAAATCACTTGAGCTTACTTTGTAGTCGTCGCTGAGACCGAGGTCGTACACTTTATCCGCAAACTTCTCGTAATTCTCAACACTCGCGAACTTATATGTGAAAGCGAGGTTCTCACTGAGCGCCGCCGAGGTTTTGTTGCCGTCGCTGTCCGTAGTTTTGTTGTCGGCTTTCTCGGACGCCGCGATAATCTTTGAGAACGCGTTATAGTTCATATAAATATTGTTTGCGGGGTCGTTCATCTTAAAGCGGTTATCCTCTTCGGATGAGGAATCGGAGTTTGTATAGATTCCCACAATTTTGAGCTTGTAGGTTTCTTTCTCGTACTGCGGATTAGCGAGCTTTATAGTATCGCCGACCTTTAGATTGTTGTATGTTGCGAGCTCGTTTGAGATAACGCACTCGTACGCCTCTGAGGTTTCGTCAAACATTTCACCGTCGGAAATCTTGTAGCTTCCGTCCTCGCCGAACATTGAAAGCATAGCGTCATACGAGGAGTAACCCGTAATTGTAAAGTCGCCCTGATTCACCTGAAACGGCATACCGCCCATTGGACCGCCTCCGCTGTTATTGCTGTTGCTGCTGTCTCCCGAGGGCATATTGGGCGGTGTTTGAGAGTTTTTGTCCGAGCTGTTACCGCTCGATTTATTATCGGAGCTCTTTGAGCTTGAGGAACTGTCGCTTTCGTCCTCCTCGCTCGTTCCGTATGGAAGCAAATCTCCCGTGGCGTTAAGCGATACAGCTCCAGAGTAATAGTAGCTGTCGCCATTCTTTAGCGCCTTGGTGTATTTCATATAGTCATCGAGCGTGAGAGATGAGCCCTGAAGTACGTCAAAATCAAACTTACCTCTGTCAAAACTCTTGTCACTGCCTGAATCACTGTCGTCCGAGGTGCTCTTTTGCTGCATATCCTCCATTGCCTTTTTACGGTCAAAGGAAATCTGAGCGGTTACGCTGAGGTTGCTGAGGGTGTCCTCTTTCGCCACCTCCGCCGCCTGCTGAATCGAGAGCGAAACACAAGCCGAAACGGATATAATCAGGACGATTACCCCTATCAGAATATTTCTCAGCTTGTTTCGTGTAATACTTTTGAATGCGTTTTTCACTATATACATTTTAACACGCCTCCTTGCTTTATATATATGATACAGGTGGTTTTTGAAAACTATTTATTGGCTATTTGAAAGCTATGTGAAATAATTGAAAAAGAGCTGATAAACTGTCATCCTGAGCGGTGCGCAGCGAAGTCGATAGGGGGATTTTAAACTGTTTATCCCCATTTTGTCAGCCTACGGCTGACATTTTCCCCACAGGGGACAACCTCTCAAGCTCGTATTGACAGCAAAAGGGGTGTCACTTTTATTCGACACCCCTTAGTGTTATTTTACTTTCTAATTATATTTTAATTAAAGATGCTCCATGGGTTGTCAGACCAATCGTCACCGTCATCCTCGGGAATCTGCTGCTGTTGCTGCTGAGAAGAATTTGAGGATGAACCGACATCGGACTTAGACTCCTCAAGAGTCATTTCAATTGAGCCCTTCTGACCTGAGCGATATACAGTGAACTTAACCTTGTCCCCTACGCTCAGCTTCTTGAGAGCCGCTTTAAGTTCGGTCGTGGTCTTGATTTCGGTGCCGTTAATAGCGGTGATTATATCGCCCGCCTTGAAGCCAGCCTTAGCCGCGTTGCTTCCCGAGTTGACGCTTGTCACATAAACGCCCGTCTGGTCGCTTCCGTACAGCCACAGCTGAGCCGTGGAATTGACGTCCGCCACGGACATCCCGAGCTCAATCTGACCTTTGACATAACCGTACTGCTTAAGGTCTGAGATAACTTCAATTACATCGTTTACAGGGATGGCAAACCCAATACCCTCAGCTGAATTTCCGCTTGACTTAGCGTTTACAATACCAATGAGCTCTCCGTTGCCGTTGAATAGACCGCCGCCCGAGTTGCCGGGGCTGATTTCGGCGTTTGTCTGAAGAAGATTGTATGTTTCGTTATCTATAGTTACCTCACGGTCGAGCGCGCTTATGATTCCGTCCGTTACCGAACCGCCGAGCTGTCCGAGGGGATTGCCTATTACTACTGCGTAATCGCCGACTGAGATTTTGTCGGAGTTGCCCATTGTGGCGGGCTTGAGTGTCTTTTTGGGAGTTATTTTCAGGAGAGCGATGTCACCCGACGCATATGTTCCGACTACCTTGACATTGGTGTACTCTGTCTTGTCGCGAAGAGTTACGGTAATCTTTGAAGCACCCTCAATTACGTGGTAATTAGTTACGATATAGCCTTCCTTGGCTATTATAACGCCTGAGCCCGCGCCGCTCTGAATATACTGCTGGGAGAAATTGCTGGTCGCGACCGACTCTGTGGTAATCTCAACAACCGAATCCGCTGCCTTTTCAACAATCTGTGTTGTGGTGAGCGCGGATGTTGAGGAAGCGTAGGTTGAGCTGCTTCCGTCGGATTTACTGAGATTAACAGCGCTGCCCGAGGAATCGGAAGAGAAAATCTTCGCGGCAAAATACCCGCCTCCTATACCGAGAAGCATTGAACTCATTATGCTGATTATAAGAACTACCGCGAGAGCTCCGCGTGTTACGGGTCTTCGCTCCTTCACAGCCTTTTTCGGCTGAGGCTGTTCGTTGTAATACGGTGATGAGCTGTAGATGTTTTCATAGTTATGTGACGGAGCGGGTTCCGATTCGATCGGATTTTCGGGCTGGGCGTTCGGCTCTTCCGAATAGAAACTCTCTCCGTACTTCGCGTAGCTGTCGGCTGAGATGTTCTCATCCGCAAAGTGCTCCTTATAATACTCGTCCACCGAAAAATCGGGTTCGGGAGTTGAAACAGGCGGTTCCACCGCGGGTTCGCTGTATCTGAGCGGCTGTTCCTGTTCGGGAGCGGAAACTTCAGTAAAATTGCTTACCTTCTCCCGCTCGGTAATCGGTGAGAAAGAATCCATATTCAGTTCCGTGTAATCGTCACTCTTCGGCTGTTCGGGATTCGCGCCGAACGGATTTGTATTTTTATCTTCATAAGGATTGTAAGTCATAGTAGTTTACCTCCAAATTTAATTTCGATGATAAAATAATAACCGCCTTATGTGAAAATTATATGAAATAAGCTTGAAAAATTAACGAAAAAGAATATTACAGCTCTTAATTATTCCTTTTTAGAATTATACTTCATAACAATATTATACCCCCGAACGCAATTAACCATTCGGGGCTTGTTTAATGCCGTTTATCACATTTGAAAGCGCAGTTTTCGCAATCGCACGAACAGCACTTCCCTTTGCGCCTGCGTATTATAAGGAAAGCAACCGCCGCTGCCGCCAACACAGCGAGCGCGCTGACAATAATTATATCAGCAATATTCATAATCATCACCCCATACCGCACAGCATACAGGTGAGATGTATTACCGCGGCAACCACGTAAGCCACCACGCACTGCCATACAACAACCGCTGTCGCCCACTTGTATCCGAGCTCACGGCGTACGGAAGCGATAGCCGCCACACACGGAGTATAGAGCAGGCTGAACACGAGAATTGACACAGCCGACAGCGCGGTAATCGCGGTCTGTATGCCACCGTTGTACAGGATTTCGAGAGTGGAAACCACACTCTCCTTCGCCATAAATCCGCTGATTAGCGCTGTGACAATCTTCCAGTCACCCATTCCCAGCGGCGCGAAAACGGGAGCGATAAATCCCGCGATATGAGCAAGGATACTGTCCTGTGAATTCTGAACCATATTGAAATGCAGATTGAAGTTCTGCAAGAACCATACAATAATTGTAGAAATGAAGATTACGGTGAAAGCTCTCTGAATAAAGTCCTTCGCCTTATCCCACAAGAGCCTCGCGACATTCTTTGCTCCGGGCAAACGATAGTTGGGCAGCTCCATAACGAACGGAACCGCTTCGCCCTTGAATATTGTTTTCTTCATGCACAGGGTAATGAGCACTCCCACTACAATGCCGAGAATATATAATCCCGACATCACGAGCCAGCTGTACTCCCTGAAAAACGCGTTTACAAAGAAAGCGTAAATCGGGAGCTTCGCGGTACAGCTCATAAACGGCGTAAGCAGAATAGTCATCTTACGGTCGCGTTCACTGGGGAGAGTTCGCGTTGCCATTACAGCGGGAACGGTACAGCCGAAACCTATCAGCATAGGTACAATGCTTCGTCCCGACAGACCGATTCTCCTGAGCAGCTTATCCATAAAGAACGCTACTCTGGCGAGGTATCCGCTGTCCTCCAGAATTGAAAGGAACAAGAACAGCACGACGATAATCGGCAAAAAGCTCAGCACGCTTCCGATACCCGCGAAAATACCATCCGTTATAAGTCCCGTAAATATCGGGTTGACGTTTAAGTGTTCCAGGGAATGTCTTGTAAGAGTTGTCAAGTTGTCAATTCCGATTTCCAGCAATCCCTGAAGCGTACCGCCGATAAGATCAAACGTCAGCCAGAAAATAGCGACCATTATCAAAAGGAACATAGGAATCGCTGTGAACTTACCCGTGAGAACCTTGTCTATCTTGGCGCTGCGGCGGTGCTCTTTGCTCTCCTTTGGCCTTACTACCGTCTGATTGCAAATCTTGCGGATAAAAGTAAATCTCATATCCGCAATCGCCGCATTGCGGTCAAGTCCGCACTCTTTTTCCATCTGGGTAACAATATGCTCCAGCATATGTACTTCGCTGTCTTCGAGCTTTAGCTTTTCGAGCACGAGCTTATCACCCTCGACTACCTTGCTCGCCGCGAAATGAAGCGGAAGCTCGGCGTCTCTGGCTTTGTCCTCAATCAAATGCCTGACCGCGTGCAGACAGCGGTGGACGGCTCCGCCCTTGTCATAGCTGTCGCAAAAGTCCTGACGCAGAGGTTTTTCCTGATAATGAGCAATATGAAGCGCGTGCGCTACAAGCTCATCGACGCCCTGGTTCTTAGCCGCCGAAATGGGAATAACAGGCACTCCCAGCAGCGCCTCCATATTGTTAACGTCAACCGAACCGCCGTTCGCGGTGAGTTCATCCATCATATTCAGAGTCACAACCATCGGGATATCCATCTCCAAAAGCTGCATAGTAAGATACAGGTTGCGCTCAATATTCGTGGCGTCGAGGATGTTTATAATCGCCTTAGGCTTTTCGTCCAGAACAAAACTTCGGGACACAATCTCCTCATTCGTATAAGGCGACATCGAGTAAATGCCGGGCAAATCCGTAATCAGAGTATTTTTATGTCCTTTAATCACGCCGTCCTTGCGGTCAACCGTAACCCCGGGGAAATTACCGACATGCTGGTTAGCGCCCGTAAGCTGGTTAAACAGCGTGGTTTTTCCGCAGTTTTGGTTTCCGACCAGGGCGTACGTAAGCGTTTCGCCCTCGGGCAGAGGATTGCCGCTTCCCTTTTTATGGTACTTACCGCCCTCACCTAAGCCGGGGTGGGCTTTCTTTTTAATTTTTTGAAATGGTTTTTGACTTTCCGCGGCAACAGGCTTAACGGTGATTTTCTCCGCGTCGGCAAGTCTCAGCGTCAGCTCATACCCGTGAAGCGTAAACTCCATAGGGTCCCCCATCGGAGCGAGCTTTACAAGCTTGATTTCTATCCCGGGTATTACGCCCATATCAAGAAAATGCTGCCTGAGTTGTCCTTCGCCGCCGACAGTTTTAATCACAGCGGACTGGCCAATTGTCAATTCATTCAGATTCATTAATCTTTCCCCTAAAACAAAATCTAAGTAATTATATCAAATTAAAAATCTTTTGTCTATATAGGGTTATTATTCTGAAGAAGAATTATATAAAGCAAATCGTTTATTAGGCGTAGATTTATTTTTAGGAAGATTTATAGTATAATTGTTTTATATTGCACATAAACGCGCCTTTTGATTCGTTAATATATGTGAAAGGGGGCAATTGAATTGAATATCGGTGCCGAGAAAATTGAACAAATTATTAAGGAATATTCCGCTTTAATATTTCGGACAGCTTACCAATTCCTGAAGAATTACCACGACGCTCAGGACGTTACTCAGGATGTATGCGTTGCATTGGCTTTATCGGATAAAGACTTTGAAAACGAAACAAAGCTCAGAAACTGGCTCATAACCGTTACTCTAAACAAATGTCGTGATTTACATAAGTCCGCGTGGCATAGAAAGCGCGAGCCTCTGGGCGACAATATTGCTGTCAGTGAGCCCGAAGCATATGAGATGATGGAGGAGCTGTGGAAGCTGCCCGATAACTACAGAACAACACTTTACTTATATTTTTATGAAGAGCTCACCATTGATGAGATTGCCGCTGTTTTAGGCAAAAGCCGCAACACAATCGGTTCGTGGCTGACGCGCGGCAAACGGAAGCTCAAACAGATTTTACTTGAAGGAGGAAAGTTTAATGCTTAAAGAATTTTTTGAGCCTATGGATAGAATCAAGCCGACTGATAATGATATTGAAAAATACATTCAAGCGGCACATAACACAAAAGGCAATAATAAGATATTAAAACCGAAAACCGAAAAAAGGCAAAAAAAGATTGTCCTAATCAGCGCGGCTGCAGCAAGCTTGGCGGTGATAATCGCGCTGGGAGTATTTTTGATTCCAAAGCCGACAGTCAGCGATAATAAAACACAAACCAAGGATTACAGCTTTACGCTGACGGCGAACGCAGCCGAAATAAAGAACAAAAACCTCGGCAGCAACATTATCGGCGCGTTCGAGGGCGGCTCATCCTACGGCGCGTATCTGAAAGGACAGGAGGATTACGGTAAACAACCCGATTGGTTTCAGCAATTTGAATTGACTTCATTCGCAATTGAGGGCAAAAATATAAAGTCCGTTACTATCAGTTCGAAAACGAAAGGCGTATATTTTAACGTCACCCCGATTCCTGAAATATCTAAGGGGGATATTTCAACTTACAATCCTGATCAGGGCGGTATACTGTTGACACTTGGCGGACGCTCGGTATGGGCAACAAATTATAAAAACGAGGACGAATACAATGCCGCGCAGAAAGCCGAAAAGAAAAAATACTCTGATACCGACATCCTTACAAATTCTCAATACACTCAAAAGCAGCTTACAGGCGCGTCTTACTCAGGTTTTTTCGCTGATTATATATGTGACAGCTTTACCTATAACAATACCGACAAAAAGAACGTAATAAACCTTGATTATGTTATTGAACTTACTGTTGAAAGCATTCAGACGGACGACAATAAAGTCAGCAAATACTTAAAACGCATAAATGAGCTGGCAGAAAACGAGAATAACTATACTGTAGGCGTTGGAAATGATGACAGCTTTGAAAAGGATAAGCTGCTCAATAAAATTCTTACAACAATTATTAAGGACGCGACAATTGATGTAACCGTAAATTATGATAACGGTAAGTCAGAGAGAAAGTCTTTTAAACTCGGAGCCTATCAGGAAGAAGAATGGTTTACATGGCTTACATTGAGTAAAGAATAACAGTAAAACTCTCTAGAACTAAGAAGGCTTTTAAATGTAATATGCCGGTTGTAATTCTAAACGAAGCGAAGAATCTAAATAACGAATTAAGCATTACTAATTGCAAATTGAAAAAGCTCCCCCAACTTTCGTTCGATTAACGCGAGGACTTCCTGCGTCGCTTGTCAGCGCGGTAAAAAGCCTCTACTCGTACTAAATCCAACGGCGGGAAAACGGTCACGCAGGAGCGTTTTCTGTTTCCGCCTTTCGAGCCCGGTTGGGGTAAATTGCTTCGCAATTAAACTCCCCCAACTGTAGATTGTGCGCGCGTAATGCACTGCCGCGGTCAATGCGGCGTGTATAAGAGGTCACGTTCTGCAATCCCAACGCCCTAAAAACAGTCCTCCGGACTGTTTTCTTAACAGGCTTTCGAGCCCGTTGGGGCAAAACAAAAAGCAAGTCCATTGGACTTGCTTTTTGTTTTGGCTCCCCCAACTGGGCTCGAACCAGTGACATCATGATTAACAGTCATGCGCTCTCGCAGACGTTAACTCGTACATCACTGTACAATTTAGCTGTTTGGGAAGTATATTTCTGCAATCGTTCGATTCGGGATTGCAGTATCTCACTACTTGATTATTATAATTGCTTTTGAGTTTACTGTCAATCCTTTATCAGTATGCCAAGAACTGTTGATATGAAGCATTCATCAGGATTTGTATTTTATATCCTTTTGCGACTGATACTTGGTTAAGTAATTCATCCGCTACGGCGTGGCAATTGTGACATCTGTTTTTACTCCATGTTTCATAATAAAGCGCGCGACTTCGTTAATATTATGCAGTTCTTCACACACATCACCTGCGTGCCCATATAACAGCGGGTATTCTTTTGCCATAATAATCACAACCTTTCAATTATTCTCAGCAGTACAGAATACGCACATTCTGTACTGTGATGTAGGATACGGGTAGCATGTAAACAATGTCACCATATCCTTATTCTTTCGGATCCTTATGCTTTTCAAGTCTGATGGCTCTATAACCTTTTTGCCTGTGACTTCATAACTCAAGTGACCGAACGGAGTCGTCACTCTGACCTTATCTCCTTTTTCAAGAGTCTCAATGTTACGGAAGTAATCACAGGCGCCCCAGCCGCAATGACCTGCTATAACGGCGTTTGTGTTCTTACCGCCGTATGGGATTGAGGTCTGGGCCATGTGAGCTGCTCCGAGGGACATATTGTAATCTGAAGTTCCGAGATAAGTTGCCATTTTCAGATTCAGCTTACTTATCTCCAAATATCCGTACACTTCACTTTTAAAACCATAATCACTTAGTCTTATGGCTGAAGCTCCGTAGTATTCAGGATTTCCGAGCTTGTCCTGATGGTTTTTTATAAGGGTTCGGTTATACATCACGATATCATTTCTGAGCTTTTCGAGCTTGCTGTTTTTGCCTTTACTCTCTTTGCTGAAGCTGTTATCGAAATCCGCAATGATTCTTTCCTGCTTTTGGGCATAGTTTATGTTGCTTACAGGTCTGTATAACAGGGATACTATTCCCGCTGTCAGCAGCACCAAAGCAACAATTCTCAGTATCTTTTTACGCATTTCGCTTTCTCCTTCTTCTGAACAGAATGATAAACAAAACGACACAAAACAGAACAGGAACAGAAACGAAAACAAAAACGATAAACCAATTCTTGTTTTGCTTATCGCCTAAAACGTCATCAGCTTTTGATATATGTCTTGTGTTTGCTTTGGCTTCTTCAACAACTCTTTTCCCTCGCACCAGCAATCTGTGGGTGTTTACTGTAATGGGAGTGCAGGTTATAAGAGTACAATAGTCCTCGTTATTTACGATTTTTACATATCCGTCCGCGTCTTTCGGCTTAAGGATTTGTATATCGTCCACCTTGTATTCGAGGTCTGAATCCAGAAACTTTATGCTGAAAGTATCACCAATACTCAGTTCTTCGAGCCTTGAGAACATCTCAGCGTTTGCAAGTCCGCTGTGTCCTGCTATCGCGCAATGTGTGCTCTCGCCGCCACACGGCAGAGAAGTTCCTTTGACGTGTCCTACTCCCTTACTGAGCACACCTTCCTTTGTGCCTTCGTAAATCGGCAAAGCGGCGTTGATTTTCGGGATTGTAATGTATCCTTCCATTTCGCCGTCATTGAAAGAGGATACAGGCTTTTTCAAAGAGTCTTTATCATCCTTAACAACAGTTTCAGATAACCCCTTGTTATACTGTTTCGCTTTTTGCTTCTGACTGTTGAGCTTATCCTTGTCCATCGTTTGGATACTTGAATTGTATTCATTTATGACTTGAGTCGCATGTATATCCGAAATCAGATTTGATAAGGAGGGATACACAAGCGCGAGTATCCCGATAATGATAAGCAAAACGGTTGCTGTCCGTAGGATTCTTTTTTTCAAGTGGATCCCCCTTTATCACTTTTTATGAGCGCAACAGCGGAATTGCTCCGCTGTTGCTATGAAAATTGGTGAAACCAATCGAGCTATGATTTACTCTGTGGCTTATGCGCTTTTCTTATCCTTCTTAGAGGATTTCTTCGAAAGAACGAATACACTTGCAGCCGCGCCTACGCATACGATGCCGATGATTGTCCAGATGAACGCGCCGTTACCGCCTGTGAGCGGAAGTGTTGTTTTCTTTACGTTCTTGATTACTGTATTTGTATTTGAGAGTGAGCCTGAACCTCTTGTGACTGTAATCTTAATCGGTGTTGAAAGAAGGTTATAGTCGTTTGAAGGAGCCTTTGTCTCTACAAGGTAGTAATCCTGGGAATCATTCATAATGTCATCGCCGTAGTAGATGTCACGGATTCTGATTAAGCCGTTGCTGGCTGAAGCAAATGTCGTTGTAAATCTGCCTGTGTTGGCGTCAAAAGCTGTAAGGGCGTTTGTACCTGCGTTAGCGTCAGCAAGTGTTGCGTAGAGCTTGAACTCAGCGCCTGCGAGAGCTGCGTTGTTTTCGTCAACTTTCTTTGCCTCGTAACCACCTACACCAAAGCTTGTTTCGTCGGAGTCCATAGTATCGTTTGTTTCCTCGGCTGTGTCCTGAGTATATGTGAGTGTTGCCTTGTTCTTTACAGTTGTATCTGCGGCAGTGTAGATTTTACATTTGATATAGATATAATAATCAGAATTCTTTGTGAAAACTGAATTATCTTCTGTGCAGAAATCAACAGTTACAATCCAATCGCCACCGTTGTTCTGTACACCTGATGAATAACCGCCGGGGCCTTTACTTGAAACAATTGATGTTCCCTCACTGTTTGTCATCTTAACTACTGCTACAGAGCCGCCTAAACAATTCTTGATGGTATCAGTAACAGTGAATTTTGAAAGAGTCTTCATATCTACATTCGGAGTTGTAACCTTGACAACATAGTAGTCAAAATCATCACCTGATGTGTGGTTTACCGTTGTCTGCTTTACAAGGTCTGTACCCTGACCTTCGGACTTATCGATGAACTTCTCCATAGCGGGCTTAGAGTTTGTAATTGCTACTGTGTAAGGATTCTGAGCGTCGAGGACAGTGTGGTTTGTAGCGTCACATGTGTGTCCGTCATAGTCAATGTAGAAGGGTGTTGTGTTGTTTGTGTGGTCAAGAATATATCCGTCCGGAGCATAAGTCTCAATAAGACGATAGTTGCCGCCGTAAGCGAGCTTTGTGCTGGGTGTTACTGTACCTGAAGCGCCTGTTGTAATGTTTGTCTCAACGTCAGTCCAAGTGCTGTTGTAGTACTTCTGGAGAGTAAACTTGGCGCCTGCGATTGCGCTGCCGTCGCTGTAGTCGGATTTATCAACTGTGATTGTTGTGTAAGAAGTCTTGTTCTTAGGATATACTTTAACGTCGTAGTTCCAGCTCTCACCGTCTTCTGATGTCATCGGGATTGATACAACGAAGTCTGCTACCTTACCTGTAATCTGTGAAGGGCCTGTACCTTCCTGTACAAGATAGATACCGAGAGGAAGATTTGAGAAAGTCGCAATACCTGAGGCGTTGGTCGTCTGTGTATATGTTGCGATAGCGTTCATACTCGCTGCCTGTGCAGGTGTCGGGAGTGTTACGCCGTCGGGCTTATAGTAAGTTGAGCTAACGTCTGCTACCTTCTTGATTCTGAAAGTTACATCCGCTAAAGGTGAAGCGCTCTGCGGTACGTTTGAAGAGTCGCTTGATTCGCCTGTACCTCTGGATGTTGCGAGGGATACGTCGTCCATCTCGTACTTATACACCGTGAGGGAGCCTGTCTTTGTTGTGTCAATGACAGCATTCTGCGTTACCGCCGAAGCCGTCGGGATAAAGAGTGCTGATAAACATAAAATTGTTAAAATAAATGATATAATTCTTTTGGTTTTCATGATAAAATTCTCCTTTAAATTAAATAGTTTTTGAAATGAAAAAGCTCCCATATGGGAGCCTTTGATAAAAAGAAAACCACCGTTTGGTGGTCTCTGTTATTTAGTTTGCTTGGTACTTTAAGTCTATACCCGCAAGTTTATACTGCATGAATGTCGCGTCGTTGATGTTAATCTTCTCGTTCTCGTCGAAATCGCCCTTTTCGGATAAGTCTATCCTCCTGATACCGGCAATCCACTGTTGGAGTAGAGTGACATCGTTTATATTGAACTCTCCGTTGCCGTCCATATCGCCTTTGATTACCACAGTCGGGTTTTCAATCATGATATTGGGTTTCAATGTGTCAGGCAGGTTGTCAATATACTGCTCAACATACTCGCAGTTTGTATCGAGTATAATTGTTGCGTTTTCAGGAAGTACACCAGGTGACGTAATAGCTTCTATTGTGCTCGGAAGATTTACCGTCCTTATTGATGTACATCCATCGAACAGACCGTCGTTGAGATACATTACACCGTCTGGAATCTCGATGTGTTCGAGCGAAGTGCAGTTTTCAAACGCACAGTTGGATATTTCAGTAATGTTTTCTGGCATTACTACTTCCTTTAAGCTCTTGCATCCCTGAAAGATTCCATCGGGCAGGATTACCGCTTCATAGTCTGTACCTGCGGCTCTTGAGTATCTCATCTCTTTTGAGAGCAGGTTTGGGAGTACAACCTTCTGGAGCTTTTTGCATTCCGCAAACATTATGCTGCCGAAGTAGGTTATATCGTTCTCCTCATACTCTCTTGAGAAGGTGACGGTTTTAAGGTTTTTGATTCTGCTAAATGCCGCTGTCATAAAGCAGGTGTAGCATTTGGGTATTGTCAGATTGACAATTGAAGAGTCCTGGTTGAGCGCTGCTGAGTTGATGCTATGTCCGTCTATAGTTTCAGGAAGCGTAACATCAGTTTCTGTGCCTCGATAACCAAGTATTGTGTATCCTTTTGAATAGCCGGGAATATCGTATTCCTCATATTCCCACAGCCCGTCCGAGGATACTCTCGACATTGCGTTCGCGCTGATCGCCGACAAAGAACCTGCCAGTATCAGCACCGTGATGAACACGGCAATTATTCTTTTTTTCACGGTAATCTCTCCTTTCTTAGCAAAACAGTATATCAGGAACTACCTCTACAGTCCAGATGTTTTTTCCTTGTTTTCCGTATAAAGAAAACTAATAATCCTCCGCTTTCTAAAGCCGTTAATCCTATGAGATAATACAGCCACTTACCGCTTTCACCCAACACGGGAATATCCGTTTCTTTTGAGTTATACACGGTAATAGTGTACTCGTAATAACGACCTCCTGTGGTTCGTTTCACAAGGTTGCTGTTTGCAGAGAGCGTAAAGTCTGTGCTTTCTGACAACAGATTGTATCCTGCCTGCGCTTTGGTCTGTGTCAGCGTGTTGCTTCCGTAACCATACCATCCTGCTGACTGAGCGACTCCGTTCTCATCAGTCTGAATTGTTTCGTTGTTCAGCTTGAAAGATGAACTTAACGGTGTCGTTCTGTCCGCTCCGTCATAGTTTTTTACAACAACTTTAATGGACAGGTTATACACATATACACTCGATGTTCTGTTGAATGTCAGTGTTCCTACATCACGCGAGGATGCAATTGCCAGATTATATGGACTGCTCCCATATTCAATCGCAAAGTATTTGTCCGGAATATTGGAACTGTTGTAACCGGTTTCTGTCAGAGTATAACTCATTTTATGATATGAATATCTTATTCCATTGTAAGATGTGGCATAAACCGGTACATTTGTAAACGTATATGAGCCGTCTGTACCGCTAGTACCGTTATATGTGTATCCCGAATAGGTGTTTCCGTTGTTCTGATAAGTACCTTTCAACTGGAATTTCCAGCCGGTATTTATCTTATCACTCGAGTTAACATATACTTTGACCGAAGCCAACGGGACATTAACTATGTTGCCGATATTTGTCGGTGAACTCTCGCTGAGAGAATTAACTGTAACTGAGCCAACTGTTTCGTTGCTCTTGTATCCGTTTGGTACAGTTACTTCCTTCCAGTAATACGTTCCTGTACTTGATACGGTAAAGCTGAACAACCCATTGCTGTCAGATACCGATGTGCCGATTCGGTTTGTGTCTGCTGTTCTGTCCGCGCTTGTCCGATACAAGGCAAACACAGCTCCCGCGACGGGATTGCCTTCGGGATCTACTTTTGTTCCTTTGACATTGCCGTCCTTCGGTTTGTTATACACCTGAACATCCGTTATACCGTCTGTTATGCTGTGGTCATATACCTCGTTGATATATACCTTTGCGTTTACGACTGTATTTGGCGGTATATCCTCAATTACAACCTTCAGGCAGGACAGGTTTTCATTGCTTTCCGTTACGATGTTTTCCATAATGGAAGCGTTCAGCGAGCTTGACGTATACTGTTTTGTACTGCTCACGGGATACTTGCTTTCATACAGATAGTAAGTACCGGGGCCTAAGTGTGTAAGCTTGTACTGATTGCTGCTGCTTTTCATCGTATTCGTAATTAAATAACCGATTTTCGGACTTCCCGAGAGGTTCAGCTCGTAATTAGTTGTACCTGCTGTTTCAAGATTCATCAGCTCATACTTGCCATTGCCGTCTTTGTCCTGATATATCTTAAACTCCGCGCCCGTTAAGGCGCTGCCCGTTTCATCGGTTTTTGAGATATTCATCTCACCGAGCGGCAGATATACGGGATCCGCCATATTCATCAGCGTTCCGCTTCGCTCTGCTGTTAAGGCTATGCTGTGGTCGGTAAGATTCTCTTGCTCTACGAAGTCGGGACTGATATATGCGTAGACTCCACCGAGATCATTACTGCCTGTGTTCCCGTTTGTCGGGAGACCTGCGTAATTGTACGAAATATATGAGGGCGCGTAACTGCCGTTATCGCAACCGTTATCATTAACTGCCGCATACGGACCTATCTCATTTCGTATCATACGCCATGATGCTGTCGTGTTTTCTACAACTGTTCCTCCACCCACATAATCCATATCAAATTCGAGTTTATATACTCTGTATGAAGTTGATAACGGGACTGTTGTGGTTACAAAGTTATACTCAGGATAATCGAGCAAGGTTCTTGATAACTGCCAGATTATTGCGTTACGCTGACTGTCATAGAACACCTTACCTGTAGTCTCCGTTCCTGCTGAAGCACCTTCGGAATAGGATGTCAGCTTTGTAAGTTCAAAGGTTTTATACGCATAGTTTCCCGTCGTTGAGTCAATCTGATAACCGATTGTGACCTTCGAGTTCGCTTTATACTTAAAGTTATCATCGAAAGGAATAACAATGGTATAGTTCTCGGCTGTAGACTCATCCACAATCTGATTGAACGCGGCTGCCAGAGTGCTCATGTTGCTTGAGGTATATGTGCGTGTTTTGTTATTCTTTTCAGCCAACGTTACCATATTGATATTGGAATCGCTGTTACTGCCAATAAGAATACCGTAAATATCCACGCCCAGACCGTCAACGCTTTCATAAGCCTTGTTCTGGCGCAGTACGTTGTTATCATCATAATACCAATAGCTGTTCTCATACGAATGTACGGAATACTTTTTGGTACTGCTGTTGTAGATGGTATGTCCTGATTCTGTTAAGCTCTGCGAGGACAGTTTTTCATTGATTTGCGTATCACCTCGTATAGCGGCTGCCCAATCGTTACCGTTAGCCTGATAATCCGCAAATCCTGTGCTGTTTGCAGTTGGCGTACCGCTTGGGGTTGCGTATGTCGGACTGCCGTCTGTCAGAAGTATTACCACCTGCTTATTGGAACTCTGACTCTTTCTTTTCGCCGCCAGCTTATACGCCATAGATAATCCTGCGCCGTAATTTGTTGCGACACCTTCTTTGTACATCGATGTTTTAAACAATGCATTGTACACGTCATTAGATGTAGTCATAGCTTCCGAGCCCAGAGTCATTGCTGAATTCTTAAGCTCGTTTTTGCCGTTACCCGCAAACGAAATAACGGAAATAGTGTTATTATTCCCGCTGTTATTTGCAAGCACCTTTTTGGAAATATCATAAATTATAGAGAATGCATTTGCGGTTTTTGAAGCATTGGATGTGCCGTAGTTAAATGAGTCCGTATACTCTAAAGCATCTGTACCTGACGTTCTTGATGAGGCTTTATCCATTGAAGGGGAATTATCTACAACGAAGATGTAATCAACTCTCTGCTGATTCTTGTATCCGAAGTGGACTGTTTCCCTTGCTGTCGACTGTGAGCCGTTTAACCATTCGACATCAGTTCTCAGATAACTTATAGTATCCTTACCTGTTAAGGGATCCGATTTAAGTATATCGTTGTTATTACCGAATGACCTTGACGGGATTGTTGAGCGTATCGCCTGTTGGACTCCTTCCGCTATTCCACCAAGATACTCGTAATTCTCGCTAAAGAACTCGCCCCAACTTGAGAAATCGCTGTTTGCGGATTTTATACTCTTAAAGTATTCCATCCATAAATCAAACAAACCCTGCGTTATCTCTCCTGATGTTTTGCCGTTCAGGAGAGTGTACAGGGATTGATAACCGACTGGCGGAAGGTGATAGTTGTCCGAATAACCTTTTGAAGTGTTATTGGATACGAACTGATTTGAGGAGCCTATGATTGAGCTCGTCATATTGCTTTGCTTTGACCGCGCCGGACTCCACTTGAAGAACAAGTCGGTAAGACTCGTGTTTACAAATGAGCGGCCGCCGATTGTAACGAGTTGCTCAAACTGCATAATACCTGTGAGGGTATAGCAGTCATAAAACGCCTTATAACCTATATATTTCAGCTTTGGAAACACGATAATATCATTATCACCGATTACTTTTGACTGAGTATAGTCTGAAAGGCTAAGAATATTGTAAAACCGTACACCCATCTTATTACCCGATGAATCGGTAAGAAAGTCTGAACGGTTAAACGCGCAGTCGTTGATGTTTTCAAGGCTGTGCGCTGTACTGTTGGTATTCAAACCGAGATGCAGGGAATACACCTTGTAGTTATTCTCTGCGGCTGCAGTTCTGCCTCCGCTTCCGATATAGAACGCGCCGAGTCCTTCAGGACCGTCACCTTCTATCGTTTTAAGACTGTTCGGGACAACAAAATACTGCAAGCCTACACAGTTAACGAACGTATTATACTTAATAGTCGTTATCGTACAGGAACTCATATTACTCCATGCTACCGCTCTCAGGCAGTAACAGTTTCTGAAAGCTCCCTGTCCGATACTTGTTACTGTATAGGGAATTGTGAATACGTTGCTGTCAACATTAAGCTCTGATGAGATTTTTTGCTTACCGCCATACAGCACATCGGACACTTTTGTTGTCGCCTTACCGTAACAGAGCTTTGAGCAGCTCATAAAGGCTTCTTCACCGATTTTTGTCAGCACATTGCCGTCAAAGACAACTGTTTTAAGTTCGCCGTCACTGTAAAAGCTCTGATTACTTATCTCAGTTACATATGAGCCGAAATCTGCAATTGCCAGGGTATCGCAATCCCTGAACGCTTCTACTCCCGTGACCTTCAGGCTCGAAGACCGGAAGTTTACTCTTGCAAAATTGCCTTCGCAATTATGGAAAGCTCTTGTGCCTATCGTTTTAATACTGCCGTTCAAAGTCAGCGTGGTAAAGCCGTCGTTGTTTGAAAAGGCGTAAGCTCCGATAGTTGTTACGGCGCCCCATGTAATGGAATTAATCTTGGCACAGGTTCTGAAACAACTATGAGGAATGGTTGTTGTCGCTGAACCGAAGTTTATTGAAGCCAGCTTATTACAGTTCTGGAATACTCCCACGTTGTATCCTGTACTTGTAGATGAATCAACTGACGGATTATTAATCGTCATAGTGTTACTTCCGAAGGACAGGGACGTAAGGCTGTCACAGTTATAGAACGCGGCTTCCTTGATTGTCTTTGAACCGTTCCATGTAATAGTCGACATAGCTGCTCCCGAGAAGGCATATGTGCCTATTGTCTTGGTTGCTGCGTTAAAAGTGACATTTGACAGCGAACCGTGAAATCCTCTGAAAGCGTTGTTTGATACAGACGTAATCGTACTGTCAAACACAATCTTTGTAACCTTCTCATGCGGCATTGCGCTAACCCATTCGGTATTGGCTGCGTTTCTGCGGTAGCCGTTCCACGGAGCCCACACCTGTGTTACGCTGCCTTTGAGTCCTGTCTTTGTACCGTAATAATACTCAGGTAAAGCACCCGTTGATGAACGTGTTATTGTCAGTGTGCCTGTTCCCTGAGAAACGGTATCGCTGGCTGCGTTTGTCAGCGAGCTTTCGTCGACTACCCAGGTTGAAGTGATACCGCCGTCTGTAATGACAATCTTTTTGAACTTACCTGAGTAATGGTCGCCGTTTTTGTATGTGTACTTGGTTTTCTTGGTGTCGCCGTCATAAGAATAATACTTAACAGTACCGCTTTGCTCTGTGGAAGAACTGCTCGCTCTGTACACGTTTCTCAGTGTATATGAAGCAGGATCCGCTCCTGTTGAGCTTTTGCTGACATCAGCTCCTGTACTGTACTTAGCTTTCTTTTCAGGGACAGCAGGTTTCTCTGTCGGCGCGGTAGTTTCTGCTGTCTCAGGCTCGGTTTCCCTTACATATTCTTCTGCAGGGATGAGCTTATCGCCAACGTCCACATACATCGGTTCTTCTATCGGCTCAGTTAATGTGGTTGTTGCTTCGGTTTCCTGAGTTGTATCCTCAGAATCTGAAACCGCATACGCAGGACTGATACATGATAGTAAAATCAATAAAGAAAGAAGCACCACAAAACTTTTCTTTAGTCTTTTCATTTAGTTAATCACTCCTATCTTTATTTTGCAATTACAAAACTCCAAGGATTACTGATAGAGTGATAAACCTTGTTGCCAACCTTTTTGTTGGCGACTACATAAACATAGTAGCTTTTATACGGAATAATAGACATACCGCCCACTTTTGTTATGGTAGCGGATGTCTTATTTGTCGTTACCAATTTCTTTGCTCCAACAAACGGGAACATAGATGCATACACACTGTAATTGGTAGCGCCGTCGCATTTTCCCCATTTGACTATAAGTTTTCGGTTCACAGCCGTTAATGATGGTGCTTGTCCAAACGCAAAGTAATTGTATGTTGACCAAGCTCCATACTTAACTTTTGAGTTTGAAGGAATGCGTGTATACACTCTGCTTTTCACTATATAAAACTGGTTATATGAAAAACCACTCACGTTGTAATTACACAAGTTTGTGTAAATCGTCTTGAGCGGTTTGCGAGAGTTATTATACTTGTACACATTAATATGCGCGCCGACAGCATAAGGAACTTTGTTGTTGGTTACTTTTACTGTCTTATCTTTGGGACACGAAACCTTTGGCTTACCAAGTCTTGCAGGCGTCAAAACTACCTTGCTGTTATTAATTACGCTTGAGCCTAAATGTGTCAGGATTTTTATCGGGCCATAGTTTTCTGATGCTGTATAGGTGCTGCCCTTTTTACAGGACTTAACAAAAATCAAAAACTTTTCGTTTTTCTTGTTATTGAAACCATTTATAACACAACTCGTGTTTTTAACAGTCGCCATAACCTTATCTTTGTTATTTGCCCTCTTATACACCTTATAACTTGTAGCGCCCTTTGCCCCTGTCCACTGCAGCTTGATTGAGCTAGTTGTTGCGTCAACCTGACGGAGCTTGGTTATACTGTTGGGGACAGTAACTGCGGTAATTGCTTTTGAATACGAATCAGCCGCATCTTCTTTTTCCGTTCTGATAGCTCGGATTCTAACATAGTACAGGTTTCCAGGCTGAAGACCGCCTACTTTGCAGCTAGGACTGCCTGATGACAGCTTCGGGAAGAACAGCTTATTATTGCTACTCAACTCTACAATGTATTTATCCGCGCCTGATACTATATCCCATTTAAGGGATACAGATGTTTCATCCGCGCTTGTCTGCTTGAGTCCTGTTACCTTATCAAGGGCATTTACTGAAAACGGAATCATAAGTGACATTAACGCGGTGAATACCAGAATAACTGATATTATCTTTTTCAAAATATTACCTCCTTCAATATATTATTTTATTTGGGTTAGTTTTGTTTCAGTGGGACTGCGTATGAGAATCATATATACCTCTCTTTCATAGTTCTATATTTCCGGTGAGCTTTTCGTCAGAGACGTAGTCGCTCATAAATTCTGATACATCTTCGGGGATGTTTTCAAAATCCACATGGTGGTCGTCAGCGATATATGGTGTGTACCAATACTGATACGGAATAAAATTCTTTTTGATATACTGAGCCATTTTTTCTGTAATGCTCTCTCCTGAATCATCTACAACTCCGATCTCAGTAAACATAAATGAACCCCAGTGTTCGCCTGCTGACTGTAAATCAACATTTACAAGACCAATAGCAATCTTGCCTGACTCCTCTCCGCGAATAACGGCGGGAATATCTACAAAATCGCCTGACCGCCAGTCAAGGTAATCTGAGCCGTACACATCAACAAAAGCGTCGTGCAGCTTTTTCAAAAAATCTTTTGCGTAGCTTTTATCTCCTAAATTGCAGGAATAATCAAGTTGCCTATAACTGACAGATTTTAAAAGCTCATTTACTTTTTTGATAAATAAAGAATTGTTATCCATATGTATTCCTTTCAAATAAAAAAATAAGCCTATCATTTCGTTTTCGGAAACGATAGACTTTTTGCGGGATGCGGTATAGTTATTCTGCTCAAACAAATCAATGTATATATCCTGTTGTAAATATCTTTTCGTATATATAAATATGCTTTATCATCAAACACCTGACCAGCTTCACAAAACACTTTAAACAAACCTTGCAGAATAAACATTGCTCTATCAGAAATGTTTCTGTCTAAAATCGCTTCAGGCTTTCCCCATGCTACAGAAATATATTGGCAGTAATTATAGCTTATAATAAATTTGTTTGTAGTTGTTAAAGTAAAAGTATCATTTAAAATCAGTTCGTTAATGATTTTCATATAATCGTTTCGATAATACACACGTTCATAGAATGTGGGCAAAATTTTATCCATACTTTGAAATTGCTTTTGAACAGCAATATATGTTTCCTCGAAAAAAATATCGTTAAGTTTTACACCCGAGTTTCTACTTATTATATCCGTGTTCTTAAAAAGAAAATGTGTAAGCGCGATCGCCAAATAGTAAATGTTAAATCTCATTGTATTATCACCTCCTAGTGCTATAAAATAAAAAAAGCCAACCGCTTCAATTTGAATTGAAACGATTGGCAAAAATTTTTAGATAGAGAAAATCCACTACAATCGGATATTGGCATCTTCCTATTTTCACAGGCCGTCTCCAGCCAACTATTTTCGGCACTACAGGGCTTAACTTCCGTGTTCGGTATGGGAACGGGTGGACCCCCTGCGTCATCGACACCAATTAAATTGTAGTGGATTTCTATGGCTCCCCCAACTGGGCTCGAACCAGTGACATCATGATTAACAGTCAGAATGCATGTGCCTAAGATTGGCTTATTTTCTATGCATTTAGATTTGCCCGTAGCAACCACGGAGAAATACAGACAATAATAAAACAGCCATATAGGCTGTTTTAAATTAATGTAATGCTTTTTTTGACAAAAATCTAATATTTTACTTGTTATAATTAAATTAAAGTACAAATCCCTAAATCTATACTGAGGTAATTATGAAGGATTATAATGATGAATTTAACGCTGTATACGAACAAATAAATAAGATTACTAACGATTATCACGTTTTATCAAATGATATGATTATTGCTAATACTGTTATATCAGTTAACAGTGTAATTATTTTAGGTGAAGATTTAAAGAAAAAAATATTGAACAAAAACAAATATTTATCACCTAATGACTTACTACTAATTAGCGTAAGACTTGAACATATAAAATCATTACTTATTGATATCACGCAATGTTACTTGAAGAAATAGCTTCAATAAATCTTTGATAATCATTATTTTCGCCAAAATCAGTAACTAGAATTGCATTTCTTAACCGCAGTAAGATGCTATTAATAACCTTTTCTTCTTTCCAAACAGGCTCATCATTTTCTATTGCTAAATAATCCAAACGATAATCAAAAGAGAACTTATTCTTTGACAGAACAAACATTTGATTTTCAAAAACAGTTGTATATGAATTTTCACAATCAAAAATGAACAGTTTTTGTTGCAAATGCTTCAAAAACAATTTAAAATAATTTATACTATCTAATGATAAGTTTTCTTGCTTTAAATATTTTTTTAAAGTCTCAATCCTTATCCAATCACATTGATTAGATTTGGTGGCTTCAAAAAGATTCAACGCTTTCGCTTTATTAATTGTTGAAAACATCATAATAATTTCTTCTCCTTTTTTAACCTTACGCATATCCCATTTAATTGTCTAGCACACTTATTCTTTGTTTCTTCGTCATAAACAAAAAAGTCTTCACCACATATTTTATTAATGAGTCTCCTTAATCTTTCTATGTCGCTAGCCAGTTTTTTTGGTAATATTGTTTCATAACATATATGTATTTCATCTAATTTTTGATCTAATAAAATCAAGAAGTTTTCATTATATAATGATTCATCATTTATAAGAGTATCGTAATACGATTCTAAATCTGTTATTTGTCCATCAATATATTGTAAAAAATCATTTTTTTCAACGTGGGTTAGTAATTGCTTTTTTAGTCTAACTGCCATAATAAACGTTAATAGACTAAAAGCAAACGAAAAAACACTAAAAAAATCAGCTATTATAGATAATAATTCTCTATACGTCATTATTTCAGATTCCTTGTCTTTAATTCTATTTTAGCATTATTATACTAAAAAAACAATATGCTAAACTCTTTTGTAATTATTTGTTATCATTTTTATTATTTTGTAATCCATATAAATCATTATACCATCTATTTAAGTAATGTTATATTGTAAATATCATAGAAATACACATATTGATTTTGTCACAATTCAACTAAAATAGTTACACTTTTTTGTGAACATCAAAATATAATTCTATATTAGAACAATCCCCCCCTCGCAGCAGGTCAGAGCCGCGAGGGGGGATTTTGGAGGGAATAAAAACATGAAAACTCGTCAAACGAGAGTAGATGCCATTATTTTGCGTAAAAAGTTGAGCCTTGTTTGAGGCAGACCCAACCCGCAGAGCATTTGCCCCATATATCGATTGCGGTGCTGGAGTAGTTAACAACAACGTCGGTGATTTTGATTTTCGAGCCGCTAGCCAGAACTTTTACAACTTTCTTAGAAGTTGCCGCGCCGCTGCGCACGTTCATCTTGTCGGTAAGAGTAACCGAGCTGTCAACAATAAAGCGTTTGAGCTCCTTTGTGCGACGGTTCTGTAAGCCAGGAACGATGTTTTTCTTTTCGTCCCTACGCCATAACGGGAACTCAGCGCACGCTTTGAAGAATTTTCCTGCGTTGAGATACTTAACAAGGTCGGATTCAGCGAATCCGTTAACGCCGATGTTATATGCTAGGCTCACCATAGCGTCAAACTGATTTTGCGTTACTGATACCTTCAACGCTTTGTTGACCGCGTTTACAAACTTTTTACAATCCTCATTCAAGAGTCTGAGCGCCGCCGCTTGCGTTATAGTCTGCCCTGGCTTAACATCAGGACCGTAATGTCCATATCCTATGGTGTAGTACTGTTCGGTCGGAAGTGCCTTGCAGGCTTTGAGCGATAACCCCTCATATGACTTGATAAGGTTCAGACCGTCAGTAGAAAGTTTCATGGTCTTTTTACCGGTAGCTGTCGTTGATTTGGAAACTCCAAGGTAATCATAAAATGAGCTGTATCCGCCCAGCTGTGAAATATCAAGGAAATTTCTGCTTTCATCGCCCCACCACTTTGCGGACGCGGCGCGAGTGTCCGCGTGAGTATATGTGGTTGAGCCACCACATTTGTATCCTATGCCGTAGCACTTAATGTCTTCCAGGTATAAGACTATTTTTTTGCTCTCGATTGCTTTCTTATTCTTGTCATAACAGCAGAAATCCGCCGCTTGACCTTTAACGTGGTAGCCTGAACCTGAGCCGCCGACCGCGATGTCGTGAGCCGCTGTGCGATAGCAGCTCGATATAACAATTGAGGAACAATTGAAATGCTTATAGACTTTTTCGAGCAGTGTTACAAGCGCTGAGTCAATAAGAACCGTGTCCGAGTAGGTTTTGCCCTGCCCGATTGACGCAAACTCTTTAACCTGGAAATGGTCGGACAAAAATTTGTTGCCGTCTTTTTTTAGGCTGTATGTTTTAACTACCATTGTTTTCATCTCCTATCTTACTTTTGATTTGTTTGATAGTCTGAACGACTTTATCGTAGCCATTCGTCGCGGTGAGAAAACTGAAAAATATTAGTAGTACTGTTTCGACGACAATCTGATTATCGGGCGGCTTTTCAAAATATATGCAATATAATACCATAGTGCCAAACGAGATAACGGCAGCTACAACCGCCGCCAAAATATTAGCGGAGTAGTTGGCATTATTCTTTTTAAAAAGAGATTTGATGCCTTGTACTGTGAGTGATGTTAACACACTCACGATGAATAATATAATAAAAATAAACTGCAACTCCATTTAGATTTCCTCGCTTTCTTCATTATCGTTAAAACCTGGGTTGTTTTTTATTTTTGTTTTGTTTTCGATGGCAGATTTTATCAGGTAGCTTATGATGCCGCCTGATACGGGAGCCCCGACGAAAGTGAAAAGGCCCTCTAAGCTCACGTTCTCGGGAGAAACGAATAACTGAATAACTATTATAATCATAGCGAACGCTGCCGTAATGAACCATAAGGCGGTCATAGCCTTAATTATCCGCTTGCTGTACTGCTTTTCGGTTTTGCGTTTTTTCTTTTTACTCATCATCATGCGCCGCCTTGTTTAAATGTTTTTGTAACATCTTTTTTGTATCTGGCACGGTATGATTAGCCCCGAGCTGTTCGAGACCGTCAAGGCAAGCGAGAACGCCGTAACAAAGCAATGTGTTTTCTGCTTTAATTTTTTTGATTTCTTTTTCATGCCGCTCATCCCGCCGTTTCGAGCTGTCGTAAAACTTAAATACAGCCAGAATACCGCCTACAATCACTGTGCAGGCACTTATGATTGTGGCTATGTACACTACATCAATCATTATTAGCCTCGCTTTCGATTTCTTGGGGCGGTTCGGGGCGAGGAACGTCACCAATCGGGACTTCCTCATAGTTGTCCTTGCTTTCGTCTTTACCAAGATAAGGCGAAAGGGCTTCTTCTTTTTCAAAATCGTAGTAGTATTCGTCTGTGTCGATTTTGTGAATGCACATACCCTCTGCGGGAATGAGCTGTCTGAGTTCTACTGGTGTTGTAATCGTTTCCATAATATTTTCTCCTTTTAATTAAAATTTTTCTGTATTTTCTTTAATTAACCCCATTGTTCTTCATACATATAATTAAACCTCGCTTTAATTAATGGCTCGGCGTGATACGCATTATTAAGAGGCGTGCCGAACTCTGTTTTTAAGTGCTCGCTTAACGGCAGAGCCTTTCCGTGTTTTCCTGTTTAACGGTGGGACAACCGCTTTTTTGAGTTCCGATTTGCGGCTCGGACTTTCCGCTTTTTACGCTAAGTTCCAGTTTTTATTAGTCACAATAGCTATTTCTTCTGCTGTCATTTTGGCTAAGTTAGTTGCTCCTATTGTGAGCGTGTAGGCTGTCTGTCCTGTACGGTCTGCAAGGGCATTGAGCCAGCTTATGATAGTTTCTGCTGTGTAGCGAGTTGAGAAAGATAGGTTTAAGTTGTCACAATTAAAGCCATTTTCGATTGTGACGTTTTCGAGCCTCGTGCATGAAAAAAAAGCATCGCCCGCAATACCTGTTAAAGAATTTGGAAGATTAATCGTTTCGAGATTACCACAATACAAAAAAGCATAGCTTGATATAGATTGTATTCCTGAGTTCAATTGTACTGAGATTAAATTTCTATTTTGTTGAAATGCGCGTTGTACTATTTCTAATACTGAACGTGAAAACACTATTTTTTCAATACCACAAGGGTCTTGAAAGCAATATTGAGATATAGCGGTAAGATTTTCAGGCAAAATAATATTTTTTAAATATCTCAACTGATGAAAACAAGCTTGTGGAAAATATTTGATAGAAGGACAATTTTCAAAAATAATCGTTTTTAATGAACGCACAGCGCTTGCCGAAATATCAAAAAATTGCGGGAAAGTTTCAGGAGCTTTTTCCCAATCCTTAACCAAAAACTCAACAGGATATCCTTCATCATCAACCTCTGTAATATAAATACCACCAACTGAATTATAAGGGAATGGATTGTATGTTCCGACTTCTCCCAGACACATCTCGCCTTCTTTGTAGTAATCGGGACTAAAACCAACGCCTTCCGCCGTAACTCTGTTAACCGTCACACTTGTCAATCCTACATAGTCTTCCTCTGTATCGGGAGTAATTTGCTGTACGATTCCGCTCGGTGTTACTATTTCGGGAGTTTCTAACTTCGGTACAGGCGGGTTGTCGATAAAGGTCTGAATAGTCTGTCTGTAAGTTTCGTTTTGATTTGAGAGGTTTGTATTCTCAGTAGTCAGCTCACTTACTTCACCGCTCAGCTCTGTTATCTGTTCGCCTTGTTCAGTGATTGTGCCTTGCTGTTCGGTAATCGTTTCTCCTTGACTTTCAATTGTCTCACGTTGTTGCCTTATGACTTCATCAAAGTCCTTTCGGGGCGTCAGCGGTTCGCCTTTGAGCGGAGCGTCATAGATTTGCTTATCGACGAAATTCGTCTTACCGATAACGTTGCCGTCTTTATACGCCAAAATCATAATCTTGACAATCTGTACAGCTCCTGTGATGTCGTTAGTAATCGGGACATCCGCTGCCCTGTCCGCAATCGTTAAAGGATAGCCTATGTAATCCGAATAATCTGTCGTGCCGTTTGAATTGACAGTAGGCAAGTAAACACGTAGCTCAAAATTAAGCTCGCTGACGGCGTAATCTCCGAAAGTAGAGGGCATATTAATATGTAGTGAGTTGATGAGGTTCTCTGTGACGTAGGTTTTGTCCTCTTTGAGTTTTTTAAATTCTTTGCTGGGAAATAGTTCGTATAAGTTCATTTAAATACCTCTTATGCCAGATTCCAGTTCTTATTAGTTGCAATTGCGATTTCTTCGGCTGATAGCTTCGCTAAGTTAGTTGCTCCTATGGTAAGTGTGTAGGCTGTTTCTCTAGTACGGTCTGCAAGAGCGTTGAGCCAGCTTACGATAGTTTCGGCTGTGTAGCGAGTTGAGGAAGATAGGTTTAAGTTGTCACAATTAAATCCACTTTCAACGGTCACATTATTTAAACCTGAACATCCTTCAAAAACACCTTCGCCTATACCTAATAAACTATTCGGCAGATTTATAGTTGTTATATAGTCGTGTGCAAAAGCACTGTCGCAAATGTATTTCAACCCGGAATTTAATTCTACGTTATTTAAATCCCTTTTATAAGAAAACGCGTGCGCCGCAATAACTCTAGTATATTTTTTTAAAGAAACGTTTTGAGAGAAACCAGTGTCAAACCCTTTTGAGTCAATACAATACGACGAGCCGATGTACAGAATCTTATTATAAAGCCAATTTGAAGCTTTGTTGTAAAACGCTGTGTTTTTTACAACGTTGGTGCCTATGTATTCAATTGTCTGCGGCATATTAATACTCGCTAAGTTTGTGCAACCGTAGAAAGCGCTATGTCCTAATTGTTTAACTCCTTCGGGAATAGTAACAGTTGTTATACCAATACACCCGTTGAACGCACTGTTACCAATTGCCAATAATCCTGTTTTAGGAAACTGAATAGACGTTTTATTTATGGTGTTTTCGCTTGTTTCCCTAAAAAAACCACTTGAAATTTTCGTTGTGCCATCGGGAATTGTAATCTCAGTTGCAGTTCCTTCAATTAAGTGTATTAAGGTGCTGTTATCACCGCTGGGAATATCGCTTATTAAGTCAGCATAATCAGTAACAGGCGTATTGGCGGGGATTGTAACGCCCTTCGCAGCGATTGCGGCTTTAATTTCTACTAATACAGCCTTGATTTCCGCCCAACCTTGCGAAATAGTGCTCATATTAGACCCCCTCATTTATGACGCTCTGCATATCATCGTTAATTGTGCCGATTGTTTCTTCAAGTGCAGAAATCTTCATTGTGTGTTCATTAATAGTATCTTGTAAGCTCTGTGTAAGCTGTGAAAAGCCTATTGTATAATTGGGGATTTTAGAGGATTTCACTGAGCCGTTTACAAGGCTATTACCGCCGACAGCGCCCTCGCACTCTCCTCGAGCGCCCGCTGCTCCGTATACATAGAAAACGCCGTCCAGAGCTGAAATAATTATTGTGTAGTTCGTTGCTACCGCTATAATCATTGCGCTTTGTCCTGGAGAGTTGGTATAAAGGAATCCTTGAGTGAGCCCCGCTGTATAAACCACCCCGACAGTTAAGTCGAGATTGTCGAATGTAGACTTTGAGATTGAGCCAAGATTTGCCCTAGCTGAATTGTCTATAAGGCTGTGAATACTTGTTAACATTGACAAAAGCTCTGAAATGCTTCCAACACTTTCTAACGTTCCTGAAGATTCATCCAAAATAGATGCTTTTACTTTTATGTTTATAGGACAAATCGGACAGATAGTTTTTTGTGTTTCTGCCGCCGAATCTTGATTGTTTGACGCGCTTTTTTCTTTTATTGATATTTCAATTTTCATTAAGCCCGGAATAAGTTTAAAATTGCTTGACCTGAAATCAATTTTTATTCCCTTGCTATCCTCGGTGGCTCCTGCCGAAATATTATCGCACACGATTATTTTATCAATTGTTATCGAGAAGGTGGCTTCATAAGAACCTTCATCGCTCACATCAACATCAAAAGCTGAGCCCTCTTTCATAAAATAAATGTTAAGCGTGTACCTATCGAATTCGTGCATGTAAAAATCAATGTAGGTGGGATAGGGGTTGTTAATCTCGTGATATATGTTTTCTGTCATTGTTTTCATCTCCTTGATGATTTTTTAATATAGTCTGATAGGTTAAGTTTTCTTTCTCCGATTTGGTGTTGAACATATCTTTCTCGCAAGCTGTCATACACTACTTTGGTAATTTTATTAGACTCCAAAGTTAATCCTGCAGCGCTATGTACAACGCGCACCTTGTCGCAAAGACCAACATCCTGAAGCTTGTTGAGCTCACTTTGTTCTGTAATTACGATATTCGCTTTTGGCTGCCCCAACTTAGATGTGTTTGAGTTAACATATCTTTGCGTTAAGGTGTTTAATCTGCTTTTAATGGCAGCGCGTCCCGATGATGTTGAAGCGTCATACTTATCATTGAATCTATCGCTGAAATCCACGGGCAAAAGCTTCTGAAAAAGATACGGCGTGGTTTCACCGGGAACACTTACTATATCGCTATCGATATAATAAACAAGATTGTTCATTACCGCTGAATCACCCTGATTACTAAATACGGCGTAACCAATAACATAATTATAATTATCCATGTTAGATAGGGTTTGAGTGAAATCGCTGATACCGTCACCATATCTTATTGTTTTATAGGTCTGTACGCCTCTATTCTTGTAAAGATATATTTTTTCGTTATCATATTTAAACTCTCCGCCGAATGTACTTATAATGCCGCCTTCACCAAAAAACACCTCATCCAATGTTAACGGCTTATTAAGGTCAATAGAAAGTGTTTTTTGAGTATTATCAAAACCGATAACATCAACACCTTGACCTAAATGCAAATTCCCTTCTTTATCCATATAAGGTCTATTGAACCTTACTCTTGCTAAAATCGTTTCTATAACTTGATAAATCGTACCAGTTAAGTTAACGGGGTTAGATTCCGTTATTTCAAAAGGTGTGATTATAGTATTAAAAAACGACCCTTTTATATGCGTCGCGCGAACAGTTGTTATGCGGTCGGATGCTATTTCGATATCGTTCACAGAGAAAAGCTGCGGCGGGTCTGTGTGGTTTGGTTTCGCTTTTACTAATTTCCCAGGAACCACGATGTCCACAAGACGATCGTTAGGCATCAAAACCATTTCGAGCGAATATTCCCCGTTTCGTTCTTCTGTGACTTCACATTTGCCGCAATGATTGAAAAAGCCGAAGCCGTTTCCCGAAGAAAACACCCCTGTGTTATTGTACAAACGCGGCAACATTACAATCGCCTCCAGCGCGGGATAATCTCGATTACGGTAAAAGGCATATCAAGCAGAGATTCGAACAGTAACGTATTTCGTCCGGGTTTTAAGATAGGCAAATAATCACCTTCTGTCGAATCGTTGAAATCTGTTGAACCCGCGTATACATTCATTTCTTCGCAATCTATTTCAACAAAGCTTACTACTCCGTTTACCTTAAAAATTTTAGACGTATCGCCGTTGGTTGTTATACTAAACGCCGAACCTGTAGTGACTTTGATGTAGGGCATTGCGTAATATGGCTCGGGGTTGTTTATTTCAAGAACAGCTGTGCTCGTGTCAAAATTATAAGTGAGTTTCTTTTGACCTAAATCAGAATACCAGAACGGTTTACGGCTAAAAGTAAGAGTGCCGTCAAGCACGTGCTTGAACGGGTTATTAAATTGTTCGGGAGAAATAGGAACCGCGTGGGTGAAGTAGCCGGGGTTGTATGTGTCGCGGAGAATCTTGTACTCTCCCGGTTCCGCGTAAAGCCAACTTGTGAGCTGACGAAAAAGCTGTTCGTCAGTCTTATCATTGCACCAGAAAGGATTCGAGTTAACTTTGTATTGCAACTCAACGTTTTTAAAGCCACCGTTGTCCAAGAGCGCTGCGCCGTCAGCGCCCAAAACATCTGATAACTCCTGATTCCGTTCTGCAGATTTGTAAAAAGGGCGTTCCTTTATCATAAAACCAAGTGAGCGGAGATTTTTACCGTTATAAAACAAATCGTCCATCATAAGCCCATTGACACCCCTTTCAATTCTATTCTTTGAGCGATAGTCTCTGAAACTCTGTCCGCTATCCGACGTATATCATCATTGCTGCGAACGCTTACTGAGCCGAAGCTGACGTGTATAGCGGGAGTGTTGTTGATAATCTTGCTTGTACTATTTTTTGTAAACATACCGCCGCTCGTAAAAGGCGCAAGCTTACTGTTCAGACTAGCGTTTATATCTATGCCGCTGCTCGCAAAAGATTGGGTTTTGGATGCGAGCTCGTTCACAAGCTTTCTTCCTGTCTGCTTCGCTGATTTAGTGGCTTCGTCCTCCGCGCCGATGAAATAACCTTGAGTAAAGTAGCTACCAAGAGGCATTGCTCTTCGGGCTGGCGAATTGGACTGTTGAGCCGCGGCGATAGCTTTTTCGGTAAGCGAAACTAAACTCTCAGCCGGTCCTATCATTTGTTCTTGCTTGACTCTTAACCCCTCGATATAGCCTAAAATAAACTGGTTTCCTAACCATTTTCCTTTATAAAAAACCTTGCTTCTGCCAACAACACCTGTTGTATTAGCGAGGCTGTTTACTTTGTTCTTTAAACTATTGTTTGATACTGTAAGTCCGTTTACATATGATTTTGAAAAACTTTTGCCGAGAGAACGGCCCGTGCTTTTAAATGAATAGCCGTTTTTCTCATACCACTTATTGAGTTCGGTTTTTGCTTTATCAAGCATTCCTTTTTGCCCGTCCACCATTTCCTGAGTGACGCCCGGAGCTCCGTCGGCTAAAGCTTGTTTAAGGTTGGTATAACTTTTTCTAAAAGTCTTTACCTGTTGAGTAAGGGTAACTTCGGTACCGTTTTTTGCAGTGATGAAATCATTGCTAAGGTTGTTTAAAGCCTCTTTAATTTTCTTTTCATTCTTTGATATGATAGCCTCAGATAAAGCGGTATAACTTGAAATCATCTGATTACCTTGAACCATTGTTTTTTCGGCAACATCAAGGTTATACATAGCGCGTTCAAGCTTGTGTTCTTTTAATTCGCCCTCAATCTCTTTACGCTCTTTATCAAGGTCTCCAATTTTTTCATCTAATTTTTTTAGCGATTCAAAGGTCCAGTTGGGGTCGGTATCACGCTTTTTTTCAAGTTTCTTTTTTTCTTTGTCAATAGATTCAAGCCGTTTGTTTAAATTTTCGTATCTTTTTACGGCGTCGTTATATTCCTTGAGATATTTTAAATAATTGTCTTTATTGGACTTTTGGTTTTTTACTGCATCGTTGTATTCATCCTCATAAGCGGATTGGAGTGCCGCGTATTTCTTCCATTTAATCGTTTCTTTCAGTTCTTTTCGAAGGTCTTTATAGTTTTGAATAATATTACCGTTTATACCGATTTCTTTTCCCAGAGCGTCCGCGAGTGTGGTTGTTATAAACTTAGCTTTATCTTCGTAACCTTTTTTGATTCTTCCGTTCTCATCGGTAATATGAGTGAGTTGCTTATAGAGTTTGTTGTAATAATCGTATTCACTTTCAGCCGAAGAAACTGCTTCTTGACGGGTTTGTTTAAGATTATCGTACTTCTCAACTTGCTCATCAATATATCCGTTCAGTTCTTTTTCTTCTTCGCTAAGCTCGTGGGTTGCCTCTGTGGTTTCCTCTGTAGCCTCGCAGGCTGCCCATATTGTAGAGCCCAAAATGATTAAGCCTGAAATCACGGCGCCGATGACGTTCGCGGACATAGCGACATTGAGCCCTTCCTGAGCTACAGTCTCAGCTTCTGTTGCGGCAGTTGCCGAGATTGTCGCTGCCTTCTGCGCCTCAGTTGCAGTTTTGAGAGTTTTCATTGCGCTTACGGTTTCTCCGATAAACTGTACAAATTTATAGGTTTTAACAGCAGTCCAGATAGCTGCTGCTTCGACACCTGTAATCTTAATCATCTTGATGACCGTATCACCGTTATCAATTAGCCAGGTGATATCGTCACCGATTTTTTTGCCTAATTTCTCAGCATAAGCTTGTATTTCGGGCATATGCTCCTGAAGCTTTGTTAAGATATCAGATAACGCGGGCAGAAACGCCGTAGCCATCTTGTTGCCTGCAGCCTCCAGTGAACGCTTCGTCTGATCCAGCGTATCCTTGAATTCAACGCCGCTATCGATAGCTTCATCACTTAATATCAACCCCAGTTCATGGGCTTTGTTTTTCATTTTCTCTATTGAATCGGCGTCGCCGTTGAGCAACGGCATAAGGTCAGAGCCTGCTCTGCCGAAAAGCTTTGTCGCGAGTCTTGCTTTCTCGGTTTCGTTAGGCCACTGCTGCAAAGCGGAAAAAGCTTCCCACATTACTTCCTCGGAACCGCGCAGATGTCCCCTGAGATCCGTTGCTGAAATGCCTAATTGTTCGAGCGCGGTTTTGGATTTGCTCGTTCCGCTAGCAGCTGTTTCCATAACGGAACGCATAGTCTTTAGTCCCATTTTGAGATTATCGACGTTCGCCCCTGTTTGAGAACAAATGAAGTCCAGTTCTTGATACGCCTGCCTTGAAATACCAATCTTCTGACTCATCTTATCTATGTTATCTGTGGTTTCTACAGCATTTTCCGCTATTTTGAACAAGCCGCCTGTCGCCGCCGCGGTTGCCGCTGCTCCCCACTTCATCAATGACTTTGCGCCGCTTTTTAAAGATTCTTTGTTTTTGTCGAGGGTTACCCTTGCCGCCTCGATTTTACGGTTAAAATCCTGTTGGGTCTGTTTCGTCGAGTTGAGCTGACTCTCATAGGACTTGATTTTGTCCTTAGCCTGCTCAACCTCACGCTGATAAGCACGATATTGACCGTCATCGATTTCACCTTTTTCGTATTGGCGTTCAATATCCTGCTGAACATTTTCAAGCTCTTTCAGTTTATTCTTTGCGGCCTCGATGTTCTCTTTGAGCACTTCCTGCTTTTGCGAAAGTAAAACAGCACTGGAAGGGTCGAATTTAAGCTGGCGATTAATTTGATTGAGTTCGCTATTTAAACTAACGGACTCTTTATTAACGCCCTTGAGAGCCTTATCTAAATCAATAGTATCTCCACCGATTTTGATAGTGATACCTTTAATCTTGTTAGCCATATTTCTTCTCCAGTGCTGTGTATCTTTTCTTGAATCGATTGTATTCTTTCTCTTCAATCAAGCCGTTTTTGTATCGCTCTTCATAAAGAGGTAAATGCCGCTTCATCTGGTTGTACTTTATTTCCTCTTCGTGAATATCTTCGTCCTGAGCAAGCTTTGATTGAAGGTTAAGAAATTTAAAAATAAAGCCTATCGAAAGCTCTTTGAAATCCGCGACAGTCAGTCCGTATCGGCTTGCGTAGGCAAGCAGCTCGCAAGCCGATAAGTGATAGGCTACTGAACTGTCGCTTCCTGGTTTGGGTCTTCGCCTTCGTCAACCCCAAGCGAATGGTTTATTGCGTCGACTACGAAATTTACCAAAGCAAAAACTTCGTTGAGCTGGCACGATTTCGCAAAATCAACAAATCCCATAAATTTAGGGTCGGCAGTCTTGGCGAACGCCCACACGAACCGAATATAATTGCTCGATTCAATGTCCGCGCCGTCCTCGCCCAGGATGTTCTGAAAATCTTTTATAAAATTCCTATGGAATTCATCCTCGTAAAGTATCTGCGAAAAAGCATTACATTCGAGCTCAATCTCTCTATCAAGCAGTTTTACTTTTTGAACTGACATAGTTTCTCCTCACAAATTAATCAAGAGCCGCTGCGGGTGTAGTAGGTCTTTTCCGAATCAACTGATGTATCCTCAGATAAGACGTAAGTACCGCCTACGAGCTCATAATAATTCTTGGTCGAAGGATTACCTGAGGGGTTGCTAACCTCAGTGTATGTGTAGGTCTGAGCGCTTCCGGAGCTGCTATCTGTCACAACCGTGGGGAGCACAATCTCAGACGGCAGTTCATTGACATATTCCGTGTTAAGAATATAACAGTTATCCGGACGAGGCATAGATTTGATTGTATACTGCGGAAAGTCAGGGTCAAAAGACTTCTCTTTAGTTTTAGCGGAACGCGTAGGATCCTGAGCGGTGCAGTAGAAATACGTCTCGACCTTGTACTTGGTGTCGCTGTTAAACAGCTCGTAAGCGGCAAGTAAAGCAATGCGAGGCGTCGGCTTGTCATCGGAAGCTTCGAGAATGCCTCCTGTGGTGGTTCTCTTGTTACCCAGCCAAGCGACTTCAATATCATCCAGAAGCGACATCAGCGTTAAGGTGACATCGTAGCCCGCCTTTTCGCCAACTGATACAACACACTTGCCGTTAGCGTATATTTCCTTCGTCTCGCCCTGAGGTGCTGAGGAAATTTCACGGCCGCCGCCTGTTACATCAGGGAGCCAGTTAACAGCCCCGTAACTAAAATTGCCGTTAGTATCCTCAAATATCGGAGCCCAACCGATTTTAGCGATTGATTTTGTAATCGACATATAAATATCTCCTTATTTTGTATTTTTTATCATTTTTTCTATCTCTTTTTCAAGATTCTTTTCCGCCCGCTGTTCAGCGGGGGCAATATGTACCCTCGGGCTGACGCGGCCTCCGCCTCGCTTTGCGTGTCCGTTTTCAAGCAAGTGAGTGAGCTGATAATGCGTTTTGTTATAAACTTCTTTCACATATGTTGAAAAATTGTTTTCTACATTACGCTCGCTCCAGCTTCTGGCATAACTGCCTGATCTATACTTACCTTGTCGTTTGCGCTTGCTGCGGCGGCGCGGGCTGTTCCGCTTAAGCTCATCTCTCAATTCCTCTGTGTTTTTTTCAACACTTTTGCGCACGCCATCTCGAATTTCGGCATTGTAGGTTTTGAGATTCGCGCTTAATTGAGCGGTTAGGTCAACTGTGTTACTCATATAAGCTCACCTTATACACAGTAACGTAGAGGTTTTCCTCGGTAATCCACGCTCGTTCTTTCATCTCGTACTCAACATCATTACTGTCAAACCAGTCTTCAAGCCTAGCTTGGGAGCTGTTGTCGTTCTTTTCGGTGTATAACTCAATATCGACTTTGATTACAGGAATAACCTTTTTTCCGTTGGCGTAAACACTTTCGTCAACACCTTTTAGCGTGACGAGATAGGGCGGATTAACAGCCTTTTTGTACTCAGCCTCAGCTACGGGAAAGCCCGCCTTTTTTATTTGCTCATAAAAATCATTAGGCGTCATCGGCTGTCACTCCTTCGTACAAACCTCGCTGAGACAAGCTCAATACTGTACACGGCGGGTTCGTATCGTCAAGATGTTGAACCTGCTCAATTTTGTATCGGGTTTTATCAATAACCGCTGCCATATCCGAGACAACATCGCGGTTTTGATGAATATGGATAACCTTTTTGAGCTCGATATCGTTCTGACGAGCCGCATAATACCTCTTTACGCCGATGGTCCTGTCGCCATAACGGTATGGCCTACGGCTTTCTTTCAGTATCTGGTCGTCGTCATCAGTTTGATACAACATTAGACGCCCGTCGTTGAAGGTTAAGAACTTTATGTTTGGCGGATTAATCTTCATCAGATAATGCCTCCTCGGCTCTCACCTCATACTCCTGGCGTTCTTGCAGAAGCTCCTCGCGATAGTTTTTTAAAAAAATCTCCGACGCGTTACTTCTCGCATAACGGCAATAATCCAGAAGAAGAGAATTTGCTGAGCAGTCTCTGTTTTCGAAATCTTCGTCAGTCCAGTCGGGTACAATTTTACGAAGGCGCTGCTTGCCGTTTGCGATTATCAGATTAAGTTTTTGTTGAGTGAAGCTGTCTAAGCTTTCTATATCAAGATAAATTCTCACATCGTCTAACAACGCCATAACAGCACCTTCTTCTTAATCATTCGTCGAGTGTGTAGTAGGTTTTCTCGGAGTCAACAGAAGTGTCCTCTGAGAGTTCATACTCGCCGTTTACAAGCTCATAGTATCCGAGCTCGGAGGGGTTACCCGTAGGCTCTTCAACCGCGGTATATGTAGGAGTTGTTTCCTCGCTGTTGCTTGTCGCATTGCCGCTTTCCTCATTGCCGCCAGTTGTATTACCGCTCTCCTCATCGTTGCTTGAGGCCGCAGTATCAACGACTTTAACCTCAAGGGTGCGAGGTTTAAGACCAGAAATATCGAGCTTAAAGAACGATGTGTTGTCGGCAGGCGTGCCGTACGCACGAGTCTTAGCTTTGTATACCCTGTTTTCCTCGAGCCACTGATATTCGTCAGAATAGTCAAGCTCTGAGCCCGCGAGGAAACCTTTATACTGCTTAGCAATACCGATAACCGCCTCTCCCTCATCGAGCACCTCAGACTGAATAACCTTAGTCGGGTACGGGAAGATGTTTCCTTTATAAGTGCCGTCTGTCGCGAGAACGGTTGTCGCAGGAATAATCTTTGTAATATAATCCGTAGGATTAACCACAAGCAAAACCTCGGGAACGACTCTGCTTGTGCCGTTCGGGCGCTTCGAGAGCAAACCAACAATTGCGCAGTATTCAAAAATCGATAAACTGGTAAGCTCTATCGCTGTTTTATCGTCATACTCACCTGTGCCGATGTTTCCTGCTGTTAAGTCTTTAACCATACCGATAGGCTGATTTTTGCCTGTGCCTTTAAGAACGCCGAGTTCCATACCGAATGAAAGGGCCTCGTTGAGCATAACTCTTACATACGCGTCAATGTACGACGCGCCGAGGTCGAGGAGGTCAATCGGAATAGGAATAAATGCTGTAAGCTTGCTGAGCTTGAAATCAATGTCTTCAATAGAAGAACTGATCTCCTTGATGATTGTGTCTGTGAGTTTTCCCCACGAAGCAAGCTGTACAGAACCATCACTGTAAATCCACCTTGTAATACCGGTGGTGTTTCTGAAATCGATCTCGGCAAGAAGCGGATGCGAAGCCTCGATATCATCCATAACAGTGTCTATGATTGTAGTCGGGAACGTACTTTCAATTCCCGTCAGCGCCTGCTTAGGGTCGGTTGACTTCGCTGCTGCTGCGAAATCGTTATAGAATTTCTGCTCAGCCGAAGTGAGCTGGCGGATACCGCGTGCGGAAAGAACGGCGCTGTCGTTAGTTCTTGCGTACTCCTCCGCAGTCGCCGCGATATCACTCTGAAGTCCGGCGGCGAAATCTCCAAAAGCGTCCGCGACTTTGCCCATATCCTGAGCGTCGAAAGCTTGTTTCAGATTATTTCTGAAATCAGCTCTTTTCTGTTCAATTACATCTTTGTTTTTCATTGATGGTTTCCTTTCTTAAAACTTTGTATTTTTGAAAAGCTCAGACAGCCAATTAAAGCCGCTGTCTTTGTTTTCTTTGTTTTGCAACGGTTTTACTTCTTCGCTTGGATTGGCGATTTCCTCGCCGATAAGCTCAGCCGCCTTTTTAACAGCTTTCATTTCTGTGCTGTTCTTTTGCTGTGAATTGCGGGCGAACTGCTCGACAACACTCTTGCTGTCACCTATATCAATCGGATTGATCACTTCATCGCACAAGCCGTATTCAAGGCACTGCTCAGCGGTGAGGAACGTTTCGTTGTCAAGAAGTTCTTTTAGCTTCTCTGCCGAGAGTTTCTCGCCGGCTTTTGAGAGGTAGCTATTATTACTAGCCTCATCGATAACAGCGAGGTCGTCAGCCGACTTTCGCAGCTCATCAGGATTACCGAATGTCCACCATGCTGCATGGTGTATAAACATTGTGGTGTTACTGGGCATAATTACTTTATCGGCCGCCATAGCAATAACCGACGCTACACTATAAGCGAAAGCGTCCACGTAAGCCGTGACGGGCTTGTCCTGGCGTTTGAGAAGATTGTGAATAGCAATACCTTCCATAACCGAGCCACCGCAAGAGTTTATATACACGTTAATTTCGCTGGCGTTAGGATTCTGCTCAATAGCTCTCTGTACATATCCTGCCGACGTCTTACTTGTAATTCTTTCGCCCCAGAAGTTAAAGTAATCTCCTTGAATATCACCATATAGAAATATTTCAAGAACACTCTTTCCATTCTGCTGAACAACATTAAAATCTCTGTTTAACATTATTTCTCACCACCTTCCCCTTTGAGCGCCATGTCGGCGGTCTGATAATTTTTAGTCAGATAGTATGACTTAGCTGATTCGTCATCGCTTGGCAACATATTACAGTAAGCCTGCGCCTTTGCGGGCGTAAGGACACGGCAAGCTATGGCCTTATCGATATTTGTTGCAGATGTGATGACGTCTATGTGCTTAACTGTAGTGGTATCAACAATACAGTAATCGCCTTTCTTGAACCCATCAAAGCCGTATACTTTCTTGGTGATTTCCTGTCCGAATGGACGGGTTATCGTATCGACGGCGTTGGCTATAAGAACGTCAAATGCGTCACTGAGTTGAGAAGCTTCGCCTTTAATAATTGACGGAGGAATATGGATTGCGTTTGCTACTGAATCTATAGCTTCGCTTTTTAGCTTCTGGATATCATTAATTTCACTCTGTGTAGTCTTTGACGCGTCTAAGGTCGGTTCTGAATAATCATATCCGTCGTATAGCGGTAGCACGGCGTCTTGGGCGTTAAAGTATTCTTTAAAGCGCTCGTTCATCAGTTCGTTAAATTTTTTCTGGAATTCAGGGTCGTTGGTAGCCATAGCATCTATTTTTAATACACCTTTATGGCCTATGGCTTTGTTATAGCGCTTTTCGGCTGAATTCATAAGCTTTTCATAGCTTTTGCACAGGGATGAAAGAATTTTGACAACTCCCACATTGCTGTATTTCAGATATATAACCTCGCTCGAAGTGAAGTTTTTATTGAAAGTGTAGCCGCGAGCCTTTACGTTTGAAAAAACATCGTCATATATGGCGTACTCTTTTTTACTGAAACTGTCAGCTACTAATCGTTGACCGTCAACAGTTTCGATGATCAGGGCTTCGTTTTTAAAAAATAAGTTTGCGACGAATTCCGCGATAAACTCACCTTTCGTTTGATGCTTGTTTGGAGCATAATTCCAAGCGTAATATTCGGCGCCGCGGCATTCTTTTCCTTCCTTTGCAGTTACAAATTCACATTTTGCAACCGAGCGAGCTATCAAGTCAATGGCGGTGAAGAGTGCTATTTCAGTTATCAAAAATTTGGAGGTTTCATATTTTCTGAAATAACCTTCTATCTCTTCTGAAGATAGAATAACTTCTTTTTTGCCCAATAATTTATTCTTTAAGTGCTCGAAAATATTAATTTTTCTCACCTCGATTAAAACTTATAGACTTTATTCATAACTTCGTTAAGGTATCGTGAATTTTGCGGATAGTTTACTAATAAATCGCGCTGGGTGTTTGCGTGCGCGTAAGACATGAATCCATCTATTTTTCTTGTTTTGGGTTCAATTTTCCCAAACAGCATATTCCCTTTATTGTCATACACAACTTTTGTGTTATTAACATACCACCTAAAAAGAATATCCTCGCCCGTAATGACTCTTTCGTTAGCAAAGTCGCTCGTTATTATAGGAGCAATCTTCATTATGTCTGATGGTCTTACAAGTTTAAGGTTATTTCTGCCTTTCTTGTCAGTGTCATAGCCTATATTAGCTAATGGCTGTTTAAGCAATCCATAACGATAACTATCAAGAGCGCCGCCGACTATTCTGTATTTTTGCTGTCGTTCCTTTATCCACTTACACGGTATTTCGGGAGGGATTTCAACGCCGCGCACCATAGTTAATAGGCCTTTTTCCGCTGCTTCTGCAATCGGGAATCTTATACGGGAAAGATCCCTGCAACTTTCACATACCCATGTGTGATGAAGCCAATATATGAAATCGCCTTTTTGAAAAAACAATCCTACATCTAGGAAGTCCGTTGTTTTCATATAGTCAATTCCGAAAACCGCTGTCTGCCCTTCAAGGTCAATTAACGGTCGACGTGTTGCCAATATATGTGGCCACTCTGCTACAGGCACTTCACTTTCTCCCCGCGGTATGTTCATTCGCTTTGTCATAAACGCAGCGTTGCCAACGTTGTCACGTTTATATTCCATATATTCTTTGCGCATTTCGCGCAAAAGCTCAGGAAAATATCTTAGCGACGGATTAGCTTTGTGCCAGTTTTCTTCGTTATCAACCTCTGCCTTATCATCAAGACGGCAAATGAATGGTAATAGACCATTATCCGGCATTTCACCATTCAAAATAGCAAGCGAATCTTCAAGTAGATTATCGAGGGGTCCGTCACGAACGTCGCCGTTTGTTGTGGCAATTGTTGTGCGGGGCATTGGCTTTTTTCCGAGCCCGGTTTTAGCGGTGCCTATAAGTTTATAATTTTCATAGGCGTGATACTCATCGAAGTCAACCTTCCCGGGACGAGCGCTGTCTTTGGTCTTGGCGTTAGAAGTGCAGTAACGCAGTGTTGAATTTGTCTTTCTGTTTCGAATCAGCGTCTTGTTCCAATAGAAGTGCTTTTTCATCTTCTTTTCGTTGCTTTCAAGCACTTCATATACGTCATCAAAAGACCTTTTTGCCTGGTCTTCGGTGGTAGCAAAAATATAAATATCGTAATTTTTTATTCCGTTTATCGGAGTTAATAAAGCAAAGTCTTCAAAAGATATGTAACCGTTTTTTCCTGCGCCACGGCCGAGAAACAGAAACAAATCAGGCCAACGTAAAACGCCTGGCGTGGAATAGGTACAGTTGTGCAGTGCGAAAACAAATTTTTCCCACGGAAACAGTGTGTAATCAAAATATTTTTGCAGGCCTAAATACTTTTCTAACTGCTCTTCGTCAACATAAATGCTCTCGGTTTCAAAGCATTTTTTTACATGATTAACGAGTAAAATCTGCTCTTTATAAACTGGATGTTTGCCATTTTCGACTATGTCAATGTACTCTTGTATATTAGAGTTCATCGTCAATATCTACCTCTACATTTTCGGTTGTAAGTCCGAGCTGATTCAGGATAGCGAGCCGCTGCTTGTTGTACATCACAGCATTTTTTATCGAGGGGTTGTCCTTGATGTATTCTTTTCCCGCAGATGAAGTAGCTTTAAAGAAAAGCCCACGTTTATTGATGTCTTTTTGCATGGCTCTTTCTTTTTTGGTATAGAATATATAACTGTCGATAAGATCTAAAAAACAATCAACATTCGCGTCTTTCGCTTCAAGTTGTTCAACTAAACTTTCACGCAATTCTTTAAGCGAAACAGCCACATATACTCACCTCTTTTTCTTTAAACCGAGTGCAAATTTTCTTCACGCGCGCGAGATTCTCGACTTGTCTATACTGGCATCGGTATCTTATAAGCGCGCAAATTTTTGATTTTTTGACCGGGGGGGTATCTCTACCAGCGTTCCTCGTTCAGCTGCGTCTGTTTGTGGTGTTCGTCGTTATGGCAGTCATCACATAAGCATTCGAGATTGTTAATATCAAGCGCGAGTTCAGGATAGAGCCGTAAGTATTTTTTATGATGGACAATCCGACCTTGTTTATATATTCCTCTAACTCTGCATCTCTCGCACTCGTAATGTTCAAGCCTACGCTTACGTTCACTTAGGGCTCCCCACTCTTTTGTGTTGTAAAAAGGGGACGTGTCGCCGTTGCGGATGAGTTCTTTTATCCATGTAACGGTAACTTTTGTCTTTGTCATAATTTTATTTTAAAATAAAAAAAGTGATTTGTACTGCCAACTTTAATCGTACAAATCACTAATTAATTCTCAGGTTTCTTTCTTCAGCACATATGCGCCGAGCTCGCGCGAGCCTGCGCCAAATGGTTCTTTCGCCGTCAAAGTTCTTTAATGAGTAGTTTGTAATTCGATTCGAGATATCACCTTTACGCAAATTTTTATTTGGCAGTATAAAATAAATAGCACGAATGGCGTTGATGGTTTCTGCTTCTCCCTCTTTTTTTAAAATGCGCAAGGTATTATCTACCGCGACAAGGTCGAGTATCGCGGCAGTTGAAAGCTCATTTCTCATATTTCGTATTTCGCTTATGTCAGGCTCGCCTTTAAGCGCATAGAATCTGAACATCGAAATTACATAGTCACAGATATTATCTCTATTCATCTTTTCGTTTGTTTTCTCCGTTGCTTTCTCGGCGGCTTATAATATCTGACGGTAAAATAGTAGCCGCCGTTTACGTCGTTGTGAAAGGTTATAACGTCAGCGAGGGCATAATCCGGATGCATCTGTTCAAAAACAGTGAAGTCCGTAAAGGTTCTCGCAAACTCGATTTGCTTGTGTGACAGCTTGCCGCTGCGTGATTTTATTTCAGGCTCGGCAAGGTTTCGGCTGCGGTAATAACCGCTGCCAGTGATGCCGAGTTTCTTGTTTTCTTCAATGTGTTTATAAAAATACTTGAGGAGATTATCTATCGCGACGCCGAATTGGTCAAACTGCAACGGACAGATATCAACGTAACCGCGAGAGCTGCCGTCTCTGCATTTCCAGACCTCTATGAACTCGTAAGGCATAAAACAACCTGAAATGATTATGTGATGATGAAGGCGCTTGCGCTTTGAGCCGTAGCCTGTGACGCCTATAGCTTTGATAGTCAGTCCGAGCTTTTTCGTCCTGGTCTGCAAGCGTTTTATGTATTTTCGCAGCTCGTGCTTGGCTTCGTTAATATTCTCGGGTAAGTATTCATCGTTATATGTGAGAGTTATGTAATAGTCTCGATCCGTGAAATTTGTGCTCGCAAGATGAGCGAGGTATTCCTGGCGATTTTTTTCATTGAGTTTTTGCTGAACTTCTGAGGTTGGCTTGCTTTTCTTTTGGCGGCTCTTGGGTATAAGATATTCGGGGTATATTCTGCTAGTTATGTAATTGTCGCCGCAGATGATATCTGTCATCCTGTATTTTCTACGCATTATATACCTCGTTTCCTCATAACTATAATATTAAATTACAAGATTCAAAAGCCGCATTGGCTTGTCCTAAATTTTTGGTTTTTTATATCGCAGCGAGCCGTGCCCCGCTGCGATTGTTGTAAACAGTATGAAATTGTGTACTTCCAATCAAATAATTTATTTATCAAAAAGGGAATGTCAGGATGGGTTTTGCTTTATGTATAACCTGCACGGCGGTTGATACCAATGGCAGAGGCGGTGAGTGTCGAACTCACGCAGTTACGCTACGTCTCTGTGTTAACTTTTCTTTGTTTATGCTGTCTTTGATTATATTTTCTTTAATCAATGTTTTGTAAAACAAAATATATGTTATTGTTATAGGGCGGTGCTTAAAGAGGGGGTAACAATAGAATGAATATTGACGATTTATCGCAAGAGGAGCTTAAGCTTCTTATCTTCATATATGTACGAATTATGCTATTCACTAACGATGACCTAATAAACTATTCTATCAGAAGAAGAATTACAATATTATTGAAGCAAATTAAATAGCTGATTAATTTATAGCGCCGCGCTCCTCCACATAGCACCAGCTCTGAGGCGGGCGGGTAAGTGGCTTTAAACCATCACATTTGCAATCAAATTCAGGTGGTTCTAACCCGTTATATAACGTGTTTTCGTAGTGGCATCCTTCGCAAATAGGACTGTTTTTTGAAAATTCAGGACATAAGACGCCAAAATCACTCAACTCTTTCGGCTTGTCGTAGATTTTGAGGTCGGATATATGCCAACCATACGCACGGAGTCCTTCGGTATAATTAATAAACTCTCCACGTGATAATCCGGTATTCCACCCTAAGTCATCAATGTATATGAATTTATTGTTTTCAAAAAAGCCGACGCCTATGGAATCCATATCAAGATATTCAATCCTGTCACAGATAAACTCACCGATAACTGTGCCGTTGAGAAAATTGTCCTCGCTATACTCAGGTGGCGAGTAGCTCATTAGTTCAACGGAACTTCCATATTTTACTTCACCACTTGGCAATCTATACAAATCATCATCGGAGAAATACATTCCGCTGCCAACTCGAAAATAAGACTTAGGTTTCGTGCAATAGATATAGCACTTGAACGGAGGTTTAAGTTTAGGCTCAGACTTTCTTACCTCAATAGTTTTCTTTCCGTTCGCTATAAGCTCGCAATACTTAGGCTTTATGCTTAATAATATAGCTTTCATATATAACACCTTATGTTTATTAAGAACTCTTTTAATATTTTTCTTAATCTTACAGAGAGCTTCTTTTTAAAGTAAGGGCATCGAGTAGATATACAACTGTTCGGACCTCTTCTTTTATCCACTCTCCGCTGTGAACCGTCAATCTTGCATTTGATACACTTCTTACTGTGTTTCTTTGCAAACTTGCATGGACTATAAGCGAATTTTTTATTCTCCATTTATATCACTCCAATCTAAAGCCTGTCCGCATTTTTGACAAAAGCGAGAATCGGCGAATATATCGACACGCTCGTTGCAGTTCGGACATCTTTCGTTGTAGTCAGCAGGACTGCCGATTATTACAGGTTTCTGTTGTGTTGACTTATCTACGAGATTTTGAATAACGTGAAGTGCTTCGTGTGTCTCTTCAATACTGGCTGTGTTAACTTGTATTCGTTGTTTTATGTGGTCAAGAGCTTCCCGTGGTTTCATTCAGTTTCACACTCCTTCAACGCCTGTTCAGCTTCTTCTTTGGTAAAGAATACAGTTTTGTATACATCACCTATTGTAAAATGACCTTCTTCTACATATTCGCTTAACCTCGTTCGGTTAAAATCAACCCACTTTCCAACATAAACAAAATATATATTATCTTCCGTGATATTAACTTGAACGATTGTCGCATACTTAAATTTTTTCTTTTTAGCAAAATAAACAACATCCCCAACCTTACACGGCAACTCTATGAATTTAGAACGGTCTTTGAAAAAAACACAATCAACAGGACGACCGCACTTTAATTCTTCGCATATATCTTCGTGAATACATTTAAAACAATTTGCCATCACTCCACCTCCAGCAGTTCAGGATTGTCGTGGATGTTGCCGAACACTGTCATTAACTTAGAGGGCACTTCAGGACAAAAGCCCCAAGTTTCTACGTCGCTCATTTTTATACCAAAATAACCGCTTCCACCTCGCATTTCAAAGACAACTTCGTGAATGTTGGTTTCTGAATATTTACCCTGCTCAATTGGATATTTAACAATATCACCCTCAAAGATTTTCTTACCGTTCTCATCGGTCAAGCCTGTGTATTGTCCGATGGTTTCTTGGTAAACATAAACATCCTTACCATTGGCACATATTGCATAACAGTTATTATTGCGTTCCGAAAGGACAATCTCCTCAGAACCTTGTGGGAAATTTGGATGGAAAGTTGGATAAATACCACCGTAAACCCACGAATTATCACTTATTCGCTTACCGCGAAATAGTATCTCTCTAGCGGACATCATAAACCTCCTAGTTTAACGGTACTCAATTTTATTCCTCGGATTTGCTGTAAAGCTCGTGGGTGCCGTTAATATACTCGAGTTCTTCATCAGAGGCCTCATAGCCGAGTTCCTGAATACATTCATAGATAGCAAGAAGGTCGGTGTCTTCTTCGTACTGATTGTTCCAATCATAACATTCAAACCGCGCGTAGGATTCAACGGCAAGTGTGAGAAGCGCCGCGGGAACATCTTTGAAAACAGGAACATCGGATAATGCGCCGCCATTCTCAAGGGTTTTGAACTCGTTCTCGTTAAGCACACTTCTAACGTTTATTGCATCATAATTATGATTTCTATCAACCACCAGAAGAATAAACAGCTGAAATATCCTCTGAATATCAGAAGGGTTTTTGCTTTTAAAGTTATGGCAAAACTCCAAGACGTTCTCGCGGCACATTTCCTCGATAGTTTCAAGGATTGTCTGTTTTTCCTGCCGCTCCTGCTCGGCTTTCTTTCTGGCGAGAGTTTCCTCATCATCAGGTTCTTCTTTAACATCAGGCTTTTCAACAAAAAGACCGAACCAGCTATATTCTGTTGTGTAATACACTTGCCCGGCGTCATCAGGTATCAACTTCATAGCAGTCTCTACACTATCTGAGTAGTAACAGGTGCCGAGACCTTTGTATTTCTCCCAGCGTTCGCTATATGAAAGTTCAGAGATATCAATGAGCTTCATATCTTCAAGCCGTTGTAACCATTCTTTTTTATCGTGTTCTCTCTTCTCATCTCCAATTGCGCGTTTTAGCGCCCAATCAAAGTTGTTTGTTCCTATTTCCTTAAGAACCTTGTTCCTGCGGTCGATATCCTTAATCTGCTCGAGCTTTATATAGGCGGTAATAGGAATTTCTCTACCCTGTTTTTCGAGGGTATCACGGTCAAGCTTAAGGAGCTCGACACGGTGACGGACAGTTGACTGAGAAAAGCCTGTCTGTTCGGAGATAGACTTCACGCTCTCGCCGAGGTCAATCATCATCTGGAAGCCTTCTGCTTGTTCAAGCACAGTCAGATCTTCGCGCTGCATATTTTCGAGGAGCATTGTCGAAAGCTGCTCTTTATCGGTCATTTCAACAACCGCACAAGGCAGCTCTGTCAATCCCGCTTCCTGAGCCGCGGCGTGGCGGCGGTGTCCGATGATTATTGTGTAAGTATCATCACCATTCGGAACGACGGTTAAATTTTGAAAAACCCCGTTCTTCTTGATACTCGCGGCAAGCTCGCTGATGTCGCCTACATTCTTTCGCGGATTCTGAGGGTGCGGCTGTAATTTTGATATTTCAATATTTTTAAACATAATATTATCCTTTCGTTTTATACAGGTTTTAACTTGGTGCCTTCTACTTGCTCGCGTAATTGTTCAGTGAAGGAATGAAATTTTTCTTTGGCTGTTTCGTTTCGTTCTTGAACAAGCGCTGTATATGCAGGGTGCACCTTATTGTTTTCCGCTTCGTATTCTTCGCGGTCTAACATATCATAATAGTACTCGGGGTGGCTGCTGAAGTTCTCAACTATGCTATCCGGATGAACACGCCGGGGCTTGTCCACGTTCCGCGCCACGTACTGGCGATTATAGAACAGACATCTGAGCTCTATACCGTCAGGAAAGCGCGTGAACTCAAGTTCGTGGATTTCGTCGTACCTTCGCTCAGGGTATTCATTAACCATAACCGAACTCCGTTTGATGAACAGGCTCTTGATTTTGGGCGGTACTTCAAAGAAGGTTCTCTCACCTTCAGGAATCTTTACCCAGCGAGAGATAAACACGTTTGAAATGCCCTCAATATGTTTAGAATCATCCTCAGCTACAAGCTCTACGTCGACAGCAAGCTTGGATGTGCCGAGTTGATGACGGTATAGAATACGAGAAATGTATTTATAATCACGGCTGGGTTGTTCAGGATACGACATTGTTACAGGCAGCTTATTCGTGAAAGCTATTCTTAATTCAGTTCCTGTCATATTCTCGCCTCGGTCTGTAATTCTTGACATTCTGAATGTCTGAAGGTATAATAAGCGTAGGAAAAACAGACGATAATATTTTCCTTCTGCCGCTGCAAGGTCGCACCCTTGTATGCGGCTTTTTCTTTTTGTCAAATCTTGATTTTATCATTGCTTCATATCCTTTCGATTTTTCCGCATTCCAGGACTCTGTGAAACTTATTTGCAAAGTCGACGAGTTTGTTCAGCTCTTTCTTCGTTCCCTTAGACGCGTTATCGCTTTGTAGCCCTGCTTTAACAAGGTGATATGCGATCTGTATGAGCTGCTTGTCATCAAAGTCCGCTTTTAGCGAGCCACACCATAACGGTAATGACGAAAAATCGAGGTCGGCGTAGGTGAGGTCGGCGTAGGTGAGGTCGGCGCGGGTGAGGTTGGCGTCGGTGAGGTCGGCGCGGGTGAGGTCGGCGCGGGTGAGGTTGGCGCGGGCGAGGTTGGCGCGGGTGAGGTCGGCGCGGGTGAGGTTGGCGCGGGTGAGGTCGGCGCGGGTGAGGTCGGCGCGGGTGAGGTCGGCATCGGTGAGGTTGGCGTCGGTGAGGTTGGCGCGGGTGAGGTCGGCGTCGGTGAGGTTGGCGCGAATGCCGTCAGGGTCATTTTCAAGCCACTTTTTATGTAAAATTAAAATTTTATTGAGTTCTTTCTGAGTCATCGGTTTGCATTTCCTTTCTATAATGTCTTGGCGGGCGGCGTTTAGCAAGCTTCTCGAGCAGATGAAGAATAACCCATAGTGCCGACATCAAAATATATATAATGATAATCGACAAGAAAAAGAGACTGTCTGCAAACGTAAACGGCAGTTCGCTTTGTTTAATCGCTGTTTCTCCTGCTATAAGAAGGAAGATAGCCGCGGCAAAACCAATGGGCGGAAACAGCCTTATGTACCAGTATGCCACGAGGTCAAATACGCCGACTAAAAAAGCATAAATTGTTTCAAATGTTTTCATGATTTTCTCCTTTAATAATTTTATATTCGCTCATTACTGAGCCAATTTCCTTAAATTGAGTCATCTTTGTCAACCACTCTATAAACCTTGGAATTTGTGCGGTGCCTTATCTCAATCCCGTGTTCCTTGAATAAGGTTGTGGGCTTCTTCGCGAGCCAACAGTAAACAAGATATACCGCGACTTCATCCTTGATTGCTGAATCGTTCTGAATGTCAATCCTGCTCATCGGCGTGCTCCTGTAACTATCTCCAGTTCAACTACAGCCTTATTTATTTTACTGATTGAACCGATTAAAAGCTGATGATCTACCGCGTTGTCGGTATCGTCTTTAACAAGCTCCAATTCTTTGCGAGCTGTTTTCAATGCTTCTACCGCACGGTCGACGGTTGCGTAGTCTGTCATGATATCACCCCTTCTGTAGATTTCATAAGCTCGGCGAGAGCGCTTTTCAAATTCAGATCGCTTGCCTCTCTATATGCTTTAAGCCTGGCGATCGGAATATTAAAAATCCACTTACCGTTGGGTTTAGGCTGCACAGCCGCGCCTATGGGCAGAGCTCCTGACTTTAAGCCCTCGCGAACCAAGAGAACGGTTACACCGAGATATTTAGCCGCTGCCGAGGGCGGAACGTCAACGTACTCTTCCCCTGTTTTGGGGTCAATCAAAATATTATTCATATTATTCCTTTCTCCGCTGCGCGGGTTGTATAATGTTATGCTGCGTGATATAATCACCGTAAAAAGGAGGTGATTATATGAAAGAATTTGCTGAGTTTAAAAAAGAATTGAATAGTGGTTTATTGAAAGAGTTGCAATCTACCGCTAAATCAAAAGCTATGAAAATAACAAACCTCGACGAACTCTCGGGCAGCGAGAAACTCGGGGCTATGATAAGTTTTCAACGAATTTCCAGTGAGATATTTACTATCAGTTTGCTTGAGAAATATCACGAGTGGCTAAACAGCTAATGAATTCACATTTTTCATCAAAGAAATGTTCAAATCTTTCTTCAATTTGCTGGCTTTGTAGTGCTATTACAAAGTCAGCTATTTCTTTTGGACTGCCTTGAATTTGCATCTTCATACTCTCACTCCCTTTTTTAAAAAATGTGTTTGTTGAATTGTTTTGTATCAAATGATATAATCGCCTTGAAGGAGGTGAAACACATGGATACAAAAGTTTTAGCTTTAATAATTTCAGGAATATCTCTTTTAATTGCTATCTTTTCTCCGATATTTACCGCGTTTCTCAATGGGCGATATATGATAAAGAGTAAAAACCTTGATTTACAGAAGTCCAAAGAAGAACGCGAATATGAATTTCTTTTAAAACACAGAGCCGAGGTAATTGAAAACTATTTAAAAGCCGCTGGTGATGTTATTACTTCATATACAACAGAGGCTTTTAGCAGATATGGATTAAGCTATGCTGAAATCTACTTATATTTAGATGAATCAAAATGGGAACTGATTGATTCAATAGACACCTCAATAAACGAAAACAATTATGAAAACGCGGCAATCTTTCTGAGAGACCTTGTTAAGCGATTATCAAAAGAAAATATACGGAAGATATAAGAACACCCCTGTTAACCCGCCTATCCCACAAAGCACAGAACCTATTAAAAGCAGAACAAATGCCGATGTAGGGTCTGTGCTTTTCTTTTCCACTGCAAGAGATATGCTTACCCCAACGCAGAACAGACCAGTCACGCATACAGCGCAAATAACTATCTCCATACTCTCACTCCTTTATGCTATTCTTGTTTTTGACACGTTTTGTGTCATTATGGCGTAAAAAAAATAAACTCTATGCTTTTTTTGAAATGATTTGAGAATCTTTCCTTAACCTCATCTCGAGGAATTCTCTGGCCTGTTTCATACATTCGGAGAGCAGATTCACTCACCCCAACTGCATATGCGGTTTCTTTTACAGATTCATCGGCTTTCACTCTTAGTTTTTTCAATCTTTTACCTATTATTTTAGCTTCGATCAACGCGTGCACCTCCTTTGTCACTTTTTGTGTCATTTGTATAATATCACATTATGTTTTGCTTGTCAACACTTTTTGTGACAAAATTATTGACTTTTATCACGGTTTGTGATATTTTAAGTATAGAGGTGATTAATATGTTTGGAGACAACTTGAAGTACCTTCGACAAAATAAAAATCTTACTCAACAAAAACTAGCTGATGTATTAGGAATTTCTCGCTCAGCTATAGGAATGTATGAGAGCGGCGAAAGAGAACCTGATTTTGAAACCCTTGAAGCAATAGCGGATTTTTTCAATGTTAGATTTGACGAATTAATTGGGGAACGAAAAAACTATGTCATCCCTGTCGATATGGAGAATATTTATATGCGTCCTATATATGATAGTGCCGCTGCGGGGTTTAATGTTCTCGCGCAAGACACGATTATAGGATATATGCCTACATGTATAAAGTCACCTTCTGAACAAGATAAATACATTTGGGTTAACGTTGTCGGTGACAGTATGAGTCCGCTGATTGATGACGGATCCCGAGTACTTCTCAAAAAGCAGGACAGCGTTGATAACGGACAAATCGCTGTTGTGCTCATTGATGATGAGGAAGCTGTAGTAAAGAAAGTATACTATGGCAAGAACTGGATAGAGCTTCAATCTATCAACCCCTACTATCCCCCGCGCCGTTTTGAAGGTAGCGAAGTTCAACAGGTTCAGATAATAGGTTTGGTAAAAGAGGTTAGTAAAACTTTATAGGTAGGTGGCAATATGGATTTACGCTTAGAAACACGAATTTTTATTATTACTGTTGTTATTGTCGCAGTAATAACAATTATTCTTGTTTTGTATTTTGGTTTTCGCAAAAAAACTGAAAACGATGACGATATGTATGACGTGATTGTTTGTAAAAAATGCGGATGTGAATTTAATAGTAAGTTTTGTCCTGATTGTGGAACTCCTGCAGAAACCTCGGTTGAACAAAATAAACAAAATAGTGATACAAGAGACGACACAATTTCTGAATTTAATATTTCTAAAGATTTAAATAATTCAGATGCTATTAATAGCACGCAGTTTAAAAGTAATGAAAGTATTCCCGAGAATACATCTAACATAAAAGTGGTTAGTATTATCATTATTTTAACTGTGACGGTCATAATCTTTATAGCACTGTTTTCGACTTGCGCTAGCAATGACATAAAGATAACACAGGTTACGAAGACTCAGGCAACAAAAAGTGAGAAATCAAGCGTTAAAAGCGCTTCCTCTTCAACTAATAACGATTATGATTTTGACGATACTGATGATAAAGAATATGTTGATTATGATAATTATCACAGTAGAGATGATATTGAATACACAAAAATAAACACCAAAAAACTTTATAGGCAACACGAGGATTTATATGGGGAAGATATAAAAACAACAATTAGGATAACCAGTATTAATAAAGATGGCGACAATTGCGCTTATACAGTATATGATGTTGACGACTACGATGAAGTTAAAATCAAGCTTTATGATATAAATACCGATAGAACGCTAAAAAAAGGAGATTATATCACTGTTAGCGGTACCTGTTACTATGAAGACAATTACGATAGTTTATTGATTGAAATTAATGTCGACAAAGTAAATAAAACAAACAAAAAACTTTTTAAGGCGTTTGGAAAAGAAAAAAAGCCTATAGTTTACCGCGAAGGTCAATATAAAGTGGGAACTGATATCCCCTCAGGTACATATATTGCATATCCAACAGATAGTTACGGCGGATATTATTGCATATCAGCAGACACAAATGGTGATGATATTATAGCGAATGAAAACTTTGACGGACAGAATTACTTTACCATACAGGATGGTCAATATTTGAAACTTTCGGGGTGCATTGCTCACCCCGTATCGGAAAAAGAAAAGGTAACCTATAACAACGGCTATTTGTATGAAGGTCAATACTTAGTCGGGGACGATGTTCCAGCAGGAACATATAAAATATATTCTTTAGATAAATGGGGCGGCTATTATGCCTTAACAAGCGATGCTAATGGTGATGATATTCACAGCAATGACAATTTTGACGGTGAAAGATATATTACGATCTCGTACGGAGAATATCTCACGTTGTCAAACTGCAAAATAAAAATTAAGTAAAATAAAAAAACGCCCCTGCCGAGTACCAGTCGGCAAGAGCGTGCGTACGGCAAGGCCGTACAAAAAGGTTCTCTAAAACCTAGTGTTATTATACCTTTTTGTGCCCTTGTTGTCAATGAATTTCGAATTGACGGGAGGGTATTTTTATGCCTTTTTATTGTAAAAACAGACGATGTCGCCGAGAACTTCAGGACGACTTTGAATTTTGCCCGTTTTGCGGGAAAAATCAGACACAAGATAAGCCTAAACGCTCTAAGCGGCCGAACGGGACAGGTTCAATTTATCAGCGTAAAGATATCAAAAGCGAGCCGTGGGTGGTCGCAAGTTCAATAACAGGTGTTCGCGTATATCTCGGGCACTATCCCACCAGAACAGCAGCGGTTAAAGCTCTCGACGAATACGAGGCTAATCCTTCTACGGGATACAATATGACGCTAAAACAACTTCACGAAAAATGGCTTTCGAGCAAATCGTATACTAAGCTTGGGAATAGTGCGAAGAGTAATTATAAGACATCGTGGGACAAACTTCGTCCACTACATAACAGAAAATTTAAAGATTTGCGCAAGCAGGACTATCAAGCGATAATTGATTACTACGAGTCACCGCATCAGAAGCGCGGCAATGACGGCAAATTAATGTACATAGATGATAAAGGCAGGCACACTTACAAGGTTACGAATAAGCCTTATATAATCGACGGATTAAAGTTTTCGGCTCTTCATAAAATTAAATGTCTGCTTACCAAAATGTATCCCTTCGCAATGGAGGATGATATAGTTAATAAGAACTACGCTTCGTTTATAGAACTGCCAGATCCGAACGAAGTTATAAAAACTAGTTTCTCGGACATTCAACTGATGAAGATTAAGCAGAGCGTTGATAAAATACCTTTCGCGGACTACATTCTCGCACTGTGTTATCTAAATTTTAGAGTATCCGAATTCCTCGAACTTACGAAGGACAATTATTATGTAAGTGATACAGGGATCCCTGTGTTTGTAGGCGGTAAAAAAACCGAAGCAGGAACAGACAGACTTATCCCGATTCACCCGAAAATACAGTCGATTATCAAAAGGCAACTAACCAAAAACGGAGAAACTATATTTTGTGACGAAAATGGTAAGGCAATGAATAAAGACAAATTCCGTGAGCGTTACTTCTATCCGGCACTTGATATGATGGATATGCCGAGGACGCTAACTCCGCAGAGCTGCCGCCGTACTTTCTCTACGCGGATGAGCGCCGCCGGAGCGAGGCCAGAGGATATTATTGCTCTTATGGGTCACACTTCATTTGACACCGATATTAAACATTATATCAATCAAGAGGCGAGCACCTTATATGATTCTATCAAACTAATGGCATAGAAATATCCCTTGCAAAACATATGCAAGGGATATTTTATGTCTAGAATCCGTAGTAATTGCGTAGCAACCGCCAATAATTGTAAAATATCGTAGATGATTTTAAATTTTTAAACATAAAGGGAAATATAAAGAAAACCCCGCATAATTACTGAACAATTCAGTATTTATGCGGGGTTTGTCTTGGCTCCCCCAACTGGGCTCGAACCAGTGACATCATGATTAACAGTCATGCGCTCTACCGACTGAGCTATGGAGGATCATATAATTGAGTAGTTTTATCGGTTTATGCTACTCAAATTTGTTGAGTAAATTTTGTGCAATTTCGGGAATGGTTGATTTTTATCAACCAAACGCCGACATTGCACGTAGTGCAATGGAGGCGCGAAATTTTTTTTAAAATTCACTCTGATTTTTCCCCTTTTGCCTACCCGTTAGTGTGAGGTATGAATGTACGTCTGCACTACCGACTGAGCTATGGAGGAATATTTTTCTCCCGAACTCAAAAATTTGAGTTTCAAGGAAGAATTTATGTTGGCATCTTCCTATTTTCACAGGCCGTCTCCAGCCAACTATCTTCGGCACTACAGGGCTTAACTTCCGTGTTCGGTATGGGAACGGGTGGACCCCCTGCGTCATCGACACCAACTCTTTTTGAATTCGTTCAAAGGTCGCTTGAAAACTCAAATCGGTTCTCGTGGGAAACCTTTAAACAAATTTTTAACTATTTAATTTATTAACAAATAATTGCGCATTGCGAATTGCGAATTACGAATTGATAAAATGGTGACTCGTGGGGGAAGCAAAAGCTGCGCTTTTGGGAAGCTCGCCTTGGAGCGGCTCACTTCTTTTCGCTAAAAACAGTTCACTGAACTGTTTTCTTAACGCTCAAACCCTCTCAGGGTTCGATTCCGTGACTCCCTCATAAGTCAATATATTGAAAAGGCTTTTTGCCTTTGTTACCATCTGGTGACTCGTGGGGGAATCGAACCCCCGTTGCCGGCGTGAGAGGCCGGAGTCTTAACCGCTTGACCAACGAGCCATCTTAAAATATATACAAGGGCTATCGGTCTTTCCATAGCCCCTGTATCCTTGGTGCACCATCAGGGGCTCGAACCCGGGACACCCTGATTAAGAGTCAGGTGCTCTTCCAACTGAGCTAATGGTGCATATCATTGTGCTCACTTTTCTTTGCTAGCACTCTGAAAACTGAATAAAGAATTGGAAAAGGAGAAGTTTAACTTAGAACCAAACAACTAATTACGCATTGCGAATTGCGCATTGCGAATTGATTTGTCCAGCTTCGTTGCTCTTCGCTGTTCCTGAAATAGCTCCCAC
>JAFSZY010000053.1 GCA_017458845.1 Ruminococcus sp.
AGATTTCGCAATCGTATTCTTCATATGTTCGCTTACAAACAACAACTTAATATCAAACAAGCGACAGCTTCTTAGCCATCGCTTGTCCTAAATACATTATTTCATTTTATTGGGTTTACCCCAACTATTGACATAGAGCCAGAAAACAGTCCGGTGGACTGTTTTTAGGGCGCTGCGTTGATGGAACTTTTCCCATTAACGTGAACCCATAAAACGAGATGGACGGAAAAACAAGGTTAATTTTCACCAAAATATAGTCGATCTGCGGACAGATTGGAGCGCAGTCCTTGAGCTCCTTATTTTGGAGAGCGCTTTTGCTCCCTTAATCCGCCACAAGCGGCGGTCGCAACGCTACATCATCCGCTCCAATAAAAAAGCACCCACATCGGATGCTTTTTCTTTTTGCAAAATTTTATAAAGCCGAGAAGCCGTAGCTGTTTATCAGGGCTTCTATTTTTTCGCCGTTTTGGCAGTACGGACACTGGTGCGGCTTAAAGCTCTGATATTCGTCGAGGTCGTTCGGGTTGAAAATCGAATGAACGGGATGGCCGTCGCACTCGTCAACAGTAGCGAATATAGCCGAAACGCCAACAACACGACCACCGTAATACTTTATCGCGTCGATAGCGGCGAGCGCGCTCTTGCCTGTTGTGACGGAAGCCGCGAGAATAAGTACATGCTTACCGACTAAAGTCTGTGTGAGATTGTCGCGGAATATCATCTGTCCGCCACCCGTAAACTCGGGAGAAACAATGTAGATGGTCTGGTGGGCGTTCATATTCATAAAGTTATCCTGAGTGAGCTCGTCGGCAACTACAGCGCCGATTACCTCTGTACCGTCAAGGCAAAGAATAGTATCCACAATGGTGTTGGAACGATAAGCCGAAACCATTTCTTTAGCTACCGCTCTCGCCTCGGAAAGACGGTTTTTCTGAGTTGTAACATCTATATAATAGTTTGTATGGCTGTGCATTGTCGCGAAATGACCTTTTCTTACACGAAGGAAAACATTTGGATTTTTAGTTCTGATTTTAAATTCGCCTGTCATAGATTTCTCCTTTTAGATAACTTCCAGTTTGATATCATCGTCAACTACTGTAGCATGTATACCTGCTACATCGCCGTCACGGCGGCTGATGAGTTCAGCTGTAATTTTGTCCTCGATGTTCTTGCGGATAAAGTTGCGCAAATCACGCGCGCCGCTGTTACCGCCGGCGCCTTTATTTGCCACATAATCACATACGCTGTCATCATAAGTAAATCGGATTGCTTTTTCCATCAGCGGTTCTTTGTACTCGCTGAGCATAAGGTCGGCAATTGCCCGGTAGTTATCGGCAGTCAGGCTATGGAATACGATAACCTCGTCAACTCTGGCAATAAACTCGGGACGAAGAAACTCCTGCAGACCCTTCATAGCCTTTTCTCGTGCCATATCATCCTCCTGCTTTCCGAAGCCGAGAGCGTTCTCGCGGCGTTCGGAGCCCGCGTTGGAGGTCATTACTATAACAGTATTTTCGAAGTTAACACTTCTGCCGTGAGCATCGGTCAATCTGCCCTCGTCGAGAATCTGAAGCAAAATGTTCAAAACATCGGGATGAGCCTTTTCAATCTCGTCAAAGAGAAGAACAGAATAAGGACGACGGCGAACCTTTTCGGTCACCTGTCCCGCCTCGTCATAACCAACATAGCCGGGAGGCGAGCCGATAATTTTGCTGACTGAGTGCTTCTCCATAAACTCTGACATATCAAGACGTATAAGAGTCTCGGGAGTGTCAAAAAGCTGCTGTGAAAGAACTTTTACGAGCTCGGTTTTTCCTACGCCTGTAGGACCTACAAATATAAATGAAGCAGGTCTGCGGCGGGGTGATATCTGAACTCTGCTGCGCTTGATAGCGGCTGAGAGCGCGTCAACTGCCTCGTCCTGTCCGATAATCTTCTTTTTAAGCTCAACATCAATATCCGCAAGCTTGGAAAGCTCGTTTTCACGGATACGGCTCGCGGGAATACCTGTCCAGAGCTCAATTACCTTAGCGATATCTTCCTCGGTAACAGGAGCGTTAACTTTTGTTAAATCAATCTCCGAAAGCTGCTGGTCAACCCTGGCGATTGAAGAGCGAACCTCGGCGACCTTCTCATAATCGATATTCTCCTCGTTTTCGAGATCGGTCATAATCTTGCTGTACTTCTGCTTTTCAAGGTTGAGCTTATCATAACGCTCGAGCTCTTTGTTGCGCAAAGCCGCGCAGGCGCAGCTTTCGTCGAGCAGGTCTATCGCTTTGTCGGGTAAGAATCTGTCGTTGATATATCTCTCGGAAAGGACAACTACCTTGCGGACTGCGTCATCGTTTACCCATACGCGGTGATGAGCTTCATAATAGCTCTTTACGCCTTTGATAACCTCGATAGTATCTGCGATTGAAGGCTCCCCTACCTTAACAGGCTGGAAACGGCGTTCAAGAGCTGAATCCTTTTCGATATGTTTTCGGTACTCATTAAATGTAGTAGCGCCGATAACCTGGACCTCGCCTCTGGAAAGAGCGGGTTTAAGTATGTTAGCGGCGTTCATTGTGCCTTCACTGCCGTCGCCGGCGCCGACAAGGTTATGAACCTCGTCTATAAACAGGATAATGTTGCCCGCTTCTTTAATCTCCTGGGTAAGTCCTTTAATACGGCTTTCAAACTGCCCTCTGAACTGCGTACCAGCTACGAGAGATGTAAGGTCGAGCAGGAAAATCTCCTTGTCAGCCAGCCTTAGAGGCACATTACCCGCGGCGATACGCTGGGCGAGTCCCTCGGCGATAGCTGTTTTACCGACGCCAGGCTCACCGATAAGACAGGGATTATTCTTGGTACGGCGGGAAAGAATCTGAACAACACGCTCAATTTCTTTTTCTCTGCCGATAATATTGTCAATTCTGCCTTCCTTAGCCTTGCGGGTTAAGTCCTCGCAGTACAGGTTAAGATGCTTGCGCTTTTTATCCTTAGCGACATTTTTACGGCGTTCTCTGTTACGTTCACGACGCTCAGAACCGCTGTTTGTTCCGTTCTCGGAATTATTATTGCCGTTGAAAAGATTGTTAAAAAACGGAAATACAGGAGTTCCTCCTGGGGTGAAATCTCCGTTATCCTCGTTCTGCTCGTTGAATTCCTCCATCTGTTCGGCAAGGTTTTCAACATTCATATTTTCCATCAGGCTTTTCATACCGTCCTCATTGAGGAGACTGTTCATCTGATCCTGAACAGTCTCGAGGTCCTCATCGGACAGTCCCATTTTGTTTATTAAATCCTCGACAGGCTTTATGCCGAGCTCCTTGGCACAGGTCAGGCAATAACCTGTTGTGGGAGCGTCCGAGGAAGGATTATTGGAAGAAACGAACACAACCGCAGGTCGTTTCCCGCATTTACTGCATAACATAACATTACTCCTTTTCTGAGGTGTTTGAGTTGTTTTTGAGTTTGATGAAAATCAAGAAATACTCAATCAGCGCGAATATCATCATCGCGGCGGTAGCTCCCAAAAGCACAAGGGAGAGAATAGGATTCTCGTAATTAAACGCCGCCTTTAAGAATACTATTAACGCAACTGAAATATAGAACATTACTGTGCCGATTTTTCCGTACCAACGGGCGGCGGGAGGCTTGATATCGCTTTTGAGCAGAACCGAAGCGCCTATCATCATTACGATATCCTTAACTATCAATATAGCAACCACAGGCAAAACAATCGGGAACAAAATAACTATACAAATCATTATCGCGATAAGAGTGAGTTTATCTGCCAGCGGGTCAAGCATTTTGCCCAAATCCGTTATCTGATTGAATTTGCGGGCAACAAAGCCGTCAAGCGCGTCCGTTACTCCCGAAAGAATGATGAAAACCGCTGCCGCGATATAGTTTGAACGAAGGAAGAAAATCACAAACGGAATTATCAAAGCAATTCTGAATAACGACAAAATATTCGGAATAGTCTTTATATCCTTTAGATTTATGTTCTTAATCATAATACCTCATTACCTTATCAAAATAAATACCCATTTTTATATTTTTGTTCATTTAATACCGGGGATATTTGAGAGCAGTACTGTAAAATCCCAGTAGTAAATTGAACTAAAGATATGCGATGAATCAATGAGCTCTTTGGAAATTGTCGGGTCGCTTGAGAAGAACGAAACTATTCTTAAAACCGTGATACCAACAAACACTATCACAGCACCTTCGCCCACTCCAAATACAAACCCAAGCAGAGAATTAACCCATTTTATTACGGGGAGCTTAAATAGCTTCAGGATTTTTCTGCCTATGACAAACTTAAGAATCAGTATAAATATTATAAACAAAAGAGCTATAAACCCTACACTCAAAAACGAGATTAAAACAGGACTGATTACATTCTCAACAGTCGTCATTGCGGCTTTCTGAGTGAAATCTGAAGCGGAGTCGAGCGAAGAAGCAAATCCCTTTTGAGTTATTCCCATTCCAGCGAGTACTCCCGAAAAAATTGCGGGCAATGCCGTGAAAACATTCTCCGACACTTTTTCCGAGTTAACAGAGGACGCCTCAAAGGAAGTTTTTACACTATCCGTAATTGAGCTCAGTATAAAATTGTTATATACAAATTCAGCCAGCAGTTTTCCGCTGAGATAAGCGAGAATGCCCGCTGCAGCCAAACACAGTAAACCGTAAACCGTCTTTGCTATTCCGCGTTTAAGACCGATTAACGCAAACATAAGAACAACGGAAACAATAATTATATCTAGAATCATATTACTTAAACTTTGTCAATTTATTAATATCATTTATACCGAGAATATAAGCTTTATCTACATCCTCGAGTCTTACGGCGATAGCGCCGTTACCCGCCTCAGCCTTGCCAAGCTTTTTGCCTTGAGTATCATAAATGCAGCACTCGCCCGAGTCAAGTATTGCGATTCGGTTTTTATATACGCTCATAGATTCTACAGCGTGTTTTGTGTCGATTACTTTCAGCACTTTGCCGGAGCTGTCTATGTATTCGAGAGAGCACATTCTGCCGTCACCGCTGCGTGAAAGCGAAAGAGTCAGAGTGTCAGTATCAGTATCGATATCATAAGCTGTAAGCTCCATATTGCCGTAATCCACCTGATTAAGCGTTCCCGAGCCTATATCAAGCATATAAGCGGTACCCGAGCACACCATACAAACCTTTTTGCTGCTGAGATACTCAGCGCTGTAAACGAAGTTCTCTTCAAGGGTAAAGGTTGCCGCGGGTTCTTTACTTGAAAAATCAAGCAGATACGCTATTCCCGACAAGCTTCCGCCGTCGCCGGATACTCCGCATGCGATACAGCCTGTGCCGTTACTGTTAAGAGCTACACAATTTATATAATACTTGGCGAATGAGTACGCGTAAACCTGTTCTTTATCCTTATTATAAACAACAATCTTTGAAAGATAGCCGTCAGCCTGATGAACAATACAGTAGTCACCGTTTGCGTTTATATCGGCAGTGATAAGATACTTGTCGCCTTCTGTTTTTTTTAAGGAGCCGAGTTCCTTTTTGCTGCCAACCGCGTATCCGTTTCCTCCCATATTGTAAACTATTACATTATCGCCGTCGCAATTCATCATCGGATTGGAAAAGCTGTGACGCGTATAGCATAATTCATTACCTGTGGAGCTTAAACTCTCATACGCGGTATCAGAGATATACGCCACACCGTTATCGCAGTAGAAATTACCCTCGCTGACAGTGCTGCCTACAACTTTAACAGGAAAGCCAGTATCGTGCGCGCCCAAAATATCATATCTAAACCAATTGCTGATTTTTTCGGGAGTAAGGTTATCGCGATTAGCGACAGCAAAAACAATTAAGCCCAAAACAATCAAAATAACAACCACTATTAGAATACGTTTTACGGCTGATTTTGAAATTTCTACATCCTGTTGTTTATATTCCTCAAGCGGCATATCCTCATAGCTGAGGACTTTCCGCTTTGATTTTTTCCTTTTTTCAATATTATCGACACTATGGCGGTGTCCCTTCTTTAATTTCATATTATCCCCTTAATTATCAATAATTAACTTTATCGAGATATAATCCGCACGCCTGAGCCGTAGCACCCGCGAACAAACGGTTATGTTTATTTAATATTTCGGGTATAGCGTCGGGCTTTATCTTGCCCTGAGCAATTTCGAGCAAGGTCCCTACCATTATCCTAACCATATTATAGAGGAAGCCGTCGGCTTCTACTGTCATCACAACCAAATCACCGTCACGCTCGACCTCAAAGTGCTTGACCTCCCGGCTCATATCGCCGACTTCACGCTTGTCAAGCGTACAGAATGAGGTGAAATCGTGTTTGCCGACAAAGTCCTGAGCGGTTTTATTGAGCAGTTCTGCGTCGAGTTTATACGGATAGAATAATGCGTAGCCGTTGAGAAACGGGTTGCGTGTATCGCTGTTCCAGATTTTATACTTATACTGCTTGCTCTTGCAGTCGTATCTGGCGTGGAAATCATCGCTTACCTGAACACAATCGAGGCAAGACACCGAACTGGGCAGCCAGCGGTTGAGCGCGGCTTTGAGCCTTACGGGTTCAATTGGGTGAGCTATTCGTACGCTTATGCAGTACATTAACGCGTGCACGCCGCTGTCAGTGCGGCTGCAGCCTTTGAGGTCCTTGTACTCGCCAACAATTTTGGTGAGAGCTTCCTGAAAAACCTCCTGAACGGTTATTCCGTTCTTCTGAATCTGCCATCCGTGAAACTGTCTGCCGTCGTATGAAATTGTAATCAGAAGATTCCTTAGATTTTCGCCGCAAAGAATATGTTGCATAGTATTACTCCAGCTAATACCAGTACTGTCACCAATATGCAGGCGACGTCCAGCTTCTTGATTTTGAGAACTTTCATACGAGTTCTTCCGTCGCCGCCCTGATAACAGCGGCATTCCATAGCCACCGCAAGCTCATAAGCGCGTCTGAACGCGGAAACAAACAGAGGAATAAGAACAGGCGTCATAGCCTTGATTTTCTTAATCATTCCGCCGCTTTCCATATCGGCTCCTCTCGCCTTTTGGGCTGCCATAATTTTATCGGTTTCCTCTAAAAGCGTTGGAACAAAGCGAAGAGCTATTGTCATCATCATAGCAATTTCGTGAACCTTGATATGCAAAATCTTGAGCGGCTTCATAAGCCTTTCAATCGCGTCGGTCAGGTCTGTGGGCGAAGTAGTAAAAGTCAGACACGAGCTGATTAGAATAAGGCAAATGATTCGCACGGTTACGAAAATCGCTCGGTAAATACCCGAAAGCGTAATCTTGAAAATTCCGAATTGTACAATCGGGTCGCCGCTGCCGTAGAAAATGTTGAGAATTGAAGTTATCAGAATAATAACAATGATAACCTTAAGGCTCTTTAAATACATTTTTACAGATATATCCGAAAGAAGAATAACTGCAATAACCGCGCCCGTTATTATACCCAGCGATACAAAGTTGAAAGAGCAGAATATCAAAACGATAAACGCGATTAAAAGCAGGTTTTTAACCCTGGCGTCCATCCTGTGGATAACGCTTTGACCCGGGATAAACTGTCCTAAAGCAATGTCACGAGTCATATTTTACCCTCCTTTTCCAGAAGGTTTATGATCTCTGAGAATGCCTGCTCAACGGTCAGGACTCCGTCGGTAATGTCATAACCGCGTTCTCTGAGCGTCATCATAATTTTTGTGATTTGCGGCACTCTGAGTCCCATACTCTCGATTTTCTCCACCTGAGCAAAGATGTTTTTAGGAGTATCAAGCATTTCTAGACGGCCTTTGTTCATAACCATAACACGGTCAGCTATGCGGGAAATATCCTCCATACTGTGAGATACAAAGAAGATAGTATTCTTCCTCTCCTTGTGATAGCCCATAATCTGAGCCAAAAGCACCTCTCTGCCCTTGGGGTCAAGTCCCGCGGTAGGCTCGTCCAGAACGAGCACATCAGGGTCCATGGCGATGACGCCCGCGATAGCGGCTCGGCGTTTTTCTCCGCCCGACAAGTCAAATGGAGATTTGTTGAGAAGCCTGTCGGAAAGTCCGACAAACTTTGCCGCCTTGCGCACTGTTAAATCTATTTCTTCTTCACTAAGGCCTTTGTTCCTTGGTCCGAACGAAATGTCCTTGTATACTGTTTCGTCAAAAAGCTGATACTCGGGATACTGAAAAACCATACCTACTTTAAAGCAGATTTTACGGATTTCCTTGGACTTTTCCCAAATATCCTTTCCTTCAAGGAGAACCTGTCCCGAGGTCGGTTTTATAAGTCCGTTGAGCATCTGTACAAAAGTACTTTTGCCCGAGCCCGTATGACCGATTAAACCGATTACCTCTCCCTCATTAACGCAGAGGCTGACATCATCTACCGCTTTTTTCTCGAAAGGCGTGCCTATTCCGTAGGTGAAGCTTAAATTTTTAACTTCAATAATACTCACTTAAGCACCCCCTCGAGAAAGTTAACACATTCCTCTGTGTTGAGGGGCATTTCATCAAATTTTAATCCTGCGCCCGAGAGTTTATAAATAAGCTCTGTTGCCTGCGGGACATCAAGACTGTGCTTTTTGAGTAAATGAACTTGAGAAAAAACCTCGCGGGGTGTGCCGACTGTTAAAATATTGCCGTTATCCATAACAACAACACGATCAGCCATAACAGCCTCGTCCATATAATGAGTGATTAAAACGACAGTGATTCCGTTTTCCTTTAAACGAAGAATTGTATTCATAACTTCGTCGCGGCCGCTGGGGTCGAGCATAGCGGTTGGCTCGTCAAACACAACGCACTCGGGGTGCATAGCGAGGATACCGGCAATAGCGACACGCTGTTTTTGTCCGCCTGAAAGCTTATGAGGAGCGTGCTTGCGGTACTCATACATACCTACAGTTCTGAGTGCTTTATCGACTCTTTCTCGGATTTCCTCGGGAGGAACGCCAAGGTTCTCGGGACCGAAAGCGACGTCCTCCTCGATAACGCTCGCGACAAGCTGATTGTCGGGGTTTTGGAGTACAAGCCCTACATTTCGGCGGATTTCGTAGGTGAGCTTTTCGTCGGACGTAATCATATTGTCAACAACAACTGTACCCTCATCGGGCAAAAACATTGCGTTGAGGAGCTTAGCCGCGGTAGACTTACCGCAGCCGTTGTGTCCGAGCAGAGCTACAAACTCGCCTTTTTCAATTTTGAGATTTAATCCGTTAAGAACATAGTTCTTATCTTCATCGTAAGAAAACTTAACGTCTTCCACCGAAATAAAACTCATTTACTTCTCCCAAATTACCGTTGAACCGCAAGGCAGACAAAGTCCTGACTCAGTTACTTTCAGACCGATTTCGTCAGATGTGACTTTACCGCCGAAACGGCTTACAAACAAAACATTTAACAAATACTCCATAACAGCGGGAGAAAGCCCCGTTGTGTAGGAATTCAAAATCAAAAACGATGGATTATCAGATAAAACCTGTATACATAATTCTAATAAAGAATAAAGCTTATCTTCAATCTTCCAGACTTCGCCGCCTGGACCTCTGCCGTAAGACGGCGGATCCATAATAATGCCGTCGTACTTATTTCCGCGGCGAATTTCACGCTGTACAAATTTAACGCAGTCATCAACAAGCCATCTTACAGGCTTATCGGCAATTTTTGAGGATTGAGCGTTTTCCTTAGCCCAGTTCACCATACCCTTGCTCGCGTCAACGTGACAAACCTTAGCTCCCGCGTCCATACATGCCAGAGTGGCGCAGCCTGTATATCCGAATAAATTTAGGATACTGAGCGGTCTGTTCTCTGATTTAATCTTGTTCTGAGCCCAATCCCAGTTAACCGCCTGTTCGGGGAAAACACCCGTGTGCTTAAACCCCATCGGCTTTACGTTGAATATAAGATTTTCAAAATCAATGCTCCAGCTGTCGGGAACCTTTTTGTACATTTCCCAGCTTCCGCCGCCCTTGTTTGAGCGGTGATAACGCGCGTGGGCGTTGTGCCAAAGGGGATTCTTTTTATCAGAGCTCCAGATAATCTGAGGGTCTGGGCGTATAAGAATTATGTCGCCCCAACGTTCCAAACGTTCGCCGCCGGAACAGTCAATGAGTTCATAATCCTTCCAATTTTCATATACTCTCATAGTAATTCCTATATAAAAAATTATGATTCAAATAAAGTCGGCTGAGTGCTTTGTGTTCCGCCCGGGAACTCTACGCCGAGATGCTCGCACGCCTTGGCGGTTATCATACGACCGCGGGGAGTACGACTCAAGAAGCCTATCTGCATTAGATAAGGCTCGTAAACATCTTCAATGGTTATAGACTCTTCACCGATTGCCGCCGCCAGAGTCTCGAGACCGACGGGTCCTCCGCCGTAGAATTTGACGATTGCCTCAAGCATTCTTCTGTCGTTATTGTCGAGACCGAGCTCGTCCACTCCAAGACGTTCAAGAGCAATTTGGGCTGTTTCGGCTGTAATCACTCCGTCGGACATAACCTGAGCAAAATCACGGACACGCTTTAAAAATCTGTTCGCAATACGAGGCGTGCCGCGGGAGCGTGAGGCAATCTCCACAGCGCCGTCGTGCTCAATCTTGATATTGAGAATACCCGCGCTGCGCTCAACAATCCGGGCAAGCTCATCTGTAGTGTAAAGCTCAAGCCTGAGGACAACGCCGAAACGGTCACGAAGCGGAGCGGTGAGCTGTCCAGCGCGCGTTGTAGCGCCTACAAGCGTAAACTTTGGCAAAGGCAGATGATAGGATGTCGCCATTTGTCCCTTTCCTGTAATAATATCAATGGCAAAATCCTCCATTGAGGGATATAAAATCTCCTCAACAGCGCGGCTGAGACGGTGTATCTCGTCGATGAACAGCACATCGCCTGTGCTGAGGTTTGTCAATAGAGACGCGAGGTCACCCGGCTTTTCTATTGCGGGTCCTGACGTAATCCTCACGGATACTCCCAGCTCATTCGCGATAATCGCGGATAGCGTTGTTTTACCGAGTCCGGGGGGACCGTAAAGCAGAACGTGGTCAAGGGTTTCGCCTCGCTGTTTTGCCGCGTCGATAAAGACGCGCAGGTTTTCCTTGACGGTTTCCTGTCCGATATAATCATCAAGGGTTTTGGGGCGCAGGGGGTTCTCGTTGTCGCCCTTATCCTCGGGGATTGATGTTGTATCTACTATTCGGTTTTCAAAATCAAATTCATCAGAAAATTCTATACTCATAATCTATTCACCAATTAATTTCTGCCCATAAGCTTTAAAGTCTCGCCGATTAATTTCTCTACGGGCTGTTCGGGGTCGAGTGTAGATATAAAAGGAGCTACGTCCGAGGAACTGTAACCGAGCACGGAGAGCGCCTCAATCGCCTTGGGAACATTACCCGACACAGCGGGAATCGCCGCGACGCCGTTTGAGGCGACCTCGATATCAGAACCGAAATTAAACTTATCCTTGAGCTCAAGCACAATTCTCTGGGCGAGTTTTTTGCCAACACCCTGAGCCATTGTAATAGTTTTTATATCGCCTGAGGCAATCGCCATAGATACTTGAGACGGCGTTAGAGCGGAAAGAATAGCGAGCCCGACCTTGGGACCTACGCCGCTCACGCCTATGAGGTTCATATACGCGTTCTTTTCCTCCTCGGTATAAAAGCCGAAGAGCTCCATAGCGTCCTCTCTGACGCTGAGATATGTATACAGTTTAACTTCTGAGCCTATGCTCAGGTTCTTCTGCGTATTCATTGTTGTAAAGCATTTATAACCCACGCCGCCGCACTCAATAACGGCGATACCCGGTCCGAGGTTTATAACTTCCCCGCGCACGCTGTAATACACTAAATATTCCCCTCTCTGTAGAGTTTACTTCTCAATTCGCTGCCCGCCGCCTGACAGTGCGTAATCGCAATAGCCAAAGCGTCGGCTGTGTCGTCAGGCTTGGGGACGTATTGAAGATTAAGAAGTCTTCTGGTCATCTCCATCACCTGCGGCTTTTGAGCTTTTCCGTAGCCTGTGACGGCGGTTTTAACCTGGAGCGGAGTGTACTCGTATATCGGCAAATTATACTGCTGAGCCGCAAGTAAGATTACTCCGCGAGCTTCCGCAACCATAATCGCTGTCTTTTGGTTAGTTGTAAAGTAGAGCCTTTCAATCGCGAGAGCTTCAGGTTTAAAGGTATTTATTATCTCAGATACATCGTCATAAATAACCTTAAGCCTTTTGTTGAAATCCATATCAGCGTCGGTAGTTACCGCGCCGTAACGAATCGGACGAAAGCTGTTGTTATTGTATTCAACCAGTCCCCAACCTACTATCGCGTAGCCCGGGTCAATACCCAGAATAACCAATTTTTCAGCTCCTTTGCAGGGTAACAGGAGCAATCCTAACCTTAGTTTTGTCGGACAGCTTTCCGCCTACCCTTTGTTTAAATACTCAGTAAACCCGCAATTTGCGCATAATAACACATTATTGGATTGATTATATCACAAAAGAGTTATTTAAGCAACATAATTCAATATACTTTTATCAGTTTTTGTAAATAAAAAACGCCCCGTTAAGAGGCGTTTAATTCTTTATGAGAAATATTTTCAGCCAGCGATATGAATACAAACAAAATCGGCAAGACAATTATCGTTGATAGGTTAGCGACGCTCTGGAACACATAAGCCACAACAGGAGCGATAAATACTAAAGCGAGTATGTTTTTTCGCGCTGCTTTCACTGCCCTGATAACAGCTGAAACTATAAACGACAAATACGCGGCAAGCCCTAAAGCTCCGGTTGTTATTAGATAATTCAACAGCTCATTGTGGGCGGCGTTGTTAACGGCGTCACCAAACTTGGAATTAAGCTCATCAAAATACGGCTGAAAAACATTGTAGAAAGTGTCGGGACCGCAGCCAAACAAAATTGACTTAAGATTATATCCTTTAAAAATCTCAAAGGATTTAATCCACATATATCCCCTGTGTGTTCCCCATTTTTCATCAAAGCGGAAAAACCTCATAAATCCGCTAAGCGGTGTGTTCAAATCGAAGAACGTAAAGTATATAAACAACGCGGCAAACGCAAATACAACAATCGCATAGATTACCGCCAAGCTCCAAAACAGTTTTTTGTTGGACTTAAACGAATAAAAAAGTGAGAGAAAAACGCAAACAAAAAACAAACCCAAATATCCGCTCATACTATCACAGCGAATCATAGCGAAAAAGCCGATAAGGGAAGTCGCTAAGTAAAAAAATCTAAGTCCCGTTTTATTACGGATAAACAACATAAAAAAGGCGGGAACGCACAGACAGCACAGCGATGACATAATGTTCTTGTTGCCGATTGTTGATACAAAATCTTTCCTTGTTTCCTCGGAATATCCGTTATACATACCGAGGGGGTCAATTTCAAATGAGTTGAGTATACACAGCGCAAAGACAGCCAGCATAGCCACAGCGAAAATGACAAACACATATTCTCTGTACTGAAAGTTACGCGATATTACAAGATACAGAAAAAAGAAAAGTACAAACGTTAACAGTCCGCAAAATCGACCGCTCTCGCCTACAAAACTGTCAAAAGCATAATCTGAAGTTACCGTTGAAACCGTGAATATAACAATAAGCGCAGCGAAAGTACAATCTGTAAAACTAAGCTTTCCTATAGACTTGTTCTTTACAGCAGAATGTATAAGCAGCGGCAATTCACAAAGAATAAGTATTATTGACAAAACTAAAAATAAGTAGAACTTATCGTGTCTTATGTTTGAATACTGTGCCGTAAAAAACAGCGGGAACACAGCGAACATAAGCACAAGATAATAATTTATCAATGCGTTTTTCACCAAATATTTTTCGGGTATAACAGTGTTTTTTGACATCATATCACCGAAAGTATTTTAGTATATTTAGCGTCATATGTCAATTTCAGCGCGTGAGTTTAATACTTCCGCCGTCATATTTCAAAGTAAGATTATTATTTTTGATTATGTATTCAAAGAAATAGGGCTCACTATCGCTTTGGTTATAGATTAACAACCTTTTGCTGTCAATCACACAGAGCCCTTTAAGACGAAATAATTCCTTGTTTTTGTTCCGAACCTTAAACTCAGCAATATCTTCTTTAAAAGTCAAGGAAGCAGTGTTGCCGTTTTCCGTCATTGATGTCCATTTATTCATACGGATTTCATCAGAATTATTGACTGTCACCTGAGTACAGGACGTCATTAAAAGTATAATTATCATCGGAACTAACAGCTTTATCTTCATTTTTTCACCCAATAAGATATATTAAAAAATTAAAGTATTTATAACTGATTTACATTTTTGTTATAATTCTTGAATAGCATTAAAATATTATGTATAATTGAGAAAAATAAGAGGTTTACGAGGACAAAAATGAAACAGGTTATCGAAAACACAAAGCCTTTATTTGACGAGAACGGCGAGGTTAAATTCGGCGGCTGGTCAAAATTCCCCCTATTTGAATATAATAAAGATGATTACGGCGCTCCCAAACAGCTTGTTGAGAAGGACAGTTACTTTATCTCGAGCGACGAAATGGGTTTTTACATTTCGGTTGAGACTGAGGGTAATGAGCTGGGCGTCAGGATTATTTTGATTGACTACAAAACAAGGGAGATAGTGCGCGACAGCGTACAAAAGAAGCTTTGGCTCGACCCCACACCCCTGCCGCAGTCTCCAAATCTGGGCGAGTTTAAATACACTGACAAAAAGCTTGCTATGACCATTACAAACACGGTTGACGGCAACTATATCAAAATTGATTTTATAGACTTTAACAACTACAAGAATCTGTTTGTAAAAGTCAAAATCAGCGACACAAACGGCGAGAGTATGAATATTATCGCTCCGTTTGACAAAAGCCCGAAAAGCTTTTACCACAAGAGATTTGTGCCTAATTTTACAGCTGACGGAGTTGTGCGCCTGGGCGGTAAGGACTACAACTTGAATGAAAAAAACAGTTTTGTGTACCTCGATTGGAGCAGATACTCTCTGCCCAAACGTCAGAAGTTCCAGATGTTTTCAACTGTTTTTGATATTGAAAATAAGCGTGTAGCCGTAAACTTCGCGTCAAAAGTCGGAAATAACCGCAGAGGCAGTGAAAACTGCTACTTTATAAACGGAGAGATGACTAAGGTCGGACGGCTGAGAGTCGCGGGTGATGATAAGTCAGCTGAAAGCGAATGGGAGTTCAGCACGGTTGACAAGAGAGTCGGGCTCAGGTTTACACCGAGCAAAACGGACGGTAAAGCCGTTTCGTGCAAATGCGACAACATCACAGTGATTTTTGGCAAGCTCAGCGGAACGCTGGCGGACGGCGACACTTTGATAAACATTGAGGGCATTAACGCTCATATGATTTTTACACAATTATAATTTAGAAGTAAAAGGCAGCCTCAGGCTGCCTTTTATGACTGTAGAATAAGTCTAAATATTTTGAAAACAATGAGTTTTTTGTTAAAGCGAAAAGGCTTCCCTTGGGAAATTCCCCTGTTAGGGGAATTGTCACAAAGTGACAAAAGGGGGACTCCCTTACTAAGGGAGATGTCGCAAATGCGACAGAGGGTTTGCCGTCTCCGGCTTAGGAAGCCTTCTACCGCTAGAAAAAAACAGTTTTTCGTTCTATGGATAAAGCTTTCTCTTAACTTTGACTTAAAAGACAGTGCTGTGCTCCTTTGCCGAAATCGCTTTGATTGGATAGTTATCAATAGTAAAAGTATCTTTGCTGTCAAGCGAAATGGGGGTGAAAGTGTCCTTTGAATCAAGCTTTTGATTGAGCTGTTTGTACGCTCTTTCAATAAGGCTGTCCCTCATTTCTGTCATATCCGTCCATTTTCCGTTCTTATAAAGATAGCTTTCTCCCTTATTCACAACACCGCGCACTTTGAGCCTTCCCCAGAACTCTGTCGAGTACGGGAAAACCTCAGTATAAACAACGCTGTTTTCATTTGCCGAGCGCTTCATCGCCAGAACAACAGAGTAACTGTCTCCCTTTTTAAGCGGGTATTCACCTTTCAAATCTATCTTGTGGTATCCAGCGAAGTTATGACGCGCGACTCCGCTTTCCAGTAATGTGCCTGACGAAGGGGTGTCCTTAACGTCCCTGAATATCTCGTAAGCTACCTCGGTATCAGGTTGAGCCGTTGTGTACGAAATTTGGAAAAGATTCTCATCGACCTCGGCTTCAAATACGTTCGCCGTTTTTGTTTCGGATTTATAATCCGAGTTTCCATACCACTCGGTCATCATCAAATCGTATTGGTCGTAATTGATTTCAGTGTGCTTGACGTTTTTATTGTTGTCAAATTCATAGCTCATCACAGAACAAATGCTATGGTCATAATATGACAAATAAAAATATCCGTCATTCTCGCTGTCAATAATTCCCCAACTGTTTTTCATAATAAGCGCGCCGTTCTTCGGCGGAAGCTTACCCTTAACGATTTTTCCTTTTTTGTCCCTTTCAACAAAGTTTTCTCTCGAATAATCGTCATCATATCCGACGGCGACAACAGCGTGATCGGCTGTAATATTATCGCTGCAATATACCGCCATATTGTCCTGAATAAATCCCGAATGTGATACACTTATCGCCAGAGAAACCCCGTGCCCCTTATAAAGCTCGGACTTTATTCCTTTAAGAGCTTCTTTGTCAAATGAATACTTTCCCTTGGAATCAATCCTAGCGGGGCTCGGCAATACAAGGCTATTTCTCAGGAAGGCTTTTTGAGGAACATTGCGGTATTGCGAATTTAACGGCAGTGTCCAACTGCCGTCCGGCGTAATTCGATAAGAGTAAGGGCGTTTTCCGTTGACGCTTGTTTTTTCGTCAACAGGTCCAAAGCCTGAACCGAACAGATTGGCATAATGAACAAATTCACCTCCGATATCAAAAACCGCGTTTATATTTGAACTTTCCGCTTCCTTCGGGTCAAATCCCTCGCCTGTCTGGGAAGCTTTAATCTTTCCTTTGACAATATCATCCTTTGTAATGCCGTGATACATATACCAAGCAATATACTTTTCTGAAAAATCTGCCTTACGATTAGGCTTGCCCGCCTTAACGCCCATATTATTTGCAAATAGATACGCTGTCTCGGCGGAACCTGCCAGGCTGAACGACCAACAGTCGCCGTGGCTTTGCCTCTTTACGGGAGTTACATAATTTTTTCCGTCATAGTTTCTTAAATCGATCTTGGAAGGAAGCTTTTCTACAACAGAATCCGTTGCAACATTGTTATCGGAATAACACGATGATAACAAACAAAGAATTATTATAATAAATATAGTAAATAGTTTTTTCATGATTTCACTCCATTTATTAATCATAAACATATAATATCTTTCTATATATTTTAACAGATAGCCTTTAAAAAGTCTAATAAATAATAAAAAACGTGAACTACAAGTTACAGGAAAATCATAAAATCAGTAAATATGCGATACTTTGGACTATACAAAGCTCTATGATGTATACCTTCGTCATTGGCGCTCGTTTGCTTTGCAATATTTTGAACTTCTGAATTATTCATAAAGACTTCTTTTCACAGCCATTGTATAAACGCCGTTTTATCTGTACAGTTGTAGCCCGCTCTTTTGTAGAAGTTGAGCGTGTTTTCGCTTTTAGAGCCTGTGGGCAGCATCATTTTATAGCAGTTTGCCTGAACCGCTAATTCTTTTGCGTAATTTAAGCAGGCGGTTGCATAACCCTTTCCTCTGTAATCGGCGTGTGTGACTACATTTTCAATAAAAGCGTATGGTCGGATATTCCGTGTCAGGTTGGGGATGATCACACATACGCACGACGAAACGATTTTGCCGTCAACCTCGCAGACGATGATATGATGATTCTCGTCGTTGCAAATTGCTGCCCAAGTGTTTTGTAAATGCTCGCTGTCATCAGGGACACCAAGCTCGTGCAGGTGGATATATAATTCAAGCAAATTGCTTAATTCATTATCTCTGATTTCTCTTACTGTCATTTCTTCACCAAATTGTTATCAATATATTCCATATAGGGCTTACGGTTATATACGCTGTCGAGATTGTTCCTATACCACTCAAATTCCTCTTTCAAGCCCTGATCGAGAGGAACGGTATCAGGCATTAGTTCGTTTTGTTTACTTACTTCAAGCACATATTCATAATCATAGAAACAGAAGTAATCTCGTTGCGGAATATCATTGCCCACGCTGACAAACTCAGCGGTTTTGCCAACAGCCTTATAACATAACTCAACCCATTCTTTTATGGTTACAATATCCTTATTGCCGACATTGAAAATGTGATCTTTTGGGTGCTTATCTATCAGGATTTCAATGAAGCGACAGAGGTCGGAAACATTGAAGAATTGCAGTTTCATTTCACCGTTTTGAGGTATATAGAACGGTCTGTCCTGCATAGCACAGTCAAACGGAAACGCTTCACGATAGAGGTTTTCATATTCGCCGTAGAAATACGGAGGACGGAGAACGTAGGCGTTTGGTACGTTCGCCTGCAAATATCGCTCCGCTTTCAGCTTGTTTATTCCGTAATCGCCCCAAACGGAGTTGTAACCGCAAGGCTGTTCCTCGGTGAACGGCTGAGGATTGGTTTCGGGATAGACAGCGCTGGAGCTGATAAAAATGTAATCATCAAAAGTAACGCCCGATTCAAGCAGCGTTTTGATGTGTTCTTCCGTATAGGCGGTGATGTCGAGGATCAGGTCAAAGCGCTTGCCTTTGAGCCAATCGCTTAAAGCTGTCCTGTCGCAGTTGATATGCGTTACACCGTTGACCTGCGGTCTGCTGCCACGGTTGGTAACGGTAACCTCATTGCCTTTCGCAACAAAATATTCCGCCGCGTATTTGCTGACAAATGTCGTCCCGCCTGTGATAAGAATTTTCATAGCCGCTCCTTTTGATACAAACCGTATTCTGCTCAATTTAATTCTACCACGAATCAGAAATAATGGCAACTGCAATTCACAGGTCTTAGGGTGTCCCTAACAAGCGTGTTTTTACGGGTAGGAGTAAAAACGCACTGCTTGTTAAGTAGCGACATCCTCTCGCCGTCGCAATATGTCGAACAATTTTAATTGACAACTAAACTGTCACCGGATATAATTAAATCTGTACACAGAATGTACACTCACAACTGAAAAATCCATGAGATTAAAGAGCTGAAATAAGCAAAGATTTATCTTGCTTACACTACAACAAGCACTTTGAATTATCAAAAAGAGGATAGAAGAAATCGACAATCTGATTGTAAAAATATACGAGGATAATGTCAGCGGTAAGATTTCCGATGAACGCTTCAATGCATTCAGCAACCGATACGAAGCGGAACAGCAAGAACTGAAAGTAAAAATTCCCGATTTGGAAAACTATCTCAGTTCCGAAACGGATAAGAGTGACAATTTGCAAAAGTTTATTAACAAGATGAAAAGAATTACAAGACCTGATAAACTGACAGCAGAGCTTGTCAATGAGCTGATAGACAGAATCGAGGTTCACGCACCGAGGTATTTGGACGGTAAACGCTATCAAATGATAGACATCTACTACAAAGGTGTGGGAATCGTTAATATTCTGAGTACTGAAGATTTTGAGAAAAGTTTTCAAAAAAAGATGGCAAAACGCAGACAGCAAAAAACGGCATAGCTCAAAGCTATACCGCAACAATCAAAAAATCAAAAGCTACCGGAGGGACACCTTCTTTATGTAAAGTACCCTCCGGAGCATTTTCTTAACGGTCGGCTTCGAATCTCCGATGGCAAAAAATTACCGAGCTCTTTTGAGTTCGGTTTTTTGGTGATCCATCGGAGCCGTTCAATCTTCCGAAACGTTCCATCTCGGTTGTATCCAATTGCATTTTGGAAGTGTTCAATTATCGCTACGGCGGGCAAACGGTCACTCAGGACCGTTTGCTTTACCCGCCTTTCGAATCTCCGATGGCAAAAAATTACCGAGCTCTTTTGAGCTCGGTTTTTTTGGTGATCCATCGGAGATTCGAACTCCGGACACCTTGATTAAAAGTCAAGTGCTCTGCCAACTGAGCTAATGGATCATTTATGGGGTGGAATACCGGATTCGAACCGGTGGTCTCCAGTGCCACAAACTGGCGCGTTAACCAACTACGCTAATCCCACCATATGGCGCGCCAAAAGGGACTCGAACCCCTGACCTACTGCTTAGAAGGCAGTTGCTCTATCCAGCTGAGCTATTGGCGCAAATATAAATCTGGTATACACCTAATCAGCCTATCTATTATAGCGAAAGAGAAGTAATTTGTCAATACTTTTGGCGCTAATAATAAAATTTTAGTCTTCAGCGGGAACACTTCTGCACAGCGAGCTGTTTTTATACCTTGAATCATAGGTAACTTCGCGGATTACTTTGATAAAATCAGGCAGTTTTATTTCGTCATCCTCACTCAACAGCTCAACCTCCAGATACGCTTGTTTTTTCCAAAAAGGAAATATATCTATCTCAAAATATGTGCTGTTGTACATAAGACAATATCTGTCCTTTTTAATTGAACCTGTACAGGCATTGTTCTTTAACAGCTCGTTATACTCGTCCTCTGTGAGGCGCGTCTCAACCTCTTCCCTGATTGTATCGGAAATCTTGGTTTTGACGGTTTTAATATAAACATAAGAGCCGTTCTCGCCGCGCTTGCGCAGACGGAATTTGCCCTCAGGGCCAAGCATATAGCTCTGTTCAATCTCGCATTTGGAACAAACAAGCGACATAAGATAATCTGTATCTGGGTACTCAATTAAGAACTTACGCTCAATCTCAAGCGGCTTGGGAATGCCCAAAAACGCCTTGACTTCTTTCAGCAGAATATCAAGCTTTTCATCAACACTGTCACACACGGGAATAACACGATAATGCGGGTTGCCGCACCACGCCCTGAGGGAACGTTCGTTAATATCCTTAGCTTCATTGCGAGATTCGTCACGAACCTCATTATTTTTGTAATCGGTGTTTTCGTCTACCGCTGTACTGTCAAGGTGAAAAACAGCGTCGTAACTATCGCGCAAGTCAACTTCAGACATACCGAGTTCTGATTTAAACCTCAAAAAATCAGCATCATCAAGATAAACACGGCTATCCATCAAGCCCCTGTCGCATATTATTACAGCGTTTTCCTTAGGCGCTTTTTGCTGCGCCTCGTGCTCCTTCTCGAGTTGATAGCGGGCAATCGCAAGCTGGAAATCATACCCCGAGCTTTCCCTGGAATAACCGTCGTTTAATAAGCCTGTAGCCGCCTCGGTAACGATGAATACTTTGATACCGCAAGCATCAAGCTTAATTTTTAGCATTTTTAACGCGTGTGACTTTCCGCCTGACGGTCCGCCTGTCAGGACAATTTTCGGGATGTTTTTCATTAGGCTCTCCTTTAAAAGACAATTTTATACTATATCAAAAGTATGAAGTTATATTTCTTAATTAGAATTATAAAAGAATTATATCCATATTTCTTGACAGCTTTTGCGTATAGTGGTAAAATTTAGTCAGCTAAATTATTTCTTAATGAAAGGAAGTCTTATTATGTCTAAAAATATCGATTGGGCAAATCTGGGATTCGGTTATATTCAAACAGATAAAAGATATGTATCCGATTTTAAGAACGGAAGCTGGGACAACGGCAGAATTACCGACGACGCTACCGTATGCATAAACGAGTGCGCGGGCGTTCTTCAGTACGCTCAGACAGTATTTGAGGGATTAAAAGCGTACACTACCGCTGACGGCAGTGTTGTTACATTCCGCCCCGACCTCAACGCCGAAAGACTTATTCAGTCCGCTGAGAGATTAAAAATGCCAACAGTGTCAAAGGAAAAATTCATTGACGCTGTTGAGCAGGTTGTAAAGGCTAATATAGACTACGTTCCCCCGTATGGTTCGGGCGCTACATTATATATTCGTCCGTATATTTTCGGGACTAACCCCGTTATCGGCGTAAAGCCCGCTGACGATTATCAGTTCAGAGTTTTCGTTACACCCGTCGGTCCTTACTTCAAGGGCGGCGCGAAGCCTATCACTATCAGAGTTTGCGACTATGACAGAGCAGCTCCTCACGGCACAGGCCACATCAAGGCGGGCTTAAACTACGCTATGAGTTTGTTCCAGATTGTTGACGCTCACGAGAAGGGCTTTGACGAGAATATGTATCTTGACGCGGCTACACGCACATATGTTGAAGAAACAGGCGGAGCGAACTTCCTGTTTGTTACAAAGGACAACACAATCGTAACACCAAAGTCTGATTCAATTCTCCCCTCTATCACAAGAAGAAGCCTTATGATTGTTGCCGAGAAATATCTCGGGCTCAAGGTTGAGCACAGACCCGTTAAATTTGGGGAAGTTAAAGACTTCGCCGAGTGCGGACTTTGCGGCACCGCGGCGGTAATCTCCCCTGTCGGCAAAATTAACGACCACGGTGAGGAAATCTGCTTCCCGAGCGGTATGGACAAGATGGGACCGGTTACAAAGAAGCTCTACGAAACTCTCACAGGCATTCAGATGGGTAACATTGAAGCTCCCGAGGGTTGGATTCACAAGATTAGATAATTTAGTAAAAAGTTAAGGGGCTGGCTCAAAAGTCAGCCCCGCCGTCATTCTAAGCGTTACGAAGAATCTTAAACCGCATAAAAACAAAGATTCTTCGTCGCTACGCTCCTCCAAATGGCAGTTAGAATTCTATATTTTTTCCATCTTGCAGAAGTTAGCCATAAGTGTTTTAGTACCTTTAGTTTCAAAGACAATTTCCAGCATTGTATCGCTGCCCATCTTTTCTGCTTTGACAATCATACCTTTCCCGAAAACTTTGTGTAGCACATTATCACCGACGTTGTAGGTTGTCGTACTCTTTTGAATGGGCTTTGTAAAGTTCGGGGTGAATTTTTTGTTTATGTTATATGATGACGCATCAAGCGCCGTCTTGCCGTAGCCGAACGACGCAGGAGTCGAGCTCATAGAGCTGAAACGGTCGCCGCTTGTCTTAATAAGCTTGTCGGGAATCTCGGCTAAAAAGCGTGACGGAGCGTTGTGAGTAGTGGAGCCGAAGAGCATACGACCTCTCGTTTTTGTAAGGTAGAGTTCCTTTTTAGCCCGGGTTATTCCGACATAAGCAAGGCGGCGTTCCTCGCCGAGCTCCTCGGGATTGGAGAATACAGAAACACCGGGGAACACGCCTTCCTCCATCCCCGCGATAAATACAACAGGGAATTCAAGACCTTTGGCGCTGTGTAAAGTCATCATCACAACAGCGTCGGTGTCTGAGTCGTAGTTGTCGATATCGGTAAGCAGAGAAATCTCCTCAAGAAAAGCCGAGAGCGTGGCTTCTTCCTCATATTCTTCCTCAAATTTGATGATATTTGTCTTTAACTCCTCGATGTTCTCAATGCGGACATCGGCGTTTTCTTTCTCATTTTTTAGGTATTCCTTGTATTCTGTATGCTCAAGTACAAGCTCGTATAATTCCGCTAAAGAATAATCGCCGCTGTTATAGGCTTCTCTGAGACCGTCAAGCAGAACAAGAAAGTCCTTCAGCTTACCTGCCGCTCGTGAAATTTCCGGGTAGTTCTCGGCGTTTTTGATAATCTTATATACGCTTGTATCGTTCAAAACAGCAAGCTCCCCCGCCCTGTCCATTGTGGTCTTGCCAATACCGCGTTTGGGGACGTTGATAATGCGGTTTAACCTGACGTTGTCATCGGGATTGTCTATAACGCGCAGATACGCGGTCATATCCTTGATTTCCTCGCGGTCATAGAATCTGTGCCCGCCGATGATGCGATGAGGTATTCCGCTTCGGCTGAAAACCTGCTCAAGTGAGTTTGACTGAGCGTTCATTCTGTACAAAACGGCAAAATCGCTGTATTTTCTCTTCCCGCTGATAACGCCTTCTTCAATTTTGTCGGCAATATACATAGCCTCTTCCCTCTCGGAAAGCGCTGTATGCACTGTGATTTTCTGCCCCTGCTCGTTCTCTGTCCATAGGGTTTTGCCTTTACGAGCGGTGTTGTTGTCAATTACATTATTCGCCGCGTCAAGAATGGTCTTTGTGCTGCGGTAATTCTGCTCCAGACGGATAACCTTGGCGTTCTTGAATTTGCTTTCAAACGAAAGGATATTCTCGATTGTAGCGCCTCGGAATTTATAGATACTCTGGTCGTCGTCGCCGACAACACAGATATTCTGTGACTTTTCGGCGAGCATAGCCACAAACTTGTACTGAACCTTGTTGGTATCCTGGTACTCGTCAACCATTATGTATTTGAACAAGCGCTGATAATACTCAAGGACGTCGGGGTTTTCCTCAAAGAGCCTTACAGTGTTGCATAGCATATCGTCAAAGTCCATTGCGTCGCTGTTTACGAGCTCGGACTGATAAATCTGATAGACCTTGGCAATCTGCTCAACGCGGGAATCCTTGGCTTTTTTCAGCATATCCTCGGGAGTTTGCATTTTGTCCTTTGCTTTAGAGATTTCCGCGAGAATTGAACGCACAGGAAAACGCTTTTCGTCGATATTGAGCTGTGCCAAAGCTTTTTTGACAAGGCTCTTCTGGTCGGCGCTGTCATAAACTGTGAAGTGTGTGGAATAGCCTATCCTGTCGCCGTAACGGCGCAAAATCCGCGCGCAGGTTGAGTGGAAAGTCGATGCCCATATGTCGTCGCCGCCCTCGGGAACAGCGTTACAGATTCTCTCCTTGAGCTCACCCGCCGCCTTATTTGTAAATGTAATCGCCAGAATCTGCCACGGCTGACACAATCCGCTCTGAAGAATATAGGCTATGCGGTTCACAAGAACGGTAGTCTTGCCCGAACCAGCGCCCGCGAGAATAAGAAGCGGTCCCTCAGTACAAAAAACCGCCTTTTGCTGCATATCATTCATTTGTCTGAAATTATCTTTAATACTCATAATACTGTCAGTATAACACATAAAGAAAAAAGTCACAACTACAATGTTGTGACTTTTTGTTTGGCTCTATAATAAAAGTTGGGGTAACAAATAGAGCCTACAAAAAATAATTATAAAAAAATGTAAAAAAGTAGAGCATATTTGCTACAAATCCGTTAAAATGGAATTGATGAGAAACCACGAAACGGAGGAAGCAATATG
>JAFSZY010000054.1 GCA_017458845.1 Ruminococcus sp.
ATAAACAGCCGCACGTGAGCGGCTGCTTGAAATTGTAATGCGTTGTCATTCATTCGATGCCCCCGGCTGCAGGGGGCACGCCTGCAATAGCCCCTTATAGGGGCTGGTCAAACCACCCGTTCAACGGGTGGTTTTGATTTTGCGAAGCAATTAAATCTACGCAAGTTTATGTATTGTGTTTTGATAATTACAAGTTTTCTATTGAGAAAAGAGTGGTAATATGCTATGATATAATATGAAAGAAGGGAGTGTTTTCATGAAACCAATATTTACAATAGATAAACTCATTGAATCCGCGGAAAAATTTTGTAAGATTGAAAATTGCGAAAATCATATTGAACTCATCGGTGTTACAGACGGTATCATAATTTATGAATAATAACACTGTACTTGTATATTATATAATGATTGAACTGATGAAATAAGAATGAGTTATTGACATCGTTTTTTGGGAGAAAAAGTATGGAATACAACTGCGGGTTTACCGACGGGAACAAATGGTTTAGATATCGCGCTGTGGCAATTATTGTGGAAAACGGTAAGGTATTGTATGCCAAGAATGAAATGGATGACTATTTCTATTCAATCGGTGGCGGTGTCCATATGGGCGAAACAGCACAGGAAGCAGTAGAAAGGGAAGTCTTTGAAGAAACCGGTGTGCAATATGAAGTGGATTGTCTTGCTGTAATCCATGAGAATTTTTTCTATGATAGTTTTGGTTTACAAGAAAAAATGGACTGCCATGAGATAGCTTTGTATTTTATAATGAAGCCAAGAGGAACAACGGAACTAAACAGCAAAAGCTATACCAGAGGAATTAAAGAAACAATGCATTGGCTTCCCATTAGTGAACTCGAAAAATACAAGGCTTTTCCCTTGTTTATGAAAGAATATCTGCAATCGGAACATAATGGAGTTGAGCATATTGTAACTGATGAAAGAATTTGAATTTACATCATTAAACCAAACGGTGCAGAAAGTTGCGCAGAGCGTAATCAATCGCATATTTTTGAATTTGTGCAGGCAGTCTTATTACGAGGCTGCCTGTTTTGTTATACAGTTTAACTGATAGACAAATCGGAGTGGTCGTGCTATAATCTTAGCAGCACAAATCGGAATTTACAGGAGGCAAAGCTGTGAATAAAAGGGATTTTGAAAAGTATATTGCCGAAGCTTACGGAACAGACCCCGACTTTCCTTGGGAGAGTAATCCTACCTTTGCCGTTTATCGACATCGAAGCAATAAAAAGTGGTTCGCTTTGGTGATGGATATTCCAAAATCAAAGCTCGGCTTGCGCGAAGAGGGAAAGATTGACATTGTCAATCTCAAATGCGATCCCGCGCTGATAGGCTCTCTCAGGTCGGAAAAGGGATTTTTCCCCGCCTATCATATGAGCAAGGACAAATGGATTTCCGTTGCCTTGGACGGCAGCGTGGATGACGAGCAAATTATGTTTTTGCTTGATATGAGTTTTGAGCTGACCGATGTTAAGATTAAGAGAAGAGAAAACCACTAAAGCGGTTTGGAGGATTGTTATGAAGCTGATGCCTGCTTTGCCTGAGACAATATTCGATATTGGTTATCTGATATTCGCAATTGTCGGCGGAATTATACTTTTGGCGAAATCAAAGGGGAGAGTCTGTATAAAATTATTCGGCGCGATGACTTTGATTCTCGGATCAGGCGACTCGTTTCACCTTGTTCCGCGAGTGCTGAACTATTGGACATCGGGCGATTATACCGCCGCTCTCGGAATAGGCAAGCTCGTGACATCAATCACAATGACGGCATTTTATCTGTTGTTTGAGTACGCGAGACGTGACAGATACAAGATAAAAGGGCAGAAGGCTGTTGCTGGCGCTGTGTGGATATTGTCGGCAATCAGAATAGCCCTATGCTGTTTTCCTCAAAACGAATGGACAAGCGCCGAGCCCTCTCTGTTGTGGGGTATAATACGCAACATTCCGTTTGCCGCGCTTGGCATCATTACCGTTGCGCTTTGGTTCAAGTCGGCGAAGAACGACAAGTTCCTCAAGCATATTTGGCTCGCGGTAACTCTCAGTTTTTTATTCTATCTGCCTGTTGTGGTGTTGTCGCAGCGGATTCCGCCCGCCGGAATGCTGATGCTTCCTAAGACTTGTATGTATATATGGATGATTGTTATGTTTATAAAGGCATCAAATAAGGAGGATGTATAATGAGCTATTTTGCGCTTAAAGACGGGCAGAAGCTATATTATGAGGACAGCGGACGCGGCAATGAAACACTGATTATGATGCACGGCTGGACCAGCTCTCACAATGTCTATGAGGAACCGATGAAAGCACTGCGGGAGCGCGCGAGATGCATAATATATGACCATCGCGGACACGGAGAAAGCAAGAACGCGAACAGCGGCAGTCCCACTGTGGAAACGCTCGCGAGCGACCTGAACGAGATTATCAAGGGGCTTTCGCTCTCTAACATAACTCTGCTGGGATGGTCTATGGGCGCGTGCGTTGCGCTCAACTATGTGAAGCTCTATGGCTGTGATAATCTGAAACAAATAGTCCTCTGCGATATGACCCCGAAACAGCTCAACGATGAGGAATGGAAGCTGGGAATGTATCAGGGAAAATATACGAAGGAGGAAATGGAGCGTGACGAGGGCAAAAAATTCTATTCCGTCTTTAAAAAGTTTGCTATCGGCACTATCCCGAAGCTTGGGAAAATCCCGGGCTTTCTTCTTAGAAAACCTCTGAAAAAGATACTTGCCGAGTGTGACGAATCTGTGCTCAAAAGCCTTGCGCTTTCTATGAACGCGCAGGACAACCGCCCGATAGTGGAGAGAATCACGGTTCCCGTTACCTATTTCTACGCGGAGCCCGGGTCGCTGTTCTCGCCGAAGCTTGCCCGGTGGTATCAAGAGCACGTTAAGACCCCGTATAAAGCGGTGAGGTTTCCCGAAAGCACGCATATGCTGATAAGCGACTATCCCGAGAAATTTGCTCGGGAAGTTATCAAAGTTCTAGGCGTTTGATTAAACATATGTGGAGAATAAAATGAAAAACAAGTGTATAATTATACTGACGTTACTGCTTTGCGGGGCGCTGCTTTTGGGAATTTCGGGCTGCGGCGCGGATGAAAATATTACAACGGGCAGTACGCTCAGTGGGAGAAAGATATGTATATGACTTTCGCGCAGTGGTTCGCGAAAAAGGGCGACGAATCCCTTATTCCGCCCGAGACAACGAGCTGAAAAATAACGACCTCACAGTTTTTGTGAGGCCGTTTTTTACTTTATAGGAAATTACTAAAAATTCGTATAAATATGCAATTAAACAAACTTTTGTAAAAAACATTTATCCTTACTCTATAGAGCAAAAAAGATTTATGTTGCCCGCTCAGTAGCACGCTGCGCGCGCACGAGCGATGGCTATACGAAAGCGGACGCGCTAGTTGCGCGCGCTTTCTTGTTGATTTTTAAATACTTTTTTGATTTTGTTCTTGATTCTCCAGAGCTTGTTTTTCAGCTTGCGCTTAAAGGTTGTGAAGAACGCTTCGTTCTTGAGCGTGTTGTATGCCTTTTTGGAAGCTTTGAGCTCCTCGCTGAGCTTTTTGTTTTGAGCCTGGAGCTCGGTTATTCGTTCGTTCTTCTGCTTGACTTTGTCCTTGAGCTCAATCACGCGCGCTTGGCGCTTTTCGGCAAGTTTTTCCTGCTTTTTTAGACGGTTAATCTCTTTGCGCTGCTGAACGTCCTTTTCGTGCTTTTTATGGTCGTCAAACAGCCAGGTCTCGAGAGCCTTTTTCATCACGTCGTGACGCCAGTTTGTAACGTCTTGGTCGGTGAAAGTGGTCTTGCTTATCTCCTCGGCGGAGCGGCTGTCGTCCTTGGTGAAAGCGACAAAGTCCTTTACGGTTTCAGTCAGCTTGTCGCTGTACTGCTTGTAATCCTCTTTGTTCGCGGGAGGGTTGAGGAAATCATAATCGCATTTGCCGTCCATAAAGTCATTAACCGTCACGCGGTGAAGCAGATCATAGTAGGGGTCAAAGCGCGTGTTGTCCTCGTCGCCTCTGAGCAGAAGCACGGGAACCCCCATAGCCAGACACGGCAGAGCACAGTGAAGGCGGCGGGTTACAACACAGCGGGCGTTCTGGTAGGTTGTGAGGATTTCCTCGACGCTTTTCCTGCGTTCTTCCCAGGGGATAGTTTCGTCACGTTCTCTCAAGTGGGAGAACTCACGGACTTCAATTTTACCGTTGAGCTGTTCGTTGAGCTTTTCGCGGGCTTTTTTGACGACGTCAACTACGCAGATATACTGTCCCTTGTCCTCGCGTTCGGGCATTTTCGGGATAGTCATTGTAATACATCCGCTGAAATACGAGTTTACGTCAATCGCCTTGAGGTTTTCCAGCGTGAACATATCACGGCAGCCGACGGGACCGTAAGCGTTGAGATAGTCGCCTCCTATGCCCTCAAGAAACTGATACTTTAGCGGCGAGCCGTACCATTGGTTTGCAAGCTGGTGGTCGGCATAGTGAAAACCCACCAACAGCGGATAGATATACTTTGAGGGCGGCCAGTTCCACTTACGCCACATATACCACGCGTTCATAATAACAGCTACGGGCTCGCCGTTTTCGGGAGTAAAACTGTCGATGTTCTCGCGATCGATATAGTAATCAATCTGCGGCAAAAACCTTTCTGTAGCGTAAGCCTGGATATCGTCGCCGATATTCATATTGCTCTTGTTATATAGTATTCCGAATTTCATAAAGACCTCCGGGGAAAAGTATAATATATATTTTAATGGAAATCGTTCGATTTGTAAAGTGCATTTAGTAATATGATTGTAAAATTATTTGTTTTTTTATCCCGATACAGCTTGAAAAATGTCATATCTAATGGTAAAATATCTCTATAACATAAAATGGAAATCTATGCGAATATAATCGGAGGATAACTATGCCGGCAATAATGAAAAGAGAAAAGCGTGAGGGCTCCCGCCTGAACGGTTTTAAATCACCCAATTACTGGGTTGTTTACACCATTGTTTTTCTTATAGCGTGCGCTTTGGTATACAACTACTTTCTTTTTAGCGGAAAGTTTTTTATTTGGTCATCGGACGGCGAGAATCAACACCTGACCTCACTGACGTATTTCGGGGTTTGGATGCGTGATATTTTCCGCAATCTGCTCCACAACCATTCTCTCAACATTCCGACCTACTCGTTCGGGCTGGGCTACGGCGGCGATATTGTTCAGATATTACACTACTACACAATAGGCGACCCGCTCAACATACTGTCGGTATTTGTCCCCAGCAGCAAGACGATTTTCCTCTATCATTTCCTGATTATCGTAAGGCTGTATCTGGCGGGGCTCGCGTTCTCCAAGATGTGCTTATACTTTAACCGCAAGCGCGAGTCGTTCTATGTGGTTTCGGGTGCGCTGACATATATTTTCTGCGGTTTTATGATGCACGCGGCTACACGCCACCCCTACTTTATTGACCCGATGATATATTTCCCGATGATAGTAGTCGGCGCGGAGAAAATCCGCAAAAAGGAAACTCCGATTGTATTCATTCTCGGAGTCTTTATCGCGGCAATCAGCAATTTCTATTTCTTCTATATGACGGTTATTTTCACCGTGCTGTATGTTGTTGTGAGGTTGATTTTCAACCACAAGGGTATGAAAGTCTCGGATATTATCCTGTATATTCTCAGGACGGGGCTGTACGCCATCTTCGGTGTAGTTATGGCTGCGGCGATATTCCTGCCTGTTCTGCTCCAGTTTTTCGGAGACCCCAGAGCGGATTCCCAGGTTCAGTATCCTCTGCTTTATGATATCAAGTATTATGAAAAATTCCTTGAGACTTTCATCTCTTACGATAATTCCTCACGAACCTGGACGTATATCGGCTGCGGCGGTCTTGCGCTGCCCGCGCTCTACACCTTGTTCGCGAAACGGAAGAAGAGGACGTTCCTCAAAGCGGCGTTTATTATCCTTACTGTGTTCTTCCTCGTTCCGTTCTTTGCTCATCTGTTCAACGGATTGTCCTACGCGGCAAACAGATGGGAATGGGTTTTCGCTCTCCTTGTTTCCTACATTATTGTGGATACCGCCGAGGATTTGACATCTTTGAGCCGCAAGGAGCTTTTGGGATGTTTCATCTTGATTCTGGCGTTTGTGGGGGCATGTATTCTTATGTGCTTCACGGTTACAGAGAACTCACAGACTCAGGTGATTATCTCGCTCTCGGTTGTTTTCGCGGTGTTTATGATTACCACGGGCACAGGCGAATACAAGCGGGCGAAAGTATGGGTTATCCTGCTCGCGGCTATTGTCGGTGTGGGAGTCAACGCGTATTTCGGTTACTCGCCCGAAGAGTCCAAATTTATAGCAAGATATAAGGACCTTCAGGTGTTCAGAACCAATTTCAAATACAACGAGGCGTCACTGCTAAAGGATAAAATCGCGACAAAGCAAGACGGATTTTATCGTTATTCGGGCACAAAGCTGAGACTCAATATGTCCCTTCTCAACGGTAACTCCTCGACCCAGTATTTCTTCAGCCTTTCAAATCCCAATATCTTTGAATATTTTGACGAGCTGAATGTAAACATCAGTATGGGACAGATGTATACGAAACTGGACGACCGCGCCGCTCTTAACGAGCTCGCCAATGTCAAGTACTTTATCTCTAAAAAAAATCAGCTTAAAGAGAAGAGCTTCAGCGATAAGCTCAAGAAGCGCGTTCCGTACGGTTACGATTTAACTCACCCGGAAAAATGGTACAGCTCGGACAAAGCGAAGTTCAAGAACGCCAAAGGCAAGCACGTGGACAAGGAAGAAGTCTTGGAGACATATTCCGTCTATAAGAACGAGAATCCGCTGCCGTTCGGCTACACCTACGACAGCTATATACGTCGCGGCGACTATATGAAGCTTAACGCCGTTCAAAGGCAGGAGACTATGCTCGAGAGCGTTGTGCTCGATGAGAAATGTGACGGCATTAAGGAGAACTCCGCGCCCAAGCTGACATCCAAGGAAATTAAATATACCATTAAGACCAAGGGTAAGAAGGTTGCCAAGGTCGGCAACAGCTTTGTTTCTGCGGGAGAGAACACCAAGGTTATTTTAGAGTTTGACGGAATGGAGAATTGCGAGACCTACTTCTGTGTGACAGGACTTGAATTCAAGGGCACCAACCCGATTGATGTTTATAACGATGACGAGTCCATCGACGTGAACAACTGCTATGACGAGGCTAAGTGGAACGGTTATACCGAGTATAAGCGCGACAAAATCCGCAAGCAGGCGAAGTATTTCACCCAACCCAACAAGGCGGGAATTAAAGTTGAAGCCAGAAGTGACGATAAAAAAATTGTCAAGAGGATAGATTATCGTACTCCCGTAAATTCCTACTATGAGAACCGACACGATTATGCTATAAATATGTGCTACGAGCAGGCGGCAAAGAAGAAAATCATCATTAACCTTCCCCACCGCGGTATATACACCTTCAAGGATATCAAGATTATATGCCAGCCTATGGACGAGTATAATAACCAGGTCAACGCCCTAAAGACGGACCACCTCGCCAATGTTGATTTCCATTATCAGGGAGACTCAGCCGCTACCAATGAGATTACAGGAGATATTTCTTTAAAAGAAAATAAGCTAGTCCTTGTATCCATTCCTTACTCGGAGGGCTGGACTGCTTTTGTGGACGGCAGGGAAACCCCGATTCTCAGAGCCAACACAATGTTCTCCGCTGTTAAGGTGGGCAAGGGGGAGCACAAAATCAAGTTCACTTACACCACCCCGGGGCTTAAGATTGGATTAATTCTGACTACGGCGGGCTGTGTAGCGTTCATCTGCTTCTTTGTATTCGCTCTTATTAAGCGGAAGAAAAGCCGTGGAAAGCGTTTTAAAAAAATCTAAAAAATTTATAACTGGGTAACAGGTTCAAATCCTGTTACCCTTTCAAATCCCTTTACTCAAAATATATGAAATATATAGCAAAACCAAAACAGAATAATAGGAGGCTGGGGGAGAGGTTCTTCCCCAATTATACGCTGCTGTATACGCTGGTGTTTCTTTTGGCGGCGGCTGTAGTTTTCAATTATTTTCTGATAAGCGGCAGGCTGTCCTTGTGGTATTATGACAGCAAGATGCAGAACTACAACGCGCTCGTGTATATCGGAGTATGGTTCAGGGACATTCTCAGGAATTTTTTTGTGAATCATTCCTTCGCTATCCCGACTTACTCGTTCACATTGGGCTACGGCGGCGACATCGTGCAGTTTTTACATTTCTATGTTCTGGGCGACCCGTTCAATCTGCTCTCGGTATTCGTGCCGAGCGGCAAGACGATCTTCCTCTATCACTTCCTGCTCATACTCAGGCTGTACCTTGCGGGACTCGCGTTCTCCAAGCTTTGCGTTTACTTTAACGAAAAAATCGACAGGTTCGCGGTTCTGGCGGGCGCGCTCGCCTATGTGTTCGGAGGCTTCGCCCTGATTTCGGCGGTACGCCATCCGTATTTTATCAACCCTATGATATATATGCCGATTCTCATTATCGGTATGGAGAAAATCAGGCGCAAAGAGTCGCCCGTGCCTTTTGTGTTAGGCGTGTTCCTTTCGGCTGTCAGCAACTTCTATTTCCTCTATCAGCTGGCGCTGTTCGCGGTGCTGTATTTAATCGGCAAGATGATTTTTGACCGCAAAAAATATACGGCGAAAGAAAACGTCTTTTACCTTCTGAGACTTGCCGCGTACGCGCTTTTGGGAGCGGCTGTTGCGGGCGCGATATTTATCCCTGTTTTCGTTCAGGCGATAATCGACCCGAGGATGGGCGTGAGCGCCTATGTTCCGCTTTTGTACGAAAACGGTCTGTACGAGAACTTCCTCAAAAACTTTATTTCATCCGAGGATATACCCGTAAACTGGACTTGTATCGCGATGAGCGGAGTCATAATCCCCGCGCTGTATACGCTGTTCAGGACAAGGGGAAAGAGGACGTATCTCAAGGTTATCACCGTCTTTCTCATTCTGTGTTCGGTAATACCGTTCTTCGGTCACGTGTTCAACGGTATGTCATACATCTCCAACCGCTGGATATGGCTTTTGGCGCTTGCCTTGGCTTATGTGATTGCGGTGACTGTCGAGGACTTTGCCCGCCTTAAAACTAAAGACTATATAATCTGTTTCTCGATATTAGCGGTATATCTGGCAATATGCCTGATTATCAGCGACTTGCTTACCCCGAGCGTTTCGGTGCAAATAACGATAGCAGCGGCGTTACTGGCGGCGGTTATAGCGCTCAACGTCAAAGGAAAAACAAAGCTGTTCGCGGGAGCGGCGGTTTTGGCAGCGGTAGTTATCGGCGTCGGATTCAACGCTTACTTCCTGTACTCGCCCAGCTCAGGCGACTTCTTGGAGGAATACTATTATTCCGAGAATTTCCGGGAGAGTTTCGACGCCAATGAGGCGAATCTGCTCAGTAAAAAGTATAAGGACGACGAGTTCTACAGGTATTCGGGAACGTCTATGACCAAAAACGCCGCTCTCCTCAACGCTCAGTCCACGACGCAGTTCTATTACAGCCTGTCAAATCCGAATATTTTTGAGTTCTTTGACGAGCTCAACACCAACGCGACCATAGGACAGCTTTACGATGATTTGAACGACTCGACTTTTCTGAACACTCTCGCCAACGTCAAGTACTACACGCTTGGTACGGGTGATTTCAAACACGTCGGAGGGTACCTCGACAATCCGAGGTTTGACACAGCGAAGCGTGTTCCGTACGGCTACGATAAAAAGCGCGTTAAGCGCTGGGTATATACTCCCGACGGAATCCGCGGACAGAAGAATTCAAAGCTGAAAGGCAAAAACATCCTCGGCGCTTTCGCGGTTTACGAAAATGAGAATTTCCTGCCCTTCGGTTACACATACTCGGGCGCGATTTCACGTGCCGAATACTCCAAACTCAGCCCGCTTCAAAAGCAGGAGGCTCTGCTGCAGGGTGTTGTGCTCGACAAGAACACCGACGCGGTTAAAAGCATTACTCCCGAAACTTCATCGAGGAAGATTAACTATAAGATAAAGTCACTCAAGGGCGTAACAAAGCAGGGCGATAAGTTTATCGCGACAGGTACCTCGCGCAAAATCACCTTTGAGCTCTCCGGCGGAATGAAAAACAGCGAGACGTATATGCGCTTCGGCAATATAGGTTATAAGGGCATAAACGCTGTTGACCTCTATAACGACGACAAAACAATCGACCCGAACGACGAGTACACCAAGGAAGATTGGGACAAGCTCACTCCCAAACGGCAGAAAGAGCTCATCGACGCGTCCGACGATTACAGGGAGAGGACAAAGCTTATCTTTACTCTGGTATATGACGGGGTGAAGAAGGAGTTCGACTACCGAACCCCCAACGATATCTACTATCAGGGACGGCAGGATTATCTCATCAACCTCAATTACAGCGAGGAGCCCAAAACGACCGTAACGGTCAATCTGCCGTACAGAGGTATATACAGTTTTGACGAGATAGGGTTCTACTGTCTGCCTATGGACGGCTACGAAAAGCGCGTCGAAGCGCTCTCCGAGGATGTTATGACGGACGTGGATTTCCACGACAATAACGATTCCTGCTCCACCAATGAGGTAACGGGTAAAATTTCTTTAAAAGAAAATAAAATCCTCTGTCTGACTATTCCGTATTCCAAGGATTGGACGGCGTATGTCGATGGCAAAGAGGTTGAGATTCTCAGAGCGAACACCGCTTTTTCGGGGCTTGCGCTCACAAAGGGCGAACACAAAATCCGCATGGTTTACCGCACCTCGGGCTTTAAGTTCGGCATACTCCTCAGCGCTTTCGGAGCTCTGGCGTTAATCGCTTTGATTGTTATTCGCATTATAAGAAAGAAAAAGCGCAGGCACTTGATTTAGTCGGGCTGTTGTGATAAAATACTTTTTATATTATTAAACAAAGGAAGGTCTGTATTATGAGATCAGATTTAATGAAAACAGGCGCTACACGCGCGCCTCAGCGTTCACTCTTAAAAGCTATCGGACTTACAAACGAGGAGATTAAACGTCCGTTTATCGCGGTAGTAAACTCCAAGAGCGACTATATCCCCGGGCACAAGCACTTAGGCGACATTGCCGAGAAGGTTATGGACGGCATCCGCAACGCGGGCGGCGTTCCGTTTGAGTTTAACACTATCGGCGTTTGCGACGGACTCGCTATGAACCACAAGGGTATGAAGTACAGCCTTTGCTCGCGCGAGCTCATCGCGGACTCAATCGAGGTTATGCTCACGGCTCATCCGCTTGACGCTGTGGTATTCATTCCCAACTGCGACAAGGTTACCCCGGGTATGCTTCTGGCTGCCTGCAGGCTCAATCTTCCCGCCGTATTTGTATCGGGCGGTCCTATGATGCCCGGTGAATTAAACGGCGAAAGATACGGTCTATCCGAGATGTTCGAGTACGTAGGCTCTCACGCCGCGGGTAAAATCACCGACGAACAGCTCGAGGCGTACGAGGACCACGCTTGTCCCACCTGCGGCTCTTGCTCGGGTATGTACACGGCTAACTCTATGAACTGCCTCACCGAGGCTATCGGTATGGGTCTGCCCGGCAACGGCACACGTCCCGCAATTTCGGGCGCGAGAAGAGCCCTTGCTCAGGAGGCGGGCGAGCAGGTTATGGAACTGCTCAAGAAGGACATCCGTCCACGTGATATTATTACCAAGGAAAGCCTTGAGAACGCTCTGCGCTGTGAGATGGCTCTCGGCTGCTCCAGCAACACGGTTCTCCACCTTCTGGCTATCGCTTACGAGGCGGGCATCCCCGTTGATATCAACGTAATCGACGAAATCAGCAAGACAACTCCGCAGATTTGCAAGCTCAATCCCGCGGGTAAAATTTTTATAACAGACCTCAACGAAAAGGGCGGAATCCCCGCTGTTATGAAGGAACTCTCAAAGAAGGGTATCATCAATGAGGATTGTATCACCGTTAAGGGTACTGTGGGCGAGCGTATCAAGGACGCTCCCGCTCCCGACGGCGAGGTTATCCACACTGTTGAGAGCCCGCTCAGAGAGGACGGCGGTATCGCTATTCTCTTCGGCAACATTGCTCCCGACGGCGCTGTTGTTAAGCAGGGCGCTGTAGCTCCCGAAATGATGCAGAACACAGGTCCCGCTCGTGTATTTGACAGCGAGGAGGACGCCTGCGAGGCTATCTACGGCGGCAAAATCAACGCGGGCGACGTTGTTGTTATCCGCTACGAGGGTCCCAAGGGCGGTCCCGGAATGCGTGAAATGCTTGCCCCGACTTCCGCTCTGGTAGGTATGGGACTCGACAGCTCCGTATCGCTTATCACCGACGGACGTTTCAGCGGCGCTACAAAGGGCGCGGCAGTAGGTCACGTCAGCCCCGAGGCGGCTTCCGGCGGACTTATCGGACTCATCGAAGAGGGCGACACAGTTACGGTTGACATCACCAACCGCAAGCTCACTCTCCACGTTGACGACGCTGTTATTGAGGAAAGAAAGAAGAACTTCACCCCCAAGCAAAAGGAGCTTGAGGGCTACATAAAGCGCTACGCCAAGCTCGTTACATCGGGCTCAACAGGCGCGGTTTTTGAGAAATAATTCGCAATTCGCAATGCATAATGCGCAATTAAGGGCAGCGGGAAATCCGCTGCCCTTTCGTTTATGCTGCTATCTTCTTACTTCCTTGTTTTTGAACTGCCATTCGGTGATATCGCTGCCCTTGACCAGAAAGGCTTTTTTGCTCATTTTGGCGAGGGGTTCATCGTTGTAGCTGTCGGAGTAAAACTCGTCAATTTCGTCGCCGTACTGTTCCTTGAACATCTTGACCTTTTCATCGCCGTGGCAGTTTTCACCCGTGTATTTGCCTGTTTTCACATCGACCCTTGAGGCTATGAGGCGCTTTATCCCAAGGTAATCGCAAATCGGCTTGAGCAGAAAATACGGCGAAGCCGAGATTACAAGGTCGTCGTGCTTCTGCTGGGCTTTGTACCACGTTTTAATTTTCAGCTTGTTCTGTTTCCAGAAGTCCGCGATGTCCTTTTCGGCGTCAATCTTGGTGAGAAAGCGGTACATATTCTCCTTCATAATCGTCTTGGTTCCGATGTTGAGCACATAGTACCGAACGGCGCCTTTTACAAGCGGAAAGGCAAGGTGGAAAATCCCCTTGTGTCTCTTAAGGCAAAAGAGGTAAAAGTCCATTGTGGAGTCGCCGTCATATATTGTCTTGTCAAAATCATAAACATTCATATTATCATCAACCTTTTATGATTAAATTATAGAATAAATTTTAGTAAATTTCAACCATAATAGCATTTATTGCTCCCGAGTACTTGTCCTCGGGCGGATTTTGTAGTATAATAACTATGAATATGTGTTTGTATTTAAAGGGAACAAAATTGTACCCCCTTTTAAGGGGGTGCAAATCTATTGATTTGCGGGGGTCGTATAGCGCAGCGGTCCTCTTTATCCACACGTGAGGATGTAGAGGAAAGATAATCCCCCAAAATCGAAACACTGAGTGTTTACCGATTTTGACCCCTTTAAAAAGGGGTACGCTCTGTTCGTTAAGGGGAACTGTTGTGTTCGGCTATATAAGGATTCAGAAAAGTGAATTACTTGTGCGTGAATATGACGCCTACAAGTCCGTCTACTGCGGGCTTTGCAAGCGTATGGGCAAGGATTATTCCTTCCTCTCGCGCTTTATTCTCAGCTACGACTGCACGTTCTACGCTGTGTTTTTAATGTCGCTGAGGAGCTCGTGCAAGGGCTTTGAGAACGGTCGCTGCCGTTTTAATCCCCTTAAGAAGTGTATGTTCTGTCAGTGTGAGGACGACGCTCTGTCCAAAGCAGCGGCGCTCAGCGTGATACTAGCATTTTACAAGCTGGAGGACAACATCAGGGACAGCGGATTTTTTAAGCGGCTGGGGTGCAGGATTGTGCGTCCGTTTTTCTCGCGCTGGCGCGGGAAAGCGGCTGAGAGATACAGCGAGCTTGATAATTTCGCTCTCGAAATGATGAAAGCTCAGTTTGAAGTTGAGAAGAATCCCGACTGCGGAATTGACGCCGCCGCCGACCCGAGCGCCTCTATGCTCGCGAATATTCTCGGTTTGGAAGCCGAGGACGAAAGTAGCGAACGGCTCTACCGCCAGATAGGCTACGGACTCGGCAGGTTCATCTACCTTATAGACGCCGTGGATGACTACACCGACGACGTAAAGTCGGGCAGTTTCAACCCGATTAAAAGCTTGGGACAAGACAAATTCGAGGTTATGAACAACAACCTCTCGCAGGCTCTGGCGATGGTTTTTGACGCGTACAACCTGCTTGATACAGTAGATTTCAAAGGTATTATTGACAACATTATTCTCAAAGGTCTGCCCAGCGTGCAGATGGAGATAATGCGGAAGGTGAAGGAAAATGAATAAAAATCCGTATGAAGTTTTGGGCGTTTCTCCAAACGCCTCGGAAGCGGAGATTAAAGCCGCTTACCGCGAACTCGCAAAAAAGTATCATCCCGACAATTATCAGGACAGCCCGCTCGCCGACCTCGCTGAGGAAAAGATGAAAGAGGTCAACGAGGCTTACGACGAAATAATGCAGGCTAAGAAGAACGGCTCGAACGCCTCGGGAGGCGGCTACAACTACTCCGCCTCGTCCGAATACGCCAACGTGCGAGCGCTTATTCAGCAGAACAGGCTCGACGAAGCCGAGAGAATCCTCGACGGAATCACGGGCGACCACAGCGCCGAGTGGTACTTCCTCAGGGGAATGTGCTATTACAGACGCGGTTGGGCTCAGCAGGCTGCGCAGCATTTTCAGAGGGCATGCACTATGGAACCCAACAATATGGAGTACCGTCAGGCGCTCAACAATATGAGCCGTCAGCAGGGCTTTGGCTACGGCGGCTACAACACTACGGGTATGAACCAGGGTTCCCAGTGCGGCGTGTGTGACGTTTGCGCGGGGCTTATGTGTATGGACTGCCTGTGCAGGGGTTGCTGCTGATGAAACGCGGTACGTTCAGAGTTGCCTTTTGCGGACTCATAACCGCTCTGTCATTTGTGCTTATGCTTTTGACATCGTTAATCCCTGTAGGGACTTTCGCGTTTCCGTGTCTTGCGGGAGTGCTTCTGGTAGCGGTTGTTATAGAATTCGGATGGAAATGGGCTATAGCGGCTTTCGCGGCGGTTTCAATTCTATCCGCGCTGTTTGCGGGTGACAAGGAAGCGGCGGTGTATTTCATAGCTTTCTTCGGATTCTATCCGATTTTAAAGAGCGGCATTGAAAGACTTCGCTCAAAGGCTTTGCAGTACATAATAAAATACGCCGTGTTCACTGTGTGTATTGTCGGCGCGTTTCTGGTCACAAAATTCGTGCTGTTAATCCCCGATGATGAGTTTACGATTATGGGCGTTTACGTTCCGTGGATGTTTCTGATTGTCGGCGAAGCGGCGTTCATTGTATATGATTTATTTGTGACAATCATTGTTACAAATTATTTGGTTAGGGTAAGAAATAAGTTGTTTAAGGATAAGTATATTTAGCAAGTTTTAAGAAGGTATAGGTATGAGAACGGTTAGAAAAGTATCGGCAATTTTGCTGATTATAACAGTTGTACTATCGCTTTGGCTGTTGCCCGCTCAGGCGGCTAACGCTTTGCCGACAGGCGCCATAAACACCTCGGGCGTTAACCTGCGTTCGGGGGCTGGAACCAACTACGCGGTTGTAGCGACTATGGCTAAAAGTACCAAGGTGGTTCTGCTCAGCTGCAAGCGCTACAATACTGATTGGTACCATATTAAGGTGAAAACATCAGGCAAAAAGGGTTATGTCCACAAGGACTATCTCAAGATAAACAGCGGTCAGCTCTACATCCCCGCAACCGCGACAGGCTACAAGGGCTATACTGTCAAGTACACCAATGTACTCAATACGACAGGCAGCGCGATAAGCTGGTCAAGCTCTGACAAGAGCATAGCCGAAATCGACAAAAACGGAAAAGCCACCTGCAAAAAGGCGGGAAGCGTTACCATCACGGCTAAAGCGGGGAGCAAGAAGCTCACTTCAAAGCTCACCGTAAAAAACGCCGACGTAACTCTCAACAAGACAAGCCTGACACTCTATAAGGGCGGCAACACCGCCAAGCTTACAGCCACCTGCGCCAAAGCGTTAACGTGGACAAGCTCAAACACTTCGGTCGCGACTGTATCGGGCGGTACGATAACTCCCAAGGAGCTCGGCACGACGACAATCAAAGCCGCCAGCAAATCTGGTTCAGCAACCTGTAAGGTTACCGTTAAAAAGCTTACGATTCTTCTGAGCGTTTCCAAGTCTACGATGTATGTCGGCAACTACGCGGTAATCACTCCCACAGGAGGTACAAGCGGTTACACATATTCAAGCAACAATACATCCGTTCTTACGGTAAACACCAAGGGTATTGCGTACGCCAAAAGTACGGGTACGGCAACGGTTACCGTCAAGAGCGGCTCGCTTAAAGCGACAAAGAAATTCACCGTAAAATCGGGTTCGAATATTGCGCTCTCGCACACTAAGGGCACTTTGTTGGCAACCAAGACGCTCTACATAAAGTCAACTACATACGGCGTAAAATGGAAGACCAGCAACAAGGCGATAGCAACTGTGAGCAAGGGCTATGTCTACGGCGTAAAGAAGGGATACGCCGTAATCTCCGCGTACACTTCCTCGGGCTGCAAGGACTGTCTTGTGACCGTTAAGGCGGCTGAGCCCGTAAGGTTTGTGTATACCTCCGAGAACTCCGTTCTCCTTAATAAGACTGTCAAGGCAATCGCCGTCACGGACAAACTCAGGTCAAACGTCAAGTTCAAGCTCAAATCCCCCTCGGGCAAAGAAATCTGGGTAAAGAACCCATCCAAGTCAGTCAGCTCAAAGCGTATTACGTGGAAAGCCACCACGAAAAAGATGACCGAGGCGGGAGTTTACGATATCATCGCTTACGCCCGCACAAAGTCCAACTCGAGCTATAAGACGGGCGCGGGCGGCAAATCCACGTTCTATGTGAGCAGATGCACGAGCAGAGCGACCACAGGCTACAGCCAGCGCAGAGCTACTACATCTCTGCTTAAGAATATCGCGAGCTTTGAGGGATATCTCTCCAAGGTTACTCCCGACGCTATTGTCGCGGACTCTCCCACAGTAGGCTACGGCAAGGTCGTATATCCCGGCGATACATTCTACAACGGAATGACCAAGACCGAGGCGTTCGCCTATCTGACAAAAACCGTCAACGAGTCAGGTTTTACCTCAAGGGTAAACAAGCTGCTCACGGATAACAAAATCAAGTTCAATCAGACGCAGTTCGACGCTCTGGTAGATTTCTCGTATAACCTCGGAGCGTACGCTATTGAGATAGACTCCTCGTTTATGTCTATGCTCAAAAACACCTACGGCAAATCCTCCTACAAGCTCACGGGCTATATCAGAGTCACGTCCGCTCCGCTCAAAAAGAGCGCCGACAGCAGCTCGACTACTTTAAAAAAAATCAAGGCGGGTACGATTGTCACGCTCGCTTCGGGTACGGCTGCAAACGGATATTACAAGGTGAAGTACAGCTCAAAAACAGGCTATGTCAAGACTAGTCAGATTGTGCGCCGCACGACCTCGACCTCTGTGCGCGACCTCAAAAACACGAGCTTCAGCAAGCTCAAGTCGATTATCCTGCCGTATCACCACGCCGCGGGCAGCTGCTACTGGGGACTTCTGTATAGAAGAACAGACGAAGTTGAGATGTACTACTTCCGCGACTACACAGTGGACGGCGTAAACAACGATTATAAGATGAAGTATTACTGTTCCCGAAATTCAGGTTTCGGTATGGGGTAATTATATATCAACTCACAAGTTTTCATAAAAACCTTTTTCATCGCATACTCTTAGTCAGGACAACCTGACGGAGTGATGAAATGCAAGGAATAGTTTTTACTTACAGAAAAAGAAGGCAGAGCGGAAAAAACCGCTTAAAAAACTCAAAAAAAGATTTTAAAACTTTACTGCGCAAGTGGGGCGGCGTTATGCTGTTCTCACTCACGCTGGTTATCGGATTGACCGCGGGCTCTCTGTGCTCGGGTAATCTAAGCAGGGAAACGCTGAGGAACCTGGACTTTCTCTTTACGACAAATATGCCTGCGAGACTTTCGGGCGGAGCGTGGGGCGCTTTCTGCGCGGGATTCGCTTCGGACTTTCTGTTTCTGCTCGCGGCGTTCCTCATGGGGCTGAGTCTCTGGGGAGCGGCGGCGCTGCCGTTTATCGCGTTTTTCAGGGGCTTCGGCGTGGGAGTCAGCGCTGGGTACCTGATTATGACCTATGGGCTCAAGGGACTTGTGTTTTACATTTCGGTGCTTTTGCCCGGTATCGCGGTTTCCTGCGTAGCGCTTGTGTATGAGTTGGGTGTATCCTTCGCGGTTTTTCGGAGCATTCTTCATAATGTTCTGGGCAAGACCTCGGGCGGACTCAAAGAGACGCTAGCGCGGTATCTGAAAAGCTCGCTGAAATATCTCATCATAACTTTTACGGCTTCCGTAATCGGCTCAGTGCTCTGGGTTGGTCTGGCGGGACTTTTCTTTTGATTAATTTGTTTAGTATCTATTCGGGGTGATGGATTTGGAAAAAACCAAATACGGTTTTATCCGCTTTTTTAACGGATATTTTAAAAATTTGCACAAGCTTTTGCTTGCGAATATCCTCTTCGCGGTTCCCGCGGCGGCGTTTGTCTCGCTGTTTGTTGCAATAAGCAAGCTGAGCGGACTCAACCTGAGTGTAATCGAGCTTTTGCCGATAATATTCTGTTCTCCGTTCTTCGCGGGTGTGACCGTAATCACGAGGAATATTGCGCGCGGTGACAAGGACATTCCCGTTGTAAAGCTCTATTTTAAGGGTATAAAGGACAATTTTTTGAGGTTTTTGGTGCACGGAATCGTGTTCTATATCGCGTTCTTTTTGTGCTATATCTCCATAGCTCTCTACTGGCGCAACGCTCAGATTAACAATTTCTACTTTGTGCCCTTTGGCATAACCGTGCTCATCGCCGTGGCGGTGCTGTTTATCGCGTATAATATCCCCGCTATGACGGTTACGTTCAAGCTGAAGATGGGCACGATTTACAAGAACGCGGCGCTTATGAGCTTCGGTGAAATCAAGAACAACTTCTTTGCCACTGTCGGGCTGTTTCTGCTGTTCCTGTTTGTCGCGAGCATTTATCTCGTAATCCCCGATTTAGTAATCAGGAATATTGTCGGAATCGCGCTTTGCGCGCTTGTTGTTCCGTCAACCGCGTCGTTTATCATCAACTTCTACACCTACAAGGATATGGCAAAAATGATATCTGAGGACGGCGGACGTTCGGCGGGCATCAGGGAAGAGGAGAAGAAAGAGGAGGATGAAATCCTCGATTTCTCCCAGCTTGACTTAGACGAGAATAAGGATATGGACGAGTTTCTGTTCTTTGGCGGCAAAATGGTCAAGCGAGGAGCTTTGATAAAAATGCGTGACGCCCGGGAGGCAAAGGATGAGCAAAACAAAGAAAAAAAGAAATAAAAAACACCAGCCCGTAAAGAAGAAAAAGAGTAACAAAAAGGCGGTCATTATTACTGTTTGCGTGGCGTGCGCCGCGGCGCTTATTGTCGCGGGAGCGCTCATAGCGGACAGGCTAACCAACGTTAAATACGCCGACTTTGTCGGAAAGAGCTTCAAGAGTGTTTCAGCCTATGACAAGAAGGGCAAAGAGGTTGACCTGCGTGATATTTACGTTAACGCCGAGCGTTACGACACCTATACAGGCTCGCTCGGATTCAACGAGGACAGCACCTTCACTATGTGGATGGGTCCGGGTCCCGATGACGGCAGCCACGACGGAACATTTACCTACAGTATGGGAGACAGCGTCATCAACGCAGATTTCAAGAACGGAACCGAAGTTAAATTCAAAATCGTAAGGGACAAGAACGGCGATCTCAAGCGTATCGAAGCACCCTACGAGGATTACACGGTATACTTTGCTGAATAGCTTATTACCCCCCCTTGTATTCAAGGGGGGAATTTTTGGCAAAAAACCAGTCATAATTGTCAATTTGCTATTGCTAAAACACAGCGGTTGTTGTATAATTATTATGACTATGAAGTTAAACTTTAAACAGAAAGGAAGCACAATAATGAAACTTAACAAAGTTACTGTTGACGACATCAATGTAAAAGGTAAAAAAGTACTCGTAAGAGTGGATTTCAACGTACCGCTCAAGGACGGTGTTATCACCAACGATAACCGTATCACAGCGGCGCTGCCCACAATCAAAAAGCTCATCTCAGACGGCGGCAAGGTTATCCTTTGCTCACACCTCGGCAAGCCGAAGAACGGACCCGAGGAGAAGTTCTCACTCGCTCCCGTAGCTGTAAGACTCTCAGAGCTCCTCGGTCAGGACGTAGTTTTCGCCAATGACGACGAAGTTGTAGGCGCCAACGCAAAGGCAGCCGTAGCGGCTATGAAGGACGGCGACGTTGTTCTACTCCAGAATACTAGATTCAGAAAAGAAGAGACCAAGAACCTCGAGCCCTTCGCTGAGGAACTCGCTTCACTGGCTGAAGTATTCGTTATGGACGCTTTCGGCTCGGCTCACCGCGCTCACTGTTCCACAGCGGGCGTTACAAAGCACATCAAGGACACAGCCGTAGGCTATCTTATGCAGAAGGAAATCGACTACCTCGGCAACGCGGTAGAGAATCCCGTTAGACCTTTCGTGGCAATCCTCGGCGGCGCAAAGGTTGCCGACAAGCTCAACGTTATCTCCAACCTGCTCGAGAAGTGCGACACACTCATCATCGGCGGCGGTATGGCTTACACATTCCTCAAAGCTCAGGGTATGGAAATCGGCAAGTCTCTCGTTGACGACAGCAAGCTCGACTATTGTAAGGAAATGATTACTAAGGCTGAGAAATTAGGCAAGCAGCTTCTGCTTCCCATCGACACAGTTGTAGCCGCGGGCTTCCCCGATCCTATCGATGGACCTATCGACGTAACCACAGTTGACGCTGCCGCTATCCCCGCTGATATGGAAGGTCTGGACATCGGCGAAAAGACTCAGGCTCTGTTTGCCGATGCTGTTAAGTCAGCCAAGACAGTTGTATGGAACGGACCTATGGGCGTATTCGAGAACCCGACTCTCGCCAAGGGTACGATCGCGGTTGCTCAGGCACTCGCCGACACAGACGCCACAACAATCATCGGCGGCGGCGACAGCGCGGCTGCTGTAATTCAGCTCGGTTACTCTGACAAGATGAGCCACATCTCCACAGGCGGCGGTGCTTCTCTTGAGTATCTCGAGGGCAAAGTGCTTCCGGGCATTGATGTAATTGCCGATAAATAATTGAAAGCCCTCCCTTGGGGGAGGGTGGCACACCGCAGGTGTGACGGGAGAGGGTCCACTTGCGAAACACCTCTCTATCTAACGCTTGATAAACAGACTGGAATAAGGTCTGAACAAAGTCGGATTAATACAAAAGTCGGTGCACGAAACTATTTATATATGTATGCAATAAAACTTACTTGCGCCGACCCTCTATCGTCAATGCCATTCTCTGCGAGAACGCCATTGACACTTTCCCCTCGGGGGAAAGCAAATCAGAAAGGAATATATTATGAACAAAGCTAAAAGAAAAGCCGTTATCGCGGGCAACTGGAAAATGAACAAAACTCCATCGGAGGCAAAGGCGCTTCTTCAGGAGATTATCCCCGTAGCAGAGGGCGCTGGCTGCGAAGTTATCGCGTGCGTACCTTATGTTGACTTAGCCGTAGCTCTCGAGACAGTTGAGGGTACAAACGTAAAAATCGGCGCTGAGAACTGCCACTGGGCGGAGAGCGGCGCGTTTACAGGCGAAATCTCAACAGGAATGCTCAAGGAAATGGGCGTTGAATACGTTGTAATCGGTCACAGCGAGCGCCGTCAGTATTTCGGCGAGACAGACGAGACCGTTAACAAGAGAACAAAGGCTGCTTTAGCCGCGGGTCTTAAGCCCATCGTATGTGTAGGCGAGCTCCTTTGGGAGCGTGAGTGCGACATCACCGAGGAGGTTATCGCCCGCCAGATTAAGCTCGACCTCTATGACGTATCCGCTGAGGACGCCAAGAAAACCATCATCGCTTATGAGCCTGTATGGGCTATCGGCACAGGCAAAACAGCCACAGCCGACCAGGCAGAGGAAGTTTGCGCTTTCATCAGAGCCGAGCTCGCTAAGAAGTACGACGAGGAGACAGCTCAGGCTATCACAATCCAGTACGGCGGTTCAATGAACGACGCAAACGCCGCTGAGCTTCTCTCTAAGGAGAACGTTGACGGCGGTCTCATCGGCGGAGCTTCACTCGTTGCCGCCAAGTTCGGCGCAATCATTGACGCGGCAACTAAGGGATAATTAATGCGCAATTCGCAATGCGCAATTCGCAATTGTCTCCTTTTTAGGGAGGCAGAAAGAATATGGTATTTACTATGAAAAAACCTGTATTATTAATGATACTCGACGGCTTCGGCATAGCGCCCCCCGAGGGCAACGCCATTGCCGCCGCTAACAAGCCCAATCTCGACAGACTCTTCGGCTCTAACCCGATTACCCAAATCGGCGCATCGGGTATGAACGTAGGTCTGCCCGACGGACAGATGGGCAACAGCGAGGTAGGCCACACAAACATCGGCGCGGGTCGTATTGTGTATCAGGAGCTTACCCGCATCACAAAGACAATCGACGAGGGCAAGCTCGGTGAGAACGAGGCTATCGTAAACGCTATGGACAAGGCTCTGGAGAACAATTCAAGCCTGCACCTTATGGGACTTATGTCCCCGGGCGGTGTGCACAGCCACATCACCCACCTTTACGGAATACTCGAGCTCGCTAAGAAGAAAGGTCTCGAAAAGGTCTATGTTCACGCGTTCCTCGACGGTCGTGACGTTCCACCCTCATCCGCCAAGGAATATGTAGCCGACGCGGTAGATAAGATGAAGGAAATCGGCGTGGGCAAAATCGCCACGGTTCACGGACGTTACTATGCTATGGACAGAGATAACCGCTGGGAGCGTGTTCAGAAGGCCTACAGCGCGCTTGTTTACGGCAAGGGTGTTGACGCGGACTGCCCCGTAGAGGCTATCCAGAAGAGCTACGATGAAGGCGTTACCGACGAATTCGTAGTTCCGATTGTAGTCAAGGGCGGCGACACTATCAAAGCCAACGACAGCGTTATCTTCTATAACTTCCGTCCCGACAGAGCGCGCGAGATTACAAGAACTCTTGTTGACCCTGATTTTGACGGATTCGAGAGAGAGAACGGCTTCTTCCCGCTCACATATGTATGTATGACTCAGTACGACGCGACTATGCCCAACGTTGACGTGGCGTTCAAGCCTCAGAGCTTAAAGAACACAATGGGCGAGTATATCTCAAGCCTTGGAATGCATCAGCTCAGAATCGCCGAGACCGAGAAGTACGCTCACGTAACGTTCTTCTATAACGGCGGCGTTGAAAAGCAGTACGAGGGCGAGGACAGGATTCTTGTCAAATCCCCCTCGGTCGCTACATACGACCTCCAGCCCGAGATGAGCGCTCCGATTGTTACCGAAAAGCTCGTACCCGCAATCAAGAGCGGCAAGTACGATATGATTATCCTCAACTTCGCCAACTGCGATATGGTCGGTCACACAGGTGTGTTCGACGCAGCTGTCAAGGCGGTTGAGGCGGTTGACGAGTGCGTAGGCAAGGTTACGGACGCCGTCAAGGAAATGGGCGGCGTGACACTCATCACAGCCGACCACGGCAACGCCGATAAAATGATTGACGACGACGGCAAGCCTTTCACAGCTCATACGACGAACCCTGTTCCTTTCTGCGTAGTCGGTTATGACTGCGAGCTCAGAGAGGGCGGCGTGCTGGCTGATATCGCTCCGACAATGCTCAGGATTATGGGACTCCCTCAGCCCGAGGAAATGACAGGCAAGAGTATTATAATTTAGTGGTCAGTGGTCAGTTATGGGTGGGCTTTGTCCACACCCATTAATAAAAATTTAAGCCCAAAGGTTATTGCAACCTTTGGGCTATATTAGTTATATCAGGCTCTATAATGAAAGTTGGGGTAACAAATAGAGCCTACAAAAAATAATTATAAAAAAATGTAAAAAAGTAGAGCATATTTGCTACAAATCCGTTAAAATGGAATTGACGAGAAACCACGAAACGGAGGAAGCAATATGC
>JAFSZY010000055.1 GCA_017458845.1 Ruminococcus sp.
AATAAACAGCCGCACGTGAGCGGCTGCTTGAAATTGTAATGCGTTGTCATTCATTCGATGCCCCCGGCTGCAGGGGGCACGCCTGCAATAGCCCCTTATAGGGGCTGGTCAAACCACCCGTTCAACGGGTGGTTTTGATTTAGCCGGAAATTTCAGTCTCGTTATAAAAGCGGAAGATTAGGCTCCCGTCCCGTTGTACTGTTACTCGGTCGATGACCGTCAGCCATAAGCAGTTGTCGAACTCCGTTAATAGCTCATGCTTTTTCTTCGTATATCTTTTTTATTCCTCCTCGTATCTACGGTTTGCATTTTAACACAAAACGTTTATGATTTCCTTCAGTTTAAGCACTTTTCCCACAGAAACAACTTTATCATTCACAACGAGCACAGGCATAGACATTGCACCGTACTGCATTACCTTTTCCATATCGGTAACATATTCGACTTCGACATTCAATCCCATTTGTTTAACAGCTTCTTTCGTGTTTTCATAAAGCTGATGACAGGACTTACAGCCGGAGCCGAGAACTTTTACGCTTGTGATTTCTGTGTTGCAATTTTCTCCGCAGGCACAGGTGGTTTCAGTATCTCTCTTTCTTTTGAATAATGACATAATCATACCTCCGTTAAATTAGTATATATTGAAACGCGTTGAACGCATAACCAACAATAATGATACCTACCGTACATATTGCGATAAATATTCCGAGTAGCTTTGCTTTGACTGCCTTTTTCAACATAACGATAGACGGCAGAGAGAGCGTTGTAACCGCCATCATAAACGACAGCACTACACCGAGTAAAGCACCCTTATCGAGCAAGGCTTCGGCAATAGGAATTGTTCCGAAAATATCCGCATACATCGGAATACCGCAAATAGTAGCAATAATAACACCAAAAGGATTGTTGCCTCCAAGTGCCGCTATCACCCAATCTTTTGGTATCCAGTTGTGGATGACAGCGCCTATTCCTACGCCTACCAGCACATATGGAAAAACCTTCTTTGCGGTTGAAACAACCTGTTCCCAAGCGTATTTCAATCTGTCCCTAAAGAGTAATTTATTCTGTGGCACTTCAAGTTGTTTTGCGTTGCGTATATAGTCCTGCACCTGATCTTCAAGATGCAACCTTTCAATCATCGTACCGCCGATAACCGCTATCACCAATCCGAGAACGACATATACAACAGCGACCTTCCATCCGAATATGCTCATAAGCAGAACCAGTGAGCCGAGGTCAACCATTGGAGAAGAAATGAGGAATGAAAAGGTTACGCCAAGCGGAAGCCCTGCGCTTGTGAAACCGATAAATAACGGAATAGATGAACAGGAGCAAAACGGAGTTACTGTGCCAAGTAATGCTGCGATAATCCTCGCACCGATACCGTTGAACCGTCCGAGAATCTTCTTGCTTCTCTCAGGCGGGAAGAAACTCTGAATATAAGAAATAATCAAAATCAGAATTCCGAGTAACAGCATAATCTTGATTGTATCATAAATAAAGAATTGAATACTGCTGCCGAGTTTTTCATTGACGTCGAGCCCGAAAAGAGAAAGCAAACTGCCAATCAAACGATTCAACCATTTCATTCCTAATATTTCATCTTGAATAAAAGTCCACATTACAGCCTCCCAAAAATAGACAAATCGAAATTTGTCTATTTATTCTTTTTTTAATAAGTCGTGTAGAATACACGACTTAAATATTAGTGAGTTCTTTTAACACATCTGCTGCCAGCTTTGCGCCGTCAGGTGAAATTGAATAGTGAATCCACTTGCCTTCTTTACGTCCGACAACAATTCCTGAATCACAAAGCACCTTCATATGATGCGACATAGTGGGCTGCGTGACGTTGATTTCATCGTTTAGGTGGCAGGCACATTTTTCGCCCGTCTGCAAAAGATGCAGAATCTTTATTCTGTTTTCATCACAAAGCGCCTTGAATATCTCAGCTATCTTCTTATCAGTCAGTTTCATCATATTCACCTCAAATAGAAATGTGTCTATCTATTATTATATAGATAATTTTCTATTTGTCAATAGCTTTTTTGCTCATATATGAAGGAAAACGTGAAATCAGGGGTAAAGGTAAGAAACTGACTATACACACGATAGCCCCCACACGACACACGATTACCCGACACAACACACGATAGCTTTTGACAATTTTACCCTGAAAACGCAAAAAAGCCTCGATGGAGAACGTTCCACCGAGGCTTTTGAGTTCTATTCCGACAAGGCTATCGTGTGTTTGTAGCCTTAAAATCCCTTGAATACTGGCGTTTTTAGTCAGTATGGGGTGCAAAAGAAAAATCCCACTCTACCCGATACCATTGTATCAGAATTAGAGTGGGATTTTGGTGCAGGTAACAGGACTTGAACCTGCATGAAATTGCTTTCACATGGACCTGAACCATGCGCGTCTGCCAATTCCGCCATACCTGCGTATATAAGTTGTTAACGCAAATCGCTATATGGTAAGCTCGCGTCTCCCCGTACAAAATATAGTCGTCTCTCTTCGCCCTTGGAGCGGGCTCGCGACACTCCTTATTTTGCACAGCGCTTTTGCTCCCTTTATCCGCCACTGGCGGCGGTCGCAACGCTACCAATTCCGCCATACCTGCGTATTTCAACTCGTCCATTATAGCAAATAACGGACGAGTTGTCAATTTAATTATTTTACATTTGTGATTTTAAAGTCAGCGTACTTGCCAAGGTCAGTCAGAGTGATGTCGTGTCCCATAATTCGTGTGCTCAGCGGAGCGAGCGCCATAAAGTCGCCGTAGTGGTTTGCCAGATACTCCTTGTACTTGGCGGGTACGGGCATCTTGTGCCCGCAGAAGTCCACGCGGATTTCGTTCTCGACAAACGTTTTGTCAAAGCCTCCCTTGTGCACGCTCTTGCCCATACCGTCGTAGAGGTAGCGGGCTTTCTTCTTGTGCTTGAACATCTCAAGCGTAAACAACAGCATTCTCATTGAGAAGCGCAGGGGGAAGATGTTTTTAAAGAAGTTGGAGATTGCCGACTGGAGCTTTTTGCCGTTATAAACCTTGCGGTGGTTCCACTTATTGAAAACCATAGCCAGCCAGAACAGAGTCAGCTTGCTGTGAATTTTCTGACCTAGCTTGGAGTTCGCCGTCTTGTCGTGACAGAATATATCAAACGCAAAGCCGTTTGACATATTCTTGTGATACTTTGAGAAGTCGGTCGCGAACACCGTGTCGGTTATCCTGAGCTTGGCGTAGGCGTAGTTGTAGTATTTGTCCTTTTTGGGGTCGCTGAGGATTATACCGTCGGGGAGCTCGTCGGGGGCCACCTCGAGGAATTTGTCGTAATCCTCGCGCAGCATCATAATGTCCACGTCGTCGTCCCATGGAATAAAGCCCTTGTGTCTGGCGGCTCCGAGGAGCGTGCCGCCGCCGAGGTACCACCGGATGTTGTGCTTCTTGCAAATCCTGTCAACCTCAAGAAGATACGCAAGCAGAATCTGCTGAATAGCTTCAAGCCTGCCGCCGTGCTCGTCGGGGAAGCGGAAGTCATCCACGTTGCCCTTAATGCAGCTCATAACGCTCAGTTCCAGCGCTGTTTTGAGGTCTAAAACGGGGGAGAAGCCCGCGAAATCCAGCTTTCCGCAGTTGAGTTCAACGCCGTCAAATGAGCCTGTTTCGGTCATAGTAATCTTGGCGTTGCCGCCGAAAATATCATGAAGCATAGCCGCGAGCGTGCCTGTGGAGGCGGTCGCGTTGACGCTCGAAAGGTTGTATACGCCGCCCAGCTTCTTTTCGACAGAATAGACAATGGCGTTCGTGATATCGCTCATATAGGTGAACGTGACTTTGTGCGGAGTGCTGTGGAGTGAAACTTCTCTGCCTTCGGCAATCGCCTTAAACACATCGCCGAGTCCGTTGTAAAGCTCGCTGCCTGCTGAGAGGACTACGCCTGTTCTGAAAACAGTGAGCGGGAGATTTTTTCCCTCGGAAAGCTTTGTCATCAGATTCTCGACGGTGCGCATAAGCTGCACGTCGTAATTGTCGGCGCTTACAACGCCTGACTCGGTCTCCGAGAACGCGCGGTATTTGTTTTGAGCTTTGCCGTAAACTCTGCTGTCCGAAAGAAGAATAACGCGCTTGGTTTTCTTCTCCGAAGCGAGCTTGCAGAGATCGCTGACTGCCTTGGTTTCCGCGGAAAACTCTTCCATACCGCCGCTTATTTTGTGAGCGCAAAGACCTGTGTGGATTATATAATCAATCTTTTGCTTTAACGCGGAAACATATCCTGTTTCACAGAAGCTGAAGTCGTCGCGTTCCTGCACGCCCGTGGGGATATCGTTTACGTCGCTCGCTAAAATAACCTTTAGTCCGAGCGAAAGCCGGTCGTTAAAAACAAGCATTGTGTAGGCGAGATTCTTAGCCGGTTCGTGTCCGGAGACGAGGATAGTCTTGCCCTTAAGGGAGTACGGTTTAAGTTCGTTCATCGAGGGAGTAGTCGCCCAATCCTGCTCAAAAACGTTGAGGATTTCCTTCATCAACATCACGCCTCACCGCCTTTCTCGGACATTATGTTAAGCGTGCGTACTATGCCGCTCTTCAAGTCGAACTCGGGGGTGAAGCCGAGGCTTTTGAGTTTTGTGTTGTCAAAGATTCTGAGGTTAGAGTCAATAAACGACAGGGAAGCCTGCTTATTTTTGAATACGACCTTGAGCTCGCCGCCGTAAATGAATTCGGAGCATTTTTCCGCGAGGATAACGGGGTTGAGCACATCGTCGGAAGCAATGTTATAGAGACCGCCTTTTTCGCCGTTTAAAAGCACATAGAACAGCGCCGCCGCGGCATCGGCGATATATGTTACCGTTTCGGGCTTTTCGCTTTGGTCAACTACCACGTTGCGGTTGCCTTGAACATTCTTGAACACCTCAAAATAGCGCTTTGTGCCCGCGCCGTAAAGCTCGGACATAATCGCCAGCTTGATGTCCGAGCCCTTTTCGCTGGCGAGCTTGACCGCGAGGGACTGAACCATTCTTTCTGTTTGAACGTTGAAGTTCTCTTTCTTTGAGAAATCCGAGTAGCCGTAAGCGTCGGACTCCGAGATTTTTGACGTGCCGTTGTACACATCGCCGTATATGTCGGCGTTAGCGGCAATTATTGCCTTTGCCGAATTGTTTTCGATAAAGTTAAAGAGATTGACAGCCGCAGAGAAAGACTCGAGCTCGTCAAAGCTCTGGGTATGAATAATAAAGTCGGCGGAGTCGGCGCCGAAATACGAGTAATCACGGCTAACGACAAAGTCAATGTCACCGCGGTAGGTGAGCTTGCCATAGCGGGCGAAAATCTTGTCGTTCACGTCAACCGCGATAACCTTGGTGCCTGAGTTATTAAGGTCATTGTTTATGAGCAGCGCGCAGGAGAGGTAGATTCCGAGCGTGTGAGCCGCTCCCGTTATGATGACAGTCTTGCCCCGAAACGGCGCAAAGTTTACGCGCTTTGTAAGGGCGAGCATATCGTTGTATAGATAGGGGGGAAGCAGATTGTTTACTTCAAATTCCATATTGTACTCCTATATTAGTTATTAGTAGTCAGTTGTTAGTGGTTAGTAATTGTTTTTTCTGAAACTATATAAAATAAAGCCTTGTGTTATAGCAACTTCAAGGCTTTATCGTTTTACATCAATTTTTTAATCTAACACAAAAATTTAAGGAAACACAAAGCTTGCCTCGAGCGCAACTGATTACTGACTACTGATCACTGTCAACTGATTTTTCGCCGTAGTGCTCTTTCCTGAATTTTTCAAGTTGAATTTCATACTCGGCAATTTCCTTTTTAAATGTTGCCACTTTCGCCAGATGATTGTCCAGGCTTTCCTGCTCGTCTATAAGCAGCGACTTGTCCTCAGCGTTGTCGATAACATTTTTAAGTTCCTTGATTTTCTTCTCACGCTGAGCAATCTGGGATTTACGCTTGTCAAGAAGATAGACAAGGTGCGTTTCCTTTGTGGGACCGTCAAACATCAGCTTGCCCTTCTTAAGGAAGATAGAGCGTTCGCAGATTTCCTCAACGGAGGAGGCGTTGTGGCTTACATAAAGCACGGTTACGCCCGTCTCGATAATCTGACGGATTTTTGCCTTACACTTGGTCTTGAACGACGCGTCGCCGACGGCGAGAGCCTCGTCGATAACCATAATGTCGGGTGAGATATTTACATTAATCGCGAAGCCGAGACGCATCTTCATACCGCTGGAGTATGTGCGCACAGGCTGGTCGATGTATACGCCCAGCTCGGCGAATTCGATAACGTTTTCTTCGATTCTGTCGATTTCCTCGTCCTTGAGTCCGAGGATATAGCCCTTGAGACGGATGTTCTCGCGGCCTGTCATTTCCAGAACAAATCCCGCGGTGAGCTCAAGCAGAGCCGCGACCATTCCATCGACGTGAATCTCGCCCTCATCGGGGAAAGTAACGCCCGTGATGTGCTTTAACAGCGTGGATTTACCACCGCCGTTGTCGCCCATAATGCCGACAGCCTCGCCCTTGCGGATTTCGAGAGAAACGTTGTCGAGAGCCTTGTGGGTTGTGAGCTTCTTGGGTTTTTTGAACAGAGCGCGGAAACGCTCGCTGTCATTCTTGTAGAGCGTGTATGTTTTGGAAACGTTTTTTAAGACAATAATAGGCTCAGAGTTCATATCGACCTTGTGCCGATGCATATTCTGAAAAAAGCTGTCCATAGCTAAACTCCTAAAAGAAAAACTTTATATTCCCGTATTACAGAACGTCGGGGATTTTCTTTCTGAGACGGTTGTAGTTATATACGCCAAGCAGGAAGATGGCGATAAACTCAACCAAAAAAATTATAAATTCAGTTTTGAATTCAAAGAACCAACGGTCGTAGAGCAGAGCGTTTCGATAGCCGTTGATGAAGAAGTTCATCGGGTTAAACAGCATAATCTGTCTTAAGGGAGTGGGAAGGTCGTAGCTGTTGTAAACAACGCCTGTCAGCCAGAATACGCCCGACATTACAGAGGTTATTGCGTTCTCAAGGTCCGGAGAGAACGCGCACATCGGAGCGGTACTCCACGACAGGAACAAAAAGAACAGGAACATCGCGGGCATATAGAAAAGAATCTGAAGGTTATACCAGCTTACGCCCCAGAATATCGCTACGTAAATGTACATCAGTCCCGTTAGAGCCAGGTGAACGTAGAATCTTGAAATTGTAGAGAAAGTCATAATAGTGGAAACGGGGAAGTTGACCTTGGTTACATACTGACGGTGACTTCGTATATCCTTGGCGCCCTTTACAATGCTGTCGGAGATGAAGAACCACGGAATAAAACCGACAAACATAAAAAGGAATCTGTCGAGCATCAGGTCGTGACCGTGAATATCCACGTGAACCGTACCGAGATGGCGGATACCTACCGAAAAAGCAAACCAGTATACGAATATCGTGAACGCCGGTTTAACTATCGCCCAGCCGGGACCGATAGCGGCGCCCTTGTAGGTTTTGATAAGTTCAGTTTTAGCGAGCATCATAATCTGCTTACCGAAGCCTTTGTGCTCCTTGATAATATCTTTTAAGAAAACTATCTCAATCTCCCCCTTTACCAAACTTTCAATCCTATATAATTGCAGTTGCATACTAATCCAGAATATATACAATTATTATAATTCTAATTTTTAAATTTGTCAATTCGTATTACGATAATGTATCTATTTTATTTTATTGCTTTTAAAACTTTGATATGCTATAATTATTCAAATATACAGGAGTGGTAAAATGAAAAAATCATATGTTTGTCCATATGTAGAATATATTAGGATTACAGCGGACGCCTTGTCGGGTTCAAATCCGCGCGGTGACGACAATAACAGTCAGCAAATAAATGACTTCAAGGATTTTTCGGACGACTACACCGACTGGGTATTTTAGAGAGGTAAGTATTATGAAAAAGATAACAAGTATTGTTTTGGTTTTGCTTTTAGTTTCTTTCCTGTTCTCCGTCAGCCTTGTGTCAAAGGCGCAGGGAGTTATAACCTATCACGTTAACAATCCAGCGGTTCAGACCGACGTCTTTGAGAAGAACTCGGATTATGATATACCAGACACAGGCGAAGAGTATATATTCAAAGGCTGGTATGACGGCGCGGACGAGAGCGCTCAGCCTGTCGATTTTGAAAACGTTACATCTGCAACAGATGTTTACGCTCATTGGGCAGAAATCGGCGAGGTAACTCCCGACACGTCCGACCCCGAAAATAGCGACAGGGATAAGTACAACGGCTTTGATACCCTCGGCGTTCAGCTGAAAACGGGAGAGTTGTCCGACGCGCGAAACGGCGGAATTCGTTTTGTCGCGACTCTCAGCAACAGTTTGCTCCGAGAGCTCGACGCGCTTTCCGATTTGACTGTTCAGAGCGGTTCATATTCTGACAGGGTTGAGTACGGTTTTGTAGCCGCTAAGGAAAAAGCCGTAAACGATTGGATTGCTTTTGCTGAAAATAACGGACAGGATATGTCCGCGTACAAGCTTGGTTATAACGGCACAAATGTCAACGGCGTGGATACAACCGCACATAATGTAAATTATCAGGGCTTTGTCAGCAATATGGATTGCACGGCTTCGGACTATTCCACAAGCTCAATAACCGATTTTGATAAATATGACGATTATCGTATTTATACATTTGCCGTAACCTATGCGGCAGCTCAGGAGATGTCAAACGTCAATATCATCGCGCGCGCCTATCTCAGGTACTATGACGCGAACGGTCTGCTAAGGACTGTATATGACGACTATGACGGAACAAATACTTACGGCGGACTTTCCGTGAGCTATGATACTGTCAAGAACAGCAACTATTATTCCTCATTTAACAAGATGGTTACAGACGCGAGAAACGGTACAACCTCCAACGCTGACGGCAACTCATTGAACGCGGTATGCTCAATGTATATCAGCGAAGGAACAGCGTATATGAAGCTGATTCGAAACGCGGCTCTCGCGGGAAATACTCTCATTGATTTTGACGCGGACCTGAATCTCAACGGAAATACACTTAACGCGGGGAATTATTTTCTTCGTTCGAACAATGAATTCAGTATGTACAACGGAGAATACAGCGTAGGCTCCGCCGCAGTCTCTTTCTCAAGGCATTTCGGGGGTTTAACCAGAATTTCGAATGTGAGATACACGGGAGACAGTATTGCCGCGCAGACACAATTCAACGGTTTGTTTATTACAGGTGAAAACACATTCGTATCCGACTGTTCGTTCGATGTTGAAAGCGGCGCCGCAAGCCTCTACAATATTGTATTATACGGTTCGGGTTCAAACGACGCGGTCGTAACGGGCTGTACCGCTGATATCAAAAGCTCCGGTACTTACACCGCGGCGATTTATTCTTATAAATTCAATGTGGAAGTCAATGACTGCGATTTGAATATTGAGGAAACCGATGACAACAGCGCCGCGACAATCTACGGAATAGGAGCATGGGATTGTGACAGCGTTGTGCTGGACAACAACGATATTTCATTCACGGGTGACGCCGATAAAGTCAGAGGCGTCTATTCCAGAAACAACGACGCGAACGATACTACTGTCAGATATTTTGAGGCGAATAACCTTAATGTCGATATGGATATTGATGATTTGAAATATTCAGCCAGCGGTGATGAAAACAAGAGCAATGTATTTGGACTGTTTCTTGGTCAGGGAGAAATCGGCAATCTCGACGGTGTTGAGGTGAACATAACCGCGAAAGCCCCCGCGTACGCCTTTGTTTACAATATGTATTTCGCTGAGAACGCCGCAGTTAAAGCTAAGGGGCTCAACGCCGTTTCCAACGTTACGGATACTGCTACCATAAATTCACATACATCTGTTGTGGGTTACAGGCTATACGGTGTTAGTACATCGGGCGATTCAAACACTGAGATTTCTTCCGCATATATTAAGGTGCCTATCGGATACTACTCTAACGTCGATAACAATCTCGGAATTTCAGCTCACGGAAATTCTGTAGTTACAATCAACGAAAACGACGGCGATGTCTATGTTCAGGGCGGAAACGCCGCGCTCAATAACTTTGACGATTCAAAGTATTATATCTCGGGAGGAGATTTCTGTTCGCAGTCGCACGGCGGAGCGTACTTTGACGCCGACGCCGAAATAACAGGCGGAAACTACTATGTCATCAACGAAGGAGCGTATGTTCCTTCCGAGGGCGGAATGTATGTAACAGCCGACGCGGTGGTAAACATTACGGGAGCGACAATTACAGGCGGCACGAACGGTATTCGCGCAAAGAGCAACTTGGGCAGGACTGATAATCCTACCGTTACCATTTCCGACACAACCATAAAAGCTGTTAATACGGGTGTTAGCTGTTCAGCAGGAACGATTATCCTCAACGAGGGTGTTATAATAAAAGCCGATATCTCGAAGTCCGAATCAGGCGGCACAATAATTGACAACAGATAAATAATTATCAGCTATTCGGCTTTTCACTTAATAAATCAAACAGTATAATATACAAAAGATGGGGTGGCTCAAAAGTAAGTTTGAGCTACCCCCTTTTATAATTTTGTTATTTAATTATCGTTCTTGCGTAATTTACGAGAGCTTTGAGCTTGTCCAAATCATCATTATTTGTGGCGGCGAACAGATTATACTTTTTAGCGGGTAATGAGTATTCACTGCTGTAGTAGCTGTCAATTGCTCCCTCATGCCAGAAGGAACCGTCCTTTGCTACAAAGAATCCGTATCCGTATGACATACTCGATTTAGGAGAATAATTCGTCATCATTTCGTCTACTGTTTCCTTTTTCAGTACGGTGTACTCACGCAGAGAGGTCATCCACTTATCCATATCCGCGGTTGTGGAAATTAAGTTTCCGTCGCCGAAGGCTATGCCCTTTGTATAAATTTCAATCGGGTAGCCTGCGGAAGCGGGGGGCGCGAGGTTGTCGTACCCCTTGAAGTCCTCATACATACCCGTGTCGTTCATTTCGAGCGGGTCAAAAATCTTCTCCCTAAGGAATGACGAATAACTTGTTCCCGAAACTTTTTCAACGATTTCCGCCAACAAAGCATAATTTGAGTTTGAGTAGGCGATTTTCGTGTCGGGTTCAAAGTCAAGCTCCTTGGAGAAAATCCAGTCCAGAGTCGCTTTGCGGTTTTCCTCTCCCGAAGCCTCGTCGCCGAAAACATATCGGCTGTAGTATTCCTCCTCGGAATCGGGGCTGTTTACATAGTCCCTGATTCCCGAACGCATTGTCAAAAGCATTTTTACGGTTATATCCTTCGAGTATTTATACTCGGGGAACCATTTGTCTATTGTGTCGTTTACACTCAGCTTGCCGTCATCTCTGAGAAGCATAACGCAGGCAGCGGTAAACTGCTTTGACACCGAGCCTATAGCGAACTGATTATCAACAGTAATCGGCTCGTCTTTGAACAGCGAAAGATTTCCGCTGGCAGCGTTACAGACAACCTCGCCGTTTTTGCTGACGCGGATAACTCCTCCAAATCCAAGCGATTCCATTTTCTTCTTTATCATAGACTGATAATCTTTGGGCTCTGTCGGCTGCGGCTCAGTGGGCTGAGCTTCCGTAGGTTGGGTTTCGGTTGGTTGAGTCTGAGGTTCTGTGGGCGTAACAGCGGGCATGGTTTTTTTAGCCTTTTTGACCGTTACGGTCAAAGTCTTTTTCAGCTTCTTTTTCCGTATGCCTTTAGCCTTAGTGGTAACGATGATTTTCGCGATACCCGCTTTTTTCGCCGTAACCTTAACCTTGCTTCCGCTTACTGCCTTGGCGGTCGCGACAGAAGTTTTGTTTGACTTTACGGTGAACTTTTTGGAAGCCCTGCCGCTTACTTTGACAGTTACCTTGAAAGTTTTTGACGCAGTTTTTTTGTTGTAGGGAATGGTAATTGTCGCTTTCTTAACTATGCTGATTGACTTTACATAGTTCTTCGCTTTTGCCTGAATGCTCACCGCGCAAACGGAGCATATCAGAATCAAAGAAAGAAGTACGCTTGTAATTCTACTGAGTCTCTTCATTTTCATTATCCTTTCATTAATGTAAGGTAGTTTAATATCTATAATAACAGCATAACAGATACAGGTGGTTTTGTCTACAATAATTCACCTTTGATTTTGTAAAAATAAAAATCGAAGGCGCGCACACCATGAAGATGTACACGCCTTCTAAAATAAAGAATGGATGGTAGTGTTGCGACCGTGTACAAAATATAGTTTTAAAGGACTTCTGTCCGCATAACGACTATATTTTGTACGGGACCTTTGCCACCTTTAGCAGTATGTTAGTTATCGCATTAATTATCATAGTTCTGCATAGCGTCAAGTCCTGTTTGACCTGTTCTTACTTTAACCACCTGTTCTACGTCATATACAAAAATTTTACCGTCGCCGATATGACCTGTGTAGAGAGTCTTTTTAGCGGCTTCAATTACCTTGCCCACAGGAACCGTGCAGACGACAATATCCATCTGAACCTTCGGCAGAAGGTTGGCTTCAATTTGAACACCGCGGTAGTATTCGGGCTTGCCTTTCTGAACGCCGCAGCCCAATACGTGAGTTACAGTCATACCTGTAATTCCGATTTTCATAAGAGACTTTTTGAGCGGCTCAAGCCTTGACTCACGGCAGATAATCTGAACCTTGCTGATTTTGGGTGTGCCGTCGTCAAATACAGGCATTCTCTTAACAGGGATAGCCTCTGCTTCGGGAGTGTCTCCGCTGACAAGTACGGGAGCGGGGGAGTCGCCTTCATCAAGATATTCGGGAGTCATAGCGAAGCCCGCGTAAGCAGAAGGCATATTGTGCTCTGTCTCGTCCAGGCCTGTGATTTCTTCCTCGCGGGAAACTCTGAGACCGAGAATCTTTTTGATAGCGAGGAAAGTTACTGTGATAGTCACTACTGTCCAAGCGGCAACCGACAGGAAGCCGACAAGCTGTAAGCCCAAAAGCTCAAAGCCTCCGCCGTAGAACAGACCGACAATTTTCTGACCCGACGCGTTAGCGATAGAGTAGCCGGGGGCTGTGTCTGTGGCGAAAAGTCCGACAGCGAGCGTACCCCAGATACCGTTCATCATATGTACCGCGACAGCGCCTACAGGGTCGTCGATGTGAAGCTTGTAGTCGAGCAGCCATACGCCGAATACTACGAGCAGACCCGCTACAATACCGATTACAACCGCGCCCAAAGCGTCTGTTACGTCACAGGGAGCAGTAATCGCTACAAGTCCCGCAAGTGACGCGTTGAGGCACATACTTACGTCGGGATGACCGTACTTAATCCATGTAAAAATCATACATGTTACTGTGGCGAGAGCGGGAGCAATTGTCGTTGTAAGGAAGATTGAACCGAGCTGAGGGACAGATGTAGCCGCCGCGCCGTTAAATCCGTACCAGCCGAGCCACAGGATGAACACGCCGAGCGCGCCCAGAGCGATGTTGTGACCGGGGAAGGCGCCGACCTTGACTTTACCGTTCTCGTCTTTTCTGAACTTACCGATACGAGCGCCGAGGATTTTCGCGCCGATTAACGCGGAGATACCGCCTACCATATGGATAGCGCAGGAGCCAGCGAAATCGTGGAAACCGAGCTGGCTGAGCCAGCCGCCGCCCCAAATCCAGTGCGCCTCAATCGGGTAGATAACCGCTGAGATTACGCCCGAGTATACGCAGTAGGACAAAAACTTTGTACGTTCAGCCATAGCGCCCGATACGATTGTCGCTGTTGTGGCGCAGAATACGAGGTTGAATACGAAATTTGAAAAATCAAAGCTCTTGTACGCCGTAAAGATATCAAACCCGGGCTGACCGATTAAGCCTATTAAGTCCTCACCCATAAGAAGTCCGAAACCGATAAGGATAAACGTCACCGTACCGATACAGAAATCCATGAGGTTTTTCATTATAATATTGCCTGTGTTCTTAGCTCTGGTGAAGCCCGCTTCGACCATCGCGAAGCCCGCCTGCATCCAGAATACGAGCGCCGCGCCGATTAAGAACCAGACCGCGAATAGTTGTTCATTTGTCAACTGAGTGACAAGTTCTTTCATTGCTGCATTCATAAAAATTACTCCTAATTACCTTTTTAGGCTTCCCTTGGGGGAAGCTGTCGAGCATAGCGAGACTGAAGAGGGTCCATTTTATAATGCTCGATATATCTTACGTCGGGGTGTAATCCACTTTCAAGTGGACCCTCTCCCGACCAATTCGCCTTTGGGCGAATTGCCCACCCTCCCCCAAGGGAGGGCATTTTTTATAATCTACACTCCAAAGAGAATCTCGCCGTAGGAGGGATAAGGCCAGTACTCGGAATATGTTTCGGATTCCATACTGTCGCCTAAGGCTCTGAGCTCCTGCATAAGCTCAAATACAGTATTTCTGTAATACTTGGCGAGAGCCAGATTATCATTTGCGTAGTCGCCTGACATTTTGACCGCCTTGTCAAGCTCGCTTGTTTTCTTGACAAATTCCTCGAGCTTGTCGGACAGGCTTTCAAGCAGCTGTTCCTCCGCGTAGGTTGAAAGGCTGGAACTTACGCTCTTCTTGACGGCGATAGCTTCCGAGAGCTCTTTTGCGAATGTCATAACCGCGGGGGCGATGTCTTTCTTAGCCATCTGGAGCATTGTCAGCGCCTCAATGTTGAGAAGCTTGGAATACTGCTCAAGCTCAATCTCATAACGCGCGCGCATCTCTGCTTCTGTAACGATGCCGTTGCCAGCGAACAGATCGACGTTTTTCTTGTCGATGTAATGCTCCATAGCGTCGGGCAGACTCTTGTAGTTGCAAAGTCCGCGCTTCTCGGCTTCTTCAACCCACTCGTCTGAGTAGTTGTCGCCGTTGAAGATAATCCTCTTGTGCTCTGTGAGAACCTTTTTGATGAGCGCTTTGAGCGCGCTTTCCAAATCTTCGGCGTCTTTGAGCTCGTCGTAAAATCCCTTGAGTTCCTCGGCAACCATTGTGTTGAGCATATAGTTGGGGCACGCGATGTTGAGCGATGAGCCGAGGGCTCTGAACTCAAACTTGTTGCCTGTGAAGGCAAAGGGGGATGTGCGGTTTCTGTCGGAATTATCCTTCTTGAAGTCGGGCAGAGCCTCAACGCCTGTTTCCATTCTGGCGGCTTTATGGCTCTTGTAGTCCTTGCCCTCGATAATGCTCTCTACCAGAGCTCCGAGGTCGTCGCCGAGGTACATCGAGATGATTGCGGGAGGAGCCTCGTTTGCGCCTAAACGGTGGTCGTTGCCCGCTGAGGCGACTGTGATTCTGAGAAGGTCCTGATACTCGTCAACGGCTTTTACAACCGCCGCGAGGAAAAGCTGGAACTGCAGGTTATCCTCGGGGTTTTTACCCGGTTTGAGCAGGTTTTCGCCTGTGTTGGTGGAGATTGACCAGTTGTTGTGCTTACCCGAACCGTTGACGCCCGCGAAGGGTTTTTCGTGAAGCAGACATACAAGTCCGTGCTTCTCGGCGATTTTCTTCATAACTTCCATAGTCAGCTCGTTGTGGTCTGTGGCGATGTTAGAGGTGCTGAATACGGGAGCTAGCTCATGCTGTGACGGAGCGACCTCGTTGTGCTTTGTCTTGGCAAATATGCCGAGCTTCCACAGCTCTTCGTCGAGGTCGTGCATAAACTCGGAAACTCTCGTCTTGATTGAGCCGAAGTAATGGTCGGCAAGCTCCTGTCCCTTGGGAGCCATAGCGCCGAACAATGTTCTGCCCGTATAAATCAAATCGGGACGTTTGTCGTACATTTCTTTATCTATTAGGAAGTACTCCTGCTCGGGGCCTACTGTTGTTGTAACCCTGTGAACGTCTGTTTTGCCAAGCAGATTGAGCACTTTAACAGCTTCGGTGCTGAGTTTTTCCATTGAGCGGAGCAGAGGTGTCTTTTTGTCGAGAACCTCGCCTGTGTATGAGCAGAAAGCAGTCGGAATATAGAGAGTTTTATCCCTGATGAAAGCAGGAGAAGTGGGGTCCCAGGTTGTATAGCCTCTCGCCTCAAATGTAGCTCTTATGCCGCCTGAGGGGAACGAGGACGCGTCGGGCTCGCCTTTGATGAGCTCCTTGCCCGAGAATTCCATAATGACTTCGCCTTCACCCTTGGGGGAGATAAAGCTGTCGTGTTTTTCGGCTGTTACGCCTGTCATCGGCTGGAACCAGTGGGTGTAATGGGTGCAGCCCATCTCGATAGCCCAGTCTTTCATCGCGTGAGCTACCACGTTAGCTATAGAGATATCGAGGGCGTCACCGTTCTCGATGGTCTTTCTTAACGCCTTGTAAACAGGCTTGGGCAGCCTTTCCTGCATTTTCACGTCGTTAAATACGTTTGCTCCAAAGTAATCTGATACCTTTTTCATAGTACACACTCCATTCTCTTTTTTACAAAGCAGGAGCAAATTTCTGCTTTGTTTTACGCCGATTAGTATAAACTAACTGCTTGCGATTGTCAAGCGATTTTTGCAATATTTTTTTATTTTCTTGCAAGATTAGAGGGTTTAGCTTTCTATTATATAAAGAAAAATTAAAAAAATGAAATTTTTATTCGTCAAAATTGCAATTCCCCCTTGACAATCCTGCAAGAGGATTGTATAATGCTAAAGTAATATTTTGTGATTTAAAGTGATAAAGAATGGAAAGGATTGGTACATATGGCCGTAAAGGGCTTGTATTCCCCTGCGTTTGAACACGATAACTGCGGAATAGGAGCGGTTGTCAACATCAAGGGAATAAAATCTCACGCTACGGTAGAAAACGCTCTCACTATCGTTGAAACGCTGGAGCACCGTGCGGGAAAGGACGCCGAAGGCAAAACAGGCGATGGCGTAGGTATCCTGCTGCAGATTTCACATAAGTTCTTTAAAAAGGCTGCTGCCGAGCTCGGCATCGGTCTCAAAGCCGCGCGTGATTACGCCGTGGGAATGTTTTTCTTCCCGCAGAACTGGCTTTTACGCAATCAGGCGAAAAAGATGTTTGAAATCATCGCCGAGAAGGAAGGGCTTAAGGTTCTCGGTTGGAGAAAAGTCCCATACAACGAGGGCGCAATCGGCAGCCGCGCTCTGGAGTGTATGCCCAGTATTCAGCAGTGCTTTATCGAGCGCCCTGACGGAGCAAAGAGAGGACTTGAATTTGACCGCAGACTTTATGTAGCGCGCAAGATTTTTGAGCAGAGTAACGAGGACACCTATGTCGTTTCGTTGTCCTCGAGGACGATTGTATATAAAGGTATGTTTCTGGTCGGTGATTTGCGCAACTTCTTTACCGACTTGCAGGATGAGGATTTCGAGACCGCTATCGCGCTGGTTCACTCGCGTTTTTCGACTAATACCAACCCGAGCTGGGAGAGAGCGCATCCTAACAGAATGATTGTCCACAACGGCGAGATTAACACAATCCGCGGCAACGCCGATAAGATGCTCGCGCGCGAGGAAAATATGCGCAGCGAGCACCTCAAGGGTGATTTGGACAAGGTGATTCCCGTTGTTAACGCCGAGGGTTCCGACTCCGCTATGCTCGACAATACACTCGAGTTCCTCGTAATGAGCGGCATGGATTTGCCCCTCGCGATTATGATTACCATTCCCGAGCCTTGGGACAGAAATGATACAATGAGCCTGAAGAAAAAGGACTTCTATCAGTACTACGCTACCATGATGGAGCCTTGGGACGGTCCCGCGTCTATCCTTTTCTCCGACGGCGATATTATGGGCGCTGTGCTTGACCGCAACGGGCTCAGACCGTCGCGTTATTATATCACCGACGACAACAACCTCATTCTTTCCTCAGAGGTTGGCGCGCTTCCCATAGAGCCTGAGAGAGTTGTCAGAAAAGACAGACTTAGACCGGGTAAAATGCTGCTGGTTGATACAGTAAAAGGCGAACTTATAGACGATGACGAGCTAAAAACACGCTACGCCTCACGTCAGCCCTACGGCGAGTGGCTTGACGCTAACCTTGTTAAGCTAAAGGATTTAAGAATTCCGAATGCCAAGGTTCACGAGCACCACAGAGCCGAGCGTAGAAAGCTCCAGAAGGCCTTCGGTTACACCTACGAGGACGTTATGACCTCAATCCTGCCTATGGCTAAGAACGGCTCCGAGCAGATTGCCTCTATGGGTACGGACAGCCCCATTCCTCCGCTTTCAAACGAGGTTCAGCCGCTGTTCAACTACTTTAAGCAGTTGTTTGCTCAGGTAACTAACCCGCCGATTGACGCTATCCGTGAGGAAATTGTAACCTCAACAACTGTATATCTCGGCGAGTCGGGCAATATTCTCGAGGAGAAGCCCGAGAACTGTAAGGTTGTCAAAATCCACAATCCGATTTTGTCGTCAACCGACATCTTAAAACTCAAAAATATGAGGGAGAACGGCTTTAAGGTTGCCACAATCCCCATGCTTTATTATAAGAACACGTCGCTCAAAAAGGCTATTCACCGCCTGTATATCGAGGCTGACAAGGCGTACAAGGACGGCGCTAATATCCTTATTCTGTCTGACAGAGGAGTGGACGAAAACCACCTCGCTATCCCGTCTCTGCTCGCGGTTTCAGCGCTTCATCAGCACCTTGTAGTGTCAAAGCGCAGAACATCCCTGTCAATCGTACTCGAGAGCGCCGAACCCCGTGAGGTTCACCAGTTCGCCACACTTCTGGGTTACGGCGCTACGGCTATTAATCCGTATCTCGCTCAGGAGACTATCCACGAGCTGATTCACGACGACCTGCTCGACAAGGATTATTACGCCGCTGTGAACGACTACAACGACGCGGTGCTTCACGGCATTGTAAAAATCGCCTCAAAGATGGGTATTTCCACAATCCAGTCCTATCTGGGTTCACAGATTTTTGAGGCTATAGGTATCAGCAGCGAGGTTATCGATGAATACTTCACGGGTACAGTAAGCCGCGTGGGCGGTATCACATTAAAGGATATCGAGAAAAATGTGGATAAGCTCCATACACAGGCGTTTGATCCGCTCGGACTTGAGACGGGCGACGAGCTTATCTCACGCGGAAGCCACAAATTCAGAAGCGGAAGAGAGAAACACCTCTACAATCCGCAGACTATCCATACACTTCAGACGGCTGCGCGCACAGCCGACTACGAACTGTTTAAAAAGTATACGCATATGATTTCTGAGGAGATGGACCCCGTAAGCCTGCGCGGACTTCTTGACTTCAACTATCCCGAGAACGCCGTACCGCTTGACGAGGTCGAGAGCGTGGACAATATCGTCCGCCGTTTCAAGACAGGCGCGATGTCCTACGGCTCAATCTCACAGGAGGCTCACGAGGCGCTGGCTCTCGCGATGAATATGCTCCACGGAAAGTCAAACTCGGGCGAGGGCGGCGAAAGCCCCGAACGCCTCGCCACAAAGGGCACAAAGCACAACCGCTGTTCGGCTATCAAGCAGGTGGCTTCGGGGCGCTTCGGCGTAACGAGCGAGTACTTGGGCTCAGCCGATGAAATCCAGATTAAGATGGCTCAGGGCGCTAAGCCGGGCGAGGGCGGACATCTTCCGGGAAACAAGGTTTATCCCTGGATTGCAAAGACACGTCATTCAACCCCCGGCGTATCGCTGATTTCTCCGCCTCCTCACCACGATATCTATTCTATCGAGGATTTGGCTCAGCTCATTTACGACCTTAAGAACGCCAACAAAAACGCGCGTATTTCCGTAAAGCTCGTTTCCGAGTGCGGAGTAGGCACAGTCGCCGCGGGCGTCGCCAAGGCGGGCGCGGGAGTAATCCTGATTTCAGGTCACGACGGCGGTACGGGCGCGGCTCCGAGGAGCTCAATCTATAACGCGGGACTGCCGTGGGAGCTTGGACTTGCCGAGGCTCACCAGACCTTAATTATGAACAACCTGCGCAACAAGGTTGTTATCGAAACCGACGGTAAGTTGATGACGGGCCGTGACGTGGCGATTGCCGCTATCCTCGGCGCTGAGGAGTTTGGCTTTGCCACAGCTCCGCTCGTAACTCTCGGCTGCGCTATGATGCGTGTGTGTAACCTCGACACCTGTCCCTTCGGCGTGGCTACTCAGAACCCCGAGCTGAGAAAACGCTTTATGGGTAAGCCCGAGTATGTGGCGAACTTTATGCGTTTTATCGCTCAGGAGCTCAGGGAGTATATGGCTAAGCTCGGCGTGCGCACAATTGACGAGCTTGTCGGCAGAACAGACCTGCTCAAAACTAAGGAGAACCTCTCCGAAAGCCAGCGGAAAATTGATTTATCAGCAATCCTCAACGCCGATTTCAAGGGCGAAAAGGAAGAATATAAGAACAAGAACCTCTACGACTTTAAGCTCAGCGAAACTCTTGACGAGCGCGTGCTCGAAAAGCAGTTCAAGCTCACAAAGAAGAGCAAGCAAAGCGTAGAGCTGGAGGTTAAGAACACCGACCGTTCACTCGGTACGGCGTTCGGCTCAGAGCTCACAAAGCGTTTCGGAAGATCTCTTGAAGAGGACAGATTCAAGGCTGTCTGCAAAGGCTCGGGCGGTCAGAGCTTCGGCGCGTTTATCCCTAATGGTCTGACATTGGAGCTTGAGGGCGACAGCAACGACTACTTCGGCAAGGGACTTTCGGGCGGTAAGCTCGTGCTTTATCCGCCTAAGGGTTCCAGCTTCAAGGCTGAGGACAATATCATCGTCGGCAACGTCGCGCTCTACGGCGCTACATCGGGCAAAGCCTTTATCAACGGCGTCGCGGGTGAGCGCTTCTGTGTGCGCAACTCAGGCGCGACAGCGGTTGTTGAGGGCGTCGGCGACCACGGCTGCGAGTATATGACGGGCGGCTGTGTTGTGGTTCTGGGACGTACTGGCAAGAACTTTGCCGCGGGAATGTCGGGCGGTATCGCCTATGTTCTCGACGAACACCACCACCTCTACCGCAGGCTCAACAAGGAGCTAGTGGAGTGCACAGAGCTCCGCGAAAAGGTCGATATCGAGAGAGTCAAAGCTTTGATTTCTGAGCACGTTAAAGCTACAGGCTCCGAGAAGGGCAAGAGAATCCTTGAGGACTTTGACAGCTATCTGCCTCTGTTCAAGAAGATTATCCCGCACGATTACAAGAGAATCGTTGAGGAAATCGCCGCAAACGAGGCAAAGGGGCTCGACCTTGAAAGAGCCAAAATCGAAGCGTTTTATACACTAGTAAAGGAGGAGCAGTAATGGGTAAGCCTACAGGATTTATGGAATACGAGCGTGAGGAAACCCGCGCTTTCTCCGTACAGGAAAGAATCAGGAATTTCAACGAATTCCACGAATGTTTATCACCCTCAGAACGCCGCAAGCAGGCGTCGCGCTGTATGGAGTGCGGAGTTCCGTTCTGCCAGTCGGGTATGAACATCGGCGGAATGATAAGCGGATGTCCGCTCAACAACCTCATTCCCGAGTGGAACGACCTCATTTACAGGGGCAATATGGAGCAGGCGTACAAGAGGCTGAGAATCACCAATAACTTCCCCGAATTTACCTCACGCGTTTGTCCCGCTCTCTGCGAGAAAGCCTGTACCTGCGGCGCTAACGGCGACGCTGTTACGGTAAGGAACAACGAGTACGCAATCGTCGAGACCGCGTACAAGAGCGGCTGGGCAAAGGCTGAACCGCCTAAGGTGAGAACAGGCAAGAAGGTTGCCGTAATCGGCTCTGGTCCCTCAGGGCTAGCGTGCGCCGACCAGCTCAACAGGCGCGGTCACAGCGTGACTGTGTTTGAACGCAGTGACAGAGTGGGCGGACTGATGATGTATGGTATCCCGAATATGAAGCTTGAAAAGACGATTATCAACCGTCGTATTGATATAATGAAAGCGGAAGGTATCGAGTTTAAAACTGGCGTAAATGTCGGTAAAGATATTTCCGCAAAAGAATTAAAAGAGAACTACGACCGCGTTATTCTCGCCTGCGGAGCTTCAAATCCCCGAGATATCAAAGTTGAGGGAAGAGAAGCCGAGGGCATTTACTTCGCGGTGGATTTCCTTAAAAGCACCACAAAAGCTCTGCTCGACAACGGTTTGCGGGACGGTACATATATCTGCGCCAAGGACAAGAACGTAATTGTAATTGGCGGCGGCGATACGGGCAACGACTGCGTCGGAACCTGCGTGCGCCACGGCGCGAAGAGTGTTTTGCAGATAGAAATGATGCCGAAGCTCCCCGACGAGAGAGCCGAGAACAACCCCTGGCCTCAGTGGCCCCGCGTTTGCAAAACCGACTACGGTCAGGAGGAAGCGGCAGAGGTTTACGGCGCTGACCCGCGTATCTACAAGAGCACCGTAAAGAGGTTCATTAAGGACGAGAATGGCAAGCTTAAGGGCGCTGTTCTGGTAAGCCTCGACTTTGAAAAGGACGAAAAAACAGGACGTATGAATATGAAAGAGATTGCGGGCTCCGAAAAAGAGGTCAAAGCCGAGCTCGTGCTTATCGCGGCGGGCTTCCTCGGCAGCGAGAACTATGTAACCTCGGCTTTCGGCGTGGAGGTTGACGGACGCACAAACGTTATGGGCGAAAACGGCAGCCACAAAACAAACGTCGAAAACATCTTCACCGCGGGCGATATGCACAGCGGACAGTCCCTGGTGGTCAGAGCAATCCGCGACGGACGCGACTGCGCCCGTGAGGTTGACGAGAGCCTTATGGGGTATTCAAATTTATAACGCGCTTCGCGCGGAAATTGAAAATTGAAAATGGAAAGTTGAAAATAACGCAGAACAAAGGATGGATGATTTATGAGTAAGTATATTTTTGTAACAGGCGGAGTTGTTTCGGGACTCGGCAAGGGAATCACCGCCGCGTCGCTTGGACGGCTTCTCAAGGCGAGAGGCTTGCGCGTTGCCGCCCAGAAGCTTGACCCGTACATTAACGTTGACCCGGGGACAATGAGCCCCTACCAGCACGGCGAGGTTTATGTCACCGAGGACGGCGCCGAAACAGACCTCGACCTCGGTCACTACGAGCGCTTTATAGATGAGGATTTAAACAAATACTCCAATCTCACCACAGGCAAGGTGTATTCCAACGTTCTCGCCAAGGAACGCAGGGGAGAGTACCTCGGCAAGACCGTACAGGTCATTCCGCATATCACGGACGAAATCAAACGCTTCATTTACAGCGTAGGAAAAAAGACCGACGCGGACGTGGTAATCACCGAAATCGGCGGCACCATAGGCGATATCGAGAGCCAGCCGTTTATCGAGGCTATCCGTCAGGTTGGCCACGAGGTCGGTGAGGACAACCGCCTGTATATCCACGTCACGCTTGTGCCGTATTTAAAAGCCTCGGGCGAGCATAAGTCTAAGCCCACCCAGCACTCTGTCAAGGAGCTTCAGGGCTTGGGTGTATCGCCCGACATCATCATACTTAGAACCGACGAGCCTATAACGGACAGGACTATCTTCGACAAAATCGCGGGCTTCTGCAACGTATGGCCCGACTGCGTAATCGAGAACCTTACTCTGCCCGTTCTGTACGAGGCCCCGCTTATGCTCGAGAAGGCTCATATCTCGGACATTGTCTGCCGTGAGCTGAATTTAAAATCCCACAAGCCAGATTTGCTTGACTGGGAGCATATGATAGAGCGCATTAAAATGCGTGAAAAGAGCGTCAGCATCGGCTTGGTCGGCAAGTATGTCGAGCTGCACGACGCGTATCTCAGCGTAGCCGAAGCGCTTCGCCACGCGGGATATTACCTCAACTCTAAGGTGAATATAAAGTGGATTGACTCCGAAACAATCACCGAGGACAATGCGGATGAGATTCTCTCCGGTTTAGACGGAATCATTGTCCCCGGCGGCTTCGGACACCGAGGAATCGAGGGTATGATTATCGCCGCCAAGTACGCCCGCGAGAACAAGCTGCCGTACTTCGGAATTTGTCTGGGAATGCAGGTAGCCGTCATAGAGTACGCGCGTAATGTAGCGGGAATAGAAAAAGCCAACTCGGGCGAATTTGCTCAGAACGTGCCCAAGGTCATAGATTATCTGCCCGACCAGAGCGAAGAAATTGACAAGGGCGGCACGCTCCGCCTGGGAGCCTATCCCTGCGTAATCCAGGACGGCACCACAATGCTCAAAGCGTACGGTCAAAAGGAAATCTCCGAACGCCACCGTCACCGCTACGAGTTCAACAACGACTACCGCGAAAAGCTCCAAAATGCTGGACTCACGCTCTCGGGACTTTCCCCCGACGGCTCGCTTGTCGAGACGGTCGAGCTCAGCGACAGACCGTTTTATGTCGGCGTTCAGTATCATCCCGAATTCAAGAGCCGCCCCAATAAACCCCACCCGCTGTTTTCCGCGTTTATCAAAGCGGCTTTAACGTAAATATTCCTACTAAAAACAAAGTCACCCGTTCGTCGGGTGACTTTGTTAGTGGAATTTTGCCGTTATTTGTCTTGCGTTTGGTACTTAATATAATTAATTTTTATAGTGACAAGGGTGTAAAAATGTGTTATACTGTTAAATAATTCTATAAATTTGCGAAAAGGGCTTGATATAAATGACAGCAAGAGCG
>JAFSZY010000056.1 GCA_017458845.1 Ruminococcus sp.
CATAATCACAAATAACATCAAGCCCGCTCTCCATAAGCTGAGAAGCGTCAAATAAAATCCTCTCTGAGCCTGCGTGTGTGAGCCGTTTGAGCTCATCAAAAAACAAGGTTGATATAAAGGGATGGGTAATGCTGTCGAGCAATTTTTTCGTGTCGCTGTTTTTAAACGCGCGCTCTGCAAGCAAATGTCTGTCAAGCTTTTCGTACTTTATAATATCATCGCCGAATTTGGTTTTTAAGCTTTGAATTACAAGCGGGTTGTTCATAATTTCCCGCGCCAGAAAATCGGCGTAGATTACCTCGTAACCTCCCTCGCGGAAGAACTGAGCCGCCTCGCTTTTTCCCGCGCCTGTCGGTCCCGTAAGTCCTATGAGTTTATAGCTCTTCAAGGTCAATCACCTCAAATCCCGCCGCTCGGATAAGCCTGTTGTATAACGCCATTCCGACGCCTTCGGCGTTTGGACAGCGCGCATAAACAATGTCATAGCCCTCGCGGTCAATCTGTCTGAGCTTGTCAAAAAGGACGTGCGCCTGCGACTCTGTATCGGACGCGTCTCCCAGCGGAAAAGCTTTTACGCTGAGCTTTTCGACATCATCATTATAGCACAAAGCGGCGACATTTTTGTCGCTTTTGCTGTTCACAAAACTTATGTAGTCCTCTCCCCTGACTAAAATGACTCTGGCTTTGGGTGAATAGTGCTTGTACTTCATTCCCGGGGAAGCGGCTTTTTCGTTATTTTCAAGCTGATTTAAAACAGCGTCGTCTATGTCGATTTTGCCGATAACGCTCTCGATTTGCTGGGGTGTTATACCGCCCGGGCGAAGTATGCGGGGCGTGTCGGGAACCATAGTGATTACTGTACTCTCAAGTCCTACTCTGCACTCGCCGCCGTCCACTACGGCGTCGATTCTGCCGCTTAAATCATTCATAACGTGCTGTGCGGTTGTGGGACTCGGGGAGCCCGAGATATTTGCCGACGGCGCCGCGAGAGGTACTCCCGCGGCTTTGATAATCGCCTGAGCGGTTTTGTGCTCGGGAAAGCGTATCGCAACGGTGTCGAGCCCCGCGCTGACTTCGTCGGGAATCGCCGCGCCTTTGGGCATAATCATCGTAAGCGGTCCGCTCCAGAATTTATCAGCGAGCATTTTAGCCTTTTCGGGGAAATCCGAAACCAGACTGAACCTTTCGATATCGCCTATATCAGCTATGTGAACAATCAGCGGGTTGTCCATTGGTCTGCCCTTCGCGCTGAAAATCCGCGCTACTGCCTCGCCGTCCAGAGCGTTTGCCGCTAAACCGTAAACTGTCTCTGTGGGTATACCGACCAGACCGCCGTTTTTCAGGATTTCTCCCGCTTGCTTCACATTGTTTTCGCTGTTGCCGAGTAAAAGTGTTTTCATCAGTTTTCCATACTTTCTTTCAGCTTCTGGGCTCTGTCAGCCGCGACAAGAGCGTCGATGACCTCGTCGAGGTTGCCGTTGAGGATATCCTCAAGCTTATAGAGCGTGAGCCCAATGCGGTGGTCTGTAAGTCTGCCCTGAGGATAGTTATAGGTTCTTATGCGCTCGCTGCGGTCGCCCGAGCCGACCTGACTTTTTCTCTCCGCTGAGATTGCGCTGTCCTGCGCCTCCTGCTTTTCCTGCAAAAGTCGTGACTTGAGCACCTTGAGCGCCTTGTCCTTGTTCTTGTACTGACTGCGCTCGTCCTGACACTCGACAACCATACCGGTGGGCAGGTGAGTTATGCGGATAGCCGAAGAAGTTTTATTGATGTGCTGACCGCCCGCGCCTGAACTGCGGAAAGTATCTATCTTCAAATCCTTGGGGTTGATTTCCATTTCAACCTCGTCCGCCTCGGGAAGAACCGCTACGGTTGTGGTTGAGGTATGAATACGCCCCTGGCTCTCGGTTTCGGGCACACGCTGAACGCGGTGCACTCCGCTCTCATACTTAAAGCGGCTGTACGCGCCCGAACCGTTAATCATAAATGAAATTTCCTTGTAACCGCCGAGCTCGGTTTCGTTAGCGTTAATCAGCTCAATCTTAAAGCCCTTGCTCTCGGCGTACATTGAGTACATTCTGAAGAGTACCGCCGAGAACAGCGCGCTCTCCTCTCCGCCCGCGCCGCCGCGGATTTCCACAATTACGTTGCGTTCGTCGTTGGGGTCCTTGGGCAGGAGCAGGATTTTGAGCTCGTCCGCTAAAACCTCTATGTTCTTCTTGGCTTCGTCAAGCTCAATCTGAGCCAGCTCGCTCAGCTCAGCGTCGGCGGAGCTGTCGCCCAGAATTTCAAGGCTGTCGTTGATGGTCTGCTGAGTTTCCTTGTACTCGCGGTATTTGAGCACGACGGGCTCCAGCTCGTGGATTTCTTTCATAATCTTCTGATATTCTTCCACGTTTGCAGCTATGTCGGGCTCGTAAATCTTTTTATTCAGTTCACTGTAGCGTTTGTCAAAAATCTCTATCTTTTCAAACATATTAACTCAGAACTTTCTTAATGCTTTTTTCTACCTTTTTTCTGGGAACCATAACCTCTCGCCCGCAGTTTTCGCAACGGATTTTGAAATCCATTCCGACGCGCAAAAGCTCGAAGGTCTTGCAGCCGCAGGGATGGGGCTTTTTGAGTTCCACTCTGTCGCCTACGTTAAGATTCATCATATCACCTTATTATAGTCTATTTATATAAAAAAGGCAAATGCCTTTTTTGAGTAATCAGTGATCAGTGAAGGGTGGGCTTTGCCCACACCCAATTAATATTCTAAATCTTGAATTCTTCCAGCTTTCTGTACATACCTTCGTCGATAACCGCCTCTATCTCTATTCCCTCGGCGGTGTATTCCTCACTGATGAGGTTAGCCTTTTCGCGGATTTCGCTCACAACGCCCGCCATCTTAAATGGAAGCAGCAGTTTAACACGTTTTACCCGAATGGGCAGGTTGTTTTCTATCGCTTTTAACAAGCCGTCAATTCCCGTGCCATTCTTGGCGCTGATGTGGACGTTAAGATTATCGTCGGGAGCGATTTCGAGCGGGGAAAGCTTGTCGCATTTGTTGTACACGTTGATAATCGGTGTGTCGCCGCAGCCGAGCTCCGCGAGCAAATCCGCAGTGACCTCTCTGTGAGTCATAACCTCGGGAGAACTTGCGTCGCAGACGTTGAGGATAATGTCGGATTGCGCCGCCTCCTCGAGAGTGGACTTAAAAGCCTCGACAAGTCCGTGCGGAAGTCTGCGCACCAGACCGACTGTGTCAATAAGCATAACAGTAACGCCGTCGGGGAGCTTTAGCGCGCGAGAGGTCGGGTCGAGTGTGGCGAAGAGCTTATCCTGAGCGAGCACGCCCGCGTCTGTAAGGCAGTTCATCAGGGTGCTTTTTCCCGCGTTTGTATAGCCGACAATGGCAACGGTGATTACTCCGTCCTTGTCACGGCGCTCACGCAGTCGGGAACGGTGGTTCTCCACGTCCTTGAGCTGTTCTTTGAGAGTTTCCATACGGCGGTGAATATGACGCCTGTCGGTCTCAAGTTTGGTTTCACCGGGACCGCGCGTGCCGATACCGCCGCCCAGACGCGAGAGCTCAATGCCCTTACCCGTAAGCCGCGGCAGAGCGTACTTTAACTGAGCGAGCTCAACCTGTAGCTTGCCCTCTTTTGAACGCGCTCTGAGCGCGAAAATATCGAGAATTAAAGTAGTGCGGTCTATAACGCGAGTGTCGGTCTCCCTCTCCAGAGTTTTGATCTGGGTCGGGCTGAGCTCGTCGTCGCATACAATCAAATCAATCTCCTGCGCCTCGCAGATATCCTTTATTTCAAGGAGCTTCCCGCTGCCGACATAGGTGGCTGTTTCGGGACGTTCGAGCTTCTGAATAACCGTGAAAGCGGGCTCGGCGCCCGCGCTCTTCACAAGCTCCTCGAGCTCGTCCATACTCGACTCCGCGTCAAACTTAGCCGTATCCACCGACACGAGTAATGCCCGCGTGATTTTTTCTTCTGTTTCTATCATAATTTACCTCGATAACTTTTTTACCAGTATAATACATTTGAACGGATTTTTCAACTTGACAACAAGCTGAATCCGAGTTATTATATGTACGACAATTAAACACAGGGGTGCTGACAAAGAAAGCAAGGCGCAAAAAACACGTCCGCTTTCGTATTGCCACAACTTAAGCTTGCAACATACTGCTGAGCGGGCAAAATTATAAAAGTCGGCTGAGATTATACCCTTAACCTGATTCGGATAATGCCGACGTAGGGAGCTTGTTTATAGAGTAACATTACGCCGTGCGTTTGCACGGCGTTATTTATTTAAGGAGTGAATCAAATGGACAAAAAAAGAGTTTTAAAACTGACAGAAACCGCTCTGCTCATCGCTTTAGCAACTGTATTAAGCCTGGTTAAACTTTTGAGCTGCCGTACGGCGGAAGCATAACCGCGTTCAGTATGGTACCGATTTTAATTGTAGCTTTTCGCTATGGCGCAAAATGGGGTATGCTGGCGGGCTTTGTCAACGCTCTGATACAGCTTTTGCTCGGAATGGGCACGCTCTCCTACGCGACTTCGGCAGTCGCGGCGATAGCGATTATTTTGCTCGACTACATCTTCGCCTTTTCGTTCTTCGGACTTGCGGGCATATTCAAAAAACAGATTAAAAACGACGCCGTAGCGGCGGCTGTCGGCGCGACTTTTGTATGTGTTATCAGATACTTCTTCCACGTAGTTTCGGGCTGCACAGTATGGGCGGGAATATCCATCCCCACAGGAGCGGCTCTGATGTACTCGTTAAGCTATAACGCTACATATATGATTCCCGAGACGATTATCAATGTCGTTATGGCATTCTGGATTTTCAAAACTCTGGATTTCAACGGCGAAACAATAACAATTGCCAAGAAAACCTCTGTGTCTGCCAAAACTGTTATTTTCTCATCATTAAGTATTCTATCGCTCGTAGCAGCAATAGTGATTGACACGGTAGCGTTTTTTATGCCTCTTCAAAACGCGGAGTCGGGAGAGTTTGATTTCTCGCAGGTTTCTAACGTGTTCTTCCCTTTAATTATCGTCGCGTCAATCGCGGGTATTGTGCTCTGCGCTGTATTCCAGATTCTTTCGATTGCTTCCAAAAAGAAGTCTTATAAAGCTTGATTTGACAAAAGCGTATTCATTCTGTATAATGCTTTATTGAACTAAAGCAATGAAAACAGGTGATTAAAATTAGTAAGTTTAAAGCGTTCCTAAAACGCAAAAATATTGAAATATCATTAAAGCGTTACGGCGTTGACGCGCTGAGCGCTATGGCGCAGGGACTTTTCTGCTCGCTGCTGATTGGTACAATTATCAAAACAATCGGAGTTCAGTTCGGCGCAGCGTTCCTCACGGATATCGGAACATACGCTATGGAGATTGCGGGTCCCGCTATGGCGGTCGCAATCGGTTACGCGCTGAAGGCTCCGCCGATGGTGCTGTTTTCACTGGCGGCTGTCGGCTGGGCGGCAAACGCCGAGGGCGGCGCGGGCGGACCGCTGGCGGTGTTTATCATAGCGATAATCGCCGCTGAGTTCGGCAAGGTGGTTTCCAAGGAAACCAAGGTCGATATACTCGTAACTCCCGCTGTGACTATAATCATAGGTGTGGCTTTGGCAAAGCTTATTGCTCCGCCGATCGGCGCGGGCGCTAACGCGTTCGGCTTGCTGATAAACAACGCCACAACCTTGCAGCCCTTCCTTATGGGAATAGCAGTTTCGGTACTGGTGGGCATAGCGCTTACGCTTCCGATTTCGTCGGCGGCAATCTGCTCGGTTCTGGCGCTGACAGGTCTTGCGGGCGGCGCTGCTGTCGCGGGTTGCTGCGCTCAGATGGTCGGCTTCGCGGTAATGTCGTTCAAAGAGAACCGCTGGGGCGGACTTGTAAGTCAAGGAATCGGAACATCAATGCTCCAGATGCCCAACATTGTCAAAAATCCTCGAATCTGGATTTCGCCCATATTGGTTTCGGCAATTACAGGACCTATCGCGACCTGCGTGTTCGGCTTACAAATGAACGGCGCGGCTATCAACTCGGGTATGGGAACCTGCGGATTGTGCGGTCCCATAGGCGTAATTACGGGTTGGCTGAGTCCGTCTGAGGAAGCCATCGCCAAGGGCGCGTCGGCGATTACTCCAAGCCCGTTTGACTGGATAGGGCTGGTGCTCATTTGTATTGTGCTTCCCGCTGTTCTGGCTCCGCTGATTAACGCTCTGCTGAGAAAAATCGGCTGGGTTAAAGACGGAGACCTGAAGCTTAGTTGACAGTAGTCAGCAGTCGCTTTTCAGTTGTTCACGCGATAAATAATAATAAAAGAAATGGGGGTTGGCTCAAAAGTCAACCCCGCTGTCATTCTGAACGTCAGGAAAGAATCTTAAACCGCATAAAGCCTAAGCTTCTTCGTCGCGATGCTCCTCAGAATGACACAAAGGGGCGGCTCAAATAGACTTTGAGCCAGCCCCATATTTTTTGCTTTTTTGTTAACGATTCACGGACTGCTGACCACTACCAATTATCTCCAGAAGGAAAACATTCTCTCAAGCATTGCCGATGCTTCAGGGTATTGGTTGCTCGCGAATGTGAAGTTGAAAATAAGTATTCCGTTCACAATTACAGCCGCTACCGCGGAAAACGCCATCAGTTTTTCAAACAGCACCTTTCTCTGTACGTTTTCACTATTAAGATAGAGAAAATACAGGATAACCAGCGCGCCGATGAGCATTTCCCATGTAAAGTCAGCAACATATCTTACCGCGTAACCGCTCTCCCAAACGGAGCAGATAATAATTATCGGCATAATCAGGCACGGCAGACCTATCATCCACAGATATTTTAGCCTCTGTTTTTTGTCGGGGATAAGCTTAATCGCTTTACCGCTGAACAGATAACCCAGAACAGGGAACGCAAGGAAAATAATTCCCGGCAGAGATCCTGCGTCCTGGAAGTAATAGCCGTTGCAGCCGAGGCGGTTGAAATTATTGTAAATGTAGGGATAAGTCGGTGAAAACGATGGCATCGCGAAAAGATAGCCGAATAGTGAAATCAAAACAAAAATCAGGTAGAAACTGTTATTGGTAAAATCGTTGATTGTTATAGAGTACTCGATTCCGAAATCAAAGAATGAGCCGAAGCGGACAAAGTTGTACCACATCTGGAAAGCCGCGCACGCCCCAAGCGGAATCACGGAACTGATTAACAGAGGTACTCCTCCCCCTGTTTTCGCTTTGAATTCCTTGATAATACGCCAGCCGAAGAACAGCGCCGCGCATACCGCGTATACCGCCAGAGTCGGGCGTGACAACACCGCCATACCAAAACACAGCGACGAGAATAAAATCTTTATCTCGTTGACCCTTTTCCTCTCAAATATGTTTGACGTAATGAGTAGGTACGTTCCCAAAGTCGTAAACATAAAGCCCGACGATATTGAAATCTCATAGAACAGCGTCCTACCCGTGAGATAGAACACTCCGCAGGAGCTTATCATAACCACAAATCCCGCCAGCGCTATATTCAACGGTATTCGCTTGAAAAACCGTGATATGAATTCAAAGTACAGCAGGCAAAGGAACATAAGCCCTATTGCAGAGAAAAGGAAAATAGCTATATCTGTTGGGAAATAGTTTCCGAACAGCATATGATAAGGCAAAAACAGAACCAGAACGGGAGCTACGCCATAGTAGGAATAGTACTTACCCTTATAGTACACATGGTCCCATTCGCCTTGTTCGCCTGTGCTCAGCCTGAGACTCCAATCATAAGGATTTTCGAGATTTTTAAATTCCTCAGTGGCTTTTGACTCAAGCTCCACCTTTCCGTTTTCAAACGCGTCTACAACCTCTTGGTTAATCTGATTTAACTCGGGTTCCTCAAAGTCGCCCGCAAGTCCTCCTTCCGGAAGTTTATAAACTATGACAGATGTCATAAACACGAGCGCCGCCAGGAACACAGAGATAACCGCGATTGCGAATTTGCCCTTGTCTTCCTCAAAAAATCTTCTGAAAGCTTTAGAGCCGAACAGGGTGTACGCGAGCAACGCCAATAATCCTATAATCACAAACCTTAACAGCATTATATTGAACGGAATAGGCTTGTTGAATATAATGTTCTTAATTTTCACTTTATCCTCGGGCAATACGGTTTTGTATCTGAGCGTTAGTTTTTTTACCTTACCACTCAGATTCATTCTTATATACTGCGAGGACTCGTTTGCGGTAATTTCCTTACTTCCGATAGCATACCTGTATTCGCTGTTAGTTTCATCGCTCGCGTCAACAGTCAGGTTTACACATTTGGTAGTGCGCTTGAATTTTAAGTTGGTTTTGATGGTATCAATCTCTTTGTTGATGTTTGTGTACTCCAACACAACTTCGTTTTCTCCCGTAACTGTCACCGAGCCGTCAGAGTTCTTAACAACTTCCGTATCGTCAATTGACGCCGCGGAGGCAGCCACACCGAACTGCTTATCGCTGCCGAAAAAGCTGCTGTAAGTAGGAAACTGAAAGACCGTAACCTCCAGCACCGCGGCAACTATCAGCACTATAAACATACACTTGAATACGCCGTGTTTATATTTTTTCCCGAAAACATACATAAGCGCAATCGGTATTGAGGCTATAAACAGAAAGTACGGGGCTCCGCTGAAAGCTCCAAAATTCAAAGTGCCTAAAGCATCCAGAATTCCAAATATTAACAGGAAAACCTCAACGGCGATAACTGCCGTAAGCTTTGATTTCTCCTTTACAGGATACTTCTCTTTTTCATCGGTTTTAATTTGTCTGGTTTCGTTTATATTCATAATCTACCGTCCTATTTTTCAGATAAACTTATTGTAACACATAACGTTCCCTTTGAAAAGAGCTTTTTACGCAAAACAGGGATCTGCCAAATGACAGCCCCCGTTTTATATACACGTTATCGTCACGCTGTTTGTGTCGGTGTTATACTTAATTCTCAGTATAACTACTGCGGAAAGTCCTTTTGATATTATCGACTGATGTAGTTGTATAACCCAGCGTATACACGCCGTTAGTATACTTGAAGTAACTAACCTTACTGTTCCAGGTGTGAACGCCCGATTGATAGTACATCAGGATATAATGCTCGTTTTCACTGACAGGATTTTCGGATAACATAGGGCTTGCCGATATGCTCGGCGATTTCCTTTAATCCGGCAATCGCCGTGTCAAGCTCAGCCGCGGAAGCATTGCTCCTGCAGAGCTTTTTCAGGTTTTGATACTGGTCGTAGGAAGCGAAAGAGTAGTACGCATCCAGACAGGATTTTGCTTCGTCCAAATAAGCGCCCGTAGCTTTCTTCGCGGCGCTTTTACCGTTTGCGGACAATTTGCTGATTCTGCCCGTCTTGGACAGCTGAACACAAGCCACGTCGCCTTTTTGATACACATTCTCCTGTGTTGCGTCGGGAGAGGTTCCCCTGGCGCCGTCCATAATGTAGCAGTAGGCGGGATAAATGAGCTCGTTGCTTAGATTAGCGCCGTAATATACAACCTGATTATTATAAACCTCAACAGTATATCCCTGTGAACTATAGCCTCTGCCCTCGTTATAACCCAAGGACGTGTCCGTTTCCGACGCCCAGGTCGAACCCGCAACTGCGGGATTGTGAATCATTGAGCAGGCTGTGCCGTTTTCGTCGGAGAAGTTGTACCCCATTGAGAAATCCTCGTGGGAATGACCTGACATCCAAATAAGCTTGGGGTATTTTTGCAGGAGCGATTTGAATTTTACAGTATTAATATATTTTTCGCTGAGGTAATCCTTATAATACGGTTTTCCCATTCGGTCGCCCGCGCCAAAGCCCTCAATCGGGGAATGTTCGACGATATAGATATTTACACCCGTACCGTAATATCTTGATATAAGGTTGGATACCCATTCCATCTGCTCATCGGAAAACTCGTCGCATTTTTGGAGCGTTACGTCTTTTTCGAGCGCCATAAAAATGAAAATATCTCCTGTGTTTTTTTCAGTCATATAGTAGTATGGCTTGCCCGCGTCATAACCCTCTATGGTGCTGTCCGCGCCTGAAGCGCGGATAAAAGACTTGAGTCCGCTTTCAACACCGCAGCGCACATCATGGTTTCCGTTACATTCCCAGATAGGATTGACGTAATCGGACTCGGCGATAATCCTCTCGTATGTATCCCATTCGCCGTCGGGTCCTGCCGCGTTTGTTACGGTATCGCCCGACGTGACAATGAAGTCCGCCTCGGTATCCACCGCGTATTTCAGAGCCTCTCTCCAGTGCTTATCGGCGTTGACATAAAAACCGTTTTTATCTATATGAATATCTGAGTAGGAATTGAATTTGTATTTCAAATCCGAACTGTCAAGACGCTTTCGAGCGGGAATGTTAAATTCCGCGACTACCTCGCTCGAACTGTTCTTTGCGATTACCCTTGAAGCGCCGGCGGGGATGGCAGTATGGTAGCCGAATTCAAAGCTTTCGGATGAATTTGCCTGAACAAACATTGTGGTAATCGGATAATAGCCGCTGAGCTGCGCGCTGTCGTCCGCCCAATACAATCCGTACTGTCCATCGGTGTCACTATCAAGAGTCAGAGTACCCTCGGCGTATCCCGCGAGATTATTATCAAATTCATAATGAATATTCGCGTCTTCCCGGGTGTTAACTTTAATCGCAATTACCACGCAAGAAAAAACCAGCAGTAAAACAATCATAACCAAAAGCGCCTTTAGTGTTTTGCTCATATAATCACCCCCGACAAACAGATTAACAATTATATTATATAACAAATTCCTCTACACAAAACAGTCGGCAAACCGTACAATTTTTCACCTTGTTTTTTGTGCTGAATAGCCAAAAGAAAAAGCTGCCTTTTTTAAGCGGCAGCTTTTACTTTGATTGTACATTTGAGCGTAACTCCGTCAACAGTCGCGGAAACTGTGGTTGTTCCCTTTTTAATGCCCTTTACCACACCTTTAGCGGTAACAGTGGCGATTTTTTTGTTAGCGGTTTTCCACGTTATCGCCGCCCCGCTGGATTGTGTTACCTTGAGGGTGACTTTTCCGCCAACCTTTACGGTCTTGCTTGTGTAGTTTAATATCGGGTCATATACGGTAACGGTACACTTCATTGTTACTCCGTCTCTTACCGCTGTGATTGTCGCGGTGCCAAAACCCTTGGCGGTTATCTCGCCGTTTGCGTTGACCACGGCAACTTTTTTGTCGGAAGTTGACCATGTAATAGTTCCGCCACCGCCGTTGACCGTGAGCTTCTTCGTTTTGCCCCTTACAAGAGAAACCTTCTTAGCGGAGAGCACAGGATTCTTTACAGTAACTTTGAACTTCAGCTTTGTAGAACCGCTCTTGATGTTGATAGTGGTTGTGCCCGCCTTTATTCCTCTGATTTTTCCGCTTTTAGCGACTCTGGCTATCTTTCTGTCCGCGGAAGAATAGGTCGTCGATGAACCCGCGTCCTTAATCTTAATGTAATAAACATTCTGAAGATAAACGGTTGTTGACTTCTCAGCAAGATATGGTCTTACATAATATGTTGTTCCGTCGATTGAACCGTTGAGGTATTTACATTTATTGAGGATAACCCAGCCTTTTTTACCGTTGTACTTTGTGTAACCCATAGACCAGGTATCGGTATAATAAACCTTGGAGACTTTCAGCTCAGTACCTTTCGGGATTTGAATGATACTCTTAAAATTTGTACTGCCCTTTTTGAGATAGGTCGCGCGCTTGGTCTTGAAGTTCTCGTAGGTTGTAGGATATTTTGTTACCGTGAAGTTACACTTAACCGTAACGTCGCCGACTTTGGCTTTTATTTTTGTTTCACCTTCGCTGACTCCCGTAACTTTACCCTTTGAGTTAACTTTGGCGATTGTCTTGTCCGCAGAACTCCATGTGGGCGTAAGCTTGGTGTTGTTCACCTTTAATGTATAACTGTCGCCGATACACGCAGTGGCGGTCTTTTTGCTGATTGTCGGATTTTTTACAGTTACCTTGCACTTAGCCGAACCTGTAGCCGTCTTGAGCGTTATCGTAGCAGTTCCGGCTTTTACCGCGGTTATCTTGCCGGAAGTGGAGTTGACCTTGGCGATTGTCTTGTCGGAGCTTGTGAACTTACCGCCCAATCCGTTGGTTTTTGACAGTGTTTTTTTATATCCGACGTAAATCGAGGCGGTCTTTGGCGAAACCTTGGGCTTAAGCTGATAGTACACTCCGTTTATACTGCCCCATATATAATCGCAGTAATCGAGCGCTACCCAGCCTTTCTTGGATTTATACTTGGTATATCCCCATATATAGTCGCTCTTGACCTCAACCTTGGTTACATTAACTTCAGCGCCAAACGGCACTTTGACCAATGACTTTGCGGAAGTTGAAGCGGTTTTACGCAGGTTAAGCGAACCCGCGCTGACCTGCCAAGTCTCGTATGTGGTTGGCTCATTCTTCGCGATTGTCGAGTATTTGGGGTGACCATAGCCGATTACGTAACTGCTGGAAAGAGTTCTTGAGGAGTTGTTTGTGAACTCGCATACACTCGCGTTTGTGGAGTTGCCCTCAATAACGTGGAGGTAATTTCCGTTGGTACCCAAAACTATCCCCACGTGTGAAGAATAACTTTGAACTCCCGCGTCGCAGTAGAATACTATATCGCCCTTCTTGGGAGTATATGTTCCGCCGAAATACTTGCTGTTGTACCATCTCTTTTGAGACTGGAACCATTGCATTCCAAGAGTACAGGCGGCAAATTTGGGTATCTGAGTTGTAGGAATCTTAGCCTGATTGGCGCACCAGCTTACAAACATAGCGCACCACGGCTGGTTTACAAAAGACGGAATATACCAATATCCGTATTTCGTGCCGACGCCGTTTTCCTTATACCCCAGCTGTGTGCGGGCTACGCCTACGATATCCGTAGCTCCCATACCCGTGTTCTTATAGGTGTTAGGGTATCCTGTCGGATAGGAAGCCGCTTCGGCTGACCCTTCCGAGGTGAAACTCAGCCCCGCAAACACAGATACGAACATTACCGCAATCAGAATTAATGAAGTTGTCTTTTTGCAAATTTTATTCATAATACCAAATCCATTCATTTAAACTGCTAAATCTGTCTATCTATTATCTTAAAGCACATAATTCGACATTATATTAACTAAATTGTAACATAAACAAAAAAATAATTCAACAGGTAAATTGTGTTTTCAAAAACTTCTGAACGCCGCATTATAAATAAAAAACAGGACAGTTTGAACTGCCCTTGTGTGAAAAGATTTTACAGAAATTCTACCAAAGCTGCTAAAAATAACTGTATCATTGTAACATCTCTGATATTGTTTTTACCGTCCGCATAAACCTCAGCCACGGTTTGCTGAACATCGGAGAGGGTTTTACTGCCTGTCAAGGCGATTTGAAGTTCGGTTACATCATTGACATTTACTTCACCGTCAAGGTTTACGTCGCCCTTGAGCGGGTCGATTGACGCTCTTACGGAAAAGTTTTCGCCGACAACCGCGCTGCCGCTGATGAGCTTTTGGTCGCCGTCTACGGTTATATCCTCTGTTCCGTCGTCTTTAATATACGTCCGGTTAGCTATGAGGTTCTTAAAATCAACCGTGATTTCCTTATCGCCAATGAACTCGTCTGTAACGGTAAAGGTGTAAGAAATCAACTTGTCCTCGGTTGAAAAGTCACAGAAACCCGAACCCGCCGTAAACGCGCTGATAACGTTGTTATACTCCGTCTGACGTTTTTCGGTTATGTTTGACAGCGCGTTGATTTTTTCGCCTTCCTGACAAGCCGTGACCTTAAAACACGAACTGTCAAACCCCAGCTCCAATGTACCGTCAATTATTGGTAAATCGGACCGGAGGCGAATTACTACGTCAAAGGCTTCACTCGTCAAAACACTGCGTGAAAAGGGCTCAAACAAATTCTGAGCGGATTTCACGGTGACGGTTTTTTTCTCCGCGGCAAACGCGGTAAATGATATTGAAAGCAAAACGAGCGTCAGGCACAGTACAGCCGAAACAATCTTTTTTACTGATTTCATATTATTCATCTTCGTCATAGAACGGGTCTGTGTCCTCAACCGCTTTCTTCGCGAAAGGCACCGAGTACGGAATCATCGAAAGCTGAAAGCCGTTAAGATGAGGAGAAGCCGCCATTGAAATACCTTTGAAGATTTCTTCCATTTTATTGCCTGAAAAATCAACAATCACCATATAGCTGGGTTTATCCTCGTTTTCACGCTTGAAGGTGCGCAAATACGCCTTGTGAACGTCGTCACGCTCGTTGAGGTAATTAATCATAGCCGCCATCATATCTATGGGATATTCGTCGGGGTCGGGGTCGCCGAATTCAACTTTTTCGTCGTTCTTGATTTCCTGTTTTGTCAATCCGTCCGAAGTTCTGCTGTCCTTCTGCTCCTTGAGGGATTTAACCATAGGCTTGGGGAAGGCAACGGATTTGCCGAAAGGATTGATGACAAATCCCATAACCTCGCAGCCTTCTTCTGAGAGCAGCTGGGCATAGCTGTCAAAAGTCATTACAACGTTGTCCTTGCCCTTTGAGCCGTCCCATTTGTTTTTTTCTTCCTCGTCGGTAAACGCGGGAAAGAATTTCTCTTTGTTATTATTTTCTATGAGCTGGAACTGCACCTGGGTTTCCTGCTGCATAACAGTAGCTCCCTGAGGATTGGTCTTGGCTACGTTGCGGGGCTTGGAAACATTGCCCGGGGTTATGAACTTGGCGTTCATAACGCAGTCAATCATATGGTTAACCGTATCGGGATTGTTGTTCTCCTGCATTTCAATTATAGCCTCGAGCAACTCGGGATTAGTCACTTTTTGATTTTCAGACATAAAACGTCCTCCTAAAATGTTTTATAAATGTCCTCGGAGGATTTAACCTTGTCGGACTGAAAGTATATATATGTTTGGTCAACAATCAATTTGCTGCCGTCATAGTCGATTATAAACACGCTTTTGCTGTCTACGGATTCTTTGGAGACAACCTTGAGCGGATTGCGCCTGAACTCGTCCTCGTCCAGCGCGTAACGCAGAGCGAACTCGTCCGCGGTAAGACTGACGCTTGAGTAACCTGAGAAGGGCGAAAGCTCCTCGGCGCTGATTAGATAATACTGCTTTTTCAAAAGCTTAATTCCGATGTCAACATTCACAAGACTGCCGATAAATCTGCCCGCGTCGTTGAGAAACATCCCGGTCTTATAATATCCGACGGAAACCGTCAAATCGGATTTTACCGCTATGGGAGAGGCTATGCCGTTTCTGCCCGACAGTCCGCTGTTTATATCAACGCTGATTACATAGGCGGAGCTTCGGTTGATTGACTCAATGAGCGACACCATATCTTCCCTGAGTGTTCCGGAAAATCCCGTCCCGAGAATGCAGTCTACAACAATATCATATTCTCCGAAGTCTGTGTATTCGTCGCAGAGAGCCTCGCGAACGCCTTTTTTGACGCAGTTGTTATAGTAAAAAGCGCCGTCCTCGGACAGCTTGTCGCCAAGTCGCAAAAGGACGGGCGAAAACCCGTGATCGGTGAGAATTTCGGCAAGAGCGTAGCCGTCGCCTCCGTTGTTTCCGCTGCCGCAGACTATTGCTATCGAGCCTTTCCACACCGCGCTGTCAAACACTCCTTGAGCGGCGCGCTTCATAAGCTCCTGTCCGCTGACGGAAGTGTTTATGGTGAAAGCGTCGCTCTCACGCATATTCTTTACAGTAATTACATTTTCCATAATATCAGGATTTGTTCCTTTTAAATACCTTGCTTAATACTTCCTTGGCTGCGCCGACAAGATAGTTGTATCTGTGCCAGAACCACAGGATAAAATGCCTGCGTTTAAGCGACTTGCACCAAAAATTTACATATCTGAGATAAGAAGCGTCCCGAACGGTATACTCCTTGTCCCCTTTAAACCAACGGTCAAGCTTGCCTATGATTTGCCCGCGCTTCACCCCGTATTCCAGAGTCCACTGGTTGTCGCCGCAACAGACATAACCGTCCTCGTTAATATCAAGCACACGGTGAAGAACGTATTCTCCGCTCTCGCGCTTGTAAAGCGGCACGTCAAACTTTTTTATCTCGTCAGCCTTTACGACGCAAATTTCATTACAATTGTCTTTTAGCATCGGGAACATACTAGTCCCTTTAGGTCTTGTAACGTAAAAGCCTTTTTCAAGGATAACATCCTCGATTCTCTTAATCATCGAGCAATCCCGCCGTTTTCAGATTTGTAATATACGCGTCACAATCACGAACGGCGATTTCCTCGCTTACATCATATTTTTCAAGCATAGCTTTGACAATTTCATCGCGGGTTCTGTCCTCGCTGAGTAACTTATAAATAAACGCTCCGACGCTGTTTATGGTAATAAGTTTGTTAAAATTCTCGCTGTCATCGCCGACAGCTACAACGATATAACTGTCGCCGAACTGTCTGAGCATAAATCCGTCTTTTATCTTCATAATATTCCACTAAATTCCTTTTATTCCGTTATACGCGACCACAGCCGCGTCGTCATTCATATTGACACGAAGGTCGTAGCAATCCACCTGTCCCAAAAAGCCGTCTATTAAATCGAGCAGCTTGCCCATAAGCTCGGGCTGTTTGGGCCGCAGCACCTGATTCATCATTTTTGATACGACCGATATTGTGTCTATGGGGCCTATGTAGTTCTCCTCCGCGCGCGACAGAAAACAAAGAGCCTTCGCGGGAACACGAATATCTTCCCCGAGGTTCTCCTTTCCCTGCCACGGAGTACCGTAGACATAAAATACTCCGTCTATCTTGCGGATGATAGGTTTATCATCATTGATGACAGTTACCCTGTCACCGAAGTTCTTCAGCCAAAGATTACGATGGGTGCTCTTACCTGTTCCGCTCTGGGCAGTAAACATAACCGCCTGATTGTCAACGCTTATTGCCGAACAATGAAAAAAGAACGCCTCGTACTTATCCATAACGACATAAATAAATTTACGATACAGCGCCGTAAACTCGTGCACATACAGCGGAACATCATGCGGAGACATATCTCTTTCCATCTCAACATCTGCTTTAGTAACCTCAAGGGCGAACTCGGGAATTTCGTCCTTGTCCGCCCTGTAGTCTTTCATATGCTCAAATGTATAGCGATAATTGATATCCGCGCTGAAAACTATATCCGCGATTTTATAATTAAAAATCATGGTCTGATAATCTCAGAATAGTAGCCGTCGAGTGTAACGGGGAGCTTTTTGAAAACCTTGGCTACATAATACTGGATACCTGTTACGTCGATTATGTTTTTCTTGCCGTCTGTTACAGTGTTGCCGTTGAGCTCAAACGCGGCTGTAACTTCCTGTCTGCCCGCTAAAGTAAGCTGATACGCTGTAGCGTCGTTGACGTCAACAGTTCCGTTACCGTCAACATCTCCGACTAACTTTACGGGAGCCGAGGGCTCGGTGGACTCAGTGGTGTTAGCGGAAGTGGTTTCACCTCTCGTAAAGGTCGCGCCTGTTTCAACCTGCTGCGTTTCCACCGGTTCACCCGCAGCCGAAACCATAAACAGCGAAGACATTGCCAGAATCATAACCAATAACACTGATACTGCGCAGAGTAATATCTTTTTATTCATAACTTTTTACCTCCGTTAATACTGATTATTCCAAGTCTGAGAAATCAATCTCTACGTTATCCTTCGGGATGCCTGAGCTGGAGCTGGAACTGGAGCTTGAACTTGAGCTGGAGCTGGAACTTGAAGAAGATGATGAACTTGACTTGGAGCTTGTTTTTGAGCTCGTCTTAGAGCTTGTTTTTGAACTCGTCTTTGAGCCGGATTTTGAACTTGAGGACGAGGTCTTCTTCGATGTAGTTTTACTTGAACCCGATGTTTTTGCCTTGGAAGAGGTCTTTGAGGATTTAGCCTGTTCGCTCTTCTGTACGCCCTTGTGTTCGGACACATACTCGTCAACGTCAACATCCTTGCCGTTTTTATCCTTTACGGAAATGATTTTGCCCGCTTTGTCTTTTGTGAGTACATTTTGTTCGGAATCCTCTTCCACAGTGCCGCCGTCAGCGGTTGTCTCGATCACCTTGGTTGTTTCGGAAACCGCGCTTGACGCTTTTTTGTCGTTACCGCCGCAGGACGCCATAAAAGTCGTCAAAATCAAACACGCGGTAAGCACAGCGAGTATTCTTTTGAAATTCATATAAATCACCTTTTCTGAAAATATTATTCCGTATATAATAATACAATAATTTGCCGCAAAACGCAATACCCAATTATTAACAAAATCGAGAGGTTGTACATATAATAAAACTGAGAGGACAAACTCTCACGCTAAACAGCAAAATAAAATTACCTCCTGACACAAAAACGGAGCCCCGCAAAACGGGGCTCCGAATACTTTATTATCCGCCGTTGAAAATGAATGTAAGTAAATCATTGTATTCGGCTGTCTGGTTTTCGCCTTCAACCGAAGCGCAGAGGACATCCTGCTTCAAAAGCTCTTCAACTTTAATTTCCGGTGTTGTATAAGTCTTTTTCATCAGTAATCCCTCCTTATGATAAAGCGTACGCGCAACCGTTATACCACGTGCTGTTGTCAGGTGTATACTGCGCGTAGAAATATGTATTTCCGTCAACTTTCACATAGAAACGTGATACAACCGTATTGTCCGAATCAGGATCTTTAACAAAACAGGAAATATACTTATAATCGGTTGAACTCAAATCAGAACTGCCGTAATTTCCAGCAAAATCATTTTCAGTGCCTTTACAGCTGTATTTAGCACTTGCGTCAATTGTGGAAACATCCAACTGACCCTCTTTACCTTTGACATCCGATAATCCTTGAGTAGTTTTTACTACTACATAGCCAAAGTCATCAGCCGCGTCCAGTATATCAGATTTAACAACTGTAAGGAAACGGAATCCTGACTCGACACGCCCTGTGGAAGTTTGAACACCAATTGTCTGTAAATCCTTAGCGCCAGTCAAACCACTTTCAGCTAAAGTATCTTTCAACGGATCAGCATCATCAAAGCTGAACGTTTTTGTGGTGTTAAATCCTTTTCCGTTGGCAGTTACATAGTCAAAGAAAACATCAGAGCGATTAACTTCTTTATAACTATCTCCGTCTGCAACAAAATATCTTCCGTCGTTATTTTCATCTGTATAATACTGGAGATTTCCATTTGCGCCGTATACAGCACTCTGCTCTGTGAGTGTAAATGTTTCCCAAGTGTAGGCATACCAATCAACAGTTGTATGCATATCAGCAAATGGAGCATACTGTGCATCAATACAGTACCCATCATTAGAATTAACACTACCATAGTTATACCATTTACCGTAAAAATTATCTCCGTCACCATACCCGTTTAAGGCGTATGTATTACAGTTAGTTGCAAAACTTCCAGCTTGATCATTACAGTTAATGTAATAACCCGCTCCTCCTGAATGCAATGAATAATTTACGGTCTGATTGTAGACAGTACTATTATCCCAAGATGGAGTTGCATTTTTCTTCACTTTTGTAAATTTAAAGTTTTCGAAAAGGTCCTTAAAACTATACAATGCCGAATTACCGTCTCTGGTAATATTTTCTCCTTTTACCCATTTAGTAACTTCAAAACTAACCGTCGCGCTTGCGGTAACGGGAGCGATAACCATAACGCTCACGAGCATAAGCGCCGCAATCAGAATTGAAAGCGGTCTTTTTAAACTTCTCATAAATATTCCTCCTTATCGGCACATACTAGTACCAGATTATAATACATAATATAGTTTAGCATATTTAATATAAAAAATCAATAGTTTTGAAAATAATTGTTAAAATCCTATTATTAAATTTACAAATATGATTATATGTGGTATGATTTTAAAAAGCGTAAAGGAGTCATAGTTATGAAAAAGATTGTATTGGTCGGCACAGGTATGGTTGGAATGAGCTTCGCGTACGCGGCTCTCAACCAGAATTTATGCGATGAGCTTGTGCTGTGTGACATAAACGAAAAGCGCGCTAAGGGCGAGGCTCAGGACCTTAACCACGGGCTGGCGTTTTCAAAAACAAGTATGAAGATTTACGCGGGCAAATACTCCGACTGCTCGGACGCGGATATCGTTGTAATCTGCGCGGGAGTCGGTCAGAAGCCCGGGGAAACAAGACTTCAGCTCCTACAGCGTAATCTCGAGATTTTCAAGACAATAGTCAACCCGATTGTTGACAGCGGCTTTGACGGTATTTTCATTGTCGCGACAAACCCCGTTGACATTATGGCGAGAATCACGAGGAAGCTCTCGGGCTTCCCTAATAATAAAGTAATCGGCACGGGCACTACGCTCGACTCAGCGAGAATGAGATACCTGCTGGGCGAGTACTTCCATATTGACCCGAGAAACATTCACGGCTATGTTATCGGTGAGCACGGCGACAGCGAGTTTGTGCCGTGGTCTCAGGTGACAATCGGCCCCAAGCCAATACGTGACGAGCTTATGGATAACCCGGAGTTCAAGATGGACGACCTCGAGAAAATCGAGGAAAACGTGCGCCACGCGGCTTACGAAATCATTGAGGCGAAGGGAGCGACCTACTACGGAATCGGTATGGCGATTTGCAGAGTTGCCAGAGCGATTTTACAGGATGAGAACTCCATCCTCACCATCAGCGCAAGACTTTGCGGGACGTACGGGCTCGACAAGGTCTATGTCGGTAACCCTTGCGTTGTAAACAAAGACGGCGCTGTGCGAAGAATGGAGCTTACACTGATGAACAACGAAATGAAAAAATTCAAGGAAAGCTGTGAGCTTCTGGACGAAACCTTCAGCGGACTGGAATTCAAATAGTTTTCAGTATTCAGTAGTTAGCAGTCAGTTGTTCATCAATAAATAAAAACTATAAATCGGCAGGACTTCTCATAGGAAAAGTTTTGCCGATTCTTTTGCCATCTTATCGCGCGAACAACTGAAAACTGACTGCTGACTACTGACAACTAATATTGACTTTTAAGCGGATTTTGGTATATAATATTCATCTAATATTTTATATAAATTATTACACATACGGAGTATGAAAATATGCTAAGATTCAGTATTTTTATAGGCAAATTAATACAGAAAATTTCCCGCCTGCGCGGAGGGGGCTCCGCCCTCCCGGGGCTTGTTGTTGAGCGCATTAACCCCCGCTTTGTTCAAAAGGTTTTGTCAAAACTCCCGCAAGGTGTGGCGGTAATTTCGGGCACCAACGGAAAGACAACGACAACCAAGATTGTCGCGGAGCTTCTGGAAAAACAAGGGCTCAGGGTGTTCACCAATAACACGGGCAGTAACTTTGTCAGGGGTGTTATCTCCGCTATTCTTGAGAACATCAGTATAAGAGGGAAATTCGACTATGACATCGCCGTACTGGAGCTTGACGAGGCTCACGCGGTTAAGTTCTGTCAGGCGGCTCCGATTAATTACGCGCTTTTGCTCAACGTTCAGCGCGACCAGCTCGACCGATTCGGTGAAATCGACCACACGGCAGACCTGCTCCAAAAGGTTGCCGCTGCCGCTGACAGGGACGTAATCCTCAATCGTGAGGATCCCCGCGTCAGCAAGATAGAAGCAAAGCATCCGTCATACTTCGGGCTTTCCGAGGAGCTACTCGCAAAGTTTCCGTCCGATGACGACTTGATAGAAGCGTCCGAAATAAAAGTTTCGGACAAGCCCGCCAAGGTCATTCTGGACAAGCTCTTAGGCAATCACGCGTCGTATATTATTGACGGCGAAAGCTGCGACACAGACCTCACTCTCAAGGGCATTTACAACGCTTTTAATGCCGCCGGTGCTCTGGCGCTGTGCGCGGCTATAGGCGGGGATAAATTCGACCGCAGCTCTCTCGCTGATGGTTTATCGAGCGTCGAGTCCGCCTTCGGCAGAGGTGAGGTTCTCAAAATCAACGACTCCGAAGTCGAGATTTTGCTTGTTAAAAACCCCTCGGCGTTTCAGCTCAGTATCGCCTCATTCGCCGACGACAGCTATGACTTTATGATTGTCATCAACGACAACTACGCTGACGGGCGCGACGTATCGTGGCTGTGGAACGTTGACTTCAGCCCTCTGAGCAAGGTAAGTATGGTATCGGGCGTACGCGCGTATGATATGGCGCTCAGGCTGAAATACGAAAATATTGAAATCGGTGAAATTGAGGAGGACCTCGAAAAAGCCATCAACGATTTCACCAAGGGCTCCAAACGCCCCAAGCGTATCTTCACCACCTACACCGCAATGCTTGCAATTCGAAAAATTATTTCGGGAAAGAGTATCCTATGATTATAAACATTCTTCATCTATATCCTAAAAATATGAACCTCTACGGCGACCACGGAAATATGCTGGCGCTCAGACGCAGACTGGAGTGGCGCGGTTATGAGGTCAACGTAATACATCACGACCCCGGCGACGAGCTGCCCGAAGATATCGACATCATCTTTGGCGGAGGCGGTCAGGATTCGGGACAGACTGTTGTTGAGGACGACCTTAAAATAATCACACCCAAGCTTAGGGATTTCATCGAAAAAGGAACTCCCGCGCTTGTAATCTGCGGACTTTATCAGCTTTTCGGCAATAAATTTGTTACCTATGAGGGACAGGAAATTGAGGGCGCGCATATCCTTGACATCAGCACAACGGGCGGCGAGGTAAGGCTTATCGGCAATGTGCTTATTGACACGCCCGAGTTTGGTCAGGTTGTGGGGTACGAGAACCACTCGGGACTGACGTATCTCGGCGACGGCGTTAAACCGCTCGGCACCGTAATCACGGGCGACGGCAACAACGGCAAGGACAAAACTGAGGGCGTGAGATACAAAAACTGCATCGGAACGTATCTGCACGGTCCTATCCTGCCGAAGAATCCGAAGGTCACGGACTTCTTAATCAGCAAAGCTATTGAAAACAAAACAGGTAAAGTTGAGACGCTGAAAGAGCTTGACGACACCATTGAGCTGAAAGCTCACGAGGTCTCGTCCAAACGTCCAAGATAAAAAATTATAACTAAGCCTCCGTCGGAAAATCCCGACGGAGGCTTAATTTATTTCTTCTTTTTCTTTGGGGCAGGGAGCTCATTATACATTGCGCTGAGTAGCTCCGCCAAAAACTCTCTGTCCTCTATATTGTCGCAGAGGAGCATTTCTTTGCCGCCATCATATGGACGCTCATAGGGAGCGTCGGGCATCAAAGCATTCGCTGACTTTGTCGGCTTGACAAGAAAACGGTTGTCATAAATCCCGCCAAATACCTTGCCGTTGTAGTACAGGATGTATTCACCCATCATCGCACGGTGGGAAATCCCCTCAATCCCGTCCAACTGTTCCAGAATATAGTCCAGATAATCCTTTGTTGACGCCATAATATCACCTTCTCGATTGATTATAGCATTTTTCATATTGTATATCAACAAAAAGAAATCTCCAAGATTCTTTCGAACCTTGGAGCAAATATAACTGTATAATTATCTTTGAGAACTTTTCAAGTGTAAAGGTTCTCTTGTTTACAGGTTTTTTGCGTGTTTTTGTTACTTGCGTGTTGTGTATGAAAAACACCTCAATACTATAAACAACATCTTATAACGATTTAATATATTTCTTTGTTGGTGAACTATTAATTGTTTATTTCTAAATCAGTTGATAAATATCCGTTCCCGCTTTTTTATCAAAGTAATCTTTCAAATCAAGAAACGTTTTCCATTTCGGAATAGTCAAATCATTGAAGCCCCTACGAATAACGACATCAACAAGACGTTTTTCAATATATGTTGCTCCGTCAGGCAGAGCGAGAGCGTCGCAGAGCTGAATCAGCCTGTCGTAATCATTATACTCGGTGTTTTCAATAAAGGTTTTGATAAACTCTGTTTCCTTTGCCGTACAGTCATTCTTTCCGTTGTAGGAGTTAATATCTTTATACGGAAACGAATGCGTCAGACAAATCCGAGCGCAATCATCATAGCCGAGAGAGGTCATAAAATGGTAGCCGTCAATAATATGCCGCATATCCGTTACACCCTCACGCCTGCCGATGTCGTGTAACAAAGCGAATACATAGGCGGTATCAGCATTAAGGTTATCACAACGTTCAGCAATCGCTTTTGCACAAAAGGCAGTAATTTTGCTGTGTCCAATCCAAGCACCGGGGTTTTGAGTTTCTGCTTCATTTAATAGCTTTTCTGCTTCAATAATAGTTGGAATATTCATCATACATTTATCCATAGTATCAGCAGTTATCCGCCAACCAATTACCAATATCAATAATCTGTATTCCTTCATACTGATAGGTTTCGTGGTGTGTTCTGGCGATCAGGATTTTCGGATATGCGTCTTTGATTTTCAGCAGAGGATCAACTTCTCTTTGGAAGGTATCTGGACTGCTGATATTATCCGAAACCTGAATATAGATTTTTTCATCACGCTTGATTGCTACAAAATCTATTTCTTTCTTATACAGC
>JAFSZY010000057.1 GCA_017458845.1 Ruminococcus sp.
ATAAACAGCCGCACGTGAGCGGCTGCTTGAAATTGTAATGCGTTGTCATTCATTCGATGCCCCCGGCTGCAGGGGGCACGCCTGCAATAGCCCCTTATAGGGGCTGGTCAAACCACCCGTTCAACGGGTGGTTTTGATTTTACATAGTTTTCTGTTTAATTATTTTCTGTAGAATCTTGCTGTTTCATATACAGGCTCGGTTGTCAGTCTGATACCCAGCTTTTTAAGTGTGCGTGTGTCGATATCCGACAGGATAACCGTAGCGTGAGCCTCTGTGTCTCGAAGCCTGGGTAGTTGCTCCATAGCAAGTCTTGCCGAGGGATTTGTAACAGCCGACATCGACAGCGCTATGAGTATCTCGTCCGTATGCAGACGGGGATTAGCCGAGCCGAAGCTGTCAACCTTTAATTTCTGTATAGGCTCAATTACCGCCGCGTCAATTATGTCAACGTTCTCGGGGATTTCAGCCAGTGATTTCAACGCGTTCAAAAGCATAGCCGAGCACGCTCCGAGCAGGTTGGTTGTTTTGCCCGTGATAAGCTTGCCGTCATCAAGCTGAATCGCCGCCGCGGGAGCGCCTGTCTCCTTGGCTTTAGCAAGAGCGGGAGCAATTACTACTCTGTCCTCGGTGCTGAGCTTGTTCTGCTTGATGAGCAGATTGATTTTGTACGCCTCATCGTTGTGGTCAATTCCCTTTGTCTGGTTGCACATAGCCGTGTAATAGCGCCTGATGATTTCCTGGTTCGCCGCGGCGCATACAACAGCGTCGTCAATAATGCAGTTGCCCGCCATATTAACGCCCATATCGGTGGGGGACTTGTACGGCGACTCGCCGAGAATCAGGTCGAACATTGTATTAAGCACGGGGAAGATTTCGATATCCCTGTTATAGTTTACAGTCGTTTTGCCGTATGCTTCAAGGTGGAACGGGTCTATCATATTAACGTCGTTGAGGTCGGCTGTAGCAGCCTCATACGCGACATTAACAGGGTGCTTAAGCGGCAGGTTCCAGATGGGGAAGGTCTCAAACTTTGCGTAACCCGCCTGAATACCGCGCTTGTGTTCGTGGTAAAGCTGAGAGAGGCATACCGCCATTTTTCCCGAACCCGGACCCGGGGCGGTTATTACAACCAGCCTGCGGGTGGTCTCGACATATTCGTTCTTGCCGTAGCCGTTATCGCTTACAATCAAATCAACGTCGGTGGGGTAGTTAGGGATTGTGTAGTGGTGGTAGACGTTAATGCCGTTCTCTTTGAGGTGTTTCTCAAACTTGAGAGCGCTGGGCTGGTCGGCAAATCTTGTCAGTACAACAGACGCCACATAAAGTCCTCTGCTGCGGAATACGTCAAGCAGTCTCAAAACGTCCAGGTCATATGTGATACCGAGGTCGCCTCTGACCTTATTCTTCTCGATATCGTCGGCGTTGATTACAATAACAATCTCGGCTTCGTCCTTGAGCTGCATAAGCATCTGAAGCTTGGAGTCGGGCTTGAACCCCGGCAAAACGCGGGAAGCGTGATAGTCGTCAAAGAGCTTTCCGCCGAACTCAAGATACAGCTTGTCGCCGAATTTAGCTATTCTGTCTCTGATATGCTGCGACTGTGTTTCAAGATACTTATTGTTGTCAAAACCGATTTTCATATGCCGTTCCCCTTTTAGATTAATACTAGATATTTATAGCACAATTTCAAACGCCTATATATATAATAAAGAAAATTTCAAAATTTTAATTATTTTGTTGTAGGTTGGAGCGAAAGCCCTCCCTTGGGGGAGGGTGGCACGCCGCAGGCGTGACGGGTGAGGGACTCGGCTTCCTCTATATCAAAGCCGAAACGGAGTACTTACGGAAATGTAGTCCCTCATCCGTCTCCCGTTGGTCGCCACCTTCCCCCAGGGGAAGGCATATTGCTAACATCTTTCAAATTTATTGCTTTTACCATTAAATTGCGTGTCAAATTTCAAAAATTATGCAATAATTGTCTTGAAAAACTGCATTATATACGTTATAATATCCTATGTATGACTATACAAATAATTTATAAAAATATTTTAGGGGGCAAGTAATATGGACAGCAAAAAAGTGGACTTATCCCTGCTCGACGGCGTTCTTAATGAGTACGCTCAGGTCAAGGGAAGTCTCATCACCATTTTACAGCACACACAGGATATTTACGGCTATCTTCCCAAGGAAGCTATCGAGCTTATCTCCGAGAAGACAGGCATAGCGACCTCCGAGATTATGGGCGTCGGAACATTCTATACCCAGTTCCGTTTTGAGCCTGTGGGCAAATACCTTATTATGCTTTGTCAGGGCACAGCGTGCCACGTTAACTCCTCCGAGCTTATTTTACAGACTATCAAGGATGAGCTCGGTATTGACGACGGTCAGACCACCGAGGACGGACTTTTCTCGCTCAAGTGCGTTGCGTGTCTCGGTTGCTGCTCGCTGTCGCCCGTTATGATGATTAACGAGGATACATACGGCAGCCTCACACCTGACAAGACAAAGAAGATTCTTAAAGAGTTAAGGGAGGCGGCACAATGAGAATAGTTATCGGACAGGGCTCCTGCGGTATAGCGGCGGGCGCCGAGAAGGTAAGAAAAGCCCTTCTTAACACTAACATAAACAAGGACGATATCTCCATCACAGGCTGTATAGGTATGTGCTACCTTGAGCCTATCGTGGATATCTATGACGACAATAACAAGGTTACACGACTTGTACAGGTCAGTGAGAACGACGCCGAGACTATCGCTCAGTTCGTAGAGAGCGGCGACAAGTCCCTGCTTGACAAGCTCATTGTGTCCGACGAGGACAGCGAGTTTTTGACAAAACAGACCCGTATCGCTCTTCGTAACTGCGGTATTCTCAACCCCGAGAAGATTGACGAGTACATCGGCGCGGGAGGTTATGAGGCTATCAAAAAGGCGCTTACCGAAATGACTCCCGAGGAGGTTATCGACGTAGTCAAGACCTCGGGTATCGGCGGTCGAGGCGGCGCTGGCTTCCCGACATGGTTCAAGTGGAACGCCGCAAGAAGCAGCGAGGGAGAGGAGAAGTATCTCATCTGTAACGCCGATGAGGGCGACCCCGGCGCGTTTATGGACAGAGCCGTAATCGAGTCCGACCCTCACAATCTTATCGAGGGAATGCTCATCGGCGCGTACGCTATAGGCGCTAAGCACGCTGTAGTATATGTCAGAGCTGAGTATCCGCTCGCTATCAAGCGCCTCAAAAAGGCTATTGAGCAGGCGAAGGAAAAGGGCTTAATCGGCAACAATATCTTCGGCACGGATTTCTCCTGCGACTTTATGATTAAGGCGGGCGCGGGCGCGTTCGTATGCGGTGAGGAAACGGCTTTGATTGAGTCCCTCGAAGGCCACCGCGGTATGCCCAGATTAAAGCCTCCGTTCCCCGCGCAGTCAGGCTTCTGGAGAAAGCCCTCTAACATCAACAATGTTGAGACTTTCGCTAACATCGCGTGGATTATAAACAACGGCGGCGAGGCTTTTGCCGCTATGGGTACCGAGGGTTCCAAGGGCACCAAGGTGTTCGCCGTAACAGGTAAGGTTAAGCGTTCGGGACTCGTTGAGATTCCTATGGGTAAGACTCTGCGTGACGTTATCTTCGACATCGGCGGCGGTATGAAGACCGACAAGGACTTCAAAGCCGTTCAGATGGGCGGTCCCTCGGGCGGATGTATTCCCGCCGAGCTGATTGACACCGTTATCGACTACAAGGCTCTGGGCGCTACAGGCGCTATTATGGGCTCGGGCGGTATGGTTGTTATGGACGAGAGCACCTGTATGGTCGGCATGGCTAAGTTCTTCCTCGACTTTACGGCAAAGGAGAGCTGCGGTAAGTGTATACACTGCCGTATCGGTACAAAGCGTATGCTCGAAATGCTTGAGCGCATTACAAAGGGCGAGGGCAAAGAGGGCGACATCGAACTGCTCGAGGAGCTCTGCTACTCCATCAAGGACGGCGCTCTGTGCGGCCTCGGTCAGACTGCTCCCAACCCTGTTCTTACCACAATCAAGTATTTCCGCGATGAGTACGAGGCTCACATCAAGGACAAAAAATGTCCCGCGGGTGAGTGCTCCGACCTCATTGAGTATAAAATCGACGCCGATAAGTGTAAGGGCTGCACGCTCTGCGCGCGCAACTGTCCCGTCAACGCTATTTCGGGCACAGTCAAGAACCCCCACGTTATCGACACAGATAAATGTATCAAGTGCGGCAAATGTTACACAGTATGTAAGTTTGGCGCGGTAGTCAAGGAATAAGGAGGGGTATGATAATGATTAATTTAACAATTAACGGAAAAGCTATCACAGCCCCCGAAGGTTCAACAATTCTTGAGGCGGCTCGTGCCAACGGAATTGACATTCCCACACTTTGTTACGACAAGGCTGTAGAGGTTTACGGCGCTTGCGGACTTTGCGTTGTTGAGGCTGAGGGAATCCCCAAGCTTCTGCGTTCCTGTTCCGCCAAGGTCAGCGAGGGGATGGTAGTAAATACCGAGAGTGAGCGTGTAGTACGCTCCCGTAAAATCGCTATGGAGCTGCTTATGTCCGCTCACGACGGCGACTGCGTGGCTCCCTGCCAGCTCAACTGTCCCGCCAGGACTGACTGTCAGGGCTATGTAGGACTTATCGCCAACGGCGAGTATGACGCGGCAATCAAGCTGATTAAGAATAAAATATCTCTTCCCGCTTCAATCGGACGAGTTTGTCCTCATCCCTGCGAGAAGGCGTGTCGTCGACAGAACGTGGAAGAACCCATTAATATAGCGCAATTAAAAGCTTTCGCGGCTGATATGGACCTAAAGGCTGACAGCTATATGCCCGATATTCAGGAGCCCACAGGCAAGAAAGTCGCCATCATCGGCGGTGGTCCCGCGGGCTTGACAGCGGCGTATTATCTCACCATTATGGGACACAGCGTGACTGTTTATGATATGATGGATAAGATGGGCGGAATGCTCCGCTACGGTATCCCTCAGTACAGACTTCCCAAGGAAGTTCTCGACAAGGAAATTTCTATAATAGAAAAAACAGGCGTTAAGTTTGTTAATAACTCCAAGCTCGGCGTTGACTATACAATTGAGAGCTTAAAGGCTGAAAACGACGCCGTAATCGTAGCAGTAGGCGCTTGGAAGTCCAGCTCTATGCGCACACCCGGCGAGGAACTCGACGGCGTATACGGCGGTATCGACTTCCTCAGAGGCGTAATTCAAGGCAACGCTCCCGAAATCGGTGAGAAGGTCGCCATTTGCGGCGGCGGCAACACGGCTATGGACGCTTGTCGTACAGCGGTACGTCTCGGCGCTAAAGAAGTTTATGTAGTTTACAGAAGAACAAGGGCGGAAATGCCCGCCGACAAGCTTGAAATCGACGAGGCAGAGGAAGAAGGCGTAATTTATAAGTTCCTCACAAACCCGCTTTCGTTCAACGGCGAGGACGGCAAGGTCAAGTCCATTACATTACAGATTATGGAGCTCGGTGAGCCCGACGCTTCGGGCAGACGCAGACCTGTTCCCGTTGAGGGCAAGACAGAGGAAATCGCTGTTGACAGCGTAATTCTCGCTATCGGACAAAAGCTCGTACAGGGCGATGTAAGCGAGCTCGAGCTCAACGAGAGAGGCAATATCGTTGCCGATCCCGATTTCTTTACAACAAGCATTGACGGCGTGTTCGCTATCGGTGACGCAACCAACCGCGGCGCTTCAATCGCTATTGAGGCTATCGGCGAGGCTGACCGCTGCGTCAAGGCTGTTGACGCTTATCTCAACGGTCAGCAGCTCGACACACGCGTTCCTTACATCTCAAAGCGTGACGAGGACACTATCGACTACTCAGACCGCGAGAAGAAGGATAGAATCAATCCCAAGGTTCTTCCCGCCGACGTTCGCAACAAGAACTTTGACGAAGTAAGCCTCGGATTCACCGAGGACGAGGCAAAGGCTGAAGCCGATCGCTGTCTTGAGTGCGGATGTCGTGAGTATTACAAGTGTAAGCTTCTCAATGTCGCTCAGCGCTACGACATCTGTCCCGAGCGCTTCAAGGGCGAAATGCCCCAGAAGTACAGCCACGACGAGAACGCTTTCATCGAGAGAAATACCTCCAAATGTATTCTCTGCGGACTTTGTGTGCGTTCCTGCCGCGAGGTTATGAAGCTCAGCTCAATCGGACTTATGGGACGCGGTTTCAAGACCGACGTAAGCCCCGCGTTCTCACTTCCGCTTGACGAGACCAACTGTAACAACTGCGGACTCTGCGTTCAGCTTTGTCCCACAGGTTCGCTCACAGAGAAGTTTAACCTGCCCAAGCAGGTTCCGCTCGACGAGCAGTACAGCGAGGAATTTGTCGAGATTGACGGCATGAAATCAAGCGTTATCGTATCAAGATATAACGGAAAAGTCCTCAGAGTCATCCCCAACGACGAAGTGTCCCGCAACAGCGGACTCAGCCGTGAGGAACTCCGGAAGTTATTATAATTACAAATCAGAAAGCTGTCGCAAAACGCGACAGCTTTCTTTTTGGTATAGATGATTGACACCATTATATTTTTTCAGTATAATGATATAAATAACAGATAGGAGGTTTCGGTATGAAAATAAAGTACAGAGTTCCAGAAATGAATATTGAGCAAATCGAAAAAGCCGACGTGCTTACCGCTTCCGCCGAAACCGAGAAACGCGACAACGTTTATTCCTCAGTAGATTCGCTTAACGATTTTGATTCGAGCGGATTTGATATGACCTCCTTCCTGTAAATAAAGATATAAAAATTCCACCTGCTAATCATATGATTAACAGGTGGTTGTTTTTATTTTGCGCAAGCGGCAAAGGGGAGAGTCTTGTCGAGCTTAAGGAAAACATTTTTGTACGTCTTATATACTTCCTTATATTCGGGCAGGTACTCTTTGATCTCACTGCTGCTGAAGGGAATAACCTTGTGTCCTCTCCATGTGTCCTGATTAAAGTAGCAGTACAGAAGCTCGTTGTTCATATCCTCCAAGGTGATTTTGACCTTACCGTTGTCGTTGGACTTTTTAACTGTAAAGGTGGAGAGTATGCTTGTAACCTTGTTGTAGTTTTCATCCTGATACTGTGAGCAGAGCAGGTTGCCCATCGAGTAGTAACACATCATATCGCCTACATATCTCGCGGGTTCAATTACGTGGGGATGCGTACCTATCATAAGGTCTACGTCATTATCTGAGAGGAACTGAGCCATATCGTCCTGATACGCTGATTCTAAAGGCTGATACTCCACACCCGCGTGAATAGCTACTATCAAAAAGTCAACCTGACCTCTCACGGCGTCAATGTCTTTTTTGACTTGCTTTTTGTATTCCTGATACTTCTTGTCCTTTTCGGGGTTGTTGATTGAGAGGTTTGTCGGCCATACGTTTACGAGGTAATCCTTGCCCTCGGGTACAGGTATGCCGTTTGTGTCGTAGGTGTAATTGAGCATTGTGTATGTAATGCCGTTGCATTCCTTGATTTTGATTTCGTCGCGGGCTTTCTGACTGTTATATGTGCCCGCCATAAGAACGTTATTCTGCTTTTTCCAGTATTTGCAGGAGTTCAGAATACCCTGCTCGCCGCCGTCCATGGCGTGGTTTGTGGCAGTAGAAACAAGGTTGTACCCCAGCTTTACCATAGCGTCGCCAGCTTCGGGAGGACTTACAAACATCGGGTAATCGGAAGGCTCCATACCGTCAAACGCCGCGAGGACAGTTTCCTGATTGTAGTAGTTTACGTCACAGTCCTTTGTAAATTGCTTCAAGTTTTGAACCATAGGGTAGAAGTCATATCCGCTTCCGCCCGCCAGCTCCTGAGCACCCTTGTAAATTGAGCTGTAGATAATGTAGTCGCCCGCGACAGACATTTTAAAGGACGACTCCTTTACAGGCGTTGCTATATACGCGGGGTCAGTGTTTGTATCGCTGACAGTTTGGGTGTCCGCGTTGTTCACGGAACAGGAAACTATACTTCCTACAGCCAGTACAATAACAATACCGATAACAACCAAAACGGCTGAAAGGGATTTTGGATTGCTGTTTTTCAGGTTATTGATAAAGTTTCTAAAGGATTTTTGGTTTCTGTTGTCCATAAAAATCTCACTTCCTAATATAATTGAACTGTATTATTCAGCGCAGGGCGCGAAGGGGAGAGTCTTGTCGAGCTTGAGGAATACTTTTTTATAAGTCTTGTAAACCTGCTTGTAGTCGGGCAGATACTCCTTGATTTGCTCATTGCTGAACGGGATAATTTTAAAATCATTTCTGGCTTTCTGCTCATAGTAGCAGTACATAAGCTGGTTGTTCATATCGTCCAGTTTGATTTTCACCTTGCCGTTGTACGTTGTTTTCTTTACGGTAAAGGTTGAGAGTATGCTCGTCACCTTGTTGTAGTTTTCGTCCTGATACTGCGAGCAGAGCAGGTTGCCCATCGAGTAGTAGCACATCATATCGCCTACATATCTCGCGGGTTCGATAACGTGAGGATGAGTACCAATCATAAGGTCAACGTCGTTGTCCGAGAGGAACTGCGCCATATCGTCCTGGTACGCTGATTCATCCGGCATATATTCCACACCCGCGTGAATAGCGACAATCAAAAAGTCAACCTTGTCTCTGACAGCTTCGATATCCTTTTTGACCTGTTTTTTATACGCCTGATAGTTTTCGTCCGCCTCGGGGTCGTTAATGCTCAAATCCGTGGGCCAGATGTTTACCATATAATCCTTGCCCTCGGGAGTCGGGATTCCGTTAGTGTCGTAGGTGTAGTTGAGCATTGTGTATGTAATTCCGTTACATTCCTTGATTTTGATTGCGTCACGGCTTTTCTGACTGTTATATGTGCCCGCCATAAGAACGTTCTTCTGCTTTTTCCAGTATTTGCATTCGTTGAGAATACCCTGTTCTCCGCCGTCCATAGCGTGGTTTGTAGCTGTGGACACAAGGTTATAACCAAGCTTAACCATAGCGTCGCCCGCTTCGGGAGGGCTGACAAACATAGGATATGTGGAAGGCTCTAAGCCGTCATAAGCGGCTAGCACGGTTTCCTGATTGTAGTAGTTTACGTCGCAGTTTTTTGTAAACTGTTTTAGGTTCTCGACCATAGGGGAGAAGTCATATCCGTTTCCGCCCGCGAGTTTCTTTGCGTCATTGTAAATCGCGCTGTAAATAATGTAGTCGCCCGCGACCGACATTCTGAAAGACTCTTCCTGCTTAACCGGCTTCGCGCTTGTTGCCGAGGTCGTTTTAGGTGTATCTGTTTTTTTAGAGTTGTTCACTGAGCACGAAACAATGCCGAAAATAATCAAAGCGACCAGCACTACGGGTATAATCATAATCGCGATTGCCGCCTTGGAATACTTGTTTCTTTGGCGGCGGGCTCTGTCTCTTTCCTCGCGCGGATTCCTGTTTTCCATATTTTCACTTCCTGCTTGAAACCATATTATAATTCATTATATACTATAGCACACATAGAGAAAAATAACAAGGAAATAGGCGGAATTATAACGAAATATGTCGGTAAAGTGCTTGAATGGGTTCAAGAGGCGGAGCAGGTAAAATTCAGGAAATGTTATAAAGAATTTTAAGAATAATATAAATAACACTTGATATTCTCAGCGGACTGTGCTATAATAACAAGGCTGAAAACAGCAAATCCGGGTGTGGCGCAGTTTGGTAGCGCGCTTGAATGGGGTTCAAGAGGCCGCTGGTTCGACTCCAGTCACTCGGACCACGGAAAAGTCCAGTATCCATCAGGGTTCTGGACTTTTTCTTTTTGTATGATTCTTAATACTGACCGCTGAATAGTAGAATTATAGTAGAATTTCATTATTTCCAATCCTTCTTTATTGACCTATTATTCTAACCTTTTTATGATTAGTTTTAATAGATTATTCATTTAAAAACATAGGGAGAAGCTCTTATTTAGGGCTTCTCCTATATGTTTATTTCTTTTCCTTTTCAAGTTGCTCAAATAATGTGTGAACAAGCTTGATTCTTTCTCTTCTTCTGTGATTCTTTTCTCTTTTACGAGTTTTGGGATGTTTACTTCTGTCCTCATTATGCTCTCGGCGTGTTTTCGTTTTGATAAACCTATTCTCATACGGGTTCTCAATTCTGTACTTGTCATGTTGTTTTATGTAGTCCAGTATCGTTAACAAATCCCTTGAATGAAAATGTTGATAATGATATCCCGGGAAAATACTCGGCTCATTCTTAATTGAATATATTGAGTTCTTATGATATAGAATAAAGGTTTTTTTATTCTTTTTTGAGAACAGCTTGTATTTATTAAACGGTGTGGTTACTTCAATTACATCATTATCAAATGACGTTGTGTAGCCCCGCTTTTTACATTCTTTCAGAAATTGATAACGTTGTTTTCTGTATAGTCTGGCGGTGTGGGTACAGCATTTACAAAGACGAAAACCTGATTTGACTACATCGTATCTGGTATTGAAAAATCCCAAAATCCTTTTGTCTACACCTTGAATAAATCGACAATCTGTACTGTGCGCGATTTTTCTTTTGCTGTTCTTGTTATATGCGTACATAATGTCTCCTTTATGTTTCGCTGTTATCCTTACACCACTGAGCCATTTTTTTCATTTCATCTTCCGTGGGAGTTAAAGGGATTCCAATGTGTTCTACAATATAACAGTACTCTTTCAGAGCCTTTTTGTAAGCGTCTAATAAACTCTTTTTTTCATCACTGTCAATAGTGTTGTAATTCTCAGCTTTTTTCTCAACTAAATCAAATACCTTTTCGAATCTCTCAGACTCTTTCATATATAGCTTTTGACAAAGTATTACTAACTGAACGTCAAAATCAGAACATCCGCTTCCGAATTCTCTCGGTGAAACAAAAGAAAACAATACAGCTTTGTAACTGTGACGACTCATATATTCAATAATATAATCAATAAATTCATGGTCCTGATGATCCTCAGAGCATATTTGTTTTGTTAACTCAAACGCCAACAAACGATAATTAAGCGGAATTGTTTTATAAACTATATATGCTTGTTCCTTTTCTCTTATTTTTTCTTTTCGCTCAGCAGAATCCTTTTTTATGAATATTTTTATCAATCTTTCTTTTTCTGTCATATCATTTTCTTTATCGTCATTATCTTCATTCAACAATTCATAAATGGGTCTGCTTTTTTTGCCCTCTTTTACATATTCTTCATATGCTTCTTCAGCTATAACCGCTAATGCTTTTTCAAATTCATCAAAATCATCGTATGTATTATGTAATAACTGTTCTTTATTATCTTTCATAATGATTACCTCCTTATAGTTTCCTGCTTAAAGATATTTGGGCTTGTATAATCTGTTTCCGAGCGCGAATGGCCTTCTATCCGTAATTGTTCCGGAATCCATCTCTTCATAGTATTTTTCACATTGAGCGATTTTCGCGTCCATATTATCAATATGATGCACTGCAAACGCTTCAGGTATAGCGGGTGCTACTACCGCACCGTATTCGTTTCTACCATGATGTGACAAAAGAATGTGGACAAGGAGCTTTATTTCTTCTGGGTTATAATTCTTTTTTGCGGACATACATTTCACAATTAATGAGCCACAAAAAGGATGGCCGTATAAAACACCGTAATCAGTCATTTCTGCTTCACCTAGTTCAGATGTTTTGTATTCCATAATCTTACCTATATCGTGTAAAGCAGTTCCGCACACCAAGAGCTCTTTATTTAGATTCGAGTATATTTCAGCCAAGGTGTTTGCCGCTTTAACCATACGGTAAGTATGGTAAAGCAGCCCGCCTCTATAGTTGTGGTGAACCATTAACGCCGCCGATGATTTAGTAAAAGCGTCTCTCGCTCTTTCTATAATTTCGATAGCAAGATTCGATAAGGGTAAATAGTTTGTTCCGTTATCAGTATGAGCTGATCTTAGAATGCTTACGATTTCAGCAAACATTATATCTTCTTCAATAGGCGCATGTACTATGAAGTCGTTAATTGATAAGCCTGAATTCAGATTAATTGCTATATCTTTTACGTTATAGCTTTTTCCAGCGTATTCCGACACTTCAATATTGACATCCACAATAGAAACGGGAATGATGCCCATAGCTTCAACCTGTTCCGCTGTAGTGTTAAACATTTTTGCGTCTGATACGGATGTGCCGTCCATAAATGTAAAAGTTACGAACGGATAACCGTTTTTCGCGGTTCCTTCCGTATAATTTGTTACTAGTAATATCATATTGTAGCTGTCACCAACTACGGTTTCTGAAAATTTTAAAGTATTTTGAATTGATTTTTGAATCATAATATTGTGTCTCCTTTTAGTGTGATAGATTTATTGTTTTTATTAATGTCAATAGAAAAATTACTGGTTGTCTTTAATCCAACCTCTTTTAATAATTTTTTAGACAATATAACTTTATCATTAATATTAGCCTTGCTAATAAAGATAGTTTTATATTCAGGGTCAAAGTCTACACATACTTGTCTGTCATCAGGCGAAAGTTCCATCGCGTCCATCCATTTTTTAGGTAGCGCGAGCTTACAGCCTGTAGACACTCCGCCGTTTGCGTTACGAACAATACTGAATATAACACTAATTACTCGTCTTTCGATAAAATACTTGATTACTGCCATTATTCCTTTACCTCGCTTGATTGTTTATTACAATTTAGTTTTGAGACAGCTTCTTCGAGAGTTGCCTGTGAAGTATGTAAATAACCGTCTGTTGTATCAACATTAGAATGACCTGCTAATCTTGAAATTGTTTCCATAGGTACTCCATTAGCTTGGAGTCGAGTTATATATGTGTGGCGGCAACAATGCGGTGTTAAAACTCTAACTTCAGAAATTTTTTGCAAAGCTTTCTTGAATTTTTTTCTATACGTAGATACTGAACATAAAGGGTTTAAACTCGAGAGTGTCCATATAAACGGATTCGCTCCGTTTTCACGAATAAATATTGCATATTTCCTATAATCTATAGGGATAGGAATAACTCTATTGCTTTTCTTGCTCTTAGGCGGACCAAGTTTTGCGGTTCCGTCCACTATCTTTATAGCTTTATTTACAATAATGTTTGAACCGTCGGCAGAAATATCTGATTTTTTTAAAGCGAGTAACTCTTGTACCCTTAGTCCTGAACCAAGTTGTAGCATTATACTGTTGCCTAATAAGTTGTCAGGAAGTTGATTTTGAAGTAATTCTATTTCGTCTTCTGTAAAAGCATCTTTTTTAAATAATGTATTTTCCGAAAGCTTTTTGAACCGCATTGAGTGTCTGGCAGGGTTTTTAATTATCATTCCATTGTCATCAGCATAATCACAAATTTGTATTAGCATAGCACGTATTTTTCTAATATAAGATGTTGAATAAATCATAACTAGGTTTTGAATAAAACGGTTAATATGTATAGGTTTTATATCGTTAAGCAGCATATCTCCAAGACCATCCTTAATTTTCTTTAGAGTGTATTGATAACCGCTATAGGTTGATTCTTCCACTTGACCTTTATAATCTCTATACCATATATCTGCAAATTCGCTTAGCGTAATACTACGGTTTAAATCAGGATTATTTTCATGTTCTATTTTTATTCTTCGCATTTCCTCAAGAACTTCTGCTTTTGTAGTACGAGTAACACTAATAATGTTTTTCTTTCCGTCATCTTTATAACCGAGCATGAATTTTGCTGTATAAGTATTATTCTTATTCTTTTGAATATGACCTTCACCATTTCCGCGTCTTGTGCCCATTAAATCACCCCCTTTGCAAACGAAAGAGTGGTAGGAATGTAGGTTCTAGCCTCAACCCAACTCCAGAATGCATCTTCTGGGATTCTGATTGTCCCTCCAAACTTGCAAACCGGGAAGTCTTTACGATGGGTTAATTCGTATGCCGCAGACTGACTGATTTTTAAAATATTTTTAATATCAGTTACGGTATAATAGTTTCTGCTCACTTCTTTTGCTTTGTTGTTAGTCATTGTATTGACCTCCTAAATTAAATATATTTAGGAAAAACAAAAACGCTGTGTGGGCTATCCTACACAGCGCATTTAATACAAATGACATACAAATAATCCTATACTTATATCTTTACACTATTGCAATTCTGTTAAAGAGTTGCTATAATGAGCAAGACGGTGCGGAATATCCGTTGTGTAGGTGATAAGGCCACCTTCGCAGGAACTTAGGAGCGCCAACTCCTTGGCTCTGCCGTCGTTTTCATTTTTCACTATATAAATTATAACGTATATAGGTCCATATGTCAAGTGGTGTTGCAAAAAAGACTTAAAAGGAGATAATAATGACTTCACAATCTCAATTAAAAGCTTCCAAAAAACATATGAAAGAAAAATTGGATGATGTAAGATTTCGCGTGCCCAAAGGTCAGCGCGCCGTTATTCAAGAACATGCTAAAAAAATGGGCGAATCTACTAATGCGTTTATTAAACGAGCGGTAGCCGAGACAATGGAGCGCGACAACAGCAAATCAGATTAAGTCTTCTTCCGAGGCAGTTTATCCTGCCTCGGAATTTTCATTTTTCTTTTCATATTTTCTATACATATTATGGTATGTTTTGATACTGTTTAAGGGCTCTGATTTATCACTATCATATTGCTCTACCATCGGATGACGTTGAACTTCTGATGGGATTTCACTGTCAGTTTCTATACGAATATGTATACTATCATTGGGAGTCTTAGCTTTAATTGAAATTACGATTTCACGTTTTCGTGAGCCTTTTGGAATACCGATTATTTGTCTATATAGGCTATCAATTGTTCTTGAAGTTTGCGCTTCTAAAACAGATTCGTTGTTTTGGGGGTGTGTTGAAGAAAACAAGGTCCTTTCGTCAAGCTTTTTCTTCATTTTATAAAGAAGATCCGGATTTGTAAAATTGTATCTATTCAGCTCCACAGAGGAAATACTGTGCCCCATTAAATATTGAATTTCGTTAAGGCTTAGTCCTAATATTTCCAATATTGTTCCGAAATGTCGCCTAAACAAATAAGCGGTCGGCTCCTTTTCAATTAGTTTTTGTTTAAATACTTCATTATGCTTTTTTGTTAATTTAGAATGGTTAATTTCTATAAAAGCCACTACTCTGCTGTCAACATTGGCATATTTTAATACTACTTTTCCTGCTTGCGTTAGATCGTTTGTATTACAAGGTTTATGAAAGTCATCTTTTACACAAGCTATTGTTAATTTATTCACTTCTTCATCGCAAATATTTAATTTGCGTTTTACATATTCTTTTCTTTTAATTAAAAAATCAAGTAGTTTATCACCATATATAGGAATAGATCGATATGCGTTTTCTGTTTTGGTAGTAGCTGTTATCTCTCTGCTGCGAGTCGCAGTTTTGCGAATTATTAATCTGTAGCAATCTTCGTGTCCGGTCATTGGGAGAATATCTCCAAATTCAACACCACAGGCTTCTGAATTGCGTAGTCCGAATGCAAACATAAGCGCAATGCCCATAAATTCTCCGCTTTGTTCCGGATTCGTCATTACTTTTTCAAAAACTTTAGCTTCTTCTGGAGTGGTCAACGATTTTCTTAATGAAATATTTTCAGCAATGAGATTTTCAATAATTATATCATTTTTATCCTTGTTTTTAGGCGCATAGATATCATTATTCAATATGTCGTAATTAGCCAAAGATACCGCTGTTCCCCAAAACAAAGAAACACTTCTAATTCCTTTTACAACAGAAATTTTATCAATACTTTTTATATTACTCAGTAAGGTATCCATTTTATGTTCTGAATAATACTTATTTTTCCCCTTTCTGGTATATCCAGAGATTTTTATTTTATTAAGGATTTCAATAATTTCTTTGTATGAATATTCAGCAAAAGGTTTATCTTCAAAGTACGGCGATAGAATATCTCGAAAATTACTTTTATATTGTTTAGCGGTTCGCTTTTCATCTTCTGTTCTAGCTTTTTTATCCCAGTGTTTTTCTAAGTCTTTTTTATATTTGTTATATATACCCCAAAGCGTAAGCTTTTCTCTGACGGTTTTCTTTGGAACTCTTTTTTTATTTTTTCTTTTTCTTTTCAAATACATGCCTCCTTATATTATACGAGATGAAATTGCACCATCAAAGCCATGTTCATTTTCAATGATAATTCTGGCGTTAGCGTCACTTCCTATATTCATAGTAATAACATCTGAAGCTACCTTGCCAACACCTGCTTCAATGGTTATATTATGCAAACAAGATTTTTTAGCTTTATTATTCTCTTCATCATAGGCAATAATACCAGTCTCGAGCACGGAATCTACGGAATAAATTGCATCAACTATTAAATCCATTTTTTCGGCGAGTTTTTTCTGGACAAAATCGTTTGAATAATCGCAATAATGTCCTGAATATGGATCAGGAGCGTTATTTCCAAGAATATATGCAATCTCACCGCTGGTGAGTTTACCCTGCTCCGTTGCATGATGTTGAAAATTAATTCTGAACAATTGCACTTTGTTTAAATCATTTAATTTTTTTGATTCCGGCATTAAAAATTTGTTTTCAACTTTTCTAAATCCATTTTCTTTTGCTTTTTTATTATAATTTCTTAGTGTTTTCTGCGCTAACGGCAGCATAAACTCTTCGCCTTCTTTTAGATATTTATCACAGCTTCTAGAAACAATAGGATAATCTTTGGTTTCTTCAAAAATTCGCTCATCAAAGATTTTATGAAGTTTTTTATCAGGTATATTATTGAATTCTTGATAACTAATTGTATTAGTGTTTAGAGCTTTAAAAAGCATTTCTATAAGGTCGTTATATTTTTTGTTTTTCAAACGGCTTCTTATTGACTTTTTATACTGCTCTAATTTATAGTTTAGCAAATTGTTTCTCTGTATTTCTATAAGCTCGTCTATTATTCTTGGTAACGGCACTAATCTGTACGCTTGTTTTCTGTCTGCTTCAATTGGTTCCAGTTCGACCCCTTGGCCAGACATTTTTTTAGTTATTTCAAAATGATGTCGACCATTTGAATATTTGATTCCCTTATAATCGCACCACTGAAGTGCACACACTTCTGCTGGATAGAGCCCCGTAAAAAGTTCTATCAAAACACCTAAATAAGCATATTCGCCATTCTTAAATCTGTCGATAAGCCAATCTGTCAATTCTCTGAAGCTAAATAATGATAAGGACTTTTCAGCCAACGCTTTTCGACTTCTTCTGTATGCCCTTTTTTCTTGAGCGTTTATTAAGTTATCATTATTTTCAAGGTGAAGTACAATTTTGTTTTCTATTATTTTATTTATATATGCGTGTCTCAATATATAATTCAATAAAAGTTCAATTCTATATATTGAAATACCCTTATGCTTAATTATATATTTTTCTATAGCGTAAGTAATATTATCTTCAACATCTTCGTTTAATATAATGTTTCGAAACAAATTATCTTTTACAATAGTCAAGAAATCGTCTTTGTTGAAACGGCTTTCTTTGCAAATATCATCGTAAAAAGCATATGAGAAAAGCAACAACGTCACATTATTGATTGTTTTATTTGCTAATGCTGACAACACTTCTTCTTTGACGATTTTTCGAAGATCCTCATACTTCCAAATTTCATCGAAAATGATTGCTTTTATTTTGGATGGATCGTTTGTCTTAACATCAATTGTTCTTTTGAAAAGTATTTTCCCATATGGTTTTGGGGTTACTTTTTGGCTTTTGGTTTGTTTTTTTGTTTTTTGTTTCTTTTTGAATTTTGCAAATCTGATTTTAACAACGTTATATGTTGTTGTCTCGTTTTTGATATTATTATATTGTTGTTCTCTAACTGTCCATAAGATTAAAAAATCTTTTGACAAATAGTATTGATTCGGTCTGTTTCTTTTGTTGTTTGTGTCATTCACAAGCCTCAATCCTTTCCTAACTTCTTAATACATTCGCAAATTATTTAGTTTTGATTATTTTATGTTTGATTTTTTAATAATATATGATATAATATAAAAACCTTAATAGACGCACTTCGCCTATAGAAGTACGATATGATTTTCCGGCAAGAAAATTTTCTTTTAAGGTGTTATCACTCCGAGCGTCCACTCGGGGTGAATTTTTTTATAAAATAAGAATGGCCGTTCTTATTTTAATAATTTTGGGGGAAATGATGTATTCCTAGATAATTGTCAATAAAAGTATGTCCATTGTAGCTGACATCAACATCCATACTTCTTATACGAACCGATTCAAAGAGCAGATCCAATGTAGATTCAGGCAAACTGCTTTTTTCTGCAATTTTATAAGCTATTAAGTCCTCGGCGTCAAAAGATTTCAAAACTATTAGGTTTGCATTATTATCTTTAGATTCTATTAAATAAATTGTATGTTCGCCGTCTAAAGATACCTTAAAATAATAATCGTTAAAACCAAGCTGGATGTCTCCAAATTGCTCCGTTTTGTAGCGGAGTTCCCATCCTTCAGAAGAAATATTAAAATCTTCATGCATCTCAGGGTCATCAACAAATGTTTTATATGCGTTCGCTGATAATTCATTTTCTAAAAACTTATTGTAATTATGACACCAAAACAAATCTCCGTCTTGTGTATCTTTTATTAGTCTATCTACAAACAATTTGATTGTTTTCATTGACTTGTTTAAAGGCGCATAGTCTAAATCGCTATACATAAGATCCAGCAAAGGTATTTCTAATAGTTCAGCGATTTTATCAGCTTGCTCAATTGTAAAGCGTGAGGTTTTCTTCTGATTAACCCTGGATATAAACCCAATGCTTATGCCAGCCTCCTTTTCAAGCTCACCAATTGATGATATACACCCTTCTTTAGCAGCATTTTCATTTAGTATTATCTTGATATTATTGATAAATCGTTCAATATTATATTGTAGCATTAGTATTCCTCTCCTTTCCTCATGTAACAATTATAACATGTATATTAAAAATATTCAAGAAGATATATAAAAAAATTAAATATTTTCAATTTGATTAATATTTTTCATATAAACCAAGGAATATATTCAAATATAATAGTTGTTTTATAGATTTTAAATTATTATTTTCAATACCTACATATTATAATTTTGCTAATTTGAATGTTTAATTCCGCTAAATTCATATAAATCTATCAAATCGAAGTGCTTATTATGGGACAATATTTTTGAAAAAAGCGGTATAAGCCCCCCACTAAATAAACCCTAAATAAAAAAACTAAACGCAACATTTTAAACGTTTATAGTAAAAATAGTTGCGTTTAGAATTAAAATAAGGTACGAATTCAGTCACGTACTCAGCTGGTTTCACTTGTGCGTTGATTTATTTCACTATTCAACACAAAAGCAGTCACCGCCACCACTCTATAATTGAGCGGCGGCGGTGACCGTAGATTAGAGTTATCGTTTACTTATGTTAAAAGCCGTTAGTCAATGCATCCCAAACAGAATCAAAGAATGATGTTGTCTGGTTATCGACATCAGTAGGAGGTGTCGGGGTGTTTTCACTTGACGCGCAGAGGACATCCTGCTTTGTTAGCTCTTCTACTATTATTTCGGGAGTTTTGTATAATTTTTTCATTTTAACAACCTCCTTATGAAAGTGCGGATGTAAGAGCCGCATAGTTTGTAACGCATCCTGTGAAGCTGGTATTATAATTAGCGTAGTAAACGTCACCTGACTTCATTTTGATATAGAAGCGGACAACAAAGCCCTGATTACTGGGAACATTCTTTACGGCTAACGTAACATACTTATACTTTGTATCAGTAGAGTTCTTTCCGTAAGCTCCGCTGAAGTTGTTGTCGGTATACATACAGCTGTTTTTCAGAGTATTGGGAGCGTCCAAAGTAACCTTTGAAATAAAGCTGTTGGTAGCGGAAGCGGTTGATGTGTAGTCGGTCTTTGCCATTACAAAGCCGTAATCTACAACGTCGCCGCCTTCTTTTGCGTCCTTGATAATACCTTCGTTGATAACGGAAACGAAGCGCATTGTGTTGGTCGTATCCGCTTTCTGCTGTACACCAATAAGTTCAATATTACCGTAGATATTTTGAGCAAGTCCAAAGCTCGAATCGCCGCCGTCCTTTGTTTGGGTATCAGTCAGCGGAGCATATGTATACCCGCTGCCTGTATTAATTTTTACTAAAAGGACGAACGGAATATTGTTGCTTTCAGCATAAGACGCAGTATTGGAAAAACCGTAGAGAGTGAGGTTTGTACATCCGTCAAACGCTCCGCTGCCAAAGCTCTCAACACTAATCGGTATCGTGGCTTTTGTAAGCCCCGTTTTATTCTTAAACGCGTTAGCGCCGATTGCGGCAACGGTATGGAAGCCGTCGCTCGAGGGAAGCTCGCTCGGTACGTCTATTTCGGAAGCCGAGCCGTTGTACTTTGTAATTGTGGCAGTACCGTTCACGTTTACGGTATATTCATATTCATCGAGGTTGAAATAGCTTGAATATAATGAAGGACTCATTGGAAGTCCCGACGAAGAGCCGTGACCGTAAAGTGAAAAATACGGACAGCCCGCAAACGCATAAACGTGAATATCATTAACAGAACTCGGAATTGACACGCTCCTGAGCGATGTACAGTAGCCAAACACATACTCGTCCAGACTTGTAACGCCGTTGCCGATTGTTACACCCTTTAAACTTGAGCAATCTCTAAACACGCTTTTGCCCAAAGATGTAACACTATTGGGAATAACCACGCTCGTGAGTCCGCTGTTTCTGAAAGCATCATCGTCGATAGTTGTAACAGTATTTGGAATTGTTACGCTCGTAAGGTCGGCGCAATTCTGGAACGTATTACTGTTTATAGTTGTTACACCACTAGGAATATCTATGCTTATGAGACCGCTGGCGCCAAAAGCGCTGCCGCCTATAGTTGTAAGGCTGTCGGGGAGTTCTATGCTCTCGAGACTGCTGCAGCCGTAAAACGCTGAACCACCTATACTTGTAACTTTATCACCCAATGTTACACTTTCAAGATTGCTGCAATTATTAAACGCTCCGCCTTGTATTTCTTCAACATTGGTACCGAGCGTTACATTCTTAAGGCTGCTTACGCCTGAGAAACAACCGCCTGATATGCTCGTAAGTCCGTCGCCGATTGTTACGCTTTCAAGGCTGGTACAGCCGCCAAACACTCCTGCGCTCAAAAATGTAACGCTATCAGGAATTACTAAGCTAGTTAGACTCGAACAATTACCAAATGCACCACCTTGTATTTCTTCTACATGGTTGCCTATTGTTACGCTCTCAAGACTGCTCAAGCCATAGAAACAACCGCTTGTTATGCTTGTAAGCCCGTTACCTATTGTTATGCTTGAAAGGCTTGTGCAGCCGCTAAACACACCGCTGCTCAAAAATGTAACGCTGTCGGGAATTACTATGCTCGTAAGACTTGAGCAACCGCTAAACGCGCCGCCATTTATACTCTCAACGCTGCTGCCTATTGTTACGCTTTCAAGATTACTTAAACCTGCGAAGCAACCGCCGGGTAAGCTTGTAACCGAATTGCCGATTACTACATTTGTCAAATTGGTGCAACCGGAAAACGCTCCTCCGCCTAAACTTGTAACACTGTTAGGAATTGTTAAGCTTATAAGTCCCGAACAGCCGCTGAAAGCGCCGCTTTCTATAGTTGTAACGCTGACGGGAATGGTCAGACTCGTAAGATTTGAGCAATTAAAAAACGCTCCGCTTCCTATAGTGTTAACGGAATTGGGAATTGAGAAAGAAGTTACTGTTTTTCCTGCAGGGTATTGTATCAGAGTTGTTTTGTTCTTATTATAAAGAACACCATTCTGAGAAGAGTAATTGGCGTTGCCTGAATTAACAGTTATGTCCCAAAGATCAGAACAATTGTTAAAAGCGCCACTGCCTATGCTTGTAACACTTGCAGGAATCGTTATGCTTGTAATATCCGAATTGGAAAAAGCTGAACTATCAATTCCTGTGACGCTGAAGCCATAAATAGTTGAGGGAATGGTTATGTCAGTATCTGAGCCTTTATAGCCTTTGATTTTTACACCGTTCCCATATGGTCCTACTACGAAATCACTGGGCTCTAAAGAAGCGAAATCCTCAATATCAATAAAGAGCATCTCATTGTTTGAAGCAAAGCTTTTCGCTGTGGACGGATCATATCCTACTATAATAGGTTTGTAATCGCCAAACGCATTTGTATCAATGACAGTATCGCCATTCTCAAAAACAGCGAACAATATTTCACTGCCGCCTGAAAACGCGTTAGCGCCCACGCTCTCAACAGTGTCGTCGATTGTAACACCTTCAAGAGCGGTAAAACTGCTGAAAGCACCTGAAGTAACGGCTGTTCCTGTAACCGTCAGATTCTTTACCGTTGAATAAGGCAGTTTGCTATAGTCAAACTGTCCGTTGCCGATTACTGTTAAGTCAATAACATTAGCGCCTGTAAACACAGCGTTACCTATGCTAGTAACTCCGCTTCCTATCGTTACGCTTGTGAGATTTGCGCAGCCGTTAAATGCATAACCGCCTATGCTTTCGACGCTATTCGGGATTTCTATACTTGTCAGACTTGAACAAAGTGCAAACGCAAATTCACCAATACTCTCAACGCTGTTGGGAATTGTTAAATCCGTAAGGTTTGAGCAGGAGATAAAAGCTTCATCACCGATACTCGTAACGGTATTGGGAATTGTAACACTTTCAAGACTGTATAAATTATTACCAAATGCGTGATATTTTATAGAATTTCCGGTAACAATCAAATTCTTAGTTGAACTAGGCAACCGACCTGTATCAAACTGATAGTTACCATTAACGGTTAAATTAGTAACATTATTACAGTTGTAAAACACTGAATAGCCCATACTCGTAACACCGTTACCGATTGTAACGTCCGTAAGGCTCGTGCAATTATAAAACGCGTAATCTCCAATACTTGTTACACTATTTGGGATTGTTATGCTTGTAAGGCTTGTGCAATCACAAAACGCACAATCTCCTATATTTGTTACACCGTTAGGGATTGTAACATCCGTAAGGCTTGTGCAATAATAAAAAGCATAAGTTCCGATACTTATTACACTGTTAGGAATTATGACACTCGTAACGGCTGTTTTGCTATAAAACGCGTAGTCTCCTATACTTGTAACCGAAACACCACCTATTGTAGAAGGAATATCTACAACCGTGTCTGTGCCATTGTATCTTGTAATTGTGCCTGTACTGCTGTCAAAGGTAAAATCACTATCGGGAGTCGCTGCATCGGCAGACACAGGTACAAGCGTGAACACGGAAATCATAAGTAAGAGCGTCAGTATAATGCTGACAGATTTTTTAATTAATTTTGTCATAAATACCACCTCTTTCTTTAATTATCCGCAAAGGGCGTCAGACTGTCCCAGTCGTCCATATACCGCACAGCGTTCTCGCCTTCGATAATCGACGCTACTTGAGAGTAGCTCGCCACACAGCCCGTATAGCCTGAGTTGTAGTTTGCGTAATATACCTTGCCTGACTTGGTTTTGATGTAAAAGCGAACGACGAAGCCCTGGTCATCGGGAACATCCTCTATTGCTAATGTGACGTACTTATACTTTGTTTTGGTTGATTTCCTGCCGTAATTTCCACTGAAGCTGTTTTCTGTATCAAAGCAGCTGCGGCTCTTTGTTTTAGGAGCTCCCAAAGCAACCTTTGAAATATAGCTGTTGTCAGTCTGGGCTGATGATTTGTAATCGGACTTTGCAACGACAAAACCGTAATCGGCAATATCGCCGCCGTCATTTGCGTCCTTGATGATACCCTCGTTGACCACAGCAATAAAACGCATATCGTTGCCGTTACTTCCGACTTTCTGCTGAGCACCGAGGAGCTCGATGTTGCTGTAGTTTGCCTGGCTGAGTCCGAAGCTTGTATCGCCGCTATCCTTGGTTTGAGTATTCGTCAGTGGAGAGTAGGTGTATTTTCTGCCCGCGTTGGTTTTTACCATAAGAATGAAGGGCAAATTGTTTGTTGAAGCGTAAGCTTCTGCGGCAGAGCCGTCATAGCCGCAAATTGTAACGTTCGGACAATTTGCGAACGCAGAACTGCCAATGCTTGTGACGCTTCTGGGAATTATAACCTTGCTGAGACTTGACGCAGAAGCAAACGCGTCGTTCGTTATCGTGGTAACAGGACAGCCGCCGAGCGTCGGAGGAATCTCAGCTTCAGTTCCTGATCCTTTATAATTTGTTATAGTTGCCGAATCACCGCTGAGTGTGAAATCAAAATCAGTCGAAGTGTCTTCGCTTTCAACAAAAGTGATTGAACCGTATGAATTGTCCGCGTAGTCCTTTGCGGGAGACGGGTCAAAACCGTAGAATGTCAGCGGATAATAACAAGAGTCAAATGCGCTATCACCGATTGTGGTTTGAGAGGAAAGGAAAGTCACACTCGAGAGATTATAGCAGTAATAGAATGCATTGCTTTTGATTTCCGTAACGCTGTCGGGAATCGTAATACTCTCAAGACTTGAGCAATTATAAAATGCGTTCTTACCAATACTTGTAACGCTGTTGGGAATAGTTACGCTCGACAGGCTGCCGCAATAGTCAAACACACCTTCCTCTAATTCTGTAACGGTGTCGGGGATTGTTACACTCGTAATTCCGCTGCCGGTAAACGCGTATCTTCCAATACTGGTAACGCTGTCAGGAATTGTTATATCTGTAAGGTTATAACAATAAGAAAATGCACTGTCTCCTATGCTCTCAACATTGTCAGGGATTGTTACGCTCGTAAGTCCAGAGCAACTGCCAAATGCAGATTCTGCTATACTTTTTATACCGCTGCCGATTGACAGGCTCGTAGCATTATAGCAGCCGTAAAAAGCTGAGTAGTCTATACTCTCGACACTGTCGGGAATCGTTATGCTCGAAAGCCCCGTACAGTAATTGAACGCAGATTCGCCAATGTTCTTGACGCTGTCGGGGATTGTAATGCCCGTAAGATTTGAGCAATTATCAAACGCGTTGTCTCCTATACGCGTTACCGTACTCGGTATTGTGAAAGAACCCGATTTGCCATATGGGTAGAGAACTAACGTCGTTTTATCCTTGTTATATAAAATGCCGTTTTGTGAAGAAAAATTCGGATTATTCGCGTTTACGTTTACGCTATTAAGAGAATAACAATAACTAAACACACCGTTCCCTAGAGTCTCTAAGCTTGCGGGGAGAGTTACGCTTGTAAGACTTGAGCAGTAATAAAACGCGGAATATCCTATGCTCTTTACGCCGCTGCCGATTGTCAGCTCAGAAAGATAATAGCAATCGTAAAATGCGTGGTGTCCTATACTTTCAACGCCGCTGCCGATTGTAACACTGGAAAGGTTATAACAATCAGCAAACGCATAATCTCCAATACTCTTGACATTATCGGGAATAACTATACTTGTAAGGCTTGAGCAGTCTCGAAAAGCCTCATAGCCTATGCTTGTAACACCACTGCCGATTGTTACATTTGCAAGGTCTGGATGATAATAAAATGCCTCATCCCCTATGCTGGTAACGCTGTCCGCTATTATAACGTTTTCAAGATAACCAAAGCCGCTCATAGCGTTTTCCGTTACAGCTGTTCCCGTAACAGTCAAATCCGTGACTGTATAGCGAGGCAATTTGCTGTAATCAAAATTGGCGTTGCCGCTTACGGATAAGGTTGTGATATTACTGCAGCCGCTGAAAGCGCCATCGCCTATGGTTTTAACGCTGTCGGGAATTGTAAGACTCGTAAGACCTGCGCAATTATTAAACGCGTTATCATCAATCGTTTCAACGCCATTGGGGATTGAAATACTCGAAAGACTTGAACAGCCTAAAAACGCATTTTCACCTATTGTCTTAACACCGCTGCCGAGTGATACGCTTGAAAGACTTGTACATCCGTCAAACATATTTTCACCTATTGTAGTTATACTATTAGGAATTGTTATACCAGTAAGGCTTGAACAGTCTCTGAACGCATACTTGCCTATTTTTTCAACGCTGCTCGGAATCGATATGCTCGAAAGGCTCGAACAACCCCTGAACGCGCTGACGCCTATGCTTGTAACCCCGTTCGGGATATTGATGGTTGTGAGGCTCGAGCAGCCGTAAAAAGCGGAATCGTCTATCTCTGTAACTCCGCTGCCGAGGGTTACGCTAGTGAGGTTTTTACAATTTGCAAATGCGCCCGCGCCTATATATGTAACGGTGTCGGGAATTACAACGCTCGTAACATCTTTGCCCGCAAAAGCAAGATCGCCAATGTAATAAACATATTGATTATTAATCCGAGTGGGTATAACTACATTTAATACATTGTAGTCATAATAAGCTTTGATCGTTCCTTTTTCAAAATCAAAATTGTCGGAATCGGTTGAAACACTCTCAAAATCTACAAACGCAATCGTTCCGTATGAATTCTGAGCGTAAGTTTTTGCGGTTGACGGATCATTACCATAAAATGTTAAATTATAAGCACAATTATCAAAAGCATTATTTCCTATTACTGCAAGGTCAGAAAGGAAAGCGACTCTCTCAAGGTGCGAACAGTTTTTGAATGCGTTATCGCCAATGCTTGTCACAGTGCTTGGTATCGTAACACTTGATAAATTTTTACAACCGTTAAAAGCTGAATTCCCTATCGTTGTAACGCCTTCAGGGATTTTTACGCTTTTAAGGTTATCGCAACCATCAAAAGCAGAATCCCATATAGTTGTAACAGTATTTGGAACCGTATAGAAGAAATCAGTTTTTGTGGACGGATATGACATTAAAATTGTCATATCGTTGTTAAATGTAACGCCGTCCACTTCACAAATGTTGCTACTTACACTCATTGTGAACTCAGACATCTGAATGTAGCCGTTGGCCTTTGGAGTGACCTCAATCTTATAGTACATATATGAATCAGCGACAGAGTCAAGATCATAGGTATATGTAGTATAATTTGCAGCCTGAAGCTTGTCGTCATTTGTAACCGTAGTTATAACTTCCCAACTGCCAGAATTCCTTGCAGCTTGGCTGTCATTATCAAAATTAGCTCCGTAGATTGTCCAGCCTTTCCAGTTACGACTGGGATTTTGTTGAGTGTCATTAGCCGTTGTCAGGCTGTATGAATCCATACAGACACTTTCTGCTGTCTTAAAAACAACATAATAAGTTGTGCTCGCAGAAACGCTGCAGCACCATTTGGTGCTCGTGCTGCCGTCTAACAATTTAGCATGATTTTCGTTACTGCTTGTACCTCCTGAACCGCTTAATACTGTGAATGCGGTGTAGGTGTCAGCGCTTACAGAAACAGGTACAATCGTAAACACGGAAAGAATAAGTAAGAGCGCCAGTATTATACTGACAGGTTTTTTGAATAATTTTGTCATAAATACCACCTCTTTCCTTTAGTTATCCGAGAAGGTTGACATACTGTTCCACTCATCTCTGATAAGAACAGAGTTGTCACCGCCGCTCATAGCCGCAATTCGATTGTAGTCCGTTACACAACCTGTGTGTTCTGTGCCATAGTTTGCGTAATATACTCTGCCTGACTTTGTCTTAACATAGAAGCGAGCAACAAGGCCCTGCTCGGGATTGACGTTATTTACAGCCAGAGTTACATATTTGTACTTGGTATCAGCGTTATATACGCCGTAAGCGCCGCAAATCTGATTGGATGTGTTTTTACAGCTTAATGTAAGGGCATTGGAAGAACCTACAGTTATTGTCTTTATATTATCCTCGCTCGTTGTCGAGGTTGAGCTCTTGGAACACTTGGCGACAACAAAGCCGTAGTCGTCAACATCGTGGCTTCTTGTAGCCTCGGCTACAATACCCTCGTTAATAACGCCGACAAATCGAATACCGCAGCCTTGGTCATTCTTCTGCTGGATACCGAGGAATTCGATGTTGCCGTAGGTTTCCTGATTAAGCCCGAAGGTATTGCCGTCATTGACCGCAGTTTGTGTATCGGTGAGCGGAATATCCTCATATCCAATACCCTTATTGGTGTTGAGCAGAGGAACAAAATCAACATCGTTGTCTGATGCGTAAGTATCAGCGGGAGATGAATCATAGGCATAGATTGTGATGTCGTCATCACAATTCTTAAATGCGTCGCTGCCTACAGCAGTTCCTCTGCCCCAGATGTATGCTTCTTCAAGATTTGTACATCCTTTGAACGCATTTTCACCCAAGCTGTCAGCGCCGCTCGGAACGACTAGATTAGTGAGATTCGTACAATTCAAAAACGCCGAAGCGTCAATTGTTTTGATTCCAACTGGAAGGTTGATATACTGCAGCTCTGAGCATCCGCTGAACGTGCGAGCTCCTATATCGGTAATTGTCGCTGGAAGTTCAATGTTTCTCATAGTCGTAAAATCTTTAAATACATCATCCCCGATTTTGGTGACGGGATTATCATAAAATGTATTCGAAACAACTATATTTTCGAAATTATCAGGAACGGAATAACTATCAAGTGTAGCCTTTGCGCCAGAAGCTGAATAAGCAATAAAAGGAATGTTGAGGCCCTCGGCAAATTCTTCCGCATAAGAACCTGAATATCCGCTTATTACCAAATTATTACAGCCGCTAAACGCGTCAATTCTTATGCTGTTGACCGATTCAGGAATTGTTATATTAGATAGGCCATAGCAATAACTAAATGCTCGCTCGCCAATGCTTGTTATTCCTTCGGGAATCTCAACATTATCCAGACTGGTGCAATTGTTGAACGTATAAGCGCCTATGCTCGTCATGCTGTCGGAAAGCTCGATGTTCTTAAGATTTTTACAGTTTTCAAATGCAGAATCTCCCAAACTTGTAACAGTATCGGGGAGTTCTATATTTTTTAGACCGTCGCAGCCGCTGAATACAGAATCGCCCAACTCAGTAAGTCCGTCGGGAAGTTCAATGTCGTCAAGATTTATACAATCAGAGAATACTGAGTCTTTAACACTTTTAAGTGTGTCAGGTATTTCTAACTCACTCAAGCTCTTACAAGACGAGAATGCGATATCTCGGATATTCGAAAGATTATTTGGCAAATCAACGTCTGCTAAACTTGTGCAGTTTCTAAATAATCCATAACTTATTGACGTAAAACTATCTGGGAGTTCTATACTACGCAGACTCGAACATTCATTAAACGCAGCTTTACCCAAAGATGTTAATCCATCAGGGAGGTTGATTTCCTGCAACTTTTTACAGCCGCTGAATACGGAATCACCTAAAGTCGTAACGCTTTCGGGAAGCTCTACGTCCGTAAGATTCGAGCAGTTCTCAAACGCATATTCTCCTAACTCCTGAACGCCCGCTTTTAATGTTGCCTCACCGAGCTTTTTGCAGCCGCTGAATGCCCACGAGCCTATGTTCTCAATGCTGTCGGGGAAGCCTATACTCTTGATGTCGAGGTTCCTGAATGCGCCAACTGCTATATTTTTAACAGGAGAACCTTCAAGAGAAGAAGGAATCTCCAGATTGAGGTCGGCGCCTATATAATCAGCGATTGCGTCATATCCACCTGCAATACCTATAAGTGTATTCAGGTCGGAGAGAGGACCTCCTCCCGATTCGGCAGCGAGCTCGTCTTCATCTTTATATTTTATGGGATTTTCATCTTTAGCCCAATCATAACCTTGATTATTCGCGTAGTATTCTGCTGAAGCGGATTTTGGAGAGGTAAGAGTTACGTTCCGCGGACCAAATGCCAATGTACCTTGTATATCAATAAGGCTGCTTGGGCATCTTACTGTTTGAATTTTAGTTTCGGTTGGGTAAGGGCTATACGCGGGACCTCCAAATAATGAGAAAACAGGATTGTCTGAAATAAAACCGCCACCTTCATCTTCATAATATGAAGGGTCAGCAAACCACTCATCAGAATAAATTGAAAACGCTCCTTTTTCAATCGTTGTAATACCGTTATAAATTGTTACGTTCTGAACCCCGCTGTCAAGAAACGTCAGCTTTCTTATTGTGCCAATGCTTCCGGGGAGATCTATACTGGTAAGGCTGCTACAGCTTAGAAAGGCTCCCTTGCCTAAGCTCTGAAGATTATTCGGCAGGATAATATAATTCAGACTATAACAATTAGCAAATGCATAGCTTCCAATTGATTTAAGTCCCTTGTGGAGCTCTACCGCTTCAAGTCCGTTGCAGCGACGAAACGCTTCGTCTCCTATATACTCAACACTCGGGGGAATCCGTACTTGCCTGAGAGGAGAAGTAACCGCAAGACCACTTGAGCCCCAATAATAAAGAAAATAAAACGCTCTCGCTCCTATAACTTGAACGGTATTGGCGATCGAAACTTCCTCAAGACTGTAAAAGTTTTTAAAAGCTTCCTCAGGTATTCGCTTACTTCCTGCAGAAATTGTTAATCGTTTTACAGAACAATACGGCAAATTGATGTAACGAAAATCAAAATCTGTGTTCAGAGTTAAATCGGTAACACCATCCTCAATAATAGCCGGGGTATTATCTGTATATATATAACCACCGTCAAACGCATCGCGCGCTACGAACTTAATGCTTTCGGGCAGCTCCAGTACTTTTAATTTCGGGCACTCTTTAAAAGCATGAACCCATATTTTTTCAACACCGTTACAAATTTCTAATTCACTGAGATTTGCACAGCCTCTGAACGCGAAATATCCTATAGTTTTGATACTGCATGGGATTGTTACGCTCCTGATTGTTTGGTTATTAAAGAAAGCTCCTTTGTTTCTTATGTCGGGAGACCTTCCATACGAATCACTATAATGATAAGTTTCATCATAGCTGCTAATAAGGTCAGGGTCCATGCAGCCGATACTCTCAACAGGATAGCCGCCGAGAGTGGACGGGACGACCACCTTCTTGGCGTGACCTATGTATTTGACAATTGTCGCCTTCTTCTTGGAAACCGTGTACTGGTAGTTTCCCTCGGTATAGACAGTGGCGTCATCCGCGCTGACCGACACGGGCGCCGCTGCCGCAACCGACAGAAGCAGCAAAAGCGTCAGCAATAAGCTGACTGGTTTTTTTAGTTTGTTCATAAAAACCTCCTCCTTCTTTCAGATGGATAAAATATCAATTACCGCTTTGAGCGGAATATTGCCAATGATAAAAACTTTGCTTGCTTCTCCTCAAAAAACGGCAGAGAAAACAACTAACTATTAGTCCTCGTGCTGAGGCGGTACTCGCTGGGGGTTACGCCATAATAATCTTTAAACGCTTTTGTGAACATTGAGCATTTGGTAAAACCCACAGCAAGCGACAAATCCACTATTCTGATTTTTGAGGTTGCAAGCATCTGAGCAGCGTACTCCATTCTGACTTTTATCTGATACTCTTTGAAACCGTAGCCGTAGGCCCTTTTAAAATATGATTTAACGGTAGTGTCGCTTACCCCGTATTTTTCGGCGAATATCTGAGCAGTCCATTTCGTCGCAAATTCCTCTGTAAGGCAACGATGAATATCTTCGGCTATCAGCATTTGCTTATCGGAAACCTTTGTCTTGCTCGTCTTAAGGTCGTTACCCAGTCTGTGACCGATTACAAGAGTATAACCTATATTGATAATATCAGCTAAACTGCTGAAGCCCGCTTTAAGGTATTCGTCTATAATTCGTTCCGTGTTGGGCGAGAACGCAAATATATAACCGTTGCAGTTGCGAATCTCCTGTTCGGGAAGGCTCATCGCCTTAATGACCTTTCTTAGTTTTCTGTATGATGTATTTTCGTTGATCAGGGTTGATTGGATAGTAATCTCCACACCTTTAAAATATTCGCTTGTAAATGTGAAATCTCCCTTGTCAACCATCGAATAATCAAACATAGCTTGATCGGCAGACAGCTTTTGCGTTATTCCGTCTACCGTAAAATCACAGCATCCGCTGCGGCATATTAACGCCCTGAGATAACGCCCCTCGGCAACCTTTCTGAAACCAAGCTTCCAAAGGTCGGGAATCTCCGAAGAATGAATATCATAGAAAAGAACCTGTACACCCCTGAAAGGAAAATAACAGAAGATTTTGCCTCCTGACAGGAGAAAAAGTTGCTTGTGATTTTGGTCTATTTCTGTTATTTCAATTTTTTCGTTTACTTTGTAGTGTTTTGTTGACAACTTATTCTCCCTCCCCCCTAAGAAGATATAAATTCTCATTAAAACGCATTATATAAAATCATAATACGCAGATTATTGGCGTATCGAAAGCCAGTTTTAGAGATATTTAACTTTTTAGATGTAAAAAACCGTGATTTTTTTAATTTTTTTACATTTTTTTAATTGTTCGTAGAATTTTTCTGTGAAATTCTATTATTTTAGGATACAAAAAAGGCGCATAGCCGAAGCTATACGCCGAAAAACGCTGACTCCGATTGCGCCACACAACTTGATACACTATAAGTCAAAGTATACCAAAAAGGAGTATGCGTTTTTTCCGAATATGGAAACACGAATACTATGACTTATAGCGAATTACTTTTCACTTTCTATATCAAATTGTGTGGCACTAATAGTTTACCACAGACCAGCGGATTATTCAATGAAATTATTTCCATTTTATTTTGATTGTTCAATAAAACATCAGTAAATGATGCAATAGTTGGAGCAATGTGGATTTGTGGACGTAGTGAAGATATATGGATAATATTAAAAACGATAAATACTATCTTAAATCATTACCGAAATGTGCATAAATACGACAACGTAGATATGAGCGTGATTTATAATACCGTTATGTTTGACTTGCCCGAGCAGCTGCGTGATATTGAGGAGTTCTATGAAAAAAAATAAACGTTATAATAAGAGAAAAACGAGCAGCCTTTTGGTTGCTCGTTCTTCTTGTACTTTGTTTTTTGAATTCGTTATATACAGAACATCCAGCGAATAGTTGAATTAATATTCTTTATTGATTCAAAACAGTCACGGTTTAATTCTCGTTCTCTTTCGACTGAACACCACTGGATATTGCCACAAAAATTATACCCTTGTTTCTCCAACTGCTTTTTTATTTCATTTGACTTATTTTCGTCAAACTGTAGCCGATGTGTTGCAGCGTTGAATGCTTCTATTGTATGTTGTCGGGAATTCATTATTATACCAGCAATATCTTGACAGTTACCCTTACCCTCATTTGGATATACCAATTCACCTTTATTCATTTCGTGATATATCCAATCACAAATTTCTTCCGTCAGTCTGAACTTAACTTTAGTAAAAGATCTATCCTTGAACAAATCGTAAGTGCGACCTGTTTCGATTATGAAAGCACTTTGCCTTTCACATCTTTGGAACGGCTGGATTCCAACAGGAGTTACATTTGTAATATGTAAATCTTCAATGTTGGCTACTTTGCTCAACTCAGCTATATCCGCGGGAGCGGAATACAAAATACCGTATCTGGAATCTCCTCCTAACTCATCAACCTTTTCTCTTGAATTTGCTTGTGTAAAATCGTCATTCGATAACGGTAACCATTTTTTACTTTTATTGTCATAGTAACAGCACGCAAAAAATAAAGCTATCTTAAGATTTGAAGAAATATCCATACCGTTAGTTGCAATACCATAGTGCTGTGCAACCGCGCCGTGAAACACATCGCCGTGCGGCCATTTTTTAACACATTCCAGATGAGAAAGCCAAATAGCAAAATCAATCATTTTTATCGTTCGAATAAAAATGGTTTCTTCCGCTTGGTTTTCATCCATAGTATCTAATCCGCGAAACATAGATGATTTTGATGTTTTATAATACGCATTCTCACCTCTGAAAAAGTTTCTGGTATATCCTTGCGAAAGCATATCTCTGCCGTTGTAGTTGATAATCTGATTACTGCGAATATAATCCATCATCGCATTGACCATTACAGCTATTATATTTGGCTTGGAGCTCACAGAATCCCATATGGCTTTTCCTTCCTTTTCAGAGCAAACATATAAATCCAAAGTATTTGGGAACAACGTTTCCAGCCTGTCTGTGTGACCTGGGGCAAGCCCCATAATTCCAGCTATCTCTCGATAATCTTCTTCTGTTATTTTGCCTGATTTATTGTATTGATCATACTTTCTTTGTAATTCAACAGATATATTACGAAAATATTTTTCACGTTCGATTAATTGTTGGATTTCTTTAAAGGTTATCTCCGGTATATCCTCAATTGAATCCGCAAAACGACAACCTCTGCAAAACATATCACTATTAATATACCTGATTAGATTATGCTTAAATGAACCGCGTTCTCCATAAATCTCAGTTAAATACTGTTCAAGAAATTCAAATCCATTGCTTGATGGGAATATTTTGTGCTCCATACATTTAATACTTTTAACAAAACATATAACAGCAATATAATAACAAAAATTCGTTTACCATTATAGATATTTACAATCAACAAATGTCCCAATTAAAGCACTTTTAAATTAGGTCCAAGTTTTGATTTCCGCGCGCCACTGCTTTTGGAATTCGTTTTCTTTTATGAATGAATCCCATACAGGTTCAATAAAGGCGGAAATGCCATCCATAACCTGTTCAAAAGTAATATCAACATCGTGAAGCGTGCGTAGGAAGTTGCGCCATCTGACTTGCATATTTTCATCGTTTACAAGCTCCGTAATAAGCTTAAAACTATCAGCGTTATAATCAGTGCCACGGTTTTGCAGCGTTTCCGATATAGCCGTCTGGAGCTTCAAACCGTCGAAATCAAACATTTGTGAAAGATAATAAATATCATAAAAATCTTTCATTCTTCCTGTGAGTTCAAATCGTTGCAGAATAGCGTCCAGCTTTTCTGCAATTGTGCTCTCTAAAGAATATGTCATAATCTCGGGCGCCTCAAAATCATCAAGCTGTGTTTTAATTGTACGAGCCTTTGCTGATGGTACAATTACATCGCCGACACCAATATCAATACTGAACGGCACACGAACATTTTTGATATATCCTGTAATTTGTGTACTGACCCCGTGATACTTTCTGTTTGCCGCAATCGGTTCTGTAGGAAGCACTTTGAATGTTATAAAATCGTTGCCAGTCGGAACAGCGAGAATCTCAGCAATTATTTCATCCATACGCTCCATATCATTTGAGAGACCTCTCAACAAAAAATCAACGTCAACCGTCGCACGGCTCTCGAAGTTCGTCAATGTATAAATGAACAGACCGCCCTTGAGAATTAGATTGTCCTTGTATGGGGAAGCAGAAAGTTTACGCAAAAACTCTTCCTGAAGGAAAAGCTGCAGACACTGCTGATAGCTGATGCCGCTTTCCTTAGCTTTGTTTCTCAGCCTTGCCAGTACCGAAGCTGCTTTATCTGTCATTATAGCCACACTCCTATCAAATCTTTAACCAATTTTACGCAACGAAGCGAACCAGCATATTTCATTAGTCTTGAAATGTTTTTGCTTGTATCAACCACATAACTTTGAATTGCTTTGTTGAACAGTTCCTTATCCATTTTATTTCTATAACGCAGGCAATCGCATATGACACGCTCTTTGTCATACATTCTGACCTTGTTACCGTCAATCTCCTGTTCACAGAGACCCAGCTCCAAAATATCGGGTGCAACAAAGTATGGTTTTATGAATGGGTAATCAATCTTAAAACGTGTACGGCCAGAATATTTATTGACTGCAATGTGCCATTCAGCAGGTGTGCGGTCAATGTAGCCATAATGACGTAAAGCGGTATCCATACACAAAATACCGTCAGGAAACATATGCGTAACAGTAAATGCCTCGCTTATATTATCATTGTCAACCAGCTGATAATAACCTGTACGAAGCTTTTCAATTACACCGTTTTGAAGAAGCGACATCAGTTCTTTGTAATAAATTTTTTCTTTAGTCAGTTGAGATGTTTTCATTATACCGCCGTAAGGTTGAAACACCTCTTTTATTTCACTAATATTTCGCATAACAATCCTCTTATATAAAATTAACATTTAAAATTCTTTTGAGCAGATATTTTACTACAATATTATTATACCATTGTTTTCAAAAAATGCAATACTAATTTTACTGCTTTAAAGTATTTCGAGCAGATAATTTCAACATCTTTATAACTGGTACAATAAAACAAAAGCGTGAAATAGCTTTTGATATAATCTAAACATATATTTTTTTGACCAAAACATAATATAAATATAAGTTAGATATATATAAATAGGTCAAAAAAATAGTAGAATTAGGGTATAAAACAAGTGAATATTATGGAAGAATAGGAAGATAAATAATAGCTGAAACTCCGCATATACACTATATTTCCATATGTTCTGAACATCCCGTATTCGGGAGAAGAATGGGGTTCAAGAGGCCGCTGGTTCGACTCCAGTCACTCGGACCATTAGAGGCGATTTCCGAATCGCCTCTTATCTTTTGCCAAAATATCCGAAAACGGCTTAAATACTGGGGTTGCAAGCTGTTTGTCGAGGTAATGAGTGTATGTTTCGGATAAGTTAAATTAAGTAAAAATACTATCATTTTTACTTCAAATGCTGTCAACATTACTATCAAAAATCCAATTATTAATCAGGGCTTAAAGCCTGTTTTAAAAATCAATTTACTATCATTTTAAGAAAATCCGAAAAAACACATAAAATATCGCTCTGACCGTCATAGTTTTCTATGGCGGTTTTTAAAAGTCTAAAGCAGTTATTTCATACGCGAATATAAGTGTGGTTAATTACTCAAGAAATTATTTGTTTTTTTGACATTGCTTGACATTCTCTTGGTTTTAGTTGTATATTATTATAAAAAATGTAATTAAGAGGTTATAATGAAATCACATAATTATTGGAAGTTAAAACTTATTCTTACAGGATTTACAAAATATATTTTGTGGGCGTTAGGTCTATCGCTTTTATTACTCCTTCCTATTGTTCCGATTCAATTAAACACTATATCAACAATTATCAGTATTTTTTCTGTTGTGCTTGCTTTTTTATGGAGTATGTTTGATAAACGCTGGTGGAAAATTAAGAGAATAAATAAGCATTTGCCAGATAAGTTTTCTACTCCTATTATTGAAGGGCGCTGGGAAGGTATACTTACACGAGGCAAGGATAAACGTCCTTTCGTATTAGAAATAACTCAAACATTTACGAGCGTTTCTTGTCAAACTTTTTCTCCTACAAGCTTTTCAAATAGTATAAATGCAGAATTATTATTTGATGAAGAAACAAAATCTCATCAATTAGCTTATTTATGGATCGGAAACACTTCAAACACAACAGATGGTTCGTCATCCACAAATAAGTTTTATGGGTATACATTATTAAATATAAATGCTGCTCAGAATAGATTAAGAGGCAATTATTTTACCGACAGGCAACCAAACCAAACACGTGGAGCATTAGACCTATCTTTTGTACAAAAAGATAAAGTGAATTCTTTTGAAAACAATGAACCAGAAAGTTCCTTTGAAGAAAAAGACAAAAATAACTAAAAAAATCATTTTATCTATCATATAATTTGAGGTGATTAATATTAAAGAAAAAATTGAAGGACTTAGGGAGTTGTCTGGTGAATTGATTGGACTGCTAAATGGTGAAAAAACAAAAATTAATGTTTTCTTTACTGTTACTGAACCACTTAATAGTTTTTGTCACAAAATAAATAATGAAGCAAATAAGTGTGTTTCTGGTTTTTGGAATTTTGGAAATAATTCAGTCTATTTTCCCCACATCTCATTATTTATGGGGTTTGTTGACTCTGAAGAACAGCTCTTAAATGTGTTTAAAACAGTTTCGGATTTTTCAAAAACCATTGCACCATTTAAAATTGATCCAATGGCATTGTACTTTAAATCAGTATCTGAAAAATCATCTAAGTATTTGTTTTTAGATTTTCTACAGAATGATTACATGTATGAAATCAAGAATACATTAGATGAATTATTACAAAAAGATGTATTTCCTATTGGCTGGGATATAAAATCTGAACGCACACATATATCACTTGGTTGTTTTAAACATTTAAACACAAAAATTAATAATCTAGTTGAATCTTATAGACAGTTCCCCTCATGTGAAATAAATCAAATAGGAATATCTTTTATGGGTAAACATGGTGTGTTGATAGGAACAATTAAAACATATAATTTGGAAAAATCCAAAACTTTATAAAACTTGCAACAGGTTTTTTATATACTTTTGTAAATTGGGATCATATATAATAAACTTCCCTATGGCAGCCAAGCCATAGGGAGTATTCTATATTTCTTCAGTTTTAAATGTTGTATAGCCTTCGTAATAGTAGCTGTGGTCAATGCCTTTCATGTAAATCTCTCGGTCATCAATCTTATCTGTAAGAGCGTTTTGGAGAAGCACCTTAATTTCGATATCTTTTATAGGGCTTCGTTCCATAGCGAGAAGATAATCATCCTTATCCACCTTGCTCCAATCCACAACCTTTTTGAGTTCGTGTTTCAAAATAAGGTCAAGCCAGATTCGTGTGGCTCTGCCGTTACCTTCTCTGAATGGGTGGGCAATGTTCATCTCAACATATTTCTCAATTATCTCATCATAGGTAGATTGCGGCATTTTCTCAACGTTATCTAACGCAGCTTTCAAATACATAACCGGTGCAAATCTAAAATTGCTCTTAGCAAGATTTACGGTGCGTATTTTACCTGCAAAGTCGTAAATATCATCAAATAAATAGCGATGAATAAAACTCAGAGCTTTAAAAGAACCTGCTTTTAACTTGTCAAGCATACCGCTTTCAAATAATTCAGCAGCTTTTTTCTTGCTTATACGTTCTTCTTCACGAGCTAAATCTGCTGAGTTTTCAATATTAAGCTTATTCTTTAGTGCCACGTTATCACCGCCTTTAACAATATTATTATACCATATTTAGTTGTAAATGACAATCTAATTCTTAAGGTTTTGTTATCTTTTCCAATTCTATTCTGATGGTTTCTTCAAGCAAATCCATATAAGTTAAATTATTTTTTTAGCCATCCCTTGTCCATAAAACCAAACAAGATTGTTTTTAACATATTGACCGGATTGTATCCCTTGCGTCCTACTGTGTAGGTTGTGCTTTTGAGATGCTTTTCTATTTCAATCTCCTCCATGATATGGTCAAATGTCATTACCGGATCAGAAATTTTTACTAAATCTGAAATAAATACTGGAAATCTTCCTTGTTTTGGACTATAATATGTTGTGGCGTTATTGTTTTTCACAAATTCATTATACCACAAAAGGCACACAACCGTCATTACTTTCGGTTATGTGCCTTCTTGTTTTACAGGACTGTTTTTTTCACAGCCCCTTTTTCTTATTCCTATTCTTCATGTTCGTGGTCGTGAGAGCTCCCGATTTTACCCATAATCGGCTCAGGGTCAATTCCCTGACGCTTATAGTAATCAGCCACAGCAGAGCGGATAGCTTCCTCGGCGAGTACCGAGCAGTGCACCTTTACGGGCGGAAGTCCATCCAGAGCTTCCATAACCGCTTTGTTTGTGAGCTGCAGGGCTTCGTCAATAGTCTTGCCCTTAATCAGCTCCGTTGCCATTGAGCTTGTGGCGATAGCCGCGCCGCAGCCGAAGGTCTTGAACTTAACGTCGGTAATTACTCCGTCGTTAACCTCAATATACATTTTCATAATATCGCCGCACTTTGAGTTGCCTACCTCGCCGATTCCGTCCGCGTTTTCAATTTCGCCGACGTTTCTCGGGTTGGCAAAGTGGTCCATTACCTTTTCAGAATATGTGAATGCCATGTCTTTCTCCTTTAGTTTACAAATTTCGCTCCGCTTTTTTCGCCTTTCTTGATGTTTTCCCAGAGAGGTGACATATCTCTCAGGGTCTTAACAATTTTGGGGACAGTTTCTAAGATATAGTCGATATCTTCTTCGGTTGTGCTGTCGTCAAACGTCATTCTGGTACTGCCGTGAGCAATCTCGTGGGGGAGACCGATGGCCAGAAGTACGTGACTCGGGTCAAGACTTCCCGATGTGCAAGCCGAACCCGACGATGCGGAAATTCCCGCGAACTCCAGCCTGAGCAGGAGGCTTTCGCCCTCAATGCCCTCAAAGCACATATTTACATTGTTGGGCAGTCTGTTGACTCTGTCGCCGTTAACTCTGCTTCTCTCAATTTTGAGCAGCCCATCAATGAGCTTGTCCCTGAGCTTGGAGAGCTTTTTGTTGCGCTCATCCATAGTGTCTACGGCAATCTGAAGCGCAGCGTCCAGACCGATTATGCCCGCGATATTCTCAGTGCCCGCGCGTTTGCCGCGTTCCTGAGCGCCGCCCTCAATCAGGTTGTCAATCAGTATACCCTTGCGTATGTACAGTAGTCCGCAGCCCTTTGGACCGTGAATCTTATGAGCTGTCATAGACATCAAATCAATGTTTTGTTCTGCGACGTTAATCTTGCAGTAGCCCGCCGCCTGAACAGCGTCGGTGTGGAACAACACCTTGTGTTCCTTGCATATTTTGCCGATTTCGGCGATAGGCTGTATTGTGCCGATTTCGTTGTTGGCGTACATAATCGAGACGATAGCCGTGTCCTCGCGGATAGCTTTTTCAACATCCTCGGGACGCACTATGCCTTTCTCGTATACATCGAGATACGTTACCTCAAAGCCTTCCTTTTCCAGAGCTTTGCAGGTGTGCAGAATCGCGTGGTGCTCAAATTTAGATGTAATTATGTGGTTTTTACCTCTGGCTTTAAGTCGGTGGCAAATGCCTTTGAGAGCCCAATTGTCGGACTCCGAGCCGCCCGAGGTAAAGTATATTTCGCTCGGATGCTTTGCGCCAAGGTTCTTCGCGATATTAGCCCTGGCGTCCTCTACGGCTTTCTTGGCTTCCTGACCTATGCCGTACAGGCTTGAGGGGTTGCCGTAAACTTCTGTCAGATACGGCATCATTTTTTCAAGGGCAACGGGGGAGAGCTTTGTCGTTGCCGCGTTATCTGCGTAAATATTTCTCATTTTATCTCCTTTATGATGACATTATTAAGTAATTATTTTGTGTATTTTTCCGCCTGAGCGACAGCAAGACGGTCGCACCTTTCGTTCTCGGGATGTCCCGCGTGACCTTTAACCCAGTGAACGTCAACCTTGTGAGTGTCGCAAAGCTTGAGAAGAACTTCCCAGAGTTCTGGGTTCAGTGCTTTTTCCTTCTTGTTTCTCATCCAGTTGTTGGCTTTCCATTTTTTAGCCCAGCCCTGTGTCAAAGCGTTGGCTATATACTGGCTGTCGGTGTAGAGCGCGACCTCGCACGGTTCTTTCAGAAGTTTGAGCGCTTCAATAACAGCGGTGAGCTCCATACGGTTGTTGGTTGTGTCAGTTTCTCCGCCCGATATTTCCTTCTCGACGCCTTTATATCGCAGGATAGCTCCCCAGCCGCCGGGACCGGGGTTCCCCTTACACGCGCCGTCGGTAAATATTTCAACTTTCTTCAAGTTCATCACCTATAAATTATTTTATACAATACCTATTATAATACTATGTTTAATTAATTGCAACTACTTTATAATCATTTTTCTTTATTTGTGCATTTTAATATCTTAAAACCGCATATTTTTCGCGTAAACAGTCCATATTTCAGGGTAGTAGATATTAATGAGAAAAGGCTTGACATACATAGTGTAAATGAGGTAAAATAATATGAATATTTATAATCAGATAATAGGCAAATAGCGCAATTTGCCATAGATAAAGAATAAAACAGGAGGTAAAATTTTGTCAGCAGAAAACAACAAATTCAAGAAAAACTACAGTGGCAAGCGTAACTCGAACAACGCTAAATCTAATTCTGCTAAAAGCTTTTCTAAGAAAAAGACAGTAAAAAGAACAAGTCCAAAACGGACAAAAAAGCCGCCCAAAAAGGCAAAACCGTCGATAAAGATTGCTTTTCTCGGCGGACTTAATGAAATAGGCAAGAACATAACTCTATTTGAATGCGAGGGCGATATCATACTGCTCGACTGCGGTATGGCGTTCCCCGACGGCGATATGCTCGGCGTTGATTTGGTAATCCCCGACTTCACCTATATTGAACAGAATATCGACAGGGTCAAGGGTATGGTCGTTACGCACGGACACGAGGACCATATCGGCGGAATACCTTTCCTGCTCTCAAGGATGAACATTCCGATATTCGGTACACCGCTCACAATCGGACTTATCGGCAACAAATTAAAGGAACACAATCTCTTTAATTCCGCAAAACTGAACGTTATCAACGCTGGCGGCAAGATAAAGCTCGGCTGTTTTGAGGCGGAGTTCATCAGAGTCAACCACTCGATTCCCGACTCTGTAGCTATAGCGCTGCATACTCCCGCGGGTACTGTTGTGCATTCGGGAGACTTCAAGATTGACTGCACGCCCTTTGTAGGCGATATGATTGATTTGCACGCGTTCGCGCGTCTTGGTCACGAGGGAGTTCTGGCGTTTTTATGCGAGAGCACCAACGCCGACCGCCCGGGATACACAGCGACTGAACAGACTGTTACAGCCAGCCTCGATAAGCTCTTTAACGACGCTTCAAAGGACAGAATCATCATCGCGACATTCGCGTCCAACGTGAACCGTGTTCAGCAGATTATCGACGTCGCTCACAAGTATAAACGCAAGGTCGCTTTTTCGGGACGTTCAATGGTCAACTATATGAGCGTTGCCGAGGAACTCGGTTATCTGAAAGTTCCGCAAAACATCATAATTGATATAGATATGCTCGACCGCTATCCACGCGAGCAGATTGTGTTAATCACAACAGGTTCACAGGGCGAGCCAATGTCGGCGCTGTCGCGTATGGCGTATTCCGACCACCGCAAGGTTATGGTAGGCGAGGGGGATTTCATCATAATCTCCGCCAATCCTATCCCGGGCAACGAAAAGAGCGTGGGCAACGTAATCGATGAGTTGTTAAAGCGCGGCTGTAAGGTTGTTTACGAGGGTATGTACGATGTACACGTATCGGGACACGCGTGTCAGGAGGAGCTCAAAATCCTGCAAAAGCTTGTCAACGCCAGGTACTTTATCCCTGTTCACGGCGAGCAGAAACACCTGCGTAAAAACGCCGAAATCGCTCAGTCGCTGGGAGTGGATAGGAAGAATATTTATATAGGCGATATTGGCTCGCAGATTGAGCTTAACGAGGAACACATCAAGGAGCTCTCATCCGTTCCTGCGGGCAAGGTCTTTGTAGACGGCCTCGGGGTAGGGGACGTAGGTTCAATCGTTCTGCGTGACAGGAAGCATCTGGCTCAGGACGGCTTGATCATCATTGTTGCGTCTCTCGATGTATACGACGGTCACGTTATCAGCGGACCCGATATTGTATCCCGCGGATTTGTTTATGTTCGCGAGAGTGAGGAGCTTCTCGATGAGATTCGTTCGTCAGCGCTCCATATATTAGAGGATTGCGCTGACCGTAACATCCACGAGTGGGGTACAATCAAAAACAGAATCAAGGACGACATCTCCAAGCTTATAACTCAGAAAACGCGTCGTTCACCGATGATTCTTCCGATTTTACAAGAGGTTTAATCAGTATATTACTTTGTTTAAGGAAACGGTATGAAAAGAAGAGTCTGGACATCTGCTCCATGGTTAATTATTTCAATATTCATAATTTTCGGTATGGCAATTGCGGTATACCCTTATCAGCCTTTGGTATCTTTTATCGGAGGCGGAGTAGCGATTGTTCTTTTAGCGCTGTCCATAATTTTTCGTTCGCGTTACAGACGTTATGTAACCCGTACGCTTGACTCCGCGCTTAACAGTATCGGAAAAGTCGAGAAGGATTACCTGGACCGCTTTAAGGTTCCCGTCGCTCTTGCGGGGAAACACGGCGATATTGTATGGAGCAACTCCAGGTTCAAAAAGCAGCTGTGCTCGGGACGCAACCCCTCAAACGAGGACATCAGCCCTTATATAGGCGCCAAAGAGATTGACAGTGTCGCTGACAGCGACGGCTTTGAAATCGACTTCAACGGCAAACATTTTATGGTGCTCTGCACCTCGGTAGAGGAAGGCTACGCGTGCTTCTATATTGATAATACCGATTACTACTATATTTACAAAAAGTATCTCGAAACCCAGAAATCCGTCGCGTTAATCAGCTTTGACAACCAGGACGAGTTTTCAAACGACAGTGAGGAGGAAAGTGCAAGAGTTTTGCTCGCGCTCGAAACCAAGCTGCTCCACTTTGCAGACGAAAACAAAGCTCTGTTCAAGACTTTGCCGTCAAACAAGTATATGATGATATTTGACAAGGTCGCGCTCGACAAGCTTGTCGCGGATAAATTTCCAATCCTTAAGGAAATTCGCACAATCAAGTTCAACAACCGTGAGGCGACTGTTTCAATCGGAATCGGTATGCATTGTGAAACTCTTGTTGAAAGCGAACAAAAGGCGCGCAAGGCGCTCGATATGGCGCTTGGCAGAGGCGGCGACCAGGTCGCCGTTATGAAGGACGACAGTTACGAGTTCTTCGGCGGAGTTTCCGCGGGTATAGAGAAAATGAGCAAGGTTCGCTCCCGTGTAATTGCTACATCCATTACGAGAGCTGTTTCCGAGGCTGACCGTGTATATATTATGGGGCACCGTTTTTCCGACCTTGACTGCGTCGGCGCGGCGGTAGGTTTACAGCCTGTTATCGAAAATGTCCTCAAAAAGCATTGCCGAATTGTCATCAACAGGGGTTCTTCAATGGCAAAAAGGTTGATTTCCCTTGCTGAACAAAGCGGCACCAAAATGTTTATCACTCCCGATGAAGCTCTCAAAAACATCTCTTACAGAACACTCATAATAGTTGTGGATACTCATATCCGCGATATGGTTGAGAGCCCCGAGCTTCTTTCAAAGTGTTCGCACGTTGTTGTAATAGATCATCACCGCAAAATGGTTAATTATATCAACGACGCTGTCATCTTCTATCACGAGCCGACCGCTTCGTCGGCTTCCGAGATGGTAGCCGAGCTGATTACATATATAGGCGACGCCAAGCTTTCAAAGCTTCAGGCGGAGGCGCTTTTGTCGGGTATTATGCTTGACACAAAGAACTTTGTTGTCCGCACGGGTGTGCGCACATTTGAGGCGGCGGCGTTCCTTAGAAAACACGGAGCTGATACGGTTGAAACTAAGGAGCTCTTCGCGGGTCCGCTTGAAAACTATAAGCAGAAATACAAGCTTGTCAACAACGCCGAAGTTTACCGTGACTGCGCTATATCCATAGCGGACGGCGAGTGTGACAATATCCGTATAGTTGCGTCACAGGCAGCGGATGAGTTGCTTTCGGTTGAGAACGTTGTCGCCAGTTTCGTTGTGTTCGAAAGCAACGGCGGAATAAACATTTCCGCGCGCAGCTACGGAAAGCTTAATGTTCAGCTTGTTATGGAAAACCTCGGCGGAGGCGGTCACCAGAATATGGCGGCGGCTCAGCTTAAGGGGCTTTCCCCTCAGGAATGCAAGAGAAAACTGATTGACGCTATTGACAGTGTTATTCAGGAATAGTTTTATACATAATCAAATGTCATATAGAAAGGAAGACCAAAATGAAAGTTATTCTTTTACATGAGGTTAAGTCACTCGGCAAAAAGGGCGATCTCGTTAACGTATCCGATGGTTACGCCCGCAATTTTCTCTTTCCAAAGAAACTGGCTAAAGAGGCTAACGCTCAGGCTATGAACGAGTACAAGAACGCTGAGGACAGCAAGAACTATAAGATTGCCACCCAGAAGGCTCAGGCTAATCACCACAAGAGCCTGCTCGACGACAAAACAATTACAATGAAAGCCAAGGGCTCGGGCGAAAAGCTCTTCGGAAGCATTACGGCTAAGGATATCGCCGCTGTTATCAAGCAGGAATTCCAAATCAGCGTTGACAAGCGCAAAATTGTGCTTTCCAAGGATATCAAGTCCTTCGGCAAATACACCGCGGAGATTAAGCTCTACACAGGTATCTCGGCAACAATCACTATTGAAGTTGTAGAGGAAGTCTGATTGCCTTCCCCCTGGGGAAAGGTGTCAAAGGCGTGAGCAAAGCGAATGACTTTGACGGATGAGGGTCGGCGTTAGTAAGTGCTATTGCAATATAAATAGTTTTGTGTACCGACTTTTGTCTTTATCCGACTATGCTTAAACCTTGTTCCAGTCTGTTAATTGTTTTTTGTTAACAGAAGATTTATAAAATACAGGTACATATTATGGCAGATAATAATGTGACAACAGGATATGACGGGCTCAACCTGCCTTACAGCCCTGAGGCTGAGCAGGCTGTTCTCGGCGCGATTATAATCGACAGCGAAGCTGTTAACGAGGTTGCCGAAATCCTTACGGATTCAAGATATTTCCACGTGAATACACACCGTGATATTTACGCGGCTATACTTGATTTGTATAACAACGGCAAGAACATTGACTTTGTAACCCTGCTCAACAGGCTTACAAAAGAAAAGAATTTTGACGAAAGTATGGGCAAAACCTATCTGATGGATTTAGCCCAGAACTGTCCCGCTGTCTCAAACGCCGCCGAATACGCCAAGATTGTCCGTGAAAAATATGATGTAAGAAGTCTTATCAACGCTTCGCGCGACACAATCCGCGACGCTTCCGACGGAGAGATCGAGTCACAGACTCTTATTGACGCTGCGGAACAGAGGATTTTTGACATCAGGCGCGACACAATCAACGGCCTTGAACCGCTCAATAAAGTTCTTCTCAGAGAATTTGACAGACTTGACGCTCTTGGCAGGAACTCCGACGACGCTCTCAAGCCTATCCCCACAGGGCTCAGCGATCTTGACAGGGTTATTACGGGACTTAACCGTTCCGACCTGATTTTCCTTGCGGCTCGCCCGGGTATGGGTAAAACTTCTTTCGCGCTGAATATAGCAAAGCACGTGGCCATGACCAGCAAAAAGACCGTCGCTTTCTTCTCGCTTGAAATGAGCAAGGAACAGCTTGCGTCCAGACTTCTTTCCTCAGAGGCTCTTGTAGGCGGTACTAAACTGCGTACAGGACATCTCAACAATGAGGAATGGGAGCGCATCGTCAAGGCTGGCGACGTGCTCGCCAAGTGCGACTTTTATCTCGACAGTACGCCCAGCATCACTGTGGGTGAAATGAAATCGAAGCTTCGCCGTCTGAAAAACATCGACTTTGTAGTAATCGACTATCTGCAGCTTATGACAAGCGGCAGACGTATAGACAACCGTGTTCAGGAGGTTTCCGAAATCACCCGAAGCCTGAAGATTCTCGCCAAGGAGATTGACGTTCCCGTGCTGTGCCTCTCACAGCTCAACCGTTCGGCTGAGGCGAGAGCGGACCACAGACCAATGATTTCCGACCTTCGTGAGTCGGGCTCCACCGAGCAGGACGCCGATATCGTCCTCCTGCTTTACCGCGAGGGCTATTACGGAAGTCAGGGCGAGGATCAGAACGACGCTCAGACCGACTATAACAGCGGCGAGTGTATCGTAGCCAAGAACCGTCACGGTGAAACCACCAGCGTAAAACTCCATTGGCAGGGCGAGTTTATGCGTTTTACATCTGTGGAGCATAACCGTGAGTGATTTTGTCAGTAAAGTAAATAAAGCCGTAGAAGCTTTTGATATGCTACAAAACGGCGACAGCTTGATTGTCGCGTTGTCGGGCGGAGCGGACTCGGTGTCGCTTTTAAACGCGCTTATTGAGCTGAAAGACGAATATAATTTGACAATCTATGCCGCTCATCTAAACCATAATCTCAGAGGCAATGAGGCAAATCGTGACGAGGACTTCGTCAGAAAAATATGTCGCAATATAGATATAAAATTGTTTGTAAAAAGCGTTGATATACGCTCTCTCGCTAAAGAGAGAAAGCAGAGTGAGGAGCTCTGCGGACGTGACGAACGCTATAAGTTTTTCAATGAGCTCAGCGAAAAGCTTGGCGCAAAAGTCGCCACAGCCCACACTGCAAGCGATAACGCCGAAACAGTTATTTTCAACCTGACTCGCGGCGCGGGCATAAACGGGCTCAGCGGAATCGCTCCCGTTCGTGACAGTATTATCCGTCCGCTGATTTACGTTACACGAGATGAGGTAGAGGCGTACTGCGCTGGAAAGAGTCTTGATTTTGTCACCGACAGTACCAATCTACAGGATGAATACACCCGCAACAAAATCCGTCATTCCATCATTCCTGTCTTAAAAGAGCTCAATCCCGATTTTGAGAATACAGTCACACGCGAGAGCGATATGCTCAGGGGAGTTAATTCTTTTATAGAATTAAAAACCGATGAGGCTATTGAACAAATCAAAGCCGAAAACGGCTATGACAGCAAGCTTTTATCAAAATTTCCCGAAGCCTTAAGGCTGAGTGTTATATTTAAGCTCTGCAAACTCAACACAAGTGAGGTTGACTATAAAGCCGTAAAGCTTATTGACGACTCTCTCGACGGGGGAGCGGTTACTCTCGAAAGCGGTCTGACGGCTGTTTGCAAGCAGGGCACGCTCAGATTTGTAAAAGACAGAGAAGAGGATTATTTTTCTGAAATAGAATTAAAGCTTGATTCGAGTTTTATATATAAAGGTAAAGAATATTCTGTAAAAGAATTAAAACCGGAAGATAAAAAAATAGTTTTTCGCACACGCAGGGCAGGGGACACCTTTACTTTGCCGAGGCGAAACATAACTAAAACAGTAAAAAAACTCCTGAATGAATTAAAAATTCCCGAGGAAAACCGTGACAGTCTTATCCTCGCCGCTTGCGGCAGCGAGGTTCTCTGGATAGAGGGGATAGGCGTATCGCGAAGAGCGTCGGGAAAGCTATCAATTAGTGTTAAAAATTTATAGATAAAAGGAAAGAGGTATTACTATGCATAAGGATATTCAAAGCGTATTGGTTAACGAACAGGAAATCGAGTCCATCGTAAAAAGACTTGCCGCCGAAATCGACAGGGATTACGCGGACAAGGACTGGCTTATGGTCGGCGTGCTCAAGGGAAGCATTCTGTTTATGGCCGACCTTATGAAGGCGATGAAAAACGACTTTAAAATCGACTTTGTTGTTGTTTCCTCATACGCCGACGGCACCGAAAGCACAGGCCGTGTAAACGTTATCAAGGATATTTCCCAGTCAATCGTAGGAAAGGATATTCTAATTGTCGAGGATATTATTGACTCGGGCAACACGCTCCACTTCCTTGACCAGTACCTCAGAGCAAAGGGAGCGGCTTCGGTAAATCTTGTCACATTGTTTGACAAGCCCGACCGCCGTGTAAAGGAAGTTCCCGTAAAATATGTCGGCAAAGTTATCCCCGACGCGTTTATCGTCGGTTACGGACTTGACTACGCCGAGAAATACCGCACTTTACCTTATGTAGGTATATTGAAACCCGAAGTGTATTCATAATTTCCTCGGAAATAAGAATACTAAATTAAGGAGTGAACAATTTGGATAATAAAAAGAAAACGCGTAACCTGCTCTTGTATATCGGAATACCGATAGCTGTAGTGCTGCTCGTAACACTGCTGTTCAGTACACAGCAGAGGGCTGAACAGACCGAAACCTCCGAGATTATAAGTTATTTCAAGGACGGTAAGGTCGCTGATTATCAGCTTAATTACGGCACAGGCGCTATCGAGGTTACTCTCAACGACAAAAAGGAGACTGTAATCAACGGTACAATAGCTGACCCCGAGGAATTCAACGAGGACGTTGAGCAGTATTACAGCAAGAATAAGAACCCCGACAATAAGGAACACAACTATGAAATGACCTATAACTTTATCCGCCATACGGATAATTCGTTCCTTATGAACCTGCTCCCGACTGTTATTTTCTGCGGGCTTTTGGTGCTGTTCTGGATATTCATTATGCGCCGTATGGGAGGCGGAGGTCTCGGCGGTCGTGAAATGAACTTCGGCAAAGCTAAGATAAAGAACACCAACGACGAAAAGCGCAAGACTACATTTGACGACGTCGCGGGCGCTGACGAGGAGAAAGAGGAGCTCGAGGAAATCGTAGAGTTCTTAAAATCTCCCGAAAAGTTCAACACTCTCGGCGCGCGTATCCCCAAGGGCGTTCTGCTCGTGGGACCTCCCGGAACAGGTAAAACCCTGCTCGCCAGAGCCGTAGCGGGAGAAGCGGGAGTACCGTTCTTCTCGATTTCGGGTTCCGATTTTGTAGAGATGTTTGTCGGTGTCGGCGCGTCACGTGTACGCGATTTATTTGAACAAGCCAAGAAGAATTCACCCTGTATTATATTCATAGATGAGATTGACGCCGTAGGACGTCAGCGCGGCGCGGGGCTCGGCGGCGGCCACGACGAACGTGAGCAGACGCTTAACCAGCTGCTTGTTGAAATGGACGGTTTCGGTGCTAACGAGGGCGTAATTATGATTGCCGCCACAAACCGCCCCGATATTCTCGACCCCGCTCTTATGCGTCCGGGAAGATTTGACCGTCAGGTTATCGTAAGCTATCCCGACATCAACGGACGTGAGGCTATCTTAAAAGTTCACGCGCGCAAAAAGCCCCTTGCTCCCGACGTAAACTTGCGCACTATCGCAAAGACTACGGCTGGCTTCACGGGCGCAGACCTTGAAAACCTCCTCAACGAGGCGGCTCTGCTTGCCGCCCGTGCTGATAAAAAGGCCATCACAATGAAGGAGATAGAGGAAGCCACAATCAAGGTTGTAGCAGGTACGGAGAAGAAGAGCAAAGTGATGAGCGACAAGGAAAAACGCCTGACAGCCTATCACGAGGCTGGACACGCCATTCTCTTCCACGTTTGTGAAACTCAGGACCCCGTTCACGAGATTTCAATCATCCCTCGCGGTATGGCGGGCGGATATACAATGCCCCTTCCCACCGAGGATAAGAGCTACAATTCCCGCAACGAGATGTTTGAGGACATCGTTGTCGCTCTCGGCGGACGCGCGGCAGAGGCTCTTATACTCGACGATATCTCAACGGGCGCTTCCAACGATATCGAGCGCGCCACAAAAACCGCCCGCAATATGGTCACAAAGTACGGTATGACCGATGAGCTCGGACCTATTGCTTACGGTCAGGGCTCGGGAGAGGTTTTCCTTGCCCGCGATATGGGCCACGTCAAGGATTATTCAGAGGAAACAGCCGCCAAGATAGACAAGCTCATTATTGATATTGTCAAAAAAGCTTATAAGCAGGCGGAAACTCTCCTCAGCGAAAATGTTGACAAGCTTCACGAGGTTGCGAAGTATCTGATAAAGAACGAAAAAATGCACACCGAGGACTTCGAGGCAGTTATGGACGGAACCTTTGTCTGGAATGAAACCGAGGACGACGGGGAAGAAACTGCAGCAGAAGAATAAAGTAGGGGATACCGTCTCGGTATCCCTCAATACTATAAGCAGTTTTAATCGGGAGCCCGAGACGGACTCCCCTACAAAAAAGGTGTAGATAAATGTCAAAAAGTATTATTGTAAAAGGCGCGCGCCAGCACAACTTAAAAAACATCGACGTAACTATCCCGCGCGACAAGCTTGTGGTTATCACAGGGCTGTCGGGGTCGGGCAAGAGCTCGCTTGCCTTTGACACTATTTACGCCGAGGGACAGCGCAGATATGTTGAGAGCCTGAGCTCATACGCCCGTATGTTTTTGGGACAAACAAATAAGCCCGACGTGGACGAAATTCAGGGACTTTCTCCCGCAATTTCAATCGACCAGAAAACTACTTCTCACAATCCCCGCTCAACAGTCGGTACGGTAACGGAGATTTACGACTATCTGCGTCTTTTGTTCGCGCGTATCGGCATTCCTCATTGTCCCGTATGCGGACGTGAGATTACCCAGCAGTCAATCGACCAGATTGTAGACAGCGTGCTTTCCCTTGACGAGGGTACAAAAATCCAGATTATGGCTCCGATTGTAAGGGGCAGAAAAGGCACTCAGCAAAAGGAGTTTGAGAAAGCCCGCAAGGCTGGTTTTGTGCGCGTCAGAGCCGACGGCGAAATCTATGATTTGTCCGAAAAAATCGAGCTTGAAAAGAACAAAAAACACAGTATTGATATAATAGTAGACCGCCTTGTTGTAAAGGACGGTATCCGCTCACGCCTCGCGGATTCAATCGAAACCGCCTCAAAGCTCACTTCGGGGCTGATTTCCGTCAATGTTATAGGCGGAGAGGATATGCTGTTTTCACAGAACTATGCCTGCCCCGAACACGGAGTTAGTGTGGACGAGCTTTCCCCGAGAATGTTCTCGTTTAACAATCCGTTCGGCGCTTGCCCCAAGTGTACGGGCTTGGGTGTTTTCCTCAAGGTTGACCCTCAGCTTGTGATTCCCGACCCCGAGAAAAGCATAGCTCAGGGCGGCTTAAAGGGCAGCGGCTGGGCAATGGAAGGCAACTCAATTGCTGAGATGTATTTCCAGGCGCTCGCCGACAAGTACGGTTTTTCGCTTGACACTCCGCTTGGCGAATTGCCCGAGCATATAATAAATGTACTTCTTTACGGCACCAACGGCGAACCCCTACGCCTTGTGCGTCATATGCCTTTCGGCGACACCCGAGTTATGACCAGACCGTTTGAAGGTATTATCAATAACCTTGAAAGGCGTTTCCGCGAGACCACAAGCGCGTGGATAAAGGATGAAATCCAGGGCTATATGTCCGAGATTCCCTGCGATGAGTGCGATGGAAAAAGACTCTCAAAGGTAAGCCTCGGCGTTACGGTAGGCGGACTGAATATCTCAGACTTCTGTGATATGCAGGTTGTTGAGGCGCTTGATTTTATCAAGACCGCTAAAATCACAGAGCGAGATTTGTTTATAGGCAAAGCCGTGTTCAAGGAAGTGAGGGAGAGGCTCAATTTTCTCAACAGCGTAGGCTTGGGCTATCTTACACTCTCACGTTCCAGCGGTACTCTCTCGGGCGGCGAAAGCCAGCGCATACGTCTCGCGACGCAAATAGGTTCGTCTCTTATGGGCGTAATGTACGTGCTTGACGAGCCCAGTATCGGACTTCATCAGCGCGATAACCAAAAGCTGCTCGGCACTTTAAAGCACCTGCGTGACGTCGGCAATACCGTCATAGTTGTAGAGCACGACGAGGACACCATGTACGCCGCTGACCATATCATTGATATCGGACCGGGCGCGGGTATACACGGCGGTGAGATTATAGCCACGGGTACGGTTGACGAAATCAAAGCTTGTAAGGACTCGATTACAGGTCAGTACCTCAGCGGAGCTAAAAAGATTCCCGTTCCGTCTTCACACAGAAAAGGAAACGGAAAATTCCTTGAAGTGCGCGGAGCGGCTCAGAATAACCTGAAAAATATCAACGTTAAATTTCCTTTAGGGAAATTTATATGTGTCACAGGCGTTTCGGGTTCAGGCAAAAGCTCGCTCGTAAACGAGATTGTTTACAAACGTCTTGCCGCTGAACTCAACCGCGCTAAAATCCGCGCGGGCAAGCACAAGACGATTAAAGGGCTTGAAAATCTCGACAAGGTTATCAACATCAATCAGAGCCCAATCGGCAGAACTCCTCGAAGCAATCCCGCTACATATACGGGAGTATTCACGGACATCCGAGCGCTCTTTGCTTCCACAAGCGAGGCTAAAATGCGCGGCTATACACAGAGCCGTTTCTCCTTTAATGTCAAAGGCGGACGCTGCGAAGCCTGTCAGGGCGACGGTATAATCAAGATTGAAATGCACTTTTTGCCCGACGTATATGTTCCCTGTGACGTGTGCAAGGGAAGAAGATATAACCACGAAACCCTCGACGTCAAGTATAAGGGTAAGTCAATCCACGATGTGCTCGAGATGACCGTCGAGGAAGGGCTTGAGTTTTTCAGCTCTATTCCCAAGATTCAGCGAAAGCTTAAAACTCTCTACGACGTCGGACTCGGTTATATCAAAATCGGACAGCCCGCCACTACTCTCTCGGGCGGCGAGGCTCAGCGTGTAAAGCTCGCCACCGAGCTTGCCAAGCGCAGCACAGGAAGGACTGTATATATCCTTGACGAGCCTACAACAGGTCTGCATATAGCCGACGTGCACAAGCTTATAGAGGTGCTTAACACCTTAGTTGACAGCGGCAACACCGTAATCGTTATCGAGCATAATCTTGATTTGATAAAGATATCAGACCACATTATTGACCTCGGACCCGAGGGCGGCAACAACGGCGGTGAAATCGTAGCCGAGGGTACTCCCGAGCAGGTCGCTGAGAACAAAAACTCCTTTACAGGTCAGTATCTTAAGAAAGTTTTGGAATAAAAAAATCGTACCCCTTTTTAAAGGGGTCAAAATCGCTAAGCGCGTGCGCTTCGATTTTGGGGGATTATCTTTCCTTTATCAGAACGTTCTGACAGAGGACCGTTAACGCTATACAATCCTCCGAAATCAAAAGATTTCGACCCCTTAAAAAAGGGGTACATTATTGTCAAAATCTTTTGATTTTACTCTTGTCACCCAGCCTCTCTTGTGTTATAATTTACAATGTATAGAAATGTATTTATAAGGGGGACTAGGATATGAAACCTAAGGTTACTCTGTTAGCTCACACTCCCGCTCCCGAGGAAGTTGTGGCTATGGCGGCAAAGCTCTGCTATTCCGCTTCCGATATTGAGAATATTCGCGAGGGGCTCGACGAAGAAAACACCGCTCGTTTTATTGATATGCTTACAAGTCTGGGACACGGCAGTCCCGTTGAACACGCTTCGTTTACTTTCGGTATCGAGGGTATCAGCCGAGCCTGTTCTCACCAGCTTGTACGCCACCGCATAGCATCCTACAGCCAGCAGTCGCAGCGATATGTGGACGGCACTAAGTTTGAGTTTGTCACACCTCCCGAGATAGAGAATAACGAAAAAGCTTATAACGCCTACAAAAAGGTTATAGATATGCAGTCTGATGCCTACCGCGAGATTCGCGACGCTTTGGTAGCGGGCAGTATCCGCGAGCATTTCGGCGATAAATTCAGCGGTACGGACGAAGAAATAATCGAAGCTTTCAAGTCAAGCGAAAAGTCTATGTACACCGCTTTTCTGAAAAAGGCTAACGAGGACGCGCGCTTTGTGCTCCCCAACGCCTGCACCACAAAGATTATCTGCACCTTTAACACACGCAGTCTTGACAACTTCTTTGCTCACCGCTGCTGCAACAGAGCGCAGTGGGAAATCCGTGAGGTTGCCGAGCAGATGCTCCTAGAGTGCCTCAAAGTTGCTCCTCATCTTTTCAAAAACTGCGGACCTTCCTGCCTGTTCGGACCTTGTCCCGAGGGCAAAATGTCTTGCGGAAAAGCCAAGGAAATGAGAGAGAAATATGGCAGGTAAGTTCATTGTAATTGAAGGACTTGACGGTTCGGGCAAAGCAACCCAGACCGAGATTCTCAGAAAGTATTTTGAACAAAACGGCGAGAATGTAAAGAAGCTGACTTTTCCCGATTACGACAACGAAAGCTCAGCTCTCGTCAAGATGTATCTCGGCGGTGAGTTCGGCGACAATCCCGACGACGTTAACGCCTACGCCGCGGCGGCTTTCTACACGGTTGACCGAATTGCCAGTTACCTAAAATTCTGGAAAGAGGATTATGAAAACGGTTCGGTTATTCTCTCAGACCGCTACGCAACCTCAAATATAATTTATCAGATGTCTAAGCTTCCCGAGAGTGAGTGGGACAGCTATATCGACTTTCAGCAGGATTTTGAGTATTCGAAAATCAAAGTTCCCGAGCCCGACCTAATTATCTACCTTGACGTTGAACCCGAGGTCAGCCAGAAGCTTTTGAGCTCGCGTTATTCGGGTGACGAAAGCAAAAAGGACTTGCACGAAAAGAATCTTAGCTTTCTGCTCAGTTGCAGGGAATCCGCTCTCTACGCCGCAAAAAGGCTTGGCTGGGTAAAAATATCCTGCACCAAAGACGGCGAAATGCGTTCCATTGAGGACATCAGCGCAGATATACTAAAGGTTATAAATTCATAAGGAAATAGATTATGCTGGATTTTAAAAGACCGGCTAAAGATGATTTGGCGTTCCTGCGAAAAATCTGCGAGAACCACGGCACTATGGGCTGTGATTTCAACGCCTCAAATATCTTTATCTGGAGAAACAAGTACAATATAAAAATTTGCTTCTACGGTGGTTTTCTTCTCCTCGCTTATTTCAAAGAGAACAACCCGTGGGGCTATTGTTTCCCTGTGGGAGAAGGAGACCCGACAAGCGCGATTGCCGCTATCTATCGTGACGCTAATCAACGCGGGATAGAGGCTGAGTTTGTTATGCTCACCGACGCTCAAAAGGAAAAGCTTGTTGAAATCACCGAGTATGAATATTCTTTTAAAGAATTAACAGGTGACGAGGACTACATATACACCAACTTTGACCTCAGCGTTTTACCCGGGAAAAAGTACCACTCAAAGCGCAACCATATTTCAAAGTTTGAGCGTGAATATCCCAAGTGGAAGTTTACATTAATTTCCGAGAAAAATTTTGTTGACGCTATGACTGTTTTCAAAAAGTGGTGCGAGAATAATAACATAGAGCCCTCTCAGTATGATGAGTATCAGGCGGTCACTGAAATGTTTGAGAATTACTCGCTGCTTCAGATGCACGGCGGAATCCTCTATGTAGAGGACAAGCCGGTTGCTATGACCGCTGGTTCAAGAATCAATCAGACTACTTTTGACGTTAGCTTTGAAAAGGGTTTGACCGAGTACGAGGGCGTATACGCCAAGATTAACAACGAGTTTGTAAAGACATTAATCGGTTTTGAGTTTATCAACCGCGAGGAAGATATGGGCATAGAGTCACTCAGAAAGTCAAAGATGTCCTATCATCCCGTCGCCATACTCAAGCGTTACAGCGCGAAAAGAATAGAGAGCTGAATACCAATGGTCGGCTCACAAGTCTCCTAAACTTCACAGGAATGATGAGGTTCGGGGGATATGATTATTTGATAGGAACGTTCACGGTATACGAGGAGAAATCAAAAAATGATAGAAATGAGGTACGCGTCAAAAGAAGATGTTAATTCCTTAAAAGAATTATATCTCTCATCCTTTGACGAAAAGCCCGAAGCGATAGAATTATTCTTTAATAGAATATTTATTCCCGAAAATTGCTATATAGCTATCGAAAAAGACGAGCTCATCGCTATGGTTCATATGCTTCCGACAATGATAAACGGCAGGCGGACGCGCTATCTTTACGCAGCCGCTACCAAGGAGGAGTTTCGGGGTTTCGGGATAATGGACGGGCTTGTCAAGGCGGCGCTCTCCGTATACGCTCCCGAGATTTGCGTCACGCTTCCCGCTGATGACGGTCTTTATGATTACTACAAGCGTTTCAGGTTCAAGCCGCTCGAAGTGAATGTCGCTGAGCTCAGCCATGATGAAGCTGTTTTGCTCTCAAAGTCTTTTGATGAGCAGGAGCTTGTTGTTGAAAATTATTGTGGAATTAGAAACAGAGTTTTAAAAGATAATTTTCTTTTCTGGAATAATAATCACATCAATTACGCCTTTGACTATAACGAGCTCTATGGCGCTAAGATTATAAAAAGTAACTTCGGCTACGCGATAGCCTATGAGGAAGAGGGAGTTTGCGAGGCTGTCGAGTTTATTTGCGCCGACGAACATTCGCCGCAAATGCTTTCCCTGCTGATTAGTGAATTTAACAGCGATAAGTTCAGAATACGACTTTCACCGAACCAGAAGTTTTTCAAAGATACGCACAGCGAAAAGTTCGCTATGGCTCGTTACGCTGCAAATTACGAACCTGAGTTTATTTACTCGGGACTGACATTAGAATAGTAGTCAGTAGTCAGTGGTCAGTTAAGCGTTAACAAGTGTTTAATTGGGTTCTAAGCAAACATCTCGCGGTATATGTTCTTTTGTAACTGTATTTACTTTATCGCTTGAATAACTTACCACTTATCACTTCTCATCTAGGAATAAGGTGAGTGGATATAAAGCACACGATAGGAACTACATTTTTTGATAAGGAGAAATCAAAAATGATATATTTAATGCTAGCCGACGGATTTGAAATCACCGAGGCTTTAACAACAGTTGACGTGCTTCGCAGAGCAAAGCTCGACGTACTCACAGTCGGAGTATATGACAAGCAGGTTACAGCTTCCTGCAATATCACCGTCACAGCCGATATCACCGCGGACGAAGTTGAAATCGACAGACTTGACGCCGTAATTCTTCCCGGCGGTATGCCGGGAACTCTCAATCTTGAGAAGTCGGATTTTGTTCAGAAGGTAATTGATTTTGCTGTGGAGAACGACAAGTGGATTTGCGCTATCTGCGCCGCTCCGTCAATCCTCGGACATAAGGGTATTCTCGACGGCAAGAACGCCACCTGCTACCCGGGCTGCGAAGTCAGCGAGGATATGGTGAATTACACAGGCGAGCCCGCCGTGTGTGACGGCAAGGTCATCACAGGCAAGGGCGCGGGCTGTACAATCAACTTTGGTTTGTTAATCGCCGAGAAGCTGGCGTCAAAGAGCATCGCCGACGACGTTAGCTCATCAATGCAATGTCCGTGAAAACCAAGCAGCAAGTCCGCTCGTACTGTAAAGAGATAAGAGCTGATTATTCCGCGGAGATTAAAAGCAGCTATGACCGTGAAATCTCCGAAAAGCTATTAAGCCTCGATGAGTATTCAAACAGCAAAACTGTTTTGGCGTTTGTTTCCAAGGATATTGAGGTGGACACCAAAGCGATAATCGCTAAAGCTTTTTCACACGGCAAGACTGTCGCCGTGCCAAGGTGTAATGTCGAACGGGGGACGATGACTTTTTATGTCATAAAATCCCGCTCTGACCTAACGTCGGGATATTACGGAATCCTTGAACCGAAAGAAACTTGTCCCGAGCTTAAAGATTTCAGCAGCTCAATTTGTCTTGTGCCGGCCCTCGCGTATGACAAAGAGCTGTTCCGCGTAGGCTTTGGAAAAGGCTATTACGACAAATTTTTAAAAGATTATTCGGGCGTCAGCGTCGGAGTTTGTTATTCGGATTGTATCGCCGAACAACTCCCCAAAGACGAATTTGACCGCCCTGTAAATATACTTATTACAGACAGCATAATTTATCGGAAGGATAATTAGGGTATGGATAACAATTCTTATGAAGAAAGATCAGCCAGAAGAGCCAGAGAAGAGAAGGTTAAAAATTTCCATGTTCATATTGACCAGGATGACCTTGCTGTAGGCGAGCGTTACAGACAGCTCGAGAACCTCGACGAGCCTCAAACCGAAGCTATCAGTTCTTTCTCTGACGATGATGTGCGCAAGCAGATGAAAAAGAGCTCCAGAAACCAGGCGAAAGTAGAGCTCAAAGCTGCCAAAAAACAGCAGAAATACATTGACCGGCAGAACAGGCGTACGTTCCGCTTTATCTGGTGGATGTCTGTTGCCGTCGTCGGCGCGATGATTGCCCTGTTCGCGCTTGTGGGTATAAACGATATGCTCGCTGTCAGTCGTTCCGCTGACAAGACTGTAAGTATCTCAATTCCCGAGAATCCCACTCTTCAGGATGTCAGCGCCGAGCTCGAAAAGAAGGGAGTTATTTCCGAACAGGGTTTCTTTGAGACGTACGCCAAACTCACCAAGAACGAAGAATTCAGCCAGGGCGAATACAAGATTAAAACCAATCTTGACTACGAGGCGATTATAAACTATCTCGCTTTGATGACCAACCGTACCGATACCATCAAACTAACTATTCCCGAAGGTCTGAACGTTCAGGAGACAGCAGCTTTACTTGTCAAAAAGGGTGTATTATTCAACGAGGCTCACTTCCTTGAGCTTTGCAACTCAACTTACTTTGACGAGGACTACAAGTTTTTGGCGCACAAGAATGACGACAAGCGCTACTATAAGCTTGAGGGTTATCTTTTCCCCGATACATATGTATGCTATACCAACGAGCGTCCTGAGCTTACTATCACAAGAATGCTCGACAACTACGAGAACCGTATAACATCGTCTCAGTATGTCGAGGGCTACAAAAAGCCTGTGAATATCTCTAAGATAGCCAAGAAAAAGAAAATCAGTATGAACAAACTGCTCACAATGGCTTCTATTATTCAGGCTGAGGCGGCTTCTACCGAGGATATGTACAACGTAAGCTCTGTTATCTACAACCGTCTCAAGAGCGGAGCCGAGAGTGACGTGTATCGTCTGGAGCTTGACTCTACAAGATATTATCCCTACAGGAAGAAGTCAAAAATCCCAGCGGAAGAACGCAAAACTTTTAAAAGTACATACAATACATATAAGAAAAAAGGACTGCCCGCGGGTCCCATCTGTAACCCGGGCATGCAGGCAATTATGGCGGCGCTCTATCCGAACGATACCGAGTACCTCTATTTCTGTCACGACAGTGACGGCACTCCGTACTATTCCACAAATTACGAGAGCCATCGCTACAATCTTGAACTTGCGGGATTATTATAATGTTTAAACCTGAAGTATTATCTCCCGCGGGAGATTTCGAGTGCCTACAGTCCGCTGTACGATTCGGCGCGGACGCCGTTTTCCTAGCGGGCAAGCAATTCGGTATGCGTACGGCCAGCGCTAACTTTGACCTCGACGAGCTCAAAAAAGCCTGTGACTACGCGCATAAAAATAGCGTAAAGATACACCTTACCTGTAACACACTGCCTCGCGGCTATGAGCTTGCGGGGCTTCCCGTATTTCTGGAAAATGCGGCTTTGGCGGGGGTTGACGCTTTCATAATCGCCGACGTGGGAGTTATGGAGCTCGCCAAAAAATACGCCCCCGATGTAGCGCTGCACGTTTCTACTCAGGCGGGCGTTACGAATCATTTAACCGCCAATACCCTTTATAATATGGGCGCTTCAAGAGTTGTCCTCGCGCGCGAGCTCACGCTGGACGAGATTTCGGATATGCGCGCCAAAGTCCCCAAGGAGCTCGAGATTGAGTGCTTTGTGCACGGCGCTATGTGCGTGTCGTTCTCGGGCAGATGTCTTATTTCGAGCTATATGACGGGCAGAGACGCCAACCGCGGCGACTGCGCCCAGCCGTGCAGGTGGAAGTATCACCTCTTTGAGGAAAACCGCGAGGGACAGTTTTTCCCCGTTGAGGAGAATGAGCAGGGTACGTTCCTCTACAACTCCCGCGACCTTTGTATGATTGAGCACATTCCCGAGCTTATCAAAGCGGGAATTTCAAGCTTTAAGATAGAGGGCAGAGCCAAGTCAAGCTACTATGTAGCGGTTACCACAAACGCCTATCGTCACGCTGTGGACGAGTTTATGAAGAACCCCGATGGCTTTGTGCTGCCAGACTGGATTAAAGAGGAAACCGAGAAGATTAGCCACCGTGAGTATAACACAGGCTTCTACTTCGGCTCCGAGCCAGGGCAGGTCACCGACAACGGCGGCTATATCCGCCATTATGACGTAGTGGCGTTCTGTGAGAGCTCAGACGGCTTAACCGCGAATATAACCCAGCGCAACAAGTTCCTTGTCGGCGATACTCTCGACATTCTCCCGCCCGGCGGAATACCTTTCAATACAAAGTGCCTCAAGCTGATTAACGAAAGCGGGGAAGAGGTGGACTCCGCTCCCCACGCTATGGAAAAGCTCACAATGAACACGGATTCAAAAATCCCCGCTGGCTCTGTAATCAGAAAGAAAAAATAAAGGCTCCTTTGGCTAAAGGAGCTGTCAGCGAAGCTGACTGAGGATTGTATAAATTATGAAAAAAGCAGTTATTATAACAATAAGTATAGCGGTTGCCTTGACGATAGCGTCTTTGGCGTTTGTTATTTATCTTAATTCAAATTTTCTACCAAAGGGAAGATTTGTGCCCGATGAAAGTACATTTGATAATTCTTTAAACTGCAACGATTTGATTCTTATGGATGATAAGCTGTATTATAATTTTAACGGTAACGATGATATTTTTAAATACGGCACCTATGAAATCGACAAAGACGGAAGTCGCCGTGTTCAATGGAACGGTCCTTCATTCTCGGGAGGCGCTCCGCTTGATTATTTCAAACTATTTAAAGGTAATTTGCTTTTGCCTGATATTTCAGCATCAGGCGGCATCTATCGTTATAATACGGATACTCAGTCTAAAGAATTGTTTTCCTCCCTAAAAGATTACAAGGAGAACCGTTATCAGTCTTTTGATATAATTGACGGCAAAATGTATCTTTCTACTAAAGATAAACTGTTTGTGTCCTCAGACGGTGTAAATACCGAGGAGATGTTTGACTTGCATAATGTGTCACCAGATTATTCAGTATATAGAATATCGGATGATTGTATAGTATATGTAAGTAAAGGTAATCACATAAAACAATATAACTACAAAACTAAAAAAGTTGTTATAGACAAAAAGCTCTATATTCCCGATAAAGAACTTGAACTGGAAGATATATTTCTAATAGAGAATAATATTATTCTTGAATACTCAAACGACTTTGGTACAAAAATTTACAATTTTTCCGATAATAAAATGCTTTATGAAACAGGCGGCGGGTATTATTATCTGAACGTTGTTAACGCTTGTCACGATTGTTTATTCATAAGTGTTGATGAAGACGGAATATTATCTATTGATATCAAAACAGGAAAGATAACAAAGCTTGTCAACGGTGATAATTGTTGCATTTATATTTTCGGTGATAAGTGGATATATTATACTAAAGGCTATGATGATATTCTCTACCGAACAACTCGCGACGGAAAAACTACCGAAAAGATATTTGGTTAATCTAAATTGTCATTCTGAGTCCAGCGAAGAATCTTTTAAAAATTCTCTTGACATTTTTTATACTTAGTCATATAATCATTAAGGTAAATTAAATGAATACAAAACGGCTTTGACGGAACGAGTAAAGTTAAGCGTTTTTCAGAGAGAGGTCGGTTGCTGCAAGACCTTAAACAATAGCTTTACAGCCACTCCCTAGCTCCGTATGAGATAAGTACGGCGTGTGTCCGCGTTAAGGACTTTCAAGCGGGTATTTTTATAAATACCAATTTGGGTGGTACCGCAGGATTCGCTCTTGTCCCATTTCGGGATGAGAGCGTTTTATTTTGAACGTTGGAGAGGAGCACCAAGGCTTCCCTTGGGGAGACTCCCTTACTAAGGGAGATGTCGCGTATGCGACAGAGGGTTTGCCGTCTCCGGCTTAGGAAAGCTGTCGAGCGTAGCGAGACTGAAGAGGGTCAACTCTAGAAAAGCTCGGTATATTAAACGTAAGGTGGTAAGCCTGTTTACAAGTGGACTCTCTCCCGACCTTTTTGCCGGGCAAGACGGCAAAAAGCCCACCCTCCCCCAAGGGAGGGCATACTTCCAACTTTCCATTAAACATTAATCACTATTATAAATTGGAGGATTAAAAAATGAAGTGGACAGGACTTAACGAACTGAGAGAAAAATTCTTATCCTTTATGGAGAGCAAGGGCTGCCTCAGGCTCCCCTCGTTCCCGCTTATACCAAAGGATGACAAGAGCCTTCTGCTCATCAACAGCGGAATGGCTCCTATGAAAAAATACTTTACAGGTGAGATTACACCGCCCAAAACACGTGTAACCACCTGCCAGAAGTGTATCCGTACACCCGATATCGAGGAAGTCGGCAAGACCGACCGCCACGGCACATATTTCGAGATGCTCGGCAACTTCTCTTTCGGCGATTATTTCAAGAAAGAAGCTACCGCGTGGGCTTGGGAGTTTTTTACAAAGGTGCTCGAAATCCCCGAGGAAAAGCTCTATGTTTCCGTATATCAGGACGACGACGAAGCGTACGACATCTGGGTTAATCAGAACCACGTAAGTCCCGAGCATATGGTTCGTCTCGGTAAGGCTGATAACTTCTGGGAACACGGCTCAGGCCCCTGCGGACCCTGCAGCGAGATTTACTACGACCGCGGCGAGGAACACGGCTGCGGCAAGCCTGATTGTAAAGTGGGCTGCGAGTGCGACCGCTATATGGAGGTCTGGAACCTCGTATTTACCCAGTTTGACAACGACGGAAACAACAACTACACACCGCTCGAGCACCCCAATATCGATACTGGTATGGGGCTTGAGCGTCTCGCGTGTGTAATGCAGGGTGTTGACAACCTTTTCCTTGTTGATACCGTTCAGAATATTATGAAGCATATCTCAAAGATTGTGGGAGTAGAGTACGGCAAGAGCGAAAAGACCGATATTTCCCTGCGCGTAATCACCGACCATATCCGTTCCACAACCTTTATGATTGCCGACGGCGTAATGCCCTCAAACGAGGGCAGGGGATATGTTTTGCGCAGACTTCTCCGCAGAGCTGCCCGCCACGGACGTCTCCTTGGCTACTACGAGCCTTTCCTCTATAAGGTTTGCGAGACAGTTATAAAAGAGAACGAGGGCGCTTATCCTGAGCTCAGGGACAAACAGGACTTTATCACAAAGCTCATCAAGGTTGAGGAGGAGAACTTCTCCCGCACAATCGATCAGGGCTTTGAGCTGCTCAACAAGCTTCTTGACGACGAGGATACCGACGAAATTTCGGGCGAGGACGCTTTTAAGCTCAACGATACATTCGGCTTCCCGATTGACCTCACACGGGAGATTGCCGCCGAAAGCGGTATAAAAGTTAACATCGAGCGCTTCAAAGAGCTCCTCGCGGAGCAAAAAAAGCGCAGCCGCAACGCCCGAAAGAACGCTGGAGCCGACGCGTGGATTTCTGATACTACAGACCTTTCCGATATTGGCGCTACCGAATTTATCGGCTACAACAAACACAACTGCTATTCCGACGTTCTCGCTATTGTTAAGGACGGCGAGCGTGTGGATATAGTATCGGAGGGCGAGAACGCCATTGTTATTACGGCGAAAACTCCCTTCTACGCCGAGTCGGGCGGTCAGGTCGGCGACACAGGCTCCATCTCGGGCAAAAACTGCGAAATTGAGGTCAACAATACAACAAAAGACCCGAACGGCATATTCCTGCACGCCGTAACAGTCAAGAGCGGCGCTCTTACGGTCGGCGATAAAGTAAGCCTGAGTATTGATACAAACAGACGATTCTCTATTATGCGTAACCATACGGCGGCTCACTTGCTGCAGGCGGCGCTCAGAGATATTTTGGGCACTCACGTTGAGCAGGCGGGACAGCTCGTTAACGACGAAATTGTCCGCTTTGACTTTACTCATTTTGAGGCTATGACCGCCAAGCAGCTGGTTGATGTTGAAAACCTTGTAAACGAAAAAATCTTCGAGGGGCTAACCGTTACAACCGAGGAGCTCCCGATTGAAGAGGCTAAAAAGCGCGGCGCTATGGCTTTGTTCGGCGAGAAATACGGCGATGTAGTGCGCGTAGTATCAGCAGAGAGCTTTTCAGTAGAGCTTTGCGGCGGTACTCATATAGACAATACAGCCAAAATCGGTCTGTTTAAAATACGTCAGGAGGGCTCAGTTGCCGCGGGTGTGAGACGAATCGAGGCTCTCACGGGCTTTAACGTGCTCAACTATATTAATAAGGTTGTTGCCGCTATGGGACAGACAGCTGTCGCTCTGAAGCTCAACGATGCGAGAAAGCTCGCCGAGACTGCCGCTAAAATTGCCGAGGAGCTCAAGGATAAGGACAGACAGATTGCCGCTCTCAACTCAAAGCTTGCTCATTCTCATATTGATGAGCTTATTGCGGGAATGGAGGATGTTGACGGCGTAGGCGTCGTTTCCTCTATTATCGGCGTTGAAAGCTCTCAGATAAGAGACGTAGCCGATATGTGCACGGACAAAAACGAAAACGCTGTTGTTGTGCTTGCCTGCGTCAGCGGCACAAAGGCGACATTCGCCTGCCGTGTGGGCAAGGAGGCTCTCGCTAAAGGTCTCAACGCCGGCAAGATTGTCCGCGCCGTGGCTCAGATTACAGGCGGCAACGGCGGCGGAAAGCCCGATATGGCTATGGCTGGAGCTAAGGATATAACCAAGGTTGACGAAGCCCTCGCCGCTGTTGAGAGCATTGTAAGAGAAATGCTGTAATCAGTGCTCAGTTTAATATCGTAGGGGAGTCCGTCTCGGGCTCCCTAAAGTTTTGTTAGGAACGGAAGTGAGTGGGAAATATAATATGAGAGAAACGGCATTGTTTGATGAAGAAAAAATAAAAAAGTAAAAAGGCTATCCCGAGGGATAGCCTTAATCTTTGCAAATGAATTACAGAGCGCGCTCAACCTTACCTGAACGTAAGCATCTTGTGCAAGCGTAAACGTGCTTGGGTGAACCGTCAACAATAGCCTTTACTCTCTGAACATTGGGCTTCCAGGTTCTGTTTGAACGTCTGTGTGAGTGAGACACTTTAATACCGAAAGTAACACTCTTGCCGCAGAAATCACATTTTGCCATGTGTCTGCACCTCCTTATTAAGCTTAAAATACATTTTTACATAATCAACTACCATATTATATATGATAACTTCTAAAAAAGCAAGTATTTTTTTTATTTTTTATACACTTGTTTTTTATATCTGTTTATTGTATAATAATTATAACTATTGATTACTAAGGTGGAGTAATATGCTTTTTGAATTAATAAGCGGAATAAGTCAGGGCAGTCTTGATTTTATGACGATATTTGTCAACATTCTGGCGGCGTTAGTTGTTATATTTCTCATTATGCCTTTTCACGAGTGGGCGCACGCTTTTGTAGCCTATAAGCTCGGCGATACGGGTATGAAATACAGAGGTAGACTGACTCTCAACCCGATTGAGCATATTGACCCCATAGGCGCTTTGATGATTATATTCCTCGGCTTCGGCTGGGCAAAGCCCGTTCCGATTGATGACCGCAATTTCAAGAACCCCAAGGTCGGTATGGGTATATCGGCTCTCGCGGGACCTGTCGCGAACCTTCTCGCGGCTGTTGTGGGCGGATTTATATATTGCGCCTTGTTCTTTTTCTTCCCGCAATTTATGTATTTCGATAAGATTGGAAATTATATTTCCCTGTTCTTCTCGTATTATATCTTTCTTAACGTTACTCTGGCGGTGTTCAACCTTGTTCCTATCCCTCCGCTTGACGGTTCAAAGATACTATTTATGTTTTTGCCCGACAGAATTGTCGCAGCTATCTATAAGTACGAAAGATTCTTTTATATAGCGATTATCGTTTTGCTGTGGTCGGGTGTTATTCCTATTTCGGCAGTGAGCAGTTCTGTTACCAACTTTATACTCTGGCTTACGGGATTACCGTTTGGATTATAAAAGCCCTCCCTTGGGGGAGGGTGGCACGCCGCAGGCGTGACGGGAGAGGGACTCGGTTTCTTTTATATCAACGCCGAAAACGACTGCATAAGGTGAGGCAGTCCCTCATCCGCCTCCCTTTGGTCGGCACCTTCCCCCAGGGGAAGGCATACTTCCCGCTTACCACTTGAATTTTGGAGGCAGCTATGGAAAATTTACAACTTAATTACAAGCTGCCTGATTTTGAAGGCCCGCTTGACTTGCTTCTGAGTCTTATCTCGAAGAACAAGATTAACATATACGACATTGTTATTGCTGATTTGCTCGACCAGTATATGGAGCAAATCAAGTATATGCAGGACAATCAGATGGATATCGCCGCAGAATTTCTCACAATGGCGTCGCGTCTTGTATATATCAAGTCCGCAATGCTTCTGCCTAAGTACGAGGACGAGGCTGAAGAGCTCAAGAAAGAGCTCAGCGGACAGCTTATCGAATATCAGCTTTGCAAGGAAATTGCCGCCAAGCTCAGCAAGATTTATGATTTCGACACTTTTTATAAAGACGCTTCTCCCGTCAAGTTTGATTTGACCTACAACCGCAAGCACGACCCGCAGGATATAGTCAGGGGCTTTATCGACGCGGTCGGCAGAGGCAAAAGAAAGCTCCCGCCTCCGCAGTCTGCTTTCGCTGGGATTATGGAGCGCAAGATTGTGTCCGTTAATTCCCGAATCATCACCGTTATGCGTAAGCTGTGGCGCGGCAGGCGCGTGAAGTATGCCGAGCTGTTTGAGGCTGCTGACGGCAGGGGAGAGCTTGTAGCTACATTCCTCGCTGTGCTTGAGCTCGTCAAGGGCAAGCGCGTAAGGATTGACGGCAGCGGCTCAGGCGCTCAGGTCTATATGTTGGAGGACAGAAACAATGGATAAATTAAACGCGGCTATTGAGGCGATACTTTTCGCCAACGGTTCCTCTGTGGAGCCCTCGAGAATTGCCACAGCTCTCGAAATCAGCGAGGGTGAGGCGCGCGACCGTCTCGAGGAACTTAAAAATGAATACCAAAACGCCCAAAGGGGCATAACAATTATAAAGCTAGGCAAAAGCTATCAGATGGTCAGCGTCAAGGAGTACGCTCCCTATATCCGTACGGTTATGGATTTGCGCAGGAACACTCCGCTTTCCCAAGCGGCCCTGGAGGTGCTCGCGGTAATTGCGTATAACCAGCCCGTCACAAAATCCTTTGTGGAACAAATCAGAGGCGTTGACTGCTCGGGAGTAATCGGTTCGCTTACCGCCAAGGATTTAATAGAGGAAAAGGGCAGACTGGAGCTCCCCGGTCGTCCGCTTCTTTACGGCACTACCGAGAATTTTTTGAGATGTTTTAACATCAGCTCTATAGAAGAACTGCCGCCTCTGCCCGAGGACGATGCTCCCGCCGAGGATGAGGATGTTCAGCTCACCGTTGAGGAAGCCATAGAACAGGCAACTCAGGACTAAAATGATTGCGTTATATATTATACTCGGCGTTCTGCTTTTGCTTTTCCTGCTCACGCTGTTAAACGTCTGGGTGCTCGCGGGCTACAACGAGGAATTGAGGCTGTCTGTAAGGATAGCTTTTGTAAAAATTCAGCTTGTGCCGCCTAAGCAGGGGAAAGAAAAGAAAGAGAAGAAGCCGAAAAAAACCCAAAAGAAGAAAACCAAAGAGGAAAAGCCCGAAAAGAAAAAGTCCTTCAGCATAAAGGAATATGTCAAACAAAAGGGCGTTTCGGGAATACTGAATATAATCAAGCGAACCGCGGATTTCGCCGTGGGAACGCTTAATGATATATTTAAAAAGATTACAGTCACACGATTCTATCTTATGTTGAGAGTCGCGGGCAGCGACGCGGCTGACTCAGCCGTAAAGTACGGCCAGGTGTGCTCGGTGCTCTATCCCGCGTTAAAGGTCATAGGCGAGGTTGTGACAATCGAGGATTATGACATCGACGTTGAGCCCGACTTTTCCGACGAGCCAAAGAATGTGGCTCAGAGTGAAGTGACGGCGAAAATCAGGATTATCTCAATCCTTAAGGTGGCAATTAAACGCGGCTTCCAGGCGCTCAGACTGTTCCTGAAAGCTAAACCAAAACATAGAAGAAGCGGTAAGTGATAAGTGGTAAGTGGTTAGTTATTTACGATTAACTGACTGCTGATTGCTGACTGCTGACTGCTAAATACTGAAATTAATAGTTAAGTTAGGATCTCTTATGTATGGGGGATATAAATCTCATACAGGAGTATCTTAATTTGACGAGGAGGAATAAAAAATGAGTGAACATCCTATTAACAATTTGATGGACACAACTATGGAAAAAATCAAGGAGATGGTTGACGGCAACACGGTTATCGGCGACCCCATAACTTCTCCCGACGGAACAATCATCATTCCCGTGTCTAAGGTGAGCTACGGCTTTGCTTCGGGCGGAAGCGACCTGCCCACTAAGAAGGAAAACAAGGATTGCTTCGGCGGCGGCAGCGGCGCGGGCGTGACTATTCAGCCTCTCGCGTTTCTGACAGTTTATAAGGGAAAAGTTACTCTTATGCCCATCGAGAAATACGACGGCGCTGCCGACAGAGTTGTCGGAATGGTTCCCGAACTTGTGGATAAGGTATCCGCTCTTTTCAAAAAGGACAAAAAGAAAGATAAAGTAGAGGACGAAAACGCGGAAACAGCCGACGCCGGCGACGATTTATTCTAAAATCAATCTCTGCTTCATAATATTACACGGTGATGTTTATGAAGCGGCTTTTATCCTGTGCTTTTGTACTGATTATAATTGTTTTATCTGTTCCGATTGCAGGTGCTGAGGTGAAAGTAAGCGCCGGTTCGGCGGTACTTTACTGTCCGTTTAACAACGAGGTTTATTATTCTTCAAACGAAAATAAGCCTATGAAACCCGCAAGTACAACTAAGATAATGACGGCGCTCTTAACGCTTGAATACGCCGAAAAGGATAACAAGCAGGTTGAGTTTACCAAGGAAATGACTGCCGAGGGCAGCAGTATGTATCTCAAATACGGCGAGGTGCTTACGCTCAAAGATCTGGCTGTCGGAATCCTTTTGTGTTCGGGTAATGACGCAGCTAATGCCGCGGCGGTTTCTGTCGCGGGAACCACTGAAAAGTTCGCCTCGCTGATGAACGAGCGCGCTCATAAAATCGGTATGAAGCACACGCATTTTGTTACTCCGAGCGGACTTGATGACGAGAATCATTATTCAACCGCTTATGATATGGCTTTGCTTATGGCTGAGGCTTTGAAGAACCCCGAGTTTTCGCGCCTTACCGCTAAAAAGAGCGAGACGGTAAAGTTTATTGAACCGGAGGACAAAAGTGTTACATACTCCAATCACAATCGGCTTTTGTCGTTATATAAGTATTGTACGGGCGGCAAGACGGGCTATACTATGGCGGCTGGCAGGTGTCTTGTATCATCCGCCGTTAAGGACGGCTTGACGCTTATAGCCGTCACTATGAACGACAAAAACGACTGGCAGGACCACGCGTCAATGTACAACTACGGTTTTGAGAATCACACAATCCGTATGTTTGACGATACCGACTTTTACCTTGAAGTTGATGTGGTCGGGGGAGATGAGGATTCTGTTATTGTATCCTCAGAGGATTGTACGGCTGTTGAGATTGCGCCGAAGGATTACGGCAAAGTCAGACGTATCAATCGTCTCGACAACTTTTTATATGCCCCCATAAAAAAGGGGCAGACTGTCGGTACGGTCGAGTATTTTCTTAATAGTAAAAGATTAGCTGTTCACAAACTCATAGCTATGAACAGCAGTGAATAAGCTTCCCCGATGGGGCGGCTTATTTTGTAAAGGAATCATTATGAAAAAGAATCTGGTAAGACTGCAAAAATTTATGGCGGACTGCGGTGTGGCTTCACGGCGCAAGTCCGAAGTTTTAATAGAAAATGGCGCGGTTAAAGTGAACGGCAAGACTGCGAAAATCGGTGACAAGGTAAACCCCGCGGTTGACAAGGTGTATGTCCACAACAAGCGCATTGTCCTTAAACGCAAGGGCGGTAAGCGTTACATAATGCTCAACAAACCCCGCGGATATATCACTACTATGAGTGACGAGATGGGAAGAAAGTGCGTCGCGGATTTAGTAAAAGATATTCCCGAGCGCGTTTATCCTGTCGGCAGACTGGACAAAGACAGCGAGGGACTCCTCATTATGACAAACGACGGAGATTTTTCCAATCAGGTTATGCACCCGAAACAGCAAGTCAACAAGGTTTATCATGTTACAGTCCGTCCCGATTTAACTCCGGAACAGGCTAAAAAACTCTCAGCGGGAATTGTAGTTGACGGTCGTAAAACCGCTCCTTGCGAGGTCAGGGTAATGAACCGCCTTGAGGACAGAACAAATGTTGAGATGGTACTCCACGAGGGCAGAAACCGTGAAATCCGCAAAATGTGCGAGTATTTCGATTTGGAAGTACTGAGACTTCGCAGGATCTCTATCGGCTCTGTCAAAATGGGCAAGCTCAAAAAGGGAATGTGGCGAGACCTCACAGAAGCGGAGATACATAAATTAAGCAGTCAGTAAACAGTTTTCAGCGGTCAATTATTCGTTAACAAAAATAGATATAATATCGGACAGAACTTCTTGTGTGAGCAGTTCTGTCTTTTCTTATTTGACATATTCGCGTGATAAACTGATAACCGACTGCTGATTAGCAAAAACCGAAAAATTATGCTTGCAGAATTTTTAAATTTGATATATAATTATAATGTCTTATTATAAGGGGACATTTGGTAATTTATATATAACGGAGGAATAAATATGAGTATCGATAGTATTACTCAGGCTAAAGCTTCTATTTCTGAAACAGCCGCTTACAGAACTCTGTCCGCGTTCTTTGATAACGGCGAGTTTGCTCCCATAGCCAATCTCGCGAAGTCAAATGACACTTATGCCGAGGTTGTAGCCGGAAGAGGATATGTAAATGATGAGAGCGTTTTGGCTTTCGCTCAGAATCCCGATTTCTGCGGCGGCGCTATGAGCAAGGCTCAGGCGTCTAAACTTCTTAAAATATACGATTTAGCTCTTAAAACAGGCACACCTGTCGTGGGCTTTTATAACAGCAAGGGCGGCAGGCTCGACGAGGGCAACGCTATGTTAAACGGTTTCGGTGAAGTACTGAATGCCGCTTCTAAGCTTTCGGGCGTAGTTCCGCAGGTTTCTGTTATTCTCGGCGACTGCATAGGCACAGGAGCTCTGAATGCTGTTTCAGCTGACTTTGTAATAGCGACAAAGGATTCAAGGCTTTCGCTCGATACAACAGGTAAGAACTCCGATATTGAATATAATGCTAAAAACGGCATTGTAAACATTGTTGCCGATGACGAAGATGAAGCCATAGAAAAAACAAGACAGCTTTTGACTTATCTGCCTTCTTCAAATCTTGACGCGGCATTGTGGACTGAGTTTGAGGAAATTGCTCCCGATGTTGACGGTTGCCTTGTCAAAAAGACATTTGACGGCGATTCGGTGTATAAGCTGACTATGGATTACGGCGACAATGTCCGTACTGTTTTTGCTTCTCTTGAGGGCAGAGTTCAGGGAATCGTCCGAACAAAGGGCGGAAAGCTCAGTGAGGCTGACGCTAATAAGATAGCCAAGTTTGTACGCTTTTGTGACGCGTTCTCGCTTCCTGTTGTCACATTTGTTGACGCGGACGGTTTTGAGGATATAAAGTCAGCCGCAAAGGTAAGTTCAGCTTATGCCGAAGCTACCACGGTTAAAATCTCGGTAGTAATAGGAAAGGCAATCGGCTCCGCTTATATTGCCCTCGCGGGCTCCGGCGCTAACGCCGATATGGTTTACGCGTTCCCCGAGGCTGTAATCAGCCCGGTTAATCCCGAGGCGGCAATATTAATCGCCGACCCTGATAAGCTTAATGTTCCGGTAGAGGAGCAGACGGGTGTTGTTGAAGCGTACGCTAAGGAAAACCTCGGCGCCGAAAAGGCCGCTGAAAACGGTTATGTTGATGACGTTATCGCGGAGGATGACCTCAGAGAGGTTCTCATTGCGGCGAATGCTATGCTCGGTGGTAAGCGTGTAAAGACAGAGGCTAAGAAACACAGCACGATTTAGTGGTTGCTTAGCCCTCCCTTGGGGGAGGGTGCCGAGCAAAGCGAGGCGGGAGAGGGTCCACATAGTAAAAAACCTCTCTAACATACTTTTGATAAACAGACTGGAATAAGGCTTGTGAAAAGTCGGATAAAGACAAAAATCGGTACACAAAACTATTTATATCGGCAATAATACTCACTTGCGCCGACCCTCTATCGATTTTTGTATCAACAAGTTGACACAAAAACCACTTCCCCCCCAGGGGAAAGCAATAAGGAGAAATAGATATGAAATCATTAAGAATAACGGTTAACGGCACAGCATATGACGTACAGGTTGAGGAACTCGGAACAGACAGCGCTCCCGCTGTTTCCGCACCCGCTCCCGCGAAGGCTGCTCCCGCTCCAAAGGCGACTCCCGCTCCTTCAGGCAACGAGGGTTCCGTAAAGGTTACAGCTCCTATGCCCGGTACAGTTGTAAGAATTGAAGTCAATACAGGCGACGCCGTAAAGGCGGGACAGGATTTAATCTTCATCGAAGCTATGAAGATGGAAACACCCGTAAAAGCCGCTCAGGACGGCACAGTAGCTTCAATCGCGGTACAAAAGGGTGAGAGCGTAGATACAGGTAAAGTTCTCTTAACGATGAACTAAAATAGCCCTCCCTTGGGAAATTCCCCTGTTAGGGGAAATGTCGGCAACGCCGACAAAAGGGTTGCCGTTCCTGCCAAGGAAAGGGTGCCGAACGTAGAGAGGCGGGAGAGGGTCCACTTGCTAAAAGTAATATATCTAACGTTTGTATTAATGAGCGTTTCTAAAGTTGACCCTCTATCGACCAAATCGCAAGCGATTTGCCCACTTTCCCCCAAGGGAAAGCTTGGTGCTCCTATCAAACGTTAGTAAGGAGAAAGAAAAAATGTCTAAAAAGATTTTAGTAACAGAAACTGCTCTGCGCGACGCTCACCAGTCTTTGATTGCTACCAGAATGACTACAGAGGAAATGCTTCCCGTGCTTCCTCTGCTCGACAAAATCGGCTATCATTCCTTGGAGTGCTGGGGCGGAGCAACATTTGACAGCTGTCTCAGATTTTTGAACGAGGACCCTTGGCAGAGGCTCCGTACTATCCGCGAGAAATGTCCCAACACAAAGCTCCAGATGCTTTTCAGGGGACAGAATATGCTAGGTTACCGTCATTATGCCGACGATGTTCTCGACTATTTTGTACAAAAAAGCTGCGCCAACGGTATAGATATTATCCGTATTTTTGACGCGCTCAACGATATCAAGAACCTTCAAAGCGCTATCAAAGCAGCCAAGAAGGAGGGCGCTCACGCGCAGGTTGCCATAAGCTATACCACGGGACCTGTTTTCACCAACGATTACTATGTGGATTACGCCAAGCGCATCGCCGACGCGGGCGCAGACTCAATCTGCATTAAGGATATGGCGGCTCTCTTAACCCCATACAAGACTTATGATTTGGTTAAGGCGATTAAGAGCGAGGTTGACCTGCCTATAGCGCTGCACACTCATTACACCTCGGGACTCGGCTCAATGTGCCTTTTAAAAGGCGTTGAGGCTGGCGCGGATATCATTGATACCGCTATTTCTCCGCTTTCTCAGGGTACATCACATTCTCCCACGGAGTCTATGGTTGCAGCTTTTGAGGGCACCGAGTACGACACAGAACTCGACCTTGAGGCGTTCACGGAAATACGCAATTACTTTATGGAATTACGCAAGAAATATATCGACAGCGGTCTTTTGGACACAAAAATCCTTACCGCGGACACAAAAGCTCTGCTTTATCAGGTTCCGGGAGGAATGCTCTCGAACCTCATCTCTCAGCTTAAACAGGCGGGCAAGGAGGACCAGCTCGACGAGTGTCTCGCCGAGGTTCCGCGTGTGCGTAAGGACGCGGGATATCCGCCTCTCGTTACTCCTACATCCCAGATTGTCGGTACACAGGCTGTGTTCAACGTGATTACGGGCGAGCGTTACAAGATGGTAACAAAGGAATTCAGAGGCATTATCGAGGGCAAATACGGTACAACTCCTATGCCTATCGACGACGGCTTCCGCCGTCAGATTATCGGCGACGAAGAGCCCATAACCTGCCGTCCCGCGGACTTAATCGAGCCCGAGCTCGACAAGCTCAGATCCGAAATTCCTCAGTACATTGAGCAGGACGAGGACGTCCTCTCATACGCTCAGTTCCCCGAGGTTGCGACAAAGTTCTTTGAGAAACGTCGTGAGACAAAGGCGGGAATCAATTCCGACCTCGGCGACAAAGCTAATAAAGTTTATCCTGTATAAATAGCTAAAAGAAGGGGCGGCTTTTGCGAGCCGCCCCTTTTGTCTATCTCTTTTTATTAAAAAGTTTAATCTTTTTTGAAATTTCAATGAGTTCTTCCTGTTGCAAATCAGGCAGGTTTTCCAGCTTTTCAAGGAAAGTTGATATTGTATCGCTCTCCTTTGCCTTTATGTATTCTGTGTAATACGTAACAATAACCCCGGGGATCATACCTATGATAAGCACTCCGTAAACAGACACGATTATTGTTATAATTCTGCTGATTATATTTGTCGCTACAATATCGCCGAATCCGATTGTCATCGAAGCTACATAGCAGTACCATAATCCATCGCCGAAATTATGGATTTTCGGTTCTGTACAAACAAGAACAATTGAAGCGGCGCATAAAAACAATATAAATCCCAACACCATTTTATTCAGACCGGAACGTCTCATAACTAAAAATAATCTTTTTAAGCCGATCATACTTTAATCACTCCTTTAGTAAAATCCTCGCCGCAGGGTTTTATTTCCTCAAGCGCCATATTAAATGTATCTGTCGCGAGGATGTCAATGTCAAAAATCTGCTTTGACACTTCGTCAAGACTGTCATATCCGTCAGCTACATTAGTGATAAGGGGGAGAGAACCACGCTTTTTTATTTCCGACATAAGCTCGGCGCCTTTTTCGTTAAAAGCCAGAACACGAACGTATTTCGCTCCCGCCTTTGAATATTCAGTGTTAATATTCAAAAGCGCTGAAACCGCTATGCGCCTTATTCTCGCCATAGTGTAGCGTTTTGTCTTGACTGTATCAAAGAACTCGTCGAGAGTTTTTGAACACCTTGCCGCGTCATAAATTCTATTCTCCAGCCCCTCGCTTATGTCGGGGAGCTTTTTTATATCCTCTTTGCTCATAGTGCGCAGCTTGTAGAGGATAATCCGCTCTAATCTGCTCAAATCCGCGGGAGCTTTTATTTTGTAATCAGGCACAAAGGGGGAGTAGTCTCTGCCCGATTTAATCATTTCCCTTATGTTTGACGCGCTAGTGATATTACCCGAAACATCACTGCTGTCGTGAGCCGCGCCGATACGCTCTACCGCCACAGGCTCAATCTCTGTACCTTTCAGAGCTTTTATGTACTCAACAGCGAGTATATTGTTAGGCTTTTGTGCTGCACTCGCTAAAGCGGGGGAGTAAATTGCTTCCAACGCCTTTTCGACAGCCCTGGGGTAATACTCTCCGCTGTCCATAAGCCTTTTGAGTTCTTCTTTAAACTCCTCATCCTCAAACGCTTCGCCCGCAAGCTTAAGCAAATCGGCGTCAGCATCCTCGGCTCCAAAGCAGAGCTTGTCTGCAATTCCCAGAGAGTTGATTATTTCAACCCCGCCTTTGGCGAAAGTCTCGGCGTTCGCGCAGGAGTAAACCGCGGGCAGCTCAATCACCATATCCGCGCCGTTTCTCACGGCAATCTCGGCGCGTGAGAATTTGTCGGAAATCGCGACGTCTCCGCGCTGGGTAAAGCTTCCGCTCATAACTGCGACTACAGTATCGCCGTCTTTTTTTACTTGTTCAATCAGGTATTTATGACCGTTGTGAAAGGGATTGTATTCACAAATTACCGCAAAAACGCTCAAAACAGCCCTCCGTATCAATAAATATGAATAAAATTGCAAAAAAAACTTGCAAAATCTCTCATTATACTTTATTATAGTATAGTTGAAAATAAATAAGATTTCAAGGAAATTCAAGGAAATGAGGAATTTTAATGAAAGTTTTAGTAATTAACGCGGGCAGTTCTTCCCTCAAATATCAGTTAATCAATATGGACGGCGAGAAAGTTCTCGCAAAAGGCAACTGCGAGCGTATAGGCGACGAGGGTTCTTTCATCGGCTACAAAACATCCGACACCGAAATCAAAAAGGAAGTTCCCATGCCTGATCACGCTGTTGCGTTTACACAGGTTAAAAATTTACTCATCGACCCCGAGGTTGGTGTAATTGACGACTTGTCCGAGGTTGCCGCTGTCGGCCACCGCGTAGTACAGGGCGGCAGCATCTTCCATGAGAGCTGTCTTGTAGATGACAAGGTTATAGAGGATATCAAGAGTCTTTCGCCTTTGGCTCCTCTCCATAATCCCGCAAACGCTCAGGGTATCATCTCCAGCGAGAAGGTTTTCGGCAAGGACACACCACAGGTTGTAGTATTCGACACAGCCTTCCACAGCACTATGCCCGAAAAGGCGTATATGTACGCTGTTCCTTATGAGTATTATGAGAAGTACGGCGTTCGCCGTTACGGCTTCCACGGAACATCTCACCGCTTTGTAAGCGCGGAGATGGCTAACCGTATGGGTAAGGACATCAAAGACCTTAAAATAATCACATGCCACATCGGCAACGGCTCTTCAATCACAGCCATTGACGGCGGCAAGGTTATCGACACCACAATGGGACTTACACCTCTTGACGGCTTTATGATGGGCACACGCTCAGGCGCTCTCGATCCCTCCGTAGTAACATTCATTATGGAGAAAGAGGGACTTTCCGCGAGTGAGATGGACAATCTTCTCAACAAAAAGTCTGGTCTTTTAGGTATCTCGGGTATTTCCAGCGACGACCGAGACATAGCCGCGGCTGAGGCTGAGGGCGACCACCGCGCTAAGCTCACACATGAAATGCTTTATTATCAGATTGCGAAATATGTAGGTTCTTTCTATATTGCTCTCGGCGGTTGTGACGCTATCGTATTCACAGCGGGTCTCGGCGAGAATCAACCCGCTCTCAGAAAAGCAGTTTGCGAGTATCTTGCTCCTCTCGGCGTTAAGATTGACAACGACGCCAACGAGGCTTGTATCCGCGGCAAAGAGGGAACACTCACAACAGAGGATTCCGCAATCCGCGTAGAGCTTATCGCCACAAATGAGGAACTTGTAATCGCCCGCGATACAAAGGCAATTGTAGAAAGTTTATAATATATATACTATAAAGTAAAGCCCGAAGGTTTCAGATTAACCTTCGGGCTTAATTAGTTTATATCATTTTTTATCCAATCGGGTCGCAAACGTTGCGGAAAATGGAAGTTTCTCCCCGACCACAGCTGACTGCTGATTACTGACTACTAAAAAAGGCTCGGGTTTCCCGAGCCTTTTTTACGCGTGATTTTCTGCGTGGTGGTCGTCAAGAATATCGCTCTCTCTGAACAGCAGCGATACGCACCAGATTGCGGCAAGTCCCACAATGATATATATAATTCTGCTGAGTACGCCGCTTTGTCCTCCGCCCAGCCAGGCTACGAGGTCAAACTGGAAAATACCTACAAGTCCCCAGTTTAATCCGCCGATTATTGAAAGTATTAAAGCTATTCTGTCTATCATAACGAAATCCTCCTTTTCACACATAGTGTTAACAAAAGGAGGATTTTTATTCATAGTTTATTAAATTATTTAAAAATCAGAATTCTCAACACAAACAGCGCCGCTCCGAGCACGATAAACCCGAGACCTATCAATCTGGTGACAAACACCGCTTTTTTGATTTTCATTGAGCTTATCATATTCTCAACCGGGAAGGGGAGCACAATGACTGTGATTCCTATTAACATTAAAGAAAACGCTGTCAGAGAGAATCCGATAACCGCGTCAATAGCCGACAGAAACAGCCCTACGGGAACACCGAATACACCTATAACATTAATTATTGAAAATACTTTTGTGTATTTTTCTCTTAAAGAATAAAAGTCAAGCGCTTTCTTTTCGCATTCCTCGTCGCAGTATTGTTCATAGTACGAAATCTCTTTAGCGCAATAATCGCATTTCTTCATTTTTCGGTTCTCCTCGTCTATCATGAGCGTTCCTGACAAATGTCCATATCCCACTTACCTCAACATTACTGTGAAGTTTTGGAGACTTGTGAAACGTTCTTTTTATTTTTTATCGTCAAACAATGTAGTTCCTAACTGAATACTAATATCCCACTTACGTTTAATTCTCTATTAAACCTTTTCTTCATCGATTTCTGTTTTCTTCTGTTTTTGAGCAAAAAGCTTGTACACCGACACACAAATTAGTATCAAACTTATCCACTGACTTGTGGACAGGAACAAAAAGAACCCTCTCGATTCGTCGCCTCGGAAAAAGTCTATAAAGAATCTCGCGCAGGCGTATGTCAACAGGTAGAAATACAGCAGCTGACCTTTGAACTTTCCTTTTTTCACCAATAATATCATCAGCGCGAATATTACGATACAGACAAAGCATTCAACCAGCTGAACAGGGAAGCGTGTTATACCTTCGGAATCCGCAATTCCCAAACTGCTTTTTACACCGTAGCTGTAACCCGCAAGGAAACATCCGATTCTTGTGATAGCCAAAAACAGGGGAAGCCCGACAGCGAAACAATCGCTGAACTTTTTGAATTCAAGCTTGCGCATTTTGCAGTACAAAACAGCAAACACAATACCGAGTATCAGTCCGCCGTAATACACCATACCGCTCATATAGAAGAATATAATATCAAAGAAGTAGTGCGTGTCCCATCCTTCTTCAAAGTACGTGCCTAATGTTTTAACGATATCGGGAATATATGTGATTCCGTAAAGCAAATGCGAGCCGATAAAAGCTCCGATAAGTATAAACAGCTCTCCAAAGATTATATCCTCGATAGATATTTCGGATTTTTTGCCCAGTATAACCGCTACAACACACATCGCAATCAATCCAATTGCAATACACAAGGCATAAAGGTTAATAGAAGCGCCGAATATTACGATTTCAGGTAACATAATCCCACCTCAATTCATAATGCTATTCTAACAAATTTTTGCCAAAACTGCAAGTGGTATGCTTTTATAACCTTTCTAACGGTTTTTTTAGCGCTATAGCGATTACAGCCGCAAACGCGCATTTTAACGCGTCGGTAGGCATAAACAACAAAGCGCCGGACACAAACGCCGACGGATAGTCCATTCCAGTAATTATATGAAGACCTATAACACCCGGGATGTCAACAACAATTATACCAGCTATCAGCGCAATAAAAAGAAAAACAAAAAACAAACGCGAAGTGTTTTTTGCGAATTTTTTTAATGTCGTTACGCATATAGATATTATGAAAGGAGTTAACAAAAAACCAATAATATATCCTCCTGTGGGGCTGAACAGGTTAGAATATAACGTATTGAAACCCGAGAACACAGGCAACCCTACCGCTCCCAAAAGCAAATACACAAGGCTTGCCGAAAGTGCTTCCATAGGGCTAAGCAGCAACCCGGCAAGAATTATCGCGAAAGTTTGCAGTGTAAAGGGGATGCCCGATATAGGATTCGGTATAGTTATCCATGCGCAGACGCACATCAGCGCCGCGAATATTGCGATTTTAGTAATTCTTTTAGTCGTAAAAAAGCTTCTTTTCATATTTTCGCCTCCTTTGATATTATACAATCGCCGCGACGCATTGTCAACCAAGAGAATAATTTTAGTTTACAATAGCCGCAATAAAGCGGTAACAAAACTTTAATAAAAAATATTTAAATTTTTTACATAAAAGTATTGACAAATGCGAAAAACTATTATATAATATGTACAACAAAAAAAGATTAGGAGGTTTTAGAGATGTTACAAAGACCATTTAAGATTTCGATTAAAGACCTCAAACGGAGTTTCCCACCTAACTCTTAAAGCCGGAAACGGCTCCCTTCGGAATATCTCAAAACTCAAGAATCATTAATGTTTATAAAAAATTAAATTAGTTTTACGGAGAACTGGTCCGATGTACATTTAATTATAGATTTGAATTTAAGTTTTTTATAGATAGGGGATAGTCCCATGATTTGTTTATAACTGTTCGCACATAAATTTTTTTAGTTATATATGGAGATAGTCCAATGTTCTAGTTAGTTCGCCCGCGGCGTTTATGCCGCGGGCTTTTGTTGTTTTTTAACATTTATATAAAATTTCACTTTAGATATTGATTTTGAAAGTCTAATATAGTAAAATTATTTTAATTAGGTTATTACTCAATATACTGTTTGTGAGGTTTTTATATGAATATTATTATTGTTGGTTGTGGACGTGTAGGACGCACAATTGTACACCAACTTGAAAAGGAAGGTCACAGTATAACAATTATAGATAAGGACCCTCACGCTCTGCAATCCATAGCGGGTTCTCAGAACGTTATGGCTATTGAAGGCAACGGCGCTACTTTTGAGATGCTGCGTGAAGCTAATGTAGACGATTGCGATATTATGATTGCCGTCACGGCTTCCGACGAACTCAATCTTTACGCTTGTCTTATCGCTAAGAACGCGGGAGCTCCCCACACAATCGCCCGTGTGCGCAACCCCGAATACACGAACGATGTTCTCAAGATTAAGGATGAGCTCAAGCTTTCAATGGCTATTAACCCCGAGCAGACCTGCGCGCGAGAGCTCAGCCGTCTTATAAAATTCCCCGGGGCTGTTGAGATTGACAGCTTTGCAAAGGGCGTTGTTGACCTGATTAAGGTGAAAATCAAACAGGATTCTGTTTTAGCCGATCGCAAGGTTATGGACTGCGCCTCACTGTTTAAAGAGGGCTTGCGTATCTGTACGGTAGAGCGCAACAAGGAGTGCTTTATTCCCAACGGAAGCTTTGAAATAAAAGCGGGGGACATCATCTCGATAATTTCCGAGAGCAACGCCGCCGCGAGACTCTTCAAGAACCTAGGTGTTATTAACTCCAAGAGCCGTCATGTTATTATTTTAGGCGGAAGTAAAATCGCTTATTACCTGGCAAAATCCCTGTCCGATACAGGCATCCAGGTTAAGATAGTAGAGAGCAATCTCACTCGCTGCGAGGAGCTTGCCGAATTACTCAATAACGTTGTTATTATCCACGGCGACGCTATGAATCAGGAGCTTCTCGTTTCAGAGGGAATTGAGCACGCTGACGCTATTGTAGCTATGATGGATACCGACGAAGAGAACATTATCGTTTCTCTGTTTGCAAAGGACGTCAATCCTGACGCTAAGATTATCACCGAGATAGACAACCTCAGCTTCAGCATTATTGACAGTCTTCCGCTCGACAGCGTAATTCATCCCAAGCACCTCACGGGTCAATATATCATCCAGTATGTGCGCGCAATGCAGAATTCTGTCGGCAGCAATATCGAAACTCTATACTCAATTTGTAACGACCAGGCTGAGGCTCTCGAGTTCAAAGCCCGCGAGGAGAGTATGGCTATCGGCGTACCTCTCGCGATGCTCAGCTTAAAACCCGAGCTGCAGGTTGTCTGTATTATGCGCAACGGCAGAATCATTATCCCCACGGGTAAAGACAGCATCGAGCTCGGCGACAGTGTTGTTATAGTCACCAAACATACAGGCTTGTTTGACCTTAAAGATATTTTAAAATAATTATTCGGAGGCAATTGTGAACAAAAGAACTCTTGTCTATATACTCGGTTGGATACTGTTTATCGAAGGCGTCGCTATGCAGTTTTCAACACTTGTGGGTCTTTACTACGGCGAAAGCAACTTCAGATTCTTTCTTTACACCGGGCTTGCCGCTATAGTGCTCGGACTTATAATAATCTTTAATAAACCCAAGCGTTTTGAGATGGCGAGGCGCGACGGCTTTGCCGCTACCGCGTTATCGTGGATAGTGCTGTCGTTTGTCGGCGCCGTTCCGCTTTGTGCCAGCGGACAGATTCCCGGCTATATCGACGCTGTATTTGAGTCTGTTTCGGGCTTTACAACCACAGGTTCAACCATTCTGGTTGATATTGAGGCGCTTGACAAGTGTATGCTGTTCTGGCGTTCGTTCAGCCATTTCCTCGGCGGTATGGGCGTTATTGTGTTCCTGCTCGCGCTTATTCCCAGACTTGGCGGCAACGCGGGAATCAATCTTATGAAGGCTGAGTCCACAGGTCCCGACGTTGACAAAACTATGCCGAGTCTGAGGACCTACGCTCTCATTCTCTACTCAATCTATGGCGGACTCACCATTATTGAAATGATTATGTTGCGCGCGGGCGGTATGTACTGGTTCGATTCAATCACCAGCGCGTTCGCTACCGCGGGTACGGGCGGCTTCGCTAATTATAACAATTCTATAGGCTATTTCTCCACCTACGCTAACGGGTATTATCTGCAGGGCGTTATTTCAGTATTTATGATGCTGTTCGGTGTAAACTTCTATGTTTATATTTTAATTCTTTCAAGGAAAATTAAGCAAATTCTGAAGCTTGAGGAGCTGTGGCTTTATTTAGGTATCGTTGTTTTCGCAACAGCCGCGATAGCAATAAATATTTTCAATATTTATAAGAATGCTTTTGACAGCGTACACCAGAGCTTCTTCTATGTCAACTCTGTTCTGTCCAGTACTGGATTCGCGATTGATAACACCGACAAATGGCCCGCTTTCTCCAAATCGCTCATTTGCGTCCTGACCTGTATCGGAGCCTGCGCGGGAAGCACAGGCGGCGGCTTCAAGGTCAGCCGTGTGCTTATCCTTATCAAACAGGCGCGCAAGGAATTCAGATTGATAATTCATCCGCGTATGGTTTCGAACGTTACAATAAACAGCAAAAAGGTCAACCATACAGTTACCCGTAATGTAAGTGTTTATCTTATTGTTTATGTGGGCATCATCATATTAACAACAACCTTGATTTCACTCAACGGTTTTGACTTTACAACTAACTTTACGAGTGTTCTCGCCACGCTGAACAACACGGGCCCCGGTTTCTCGATGGTAGGTTCGGCGGGAAACTACGCTCAGTTTAGTATATTCTCCAAGCTGGTCTTTATCTTTAATATGATTGCGGGACGTCTGGAGCTCTATCCGCTCCTTATAATCTTTATGCCGAGAGCGTGGAAGAAAAACTAAGTTTTTTGTAACAAATCAAACGCGTATATTTGTTGGGATGAAAAATCAGAACTATATTATCACATAAAAATTCATCTCACGGGTAATAATACCTGTGAGGTGTTTTTATGTCAGAAAATGTACTTGAATTCAGAGAATTTGAACTCCCGAGACAATACGGCTTCGGCACAAAGCTGTTTTTCCTTTATTTTCTCAATGTTGCCGACTGGTTTTGTACCCAGGTTCTTATTGACTCAGGATATTTCCACGAAGCCAATCCGCTGATGTCGTGGATTATGACTTACCCGATTGTAGGTTTCTTTGTGAAGTGTATACTTCCGCTCGCTCTGAGCATTCTGATTTGGCTTTTCTTTAAGGCTTTTAATCTGGAGCAGAACAAGTTCACAAATTTCATCATCTACAGCGGAGTTGTCATTTACAGCGTCGTGATTTTCATTCATATTGTTAATTTTATTATGCTATATAGTTTATAGGGAGGTGAGGCAGTGCCTGTATTAAGTGTTCATAACCTATCCAAGAGCTTTGTGGAACAAAAGCTTTTTAAGGACGTGAGCTTTGACGTTGAAAAGGGCGATAAGGTCGGCTTTATCGGCGCGAACGGCGTTGGCAAGACTACGCTTTTCCGTATTCTTAACGGAGAAGTATCTCCCGACGAGGGCAGCATTTTTAAATCGGGCGATGTCACCATAGGCTATATGCAGCAGCACGCCTGTACTCACCCCGAGCGTTCTGTGCATGACGAGCTGATTTCCGTCTTTGATTATCTGATTGATATGGAAGCCGAAATCACCCGCCTTAACGCTCTTGTAGCCAAGTCCGCCACACCTGAAAATATCGAGAAACAGACCGCTTTGATTGAACGCTTCGAATCACTCGGCGGTCTTACATACAAGAGCCGTACACGCTCCGCGCTTATCGGCTTCGGCTTTGAACAAAAGCAGTTTGATATGCCTACGGGCAAGCTTTCGGGCGGCCAGCGCTCAAAGCTCAGCCTGTTAAAATTGCTTTTGTCACGCTCGGACTTCTTACTGCTTGACGAGCCTACCAACCACCTCGATATAAGCTCCGTAAACTGGCTCGAGAGCTTCATCAAAGGCTTTAAGGGCTCAATGCTCATCATCAGCCACGACCGTTATTTTCTCGACAAGGTTACCAACAAAACTATTGAACTTGAACACAACTCCATAATGATGTATAAGGGCAACTATACCGAGTTCAAGAAAAAGAAACAGGCGTACGAGGATAGCCTGCGAAATAAATACGAGAACGACCTCAAAGAGATTAAACGCATTGAGGGTATTGTAGAACAGCAGAAACGCTGGGGCAGAGAACGCAACTTTATCACCGCCGCCAGTAAGCAAAAGCAAGCGGACAGAATCAAAGCCCAGCTTGTCGCTCCCGAAAAGGAGCTTGAAACCGTCAATATGCGTCTTGAGCCAAAACGCGAAAGCGGAAATGACGTGCTTATGGCGACCGACCTCAGCAAGAGCTTTGGCGAAAAAACCCTGTTTAAAAACGTGAGCTTTCACCTGCGCAAGGGAGAGAAGGTCTTTGTTCTCGGCGACAACGGCTGCGGAAAGACGACGCTCTTCAATATCCTTATGGGCAAGCTCAGCTTTGACAGCGGTTTTTATGAGTACGGCGCGCAGGTTGATATCGGTTACTTTGACCAGATGCAGACCAATCTAGACCTGAACAAGTCCGCGCTCGACGAAATCTGGGACGCGTTTCCCGATATGACCGAAACCCGAGTTCGTACATATCTCGGAAGCTTTCTGTTCAGGGGCGATGAGGTCTTTAAACCGCTCAACCAGATGAGCGGAGGGGAGAGGGCTCGAGTAAGCCTGTTGAAGTTAATGCTCAACGGCTCCAACCTTTTACTATTGGACGAGCCTACAAACCACCTCGACGCTTCATCCCGAGAGCAGCTGGAGCAGACCCTGTCGGACTATGAGGGAACAATGCTCATCATCAGCCACGACCGCTATTTTATCAATAAGCTCGCCGACAGAGTTCTGGTGCTCACAAAGAACGGAATGGTTCAGTACCTCGGTAACTACGACTATTACGCCGAAAAAATATCAATGGTAGAAAAAGCCCTCGACGAGCAAAAACATAGGACAGAGAAAAAGCCCAACACTTATGAGCTAGAAAAGCAGCGGCGCGCCAAAGAACGCAAACGTCTAAACGACATAAAAAAGGCAGAGGAGCTCATAAACAGCCTCGATGAGCAGATAGAAGAACTCAACAAGCTCCTGTCAAACGACGAAGTTATATCCGACTACGAAAAGTTGCTCGAACTCACCGCCGACCTCGAATCAAAAGAATCCGAACTTGAAAAGGCATATGAAGAGCTGGACGAGCTTAATTGGTAGACAATTCCATTTAGTTGTGATATTATATTATCAAATTCTGCCCGTAGCACAGTTGGATAATGCAACAGACTCCGACTCTGTAGATCGCTGGTTCGAATCCAGTCGGGCAGACCAACAAAAGCACTCCTTTTAACGGAGTGCTTTTTCTTGCAAAATATTATTCACTATGTTAGAATAGCTGTAATACTTAAGGAAGTGGTTAAATGGCGAATTTTACACAAGAAGCGATAAAAAATACTTTTATGGAGCTGCTTAACAGAAAGCCTGTCAACAAAATCACAATCAAGGAAATCTCCGCCGAGTGCGGTATCAACCGCAACTCGTTTTACTATCATTTCAACGATTTGCCCGACCTTATCGAGAGAATTCTCACGGAAGAGGCTGAGAGATTTATCAGCATAAACAAGGACAACGATTCCATTTATCTTGCTTTGCTTGACGCGGTAGACTTCGCCATAGAAAATAAGACCGCGGTTTATCATATCTACAACTCGGCAAACCGTGAGGTGTTCGAGCGCTACCTCGACAAAATCACTGAAAAAACAGTGTCCGATATTATCGACTACGCGACTGAGGACAAGGATGTTTCCGAGTCTGACAAGGACGCTCTGGTGCTTTATTACAGATGTATGCTGGTAGGCTTTGTCATCAACTGGCTCGGTACAGGAATGAAGTACGACCTGCGCAAAAAACTCGAGCGTATATGCGAGCTTTTCGACGGTTCTATGGAAACCGCGATAGCCAGATGTGAGGACAATTAACAGATAGACAAACTTTTTGCTGTGCCTAAATTTTAGGCACAGTTTTCTTGTTGTCTGTTTAACGTGAATATACTTCATTATATAATTTTTTATAGTATTAATCGCAAAAAAGGGGATGGCAAAGGTGAGATTCGCCAAGGCGATTGTTAAAAGCCGCGTTGTGATTTTAATCATAGCGCTTATCCTTATTGTGCCGTCGGTTTTGGGTATGGTGTTTACAAGAGTAAACTACGACTTGCTCAACTATCTGCCCGATAATCTTGATACTGTCAAAGGTCAGCATATGCTTATGGACGACTTTGGCAAAGGCGCTTTTTCATTCTTGATTATAGAGGATATGGACAACAAGGACGTTGTCAAAATCGAGAAAAAAATAAAAAAGGTTGACCACGTTGATACTGTCCTTTGGTACGCCGATATCGCTGACCTTTCCATTCCTATGGAGATGCTGCCCGATAAGGTCTACAAAGCTTTTAATACCGATAACGCCACAATGATGGCTATTTTTTTTGATTCGGGAACATCATCGGATGAAACGATAGACGCTATAACCGAAATCCGCAATATCACCAACGAGCAGTGCTTCCTCTCGGGAATGTCCGCTATGGTTACAGATATGCGTGACCTCGCCGAGAACGAGGAAGCTGTCTATGTCGCGATTGCCGTAATTTTGGCGGTAGTGGTTATGATGCTCTTCCTCGACAACTTCATTATCCCGTTTGTTTTCCTTGCGAGTATCGGTATCTCGATACTTTTCAATATGGGCAGCAACTATTTCTTAGGTGAGATTTCCTACATAACCAAGGCTCTTGCTTCGGTTCTTCAGTTAGCTGTTACTATGGACTATTCCATCTTCCTGTGGCACAGCTATGAGGAGCAAAAGGAAATTTGTTCCGACCACAAAGAGGCTATGGCGGTTGCTATTAAGGAAACCTTCCGCTCAGTGCTCGGAAGCTCAATCACAACAATAGCGGGCTTTATAGCGCTTTGCTTTATGAGCTTCTCGCTCGGACGCGACTTGGGTATAGTAATGGCGAAGGGCGTAGTGCTCGGCGTAATCAGCTGTGTAACGGTTCTCCCGGCTATGATACTTGTGCTCGACAAGCCTCTCACTAAAACAATGCACCGTTCACTGATACCGAGGACGAGAAAACTCGCCAAAGGTATCGTAAAAATATTCCCTGTATTTTTGATTCTGTTTGTCATTATAATAGCGCCCGCGCTTTACGGCTACGCGCAGACTAACAATGAGGTTTATTATAACTTCTCGCAAAGCCTCCCAAAGGATATGGAGAACGTAATAGCCAACACAAAGCTGGAGGAAGAGTTCGGCGTAGGCACAACTCATATGGCGCTCATAAATTCAAATCTCGACAGCAAGGACGCTCACAAAATGTCGCTCGAACTCGAGAAGGTAAAGGGCGTTAAATATGTTCTGGGACTTGAGAGCCTTGTCGGTTCCAGAATTCCCGAGGAAATGCTCCCCGAGAGCGTGACCGAAGTGCTCAAGAGCGACAAGTATGAGCTTATGCTCATCAACTCCGAGTATCGTCCCGCTACTGATAATGTAGCAAAACAGATTTCTTCACTCAACAAGATTATCAAGAAATACGACAAGAGCGGAATGCTGATAGGCGAGTCAAGCTGTGTCAACGATATGATTGATATAACGGGCGTCGATTTCAGAGTAGTCAATTTGATTTCGATTATCGCGATATTTATCATAATTGCCATCGTTGAAAAGAGTATCAGCCTGCCTATAATACTCGTCGCGGTTATTGAGTTCGCGATTTTCGTAAATCTCGGCGTACCGCATTATCTCGGCGACTCGCTTCCGTTTATCGCTCCGATATGCATCAGTACAATACAGCTCGGCGCGACTGTCGACTACGCTATATTGATGACGACAAGATACAAAAAAGAGCGTTCGCTAGGTAATGATAAACGAGAGTCGATTGTTACGGCTCTGCAAACCTCAATACCGTCGATAGTCGTAAGCGCCTTGGGATTGTTCGCCGCCACGGTAGGCGTCGCGATTTATTCCGATGTCGATATGATTGGCTCGTTGTGCGCGCTTATGGCGAGAGGCGCGATTATCAGTATGGTATGTGTAATTTTGATACTGCCCGCGATGTTTATGCTGTTTGATAAAGTAATAAGCAAAACCACAATTGGTATGCTTCCTAAAAGGGGAGGTAAAGTAAAATGATTGAATTTAAAAAACATACTCCGAAAATTTTATCCGCGTTTTTGTCTCTTGTGCTCATATTCAGCCTTGTTGCGACAACAGCCTACACGGCGGGAGCCGAGAGCAATGCCGTGAACTCGAAACAGAGTTCTTCATCCGGCAAAGACAGCGGCAAGCTCTTCAAAGAGGAGAGCGTATACATAATAGCTGACGCCGAGGGTAATCCCGACAAAGTAATTGTCAGCGATTGGATTAAGAACCCTGACAAGCTCGATACAATCAACGACAAGAGTACTCTCAGCGATATAAAGAACGTCAAGGGCGACGAGACCTATAAGCTCAACTCCGACAATATGTGCGTATGGAACGCCAAAGGCAACGATATCTACTATCAAGGCACTTCCGACGCGGATTTGCCCGTTGATTTAAGGGTAAGCTATATTCTCGACGGCAGGGCTGTATCTCCCGACGAAATCGCGGGCAAGAGCGGCAAGGTTACTATCCGTTTCGACTATAAAAACAAGCAGTACGAAACCGTAAAAATCAACGGCAAGAAAGAGAGAATTTACGTTCCTTTCGTTATGCTGACGGGTATGATGCTTGACAACGAAAAATTCAGCAATGTTACCGTAAGCAACGGCAAGGTTATTAACGACGGTAACCATACTATCGTAGCTGGCTTCGCTATGCCGGGTATGGAAGATAACCTCAAACTCGATACAGATAAATTCAGCATTCCCGACAGCGTCGAAATTACAGCTGATGTAAAAGACTTTGAGCTTTCCACAACGCTCACTGTCGCCGCTAGCGATATGTTCGGCGATATCGATTTCTCCGACGCTGACAAGACAATCAAGGACTTAAATAAAAAGCTCGATACTTTAACCGACGCTACAAACCGTCTTATTGACGGTTCTTCAAAGCTATATAACGGAATTTCAACAATGCTCAAAAAATCCGACGCTCTTGTTTCGGGTGTTCAGGCTTTAGCCGACGGAGCTAAGAAGCTTTCAAACGGCGTATCCGAGCTTGACAAGGGAGCGGGCAAGCTCAACAACGGTGTTAAAACACTGGACAAAGGCGCTTCCTCGCTCAAATCGGGAGCCGCCAAAATGCAGAACGGTCTTTCCGATTTAGCCTATGGACTTGGACAGCTTTCTACAAACAGTTACGCTCTTACAAGCGGAGCCAAGCAGGTGTTTGATACACTTCTCAAAACCGCGGATGACCAAATCGCGGCAGCGGGACTTAAAGCCGATAAGCTCACAATATCTAATTATTCAAAAGTCCTTTCCGGTATTATTGACTCGCTCAGCGAGGATAAGGTCAGGGAACAGGCTGAGCAGATGGCGTTGCAGAGTGTTACTCAGACTGTCCGTTCACAGGAAGAACTCATCAAAGCAGGGGTTACAGCAGCTGTAAGAGAACAGGTTACAAACGGTGTGCTCGCCAAGGCTGGCCTTAATATGACAGCGGAGCAGTATGCCGCGGCAGTTGAAGCGGGCAAGGTTGACGCTGAAACTCAGGCTCAGATAAACGCCGCTGTTGAACAGCAGATGAATTCAAGCGAGATTGCCGCTACCATAGATAGCAAGACAGAGGAAGAAATCCAAAAGCTTATCGATGAAAATATGAAGAGCGACGCTGTCAAAGCTCAGATTGAGCAGGCAGTTGAAAACGCTAAAGCTGGCGCTCTTTCAATCAAGAATCTCAAAACTCAGTTCGATTCTTTCAATGAGTTTTATCAGGGTATCAACACATACACCTCAGGTGTTGACCAGGCAAGCACGGGAGCAAATCAGCTTTCAACGGGTTCTCAGAAGCTTTCTAACGGTACTAAGTCACTCAAGAAAGGTACCAAGAAATTAAAGAAAGGCACAGCTGACTTAAAGGCTGGTACTTCTAAATTAGCGTCAGGAAGCCTTGCCCTATATAACGGCGTTGAAACTCTCAACAACGGCACAGGCGCTCTTGTGAACGGCGTACAGCTCCTTAACAATGGCGCGTTGAGTCTTAACAATGGTTTGAAGAAGTATAAAGAAGAGGGCATAGACGTTCTCGTAGACGCTGTTGAAGGCAAGGCGGAAGTGCTTGTAGACCGTCTTAAAGCTATCTCCAAGGTCAGCAAGGACTATAAGTCATTCAGCGGTATAAGCAAAGATATGGACGGAAAAGTAAACTTTATTTACAAAACCGATTCCGTTGAAAATAAATAACAAGAGGATATTTTAGTTTTCCTTTCCTTAAAAAGTCGTCCGTAATTTTGCGGGCGGCTTTTCCTAATTTTTGCTTTTCCCCCGGGGGAAGGTGTCAGTGGCGTTCTCACAGAGAATGGCACTGACGGATGAGGGTGGGCGTATGTAAGTGTTATAGTAATATTGATACTTTAGTGAACCGATTATTGTACCAATCCGATTTTTTTCAGACCTTATTCTTAGAAAAAGAATATTTCTATTTCTTTTCCTCATACTAATATTACAATCATAAAGGAGGAAAAACTATGACAACCAAAGAACTTTTATATGTCGAAGACGCTCTCGGTCACGAGCAGTATTTTCAGACGCAGTGCGAGCAGACCGCTCAGCAGATTCAGGACGGCGAGTTAAAAAATCTCGCACAGCAAATGCAGCAGAAACACCAGCAGATTTTCAACAATTTTTACAGCTTATTATGAGGTGAATAACTATGGATGACAGAAACTTAATGGAAAATATGCTCCTGCTCGAAAAGGGCGCGTGCGACTTATTTATGCACGGCGCAATCGAAAGCTCAACGCAAAATGTACACCAGACCTTTAACAACTCCCTGAATGACTCATTAAAACTGCAGGATGATATCTATCTCAAAATGCAGGCAAAGGGATGGTATCCGACAGAACAAGTAGACCAGAGCAAGCTAAACACAGTTAAAAATAAATTTGCTTCGCAGGGCTAAAAACAACAGCACCCTTTACGGGTGCTGTCTCAGTTTGTAGTAAAATATTATTTTTATAGCGATACACGCCCTCCCTTGGGGGAGAATCAGCAAGGCTTCCCCCTTAGGGGGCAGGCGAAGCCTGTCGATAGGGAGATAAACTTAAATCCCCTTTTTATTCGCCTGCGCCTGACATTTTACCCTAAGGGGACAACGGGTGAGGTGTTCGAGATGGACGCCCCTACGAAAACCGTCAAAAAACGCCCTTTCAGGGTGCTTTTTATGGTCTGACAAAAATAAGTTTTGTATATTCATCTCGCTTGTGACCACCTCTATAATGGAAATGTTCGGTTAACGCTACGGCGGGAAAACGGTCACGCAGGACCGTTTTCTTAATCCGCCTTTCGACTCTCCCCATACCAAAACGAAAAAACAGCCCTAATGGGCTGTTTTTGTTTTGGTGGAGATGGGGTGTGTTCATCTGTTATAAACGTCCTTCTCGTTTGTGGGGTTCACGTTAGTGGGAAATGTTTCATCGGCGCTCCTCGTTAAAATCGTTTCCCCGAAACGATTTCTTAACGCTCGGCTCCAACTCCTATTTATATTCCAAAAAACAAACAGCACCCTTAATGGGTGCTGCTTGTTTTTGGTGGAGATGGGGGGAGTCGGACCCCCGTCCGAAAATCCTTTGCCAAGGCTTTCTACGAGTGTAGTTATTGAATTATAATTCCCCTTGTAAAACGCCCAATAACAGGCTTTTTACTCAGGTAGCCTCTACGTTATGACCAAAGCTGAGACAAGCTCGGGTTCACATTTACCGCTGGTCGATGTCCTTGACAGAGCCGCGGTACTCTCCGTCAGGACAAGCTGCTTACGCAGCTAATGCAACTTTATTGTTGTCAGTTATTTTAAAGATGCGGCTTTTATAGCGGTTCCGCGCCGCTACTCGCTTACCAAGGTTCAAAATCCCCGTCGAAACCATTACATCCCCAAATATAAATGCGCAATTCGCAATGCGTAATGCGCAATTAATACTGTTGTTCCTTCAGAGCTCTTTCGATTGAGCGTTTCGCGGATTTTCTCGCCATATCCTCGCGCTTGTCGTAAATCTTCTTACCCTTGCACAAGCCGATTTCAAGCTTTATATTACTGCCCTTAAAGTATACGCTGAGTGGAATCAGGGAATACCCCTGCTGCTGAGTCTGACCAAAAAGCTTGTTTATCTCCTTTTTGTGCATAAGAAGCTTGCGGACTCTCAGCGGGTCCTTGCACCACATAGCGCCCTGCTCATACACAGAGACGTGCATACCGTTGACGAATATCTCGCCTTTTACAATGGAGCACCAGCTGTCCTTGAGGTTAACTCTGCCGTTTCTGATAGACTTGACCTCGCTGCCCATAAGGGATATGCCCGCCTCATATGTGTCGATAATAAAATAATCGTGATAGGCTTTTTTGTTTTTAGCGATAGTTTTTACTGTGTCGCTCAAAGTTCATTCCTGCCTTCCAAAGCTCGGGCGAGCGTTACCTGATCCGCGTACTCAAGGTCGCCGCCCACAGGTATACCGTAGGCGAGCCTTGTAACCTTAACGCCCATCGGTTTTAACAAGCGCGATAAATACATAGCCGTAGCGTCACCCTCAACAGTCGGGTTAGTAGCCATAATAACCTCTGTTACATCTGAGCTCAGTCTTGCCAAAAGCTCCTTGATACTCAAATCATCGGGACCGATATCATTGAGAGGGGAGATAGCGCCGTGCAAAACATGGTACACGCCCTTGTACTCGCCGGTCGCCTCCATAGCCATAGCGTCGCGCGGAGTTTCAACAACACAGATTATACCCTTGTCGCGCTTTTCGCTTTTGCAAACAGGGCACAGCTCGTCATCAGTCAGGTTACAGCAAATTTTGCAATAGTGGATTTTTTCGTGCGCTTCAACAATAGCGGTCGAAAAAGCCTCTGCTTCTGTTTTTGACATATTCAGTACATAATATGCAAGCCTTTGCGCTGTTTTGTAGCCGATACCCGGCATTTTCTCAAACTGCTCCACAAGATTCTCCAGCGGAGCTACATTATAGTTTGCCATAATTAAAACAGACCGGGAATATTGAGTCCGCCCGAGAGCGCGCCCATAGTTTCTTCCTTGTCCTGATTAGCGGCTCTTAGAGCCTCGTTAGTTGCAGCTATTATGAGGTCAGAGAGCATCTCGGCGTCATCGGGGTCAATAACCTCGGGTTCAATCTCGATTGACTTAACCTCCATCTTGCCTGTAACAACAACCTTGACGGCTCCGCCGCCTGCCGCTGCCGAATACTCTTTAGCCTCGAGTTCTACCGTGGCTGTCTCCATTGCTTCCTGCATTTTTTGAGCCTGACGGGCGATTTGCTGCATGTTGCCGCCGCCACTGCTGCCGTAGCCCTGTGGTAATCTTGCTTTCATAGTAGTTCCTCCTTATTATTCCTCGTTAACTTCTATACCGTTTTCTTTTAGATTTGATATCAAATTCGCTAGCGGGTCGTCTTTGACTTCCTTTTTCTCAGGCTTTTTATACGGACCGAGCTTAAAGGTTTTGCCTGTAATTTCCTGAATAGCCGTTCGGATATTCGATCTCTGCGAGCTCTGCTTTAACAGATTGAACGCTATATCGTTATTAGCGTCAATCAAGAGATATTCGCCGCTTTCGTACGCGTTTGTTCCCGAAAATGCCGAACCGATAGCTTTTGAATATTTGCGTATATTTTCAACAACCTCAGGCCATTGTCTGAACGGCTTTGCGTTGTCGTAAATCTCGTCAACATTAACTGAGCTTTTCTTAACAAGTTTAGGTTCGGGCTTTGGCTCTTCGATAGGTTCTGTCGTAACCTCAGGCTTGGGCGGGGGAGGGAGCTCCTCATCGACTGCCGTTTCGGGTTCAGGTTCATTTTTTGCGGGTTCAGTATCGACAATTGTTTCAGCAGGTTTAGCCTCTTGCACGGCTTCTTCAGCTATGTCTTCAACGACAGTCAATTCCTCAGTCTGTTCCGTTTGCACTGCTATACCGGACTTTAACGCCTTTTCAAGAGCCGACACGCGTGCTGTCAATGCCTCGTTTGTACCTTCAAGCTCAGGAGATGACAGCCTTACAAGTGCCATTTCGAGCTCAGTCTTGTTGCTGTTGCCCTTGCCCATTCGCTTAAAGGCGTTTTGCAGAACATCCATAATATATACTATCTCACCGAGAGTCAGGTAATCGCACTGAAGCTGCGCGTCTTCATATTCCTCGTCAGACATAACAATCATATCTCTCGGGTGATTTGTCGCCTTAATCATCATAAGGCTTCTGAAATGGTCGAGAAGCTCGTCACATAACCGCGCCATATCCTTGCTCTCGGAGTACAGCCTGCTTACAATCTCCAGAGCCTTTGACGTGTTCTTGTTTATGCAGGCGCTGGCGAGCTCGAAAAGATAATCTTTCTTTACAAGACCCGCCGCGTCACGAACAATATCTATTGTAATGTTGTCACAGTTGCTCAGACATCTGTCGGTGAGGGAGAGGGCGTCACGCATAGCGCCGTCGGATAAAGCGGCGATAAGCCTTGCCGCGTCGTCGTCAATACTAGCGTCTTCCCGCTCAATAACGTATTTCAGCCTTTTGACAATTTCTTCAGGCGGAATACGGTGAAAGTCAAAGCGCTGACATCTTGAGAGAATTGTGGGCAGCAGCTTATGAACTTCTGTAGTCGCCAGAATGAAGATGACGTGCTCGGGCGGCTCCTCAAGAATTTTGAGCAGAGCGTTGAACGCCTGATCGGTAAGCATATGAACCTCGTCCACGATATACACGCGGTACTTAGCTCTCGCGGGTCTAAACTGCGCCTCATCGATTATGTCGCGGATATCGTCAATACCCCTGTTTGAGGCGGCGTCCATCTCGACAACGTCAAGAATACTTCCATCGTCAATACCTTTGCAGTTTTCGCAAACGCCGCAGGGGTCGCCGTCCTTGAGGTCAAGGCAGTTTACAGCCTTGGCAAGTATTTTGGCGCAGGTTGTTTTACCCGTACCGCGCGAGCCCGTAAACAGATAAGCGTGGTTTATTCTGCCCGCTTTCAGCGCGTTTTTAAGTGTTTTGGTAACCTGAGGCTGACCGACAACATCATCAAAACTCTGCGGTCTCCATTTTCTGTAAAGAACCTGATACAAAACACTCACTCCTTTTTAGTAACTATAAAAAATTGCAAACCGTTTACCGTAAAGGTTTACGGTTCTCATTTGAATAAGTGAACGACAGACTTACTGCATCGCATCGGTGGTGATGCTTAATGCTGCTCGGTTCCCCGCCTGACATGGTTCACAGACCCCAATCGTGCAGGGCCTGCCGCTCACTTATTCAAACGAACTAACAGTTTGCAATGTATAATATATTTTACCATATAATTTTAATAAAATCAATAGATTTTATTAAAGTATTCAGTAGTCAGCAGTCAGCGGTCAGTGAATGTCGAGTTCAAAAAAGCAAATAAAGGAAAAATCTATTCCCGAACTATTTATATTATTACATACAAAAGAATAAGCAGAGCCTCTCGAGAGAAGCTCTGCAAATAAATGTGTTTGTTAACGAAAAACTTTCAACTGTATACTGACTACTTAGAACTGATTAGTTGTTAATTAACTTATCCTCGTCAGACCAACTGTAGAGCTTTCTGATTTCCTTACCGATAACCTCAGCGGGATGCTCTGAAGCGAGCTTTCTCATAGCCTTGAAGTGAACCTGTCCGCCTGCGTCAGACATATCGAGGAGGAATTCCTTAGCGAATGTGCCGTCCTGAATGTCGGAGAGGATTTTCTTCATAGCTTTCTTTGTGTCATCTGTGATAATCTTGGGACCTGTAACATAGTCGCCGTACTCAGCAGTATTGGAGATAGAGTATCTCATACCGGCGAAGCCTGACTGATAAATAAGGTCAACGATGAGCTTCATCTCGTGGATACACTCAAAGTAAGCGTTTCTGGGGTCATAGCCTGCTTCAACAAGTGTCTCAAAACCTGCCTGCATAAGAGCGCAAACGCCGCCGCAAAGTACAGCCTGCTCGCCGAAGAGGTCTGTTTCTGTCTCTGTGCGGAAAGTAGTCTCGAGGATACCCGCTCTTGCGCCGCCGATACCAGCGCCGTATGCGAGAGCCTTGTCAAGAGCCTGACCTGTAGCGTCCTGATAAACAGCTACGAGACAGGGTGTACCCTTGCCGACCTGATACTCTGAACGTACTGTATGGCCGGGAGCCTTGGGCGCGATCATTGTAACGTCAACGTCAGCGGGGGGAACAATCTGTCCGAAGTGAATGTTGAAGCCGTGAGCGAACATAAGCATATTGCCGGCCTCAAGGTTGGGAGCGATATCGTTCTTATAGAGCTTAGCCTGCTTCTCGTCGTTGATAAGAATCATAATAACGTCGGCCTTCTTAGCAGCTTCAGCCGCTGTGAATACCTCAAAGCCCTGCTCCTCGGCTCTCTTCCAGCTTCTGGAACCTTCGTAGAGACCAATGATTACGTTCATACCGCTCTCTTTAAGATTAAGAGCGTGAGCGTGACCCTGGCTGCCGTAACCGATGATGGCTATAGTCTTGCCCTCTAAAAGAGAGAGATTACAGTCTGCCTGATAGAAAATTTTTGCATTTGACATTTTGATTTCCTCCTTGGATTTATCAATGAAATATAATAAATAAAATAATAAACAAATAATTAATTGCGAATTGCGAATTGCTATACTCTGAGTCCTGTTTTACCTTTTTCGATAGCCACAATACCCGTCTGTACCATTTCTCTGATACCGTAGGGTTTAAGCAAATCCATAAGCGTAGCGACTTTCTCCGAGGTTTCACAGTACTCAAGCGTGATTGTTGTGTTTGAAACATCAACAACATTCGCGTGGTTGAGCTCAGCGATTTTTATTATCTCAAAACGTTTTGCCGCGGGGCAGTGGACTTTAATCAAGCTCAGCTCACGGCTGATAAACTCGCCCTCGACAAGTCTTTTCACCTTGATAACGGGGATAACCTTGTTGAGCTGTTTCTCAATCTGTTCAACAATATGTTCGTCACCGTCTGTTACAACCGTTATTCTTGAAACAGTGGGGTCGTTGGTGGTTCCAACGGCGAGGGAGTCGATATTAAAACCTCTGCGCGAGAACATTCCCGAAATCTTGGAAAGTACACCCGCTTGGTTTTCAACAAGAATTGATAATGTATATTTCATACCTTACAACCCCCTTAAAGTATCGACGGAGTGTCGGGATGAACGCGGCAAACAAGTACAAACGGCTTGTCGCTCTCGACAATCTTGTTGATGTATTTCTCGGCGTCCTCGTTGGAGCTGACCTCGGCTGAATCTATGCCGTACGCTTTGGCAATAGCTACAATATCGGGTTCCTCGTTGAGTATTGTTCCCGAGTGGCGTGAGTTGTAGTGGTTGTCCTGAAGCTCTCTTACCATACCAAGTCGGTAATTGCGCATAACAATAATCTTTATGTTCAGATTTTCCTGAACAATTGTGGACAGCTCATTCATACCCATCTGGAAGCTTCCGTCGCCGCATACTACAACGACGTCACGTTTTTTGAGACCAAGCTTGGCGCCTATCGCCGCGGGAATTGAATAACCCATCGTGCCCATACCGCCTGTCGTGAAGAACCTGCCCTCACGAATGCGGAAGTTGTTAGCGCACCAAATCTGATTCTGACCTACGTCAGCGCAAAGAATAGCCTTTGCTTTCAGCATTGAGCTGAGGTTTCCGATTAATGTTCTGGGCTCAACATAACCGTCAAAGGTCGTAATCTTGTTTTGGTAGTGAGCCTTTAAGTTCTTAACCTCTGCGTCCCATTCGGCAGATATCTTGTAGTCGCCGATTTCCTCAATCAGATTCTTGAGGACATTATTCATATCGCCTACAATCGGGATATCAACCTTTACGTTTTTGCCGATTTCGGCGGGGTCTATATCAATATGTATGATTTTTGTGGTGTTACCCATCTGGTCGGGAGCCGCGATAGCTCTGTCGCCGAGCCTTGCTCCGCACACAATCGCGAGGTCGGTTTCGTGAAGAGCTTTGTTGGCGCAGCGCCTGCCGTGAGTTCCGAGCATACCGAGGTATAGGGGATGGTCGCTCGGCATAACACCGATACCCATCATCGTTGAGAGAATAGGAATCTGTGTGTTCTCGGCGAATTTCTGAAGCTTTAATTTCGCGCCCGAGCTAAGTACACCGCCGCCCGATACGATAATCGGTCTTTTTGCTTTTTTTATAAGCCCAGCCGCTTTTTGCACCTGAACGGAATGCCCTTTTGTGTTGGGCTTATATCCTCTTATATCAACCTTGTCGGGATACTCAAAGCTCTCAATAGAGTTAGTCTGAACATCCACAGGGATATCAATAAGCACGGGACCGGGTCTGCCTGTAGCCGCAATATGAAAAGCTTCCTTGAATATGCGGGGCAAATCCTCGGTTCTTTTAACGAGATATGTGTGCTTTGTAAAAGGCTCGCACGCTCCTGTTATGTCAGCTTCCTGAAAGCTGTCGCTCCCGAGCAAGTCGGAACGCACCTGACCTGTAATGGCAACCATCGGGATTGAGTCCATATGAGCGGTGGCGATACCTGTAATCAGGTTGGTGGCCCCGGGACCCGATGTAGCGACGCATACCCCGGGTTTCATCCGCGCGCGGGCGTAACCGCTGGCAGCGTGAGCCGCGTTCTGTTCCTGACGTACAAGAACGTGATGAACATCCGAGTCGTATATAGCGTCATAAAACGGACAAATAGTCGCGCCCGGATAGCCGAAAACGGTGTCAACGCCCTCAGCCTGTAAGCACTTAACCATTATATCTGCGCCGGTTATCATCCAAATTTCTCCCTTTAATTCATACTTAAACTACATTATAGTACATTTTAAGCAAAAAGTAAAGAGTTTTATTATTGATGTTTGTACCCCTTTTTAAAGGGGTCAAAATCGTTAAGCGTTTACGCTTCGATTTTGGGGGATTATCTTTCCTTTATCAGAACATTCTGACAGAGAACCGCTAACGCTGTACAATCCCCAAAATCAATGGATTTCAATCTCTTTAAAAAGGGGTACAAAATTGTTATTTGAATTTTACTTTAATAATCTTACCGCCCACAGCACACACAGCATACACACGCCTGTATCCGCCAGTACTCCCAACCATATTGGAGCGAAGCCTAACGCGGCGAGTATAATTACTATCGCTTTAATTGACAGAGCCAGAACAATATTTGTCTTAGCTGTTCTTACTGTTTTCTTTGCTATTGTAAAAGCATTGGGCAGCGCTTTTAGATTGCCCGAACTCAGCACAGCGTCAGAGGAGCTTATAGCCGCGTCTGAGCCGAGTCCCATAGCGAATCCGCAGTCAGCAGCAGCAATAACGGGAGCGTCGTTGATTCCATCGCCCGCGAAAGCGACTGTTTTACCCGCGGATTTTAATTGATTTATGATATTAAGCTTATCCTGAGGCAAAAAGGAATAGTGTATGTCGTCAATATTTAACTCTTTGCCGATTTGTTCGGCGTTTCGCTTATTATCACCCGTCAGCATAACCGTGTGCTTTTTAATCTCGTCAATTACACTCTTTGCTTCGGCGCGCGCTTTGTCTTTGAGCTCAAATTCGCCGATACATTCTCCGTCATATATTAGACTTGAGCTTTTGCCCGAATCTGACGCCCGGCACTCAATTATCTTGCTCTTGTATACAGCGCTTACGCCCTTGCCCGACTGTTCGCTGTAATCGCTCATTTCAAGCGTTTCGCCGTTATAAGCTTCAACTATTGCCCGGGCAATAGGGTGGGTGGAGTTCTTTTCCACACTTGCCGCCAAAGCTAAGATATCTTCATCGCCATAATTCTTATAAGGAATTATATTTGTAATTTTCAATTTGCCCTCGGTTAGTGTGCCGGTCTTGTCAAAAACCATTGTGTCAACCTTGGCGAGGGCCTCAAGGTATTTACCGCCCTTTATGAGCACGCCTGCCTTTGAAGCTTTGCCGATACCGGAGTAATAGGCGAGAGGTACGGAAATTACAATAGCGCACGGGCAAGACGCAACAAGGCATACAAGCCCTCTGTAAATCCAGGAAGTCCAGTTACCAAAGAATATCGGCGGTATAAAAGCGATAAGTACAGCGATAACCATAACAATCGGTGTATATACTCTCGCGAAACGTGAAATCAGCTTTTCGTTGTTGCTCTTGCTCTCGCTTGCTTCCTCTACAAGTTTAATTATCCTGCTCGCTGTGGAGTCACTGTATTCTTTTGAAGTGCGAGCCTTGAGCAAATTATCGCCATTTATCATACCGCTGAGCAATTCACTGCCTGCTTTACATTCAATAGGCATACTTTCGCCTGTGATTGCCGAAGCGTCCGCAAAGCCTTCACCCTCGGTTACTACACAGTCGAGCGGAACACGCTCGTGCGGCTTAATAATAATATCGCTGTAGATTTTAACGTTTTTGGATTCAACCGTTCGCTCAGTTCCGTCAATAATAACATTGGCGGTGTCAGCCTGAATGTCAGCCAGCTTTTTGATACTCTTGCGAGAGTTTTCCACGGCTTTGTCCTCGAGCATTTCGCCTATGCCGAAGAGTATAGTTACCATAGCCCCCTCGACAAATTCGCCCAGTACAAATGCCGCTATTACCGCGACGGTCATAAGCGTGGTTTCATCTATTTTGCGGTTAATAACAGACTTTACACCCTCAAGAAAAACATCGTATCCCGAGAGTATAATTGCGGCTCCCGCTAATATTCCGACAGCAATTTCACTTACGTGAAGAAGCTCAAGTAAAAACGCCGCAACCGCAAGTGCTATGGATATAATAAGTAATATTATTTCAAGTTTTGAATTGTCATTGTCGTGATGATGCTCGTGCTCGTGACAAGAGCAATGCTCATGCTTGCAAGCCATCCCTCATTCTCCTTTCTAAATACGGACAGGCGCGGAGACCTGTCCATACGCGGGTTGTAGCTATTCTAATACATGGTCAAGTCCCATTTCTATAATTTTCTTGACGTGGTCATCGTCAAGGCTGTAGTAAATCTGCTTGCCCTCACGGCGGATTTTTACGAGTTTATTTGTCCTTAATACTCTCAGCTGATGCGAAATTGTGCTCTGCTCCATATTGAGAGCTTCGGCAATTTCGCCCACAGAGTTTTCGCCGTCAAAGAGTGTATACATAATACGCAGTCTTGTGGAGTCGCCGAAAACCTTGAACAGGTCGGCTAGCTCAAATAGTATTTCGAGTTCGGGAATTTTATCTGTCATAATTAACCTCCGTTATATCAATTGAACATATGAATAATCGTTCATATGATATCTAAATTATACTGCTAACATTTTAATATGTCAAGTGCTATCAGTGATTTTTCGCCTTTAAAATACATCTTGTTTTACGCACTTCTTTGTGCTATTATATATATCGGTATTGAGAATTGTTAAGTATATAGGAGATACATATGAAACGTTTACTTTCTGCCGTTATTTCAATTTTATTGATTGCTTCGCTCGCTTTATCACTTGTTTCCTGCGGAGAAACCGATGTAACAGAATATGAGGCTGATGACGTTGCCGCTATCCCAACCGATATTATCGCTGTAACAACTTCGCCCCAAAAAAACGATTCAACTTTGTCCAAAGTCAGGAAAACCACAACATCCAAGATGAAGAGGAATATTAATTCTGTTTTGCAGTCATGGCTTGAAAAGAAACTGAAGGCGGATAATTTTAACGGTATAGTACGCGTTAGCAAAAAGGGTAAGGTTATTTGCGAAGCGGTAAACGGTACTATCTCTACAAAGAGCGAGAAGAAAATTCAAAAAGATACTATGTTTGCTATTGCCTCGTGCTCAAAACAATTTACAGCTGCCGCCATTATGCTTCTTAAGCAGGAAGGAAAGCTGAGCGTAAACGACAAATTGAGCAGGTTTTTTCCGAAATATAAGTACGGCGACAAAATCACAGTGAAAAATCTCCTCACTATGCGTTCAGGGATTCTCGATTTTCTTAACGAACAGGGGTCATTCAAAAAGTACAACACTAAAAAGACCGCTTCCGAAAAAAAGAACCGTCAGATTACAAGGAAATGGATTTTATCGCAGGACCTCAAGTTTACCCCGGGCGGAATGTATGATTATAACAACTCAAATTATTTTCTTTTGGCGGAGATTGTTGAGAAGGTTTCGGGGGAGAGCTTCGCGGACTTTATGAGGGAACGTTTTTTTGAGCCTCTTGGTATGTACGACACAGACGTCAACGAGGAGCTAGCGTATTCCGACCGGCTGGCTGTTTCGGATGTAGATCCCGCGGATTTACCAGGTGTCGATAAAAACCAGCCGCTTACAATCAGAGTAAGAGGACTTAACGTCGGTAACGGGGGATTGGTTTCCACAGCCGAGGATATAGACAAATGGCTGACTTCGTTCAGGACAAATAAAATCCTCACCAAACAGAGCGTAAAGGAAATGTCAACCGACCACAACAAGGACTGGGAGCACTACGGCTACGGGGTCAAGACAATCAAGAAAGACGGAGCTATTTGGCACGTCGGAGCGCTTGATTACTACGGTTCGTTTACATATACAATCCCGTCAAAGGGCTATAACTTCTTTGCCGTAACCAACGACAAAAAGGCTATGAATACCGATATTTACACATTCTCGTTCGGTATCATCAACAAGACAAAAAAGTAATATTTTATATTTTACCGACTCGAAAAGAGTCGGTAATTTTTTTGAAAAATTAAGAATAATTGAGTAAACAGAAGAATTAACGAGGATACATATAGCTATTCGAATATTTTTGACTTTTATTGACTTTGACTTTCTTTGACTTTCGTTCTATAATCAAATCATAAAAGGTCACAAAAGGTCAAACCAAGTGACACAAGGAGTGATTAACAAATGCGTATGAGTGATTTAGTAGCACAGCATATTCTTTCAATGCTCGAGGAGAGCGACGGAAACGCGGAAATCCGGCGAAATGAGTTAGCGAGCGATTTAGGCTGTGTACCAAGCCAGATTAACTATGTAATTACATCCCGCTTCACGCCTGAGCAGGGATATATCGTGGAAAGCCGCCGTGGAGGCGGGGGATATATCCGAATCACAAGAGTGAAGATGGATAAAAGCACTGCGATAATGCATATAGTTAATTCGATTGGCGCTACAATCGACAAGGCAACAGCCGAGGTTATGATTAATAATATGTACAATAGGTCAATAATAGATTTACAGACCGCGCGTATTTTCGCGGCGGCTTTGTCCGAGAGAGTTTTCCGTGAGATTCCGCAGGATTATCGCGATAAACTCAGAGCAAGGATTTTTAAGAATATGCTCTTAACATTATCAGAATAGGAAGGTGACAGTTATGAAATGCCAGAAATGTCAAAACAGAGAAGCGACTACTCACATCAAGAGAGTTATCAACGGAGAGTTTGAGGAGTATAACCTTTGCTCCGAATGCGCTAAGGAGATGGGTTACGGAAACCTTTTCCACGACTTTACTTCTTCTTTTGCCGATGATTTCAACTCATTGTTCGGCAGCTTTTTTGAGAACGCTTTGCCCGCCCGCACACAGGCTACACGCTGTGATACCTGCGGCTCAAGCTATAACGATATCCAGCGCACGGGTATGATGGGCTGCGCGGACTGCTACAATATTTTCTATAAGGAGATTATGCCCACCATTCGCAAGGTTCACGGCAATACCACACACTGCGGAAAGAACAGCGCGGCTTTTAAGGCAGAAAGAGCTAAGACAGCTGTCGAAAAGCCTGAAACAAAAGAGCCCGAGAACGAGCTCGAAAAACTTCAGAAGGAGCTCAGTACAGCGGTTGAAAATCAGGAATTTGAGAAAGCCGCCGAGCTCAGAGATAAGATAAAGGATATGGAGGGCAACGATGAATAATATAGTAATGGAAACCAGAATCCGTCTTGCTCGAAACTTAAAGAAATATCCGTTCCCCTGCAGGCTTAACGCGCAGCAGAAAACCGAGGTTGCCAATGTAATTATAGATTCTATCAAGAACTGTAATTCGCCGATTGTCAATGACCTTGAGGTTATCTGGATTAAGGACTTAAGTGAATCCGAGCGTATTTCGCTCGTCGAAAAGCACCTCGCAAGCCCCGAGTTTATTTCCGAAACAGAGGGCAGAGCGATTGTAATATCCAATGATAGAACAATGAGCATTATGCTCAACGAGGAAGACCATATCAGATTGCAGATTCTTAAAAAAGGTGATGATTTGAGCGGGGCTTATGATATCGCCGATAAGCTTGATACGTTACTGGACGAGAACCTTGATTTCGCGTTTGACGAAAAGCTCGGCTATCTCACGCAGTGTCCCACAAATCTGGGCACAGGTATGAGGGCCTCCGTAATGCTCCATTTACCAGCGTTAAAAGCGGGCAGAGCCATTGGCAGAATTGCGGGGAACCTGCAAAAGCTGGGGCTCACAATCCGTGGGCGTTACGGCGAGGGCACAGAACCTAAGGGAGCTATCTACCAGCTTTCCAATCAGGTAACGCTCGGCATCAGTGAAGAGTCAGCGATTGAAAACCTGAAGAATATCGCAAAACAGCTCGAAAGTCAGGAAAAAGCGGCTCAGCAGAGAATGGTCAAAAGCATTGAGGCTCAGGATAAGCTGTGCAGAAGCTTGGGGATTTTAAAGACAGCCAAGCTAATAAGCTGCGAGGAAGCTATGGAACTTATTTCCAACGTAAGATTCGGTGTGAACGCGGGAGTGATTGACTCGGTTGAAATAAGCACAATCGACAATCTTATCGAAAAAATCCAGCCCGCCACTATGATGGTTGATAAAGGCAAACAGCTCACTCCGCAGGAGCGCGATATTCTCAGAGCTGAGATTATTCAAACAAATATTTAATACTATATTACAGAAAACTATTCGCAAGGGGGATAGGTAATTTAGATAGGAATTTTATTGTCTGACGAGGACAACCCCAAAAAGGAGGTAATTTTTATGTATGAATTCAAAGACTTTACAAGCAAAGCCAACAAAGCTTTAAATCTCGCTATGGAGCTTGCGGGAGATATGGGGCACACCTATATCGGCACCGAGCATCTTCTTCTCGGTTTAGCAAAGGAGGGGAGCGGTGTAGCCGCTGTCGCTCTCAGGCAGGCGGGACTTGACGCTGATGAGCTTGAAAATAAAATACAGGAGGCATCCTCTGCAGGAACACCGAGAACACTGACTCCGCGTGATTTCACACCGCGTTCCAAACGCGTTATGCAGAACGCCGTTATGATTGCCGCGAGGACAGGCAGCTCATATGTCGGTACAGAACACCTGCTCATCAGTATTATGCAGGAGACCGACAGCTACGCTTACAATTTCCTAACCGAGCTCAATGTCAACAAGAATACCGTTATGAACAGCGCTGAGGATTTTGTCGGCGAGAGCGATAATAATAACAATCAAAACAGCGACACTAAGTCGCTAGATAAATTCGGCAGAGATTTGACAGCAGCCGCTAAAAAAGGCGAGATTGATCCTGTCATTGGTCGTGAAAAAGAGATTGAAAGGGTTATTCAGATTCTCTCGCGCCGTACAAAGAACAACCCCGTGCTCATAGGCGAGCCCGGTGTAGGTAAAACAGCCGTAGCCGAGGGCTTGGCGCTGAAAATCGTTGAAGGTCAGGTTCCCGAGATTCTCAAAGATAAGAGAGTAGTAAGCCTTGACCTCACAGGTATGGTAGCAGGCGCTAAGTACAGGGGCGACTTTGAGGAAAGAATCAAGGCGGCTATCGACGAGGTTAAAAAGTCCGACGACGTTATCCTCTTTATAGACGAGCTCCATACAATTGTAGGCGCGGGCTCCGCCGAGGGTTCGACAGACGCGGCGAATATCCTCAAACCCTCGCTCGCTCGCGGTGATTTTCAGGTGATTGGCGCTACAACGCTTTCCGAGTACAGAAAGTATATCGAGAAAGACGCGGCTCTTGAAAGAAGATTCCAGCCTGTTAATATTGGCGAGCCCAGTGAGGAAGAGGCGGAGCAGATACTGTTCGGACTTCGTGACCGCTACGAGGCTCACCACAAGGTTAAAATCAGCGACGAGGCTGTTAAAGCCGCTGTTACACTTTCATCTAGATATATCGCGGACAGGTTCTTGCCTGACAAGGCGATTGACCTTATCGACGAGAGCGCTTCAAAGGTTCGCCTTAAAAGCCTCACAACTCCGCCGAATTTAAAAGAGCTTGAGGACAAAATCAAGAGCCTTGAAGCGGAGAAAAAGAGCGCTGTAAACGAGCAGGAGTTTGAACGCGCCGCTAAGCTCAGAGACGAGCAAAAGTCTCTGCAGGAGCTCCTTGACGATGAGAACAAAAAGTGGAACGACGCTAAGAACTCCGCCACAGGTGAGGTTACTGCCGAGGATATCGCCGGGGTTGTATCCGACTGGACAGGTATCCCTGTAGTACAGCTCACCGAGGAGGAGAGCGAGAGACTGCTCAAAATGGAGGACATTCTCCACGACCGCGTTATCGGTCAGGATGAGGCTGTCAAAGCCGTAGCAAAGGCTATCCGACGCGGCAGGGTAGGACTCAAGGACCCCAAACGCCCCGTAGGTTCGTTTATCTTCTTAGGCCCCACAGGCGTCGGTAAAACAGAGCTCTGCAAAGCGCTGGCTCAGGCTATGTTCGGTGACGAAAACGCTATGATACGCCTTGATATGTCCGAGTTTATGGAGAAACACACTGTAAGCAAGCTTATCGGTTCGCCTCCCGGTTATGTAGGTTACGACGAGGGCTCCGCTTTTACCGAGCAGGTAAGGCGTAAACCTTACTCTGTAATTCTCTTTGACGAGATTGAAAAGGCTCATCCCGATGTTTTCAACGCGCTCTTACAGATTCTTGACGACGGCCGTCTGACAGATTCTCAGGGCAGAACAGTGGACTTCAAGAACACAATCATCATTATGACGAGCAACGTCGGCGCAAGGCTCATCACCGATAAACAAGCTGATTTAGGCTTCAAAAACGATGATGATAACAAGTCCGACGAAAACATCAAGGACATTGTGCTCGCTGAACTCAAGAACACATTCCGTCCCGAGTTTCTCAACCGTATTGACGATATCATTGTGTTCAACAAGCTCACTCAGGACGAAATCAAAGAGATTGCGGCAAAAATGCTCAAAGACCTCTCAGAGCGTATCAAAGCTCTTGATATCGAACTCAGCTTTACTGATGAAGCTATCAGCGAGATATCCAAGGTCGGCTTTGACGACACCTACGGCGCAAGACCCTTGCGCAGAGCGATCACATCAAAAATCGAGGACGAACTTTCCGAGCGTATACTTGACGGCAGCGTGAAGAAAGAGAGCAAAGTTATCTGCGATTTTAAAGACGGCAAGTTTGTATTTGAGTAAATTTTCTCGTAGGGGAGCCCGTCTCGGGCTCCCTAACTTGCGTTATGATAAAACTTTAGGGATACCGAGACGGTATCCCCTACGAAAAAAGTATTATATGAATATAAAAAGTTTGGGAACTAAATATTTCCGATATTACTATTTTATGTTTTCAACATTCACTGACTGCTGAATACTGACTACGAACAACAAAAAAGGACTGCAAAAGCAGTCCTTTTTTTAAATCTTATGTGCCAATGCTCTGTTGAGCCATGCGTCGCCTACGTCCATCGCTACGAACAATCCCTGCTTCTCACTTGACTTTACAAGCTGGCGTCTGGGGGAGAGCCCCGGGTCGGTAGCCATAAGCTGAACTGTAACCTTGTCGGCAATTTCAAATCCGTTAACTTCCTTTTTGGACTTGATAATGAGGTGGATTACATACTCCTCGTCCATATTGCCGTAATAAATCTCGTCGCCTGAGCGAACGAGAGGCTTGCCCTTATATGTAGGGAAGTCTGCCATAAAGCATCATCCTTTCACTTATTGTAAATTGAGATACGATTTCACAAGTGCTTCCAGCAAATCATCACGGTCGATACGGCTGATAAGGTTGCGGGCGTTGTTGTAGGTCGTAATATATGTCGGGTCCTCGGAGAGAATATATCCGACAAGCTGATTAATAGGGTTATAGCCCTTTTCCTCAAGCGCGCGGTAAACAGTGTTGAGAGTTTTTTTGATAGCGTCGCCTCTGTTGTCATCAAGCGAAAAAATCATTGTTTTATCCATCATTGGAAACACCTCCGTTTCTCAAACCTAATTCTTCGTTATTTTAGCATACATTTGTTTTTAAGTCAATAGAGGAATTCTCAACTTGTAAACTGGTGATTTGAATTGCGATTTGTTCAAATTGCATAAATAAACTTTTTATATTTTGTGTGGTAAAATGGTTTTAATTATGCTATAATCATAATAGATTTTTACAAAGAGGTGCAAAATGCTTACAAGATACGCGAACACTCTGAAGAGGACGGTTTCTTTATCCTTATTGTTGCTTATTATATTTGGCTCAATTTTTACATTTGATTCTTTTGCCGATTCAGTTTTGGAAGTGCCGAGAATTACTTTTACAACAGAAGACGGTAATGGAGTGAATCTTAAAAAGTCGGACGGTTATATTAACGCCGAGGTGAGCATCGAGGATGTTGACGGCAGCACGCTTAGTGATTCTGTAACAATGAAAGTACGCGGCAACAGTACCGCCTTTGACAGTATCGCTAAAAAATCATACAACTTTAAATTCACGAAAAAAAAGAATGTTCTTAATATGGGCAGCGGAAAGAAATGGTCGTTAATATCCAATGTGTTCGACCCGACGCTCGCTCGTAATTATGTTGCGTTCAGCATAGCCAAAGAGCTTGATATTCAGTACACTTCTAATTTCAAAGTAGTTGAGGTTGTTGTTGACGGCTCTTTCAGAGGTTGTTATCTGCTTGTGGAGCCTATCGGAGTTAATAAAGACAGAGTTGATATAGACATCGAAAGCAACGACGGCAAAAAAGATTTTTTGGTCGAGCTTGAAAAGTCTCGTAATGAGGATGATGTAAAATATTTCAATTCTAACGGTCTGCGTTTCGCCGTAAGCGAGCCTGATTCGCCGAATAATGAGCAGGTAAGATACGCTCAGCTCACAATTGACGACGTAATTTATGCAATAAGGAACGGAACACAAGAGGAAATTGAGAACAAAATAGATGTCGAATCATTTGTTAAGTTTTATCTTTTAAACGAATATTTAAAAACGGTTGATTTCGGCTACAGTTCAGTGTTCTTCTATTACAAGGACGGCAAGCTTTACGCGGGTCCGCCGTGGGATTATGATTTGAGCTCAGGCAACGTCGAAAAGGACTATTCCTCTGATTACGCTTCTTCGTATAAAACCGACGGTTTGTATGCTTATAAATTTAATTTCTATAAATGGTTATGCGAAAAATCCTGGTTCAATGACTTAGTGAAAAACGAACTGAGAGAACATTACAATTTTTTTGACAGTATTTACTCCGAGAACGGCGTCATAGACAGCTTTTATAAAGCATACAAGAGTGTTATAGACAGAAATTTTGATAAAAACTGTTGGAAGGTAAACGGATACTATGTGAATGTAATGAAAAAACCGCTTAGTACCTATCAGGAGAATTACGACTATTATGTCAATTGGTGCAAGGAACGTTCAGAGTGGCTTATAGATTATTTCGACGCAAAACCAATACCCAACCCGCAATATGAGCAGCTTGTTAATGAGTCTGTAATACCTGATGTTACCGACAACAACACGTCTTATTTCGGACTTCCTGAGGATATAAAATACAAAGGAATGAATCTGCTGGGATTTCAGCTTAAACCCGATAATAATTCTTGTGCAAGGTTTGTCAGTGTTATTTCCTCTGAGCTTCTGAATAAAGCAAGCGACTACGGATATGTTTTTAGTAATACTGACAAGTCCGTAAGTGATGCTAAAGAAACCGCTGATACAGTCACTGTCAAAAATGGTATTAAATACAGTTGCCTCGGAACCCAAAACACTATTACAGGAGAATACGGCAACCCTGATTCGGAAACTGATTATAAATATGTTACCGCCGTTGTTAATGATATAAATGTAGATTCAACTTTAGTCGGAAGATTCTACGCGGTAATAGATGACTTTACGTATTACGCGCAATATACCGGCATAAACGGTGATACATACAGCGGATGCGCCGCGAAACTCAACGACTTAACTATCAATTGAGACAAAATAAAAATGGGGCTGGCTCAAAGTCAGCCCCACTGTTATTCTGAGCGTTAGAGAAGAAACTTAAGCCGCATAAAACCTAAGATTCTTCATCGTGCTTTTCCTCGGAATGACATATAAGGTGGCTCAAACTAACTTTTGAGCCACCCCTTTTCTTATGATCTTAAATTTACGTCTATTCTCGCGAGATTGTCTATGATTTTGTCTATAATCTCCTGAACCTCGGTGGATTCAAGCGTTCTTTCGTTTGACTCAAACTCAAAGCGAATTGTAATGCTGTGGATTGTTTCGGTGTCGTAAGTGTCCACGATACTTACATTTTTGAGAATGTCATCCGCTAAGCCCGCCCACGCTTCTCTGAGCTTTGAGAAGAGTATATCGGGGCTGAGCTCAAGGCTTAAGTCATATGTCATCGGCGGGAACTTGGAGGGTTCGCTGTAGGTTATGCTGTCGTTGCCGATTTCCGCGAACTTTTCAATATCAATCTCCGCGAATACAATGTTAGCCTTATTGTCAATCTTTTTGCTGACAACAGGGTGTACAATACCGATTTTGCCGATGCGTTTGCCTTCAAGCGTGATTTCATAGAGGTTTACGGGATGCTCATACGCGTGAGTCGCCTCAATCGCGTTAAACCCGAGCTCCTTATGCTTGAGGTCATCGGTAATCGTTGCGAGTATATCCCTGAGCTTGAAGTAAACGGTCTGCATATTTTCCGTCTTGCTGAAAAGTGTAATCGCAAGGTTCTTCTTTTCAACAGCCAGATTGTTCTTGTCAACGCCCTCAACAACTCTGCCGATTTCAAAAATACCGAACTCGGGAGCGTAGCCCGTGTTGGAATTTACCTGACACAACTGTGTGGGTATCATAGAGCGCCTGATTGTCTCAATGTTGGGGTTGGTTGCGCCGGAGAGCTTTATGTTCTCCTCAACAGGGAGCTCAATCTTCTTGAGCTCGTCGGCGTACTGCCATACGTATGAGTGAACCTCGTGCAGGTTGTAACGCTTAACAAGAATGTCCTTGATTTTCTCCTCATCACGCTTAACGTCGTCGGGACGAACAGGATACAGGGGAGAGCGCGTTGTATGAATCTCAAAGTTGTCGTAACCGTAAATTCTGGTGATTTCCTCAATGATATCGGCTTTGATTGTAACGTCCTTAGTGGCTCTCCAGGACGGAACCTCAACGGTGAAAGTCGGGTTATCAACATCCAGTTGATGAGAGGCTATAGCGTTCTTGAACATATTCTTGCTCATCTTAACCTTGAATCCGAGGTTAGTGAGAGTATTTACAATTGTGTCGTCACTGATTTCAATGCCCGTGTATTTGTCCACAAACGCTTTGTCAAACTCGAGCACAACTGTGTCGTACTTGTAAGCGTACTCGTCAGTAAGAGCCGAAACGACCTTGACGTCCTTGTCGTATTTTTTTAACAGCGCTACAAATCGCGCGATAGCGGGTACGGTAATCTCGGGGTCGAGGGACTTTTCATAACGCTGAGAGGCGTCTGTGCGGTGACCGAGGCGTACGCTTGACTTTCTTATAGAAACACTGTCAAATGTAGCCGATTCCAGTGTGAGCGTGGTTGTATCCTCAACAATTTCAGAGTCAAGTCCACCCATGATACCCGCGATAGCAACGGGAGTGTTGTCATTGCAAATCATCAGAGTGTTCCGGTCTATGTTGCGCTCAACCTCGTCGAGAGTTGTGAACTTAAAGGGCTCGTCAAAACGCTTGATACGGATTTTGCCTACCTTGCGTGAGTCAAAAGCGTGCATCGGCTGACCCATTTCGAGCATAAGATAGTTTGTTAAGTCAGCAAGGAAGTTGATAGCTCTCATACCGCAGTAGAACAGGCGTATGCGCATATTAACGGGGCTTGTGTTTCTGTTGATGTTCTCAAACTGTAAGCAGGAATAGCGCTGACACAGCTTGTCCTCAATCTTCATATCAACCTTGGGCAAGGAGTCGTACTGGCTTAAATCATCCATAGGAGCTTCTTTGAGCGGTCTGCCCGCCAAAGCCGCGAACTCTCTCGCTATTCCGTAATGTCCCCAAAGGTCGGGACGGTTTGTGAGTGACTTATTATCAACCTCAAACACGATATCGTCAATCTCGTATATATCCTTTAAGTCAGTGCCGAGAGCCACGTCGTCGGTAATTTCCATAATGCCCGAGTGGTCGTCGCTGATACCGATTTCAGACTCGGAGCAACACATACCGCAGGAGGTGTATCCCGCCAAATCTCTGGGAGTAATTGTGATATCGCCGATTTTAGCGCCTACCTTGGCAAAGGCGGTTCTCATACCGACTCTTACATTGGGAGCGCCGCAGACAACGTCAATTTCGTCCGCTTCACCTATGTCAACCTTTAACAAGTGCAGCTTCTTGCTGTCGGGGTGATCGATTACAGACTTGATTTCGGCAACAACAATGCCCGAAATGTCCGAGCCTTTATAGAAGATTTCGTTTTCAACTTCCGCAGTAGATAAGGAGAACTGATTGATAAGCTTTACCTTATCAAGTCCGCTTAAATCCACGAAGTCACAAATCCAATTCATTGATAAAAACATAATTCAGTCTCCTTTCCTTATTCGTTATCGTCATCAGTAAACTGACTCAATGCTTTAAGGTTGCCCGAGTTCAGGTCACGGATATCCTTAACGCCGTACTTCATCATTGCAAGTCTGGTAAGTCCCAGTCCAAACGCGAAGCCCGTGTATTCCTCGGGGTCAATGCCGCCCTCTTTGAGTACCTCGGGGTGAATCATACCGCAGGGGCACAGCTCCAGCCAACCGCTGTGGCCGCAGGAGGGACAGCCCTCGCCGCCGCAGATAAGGCAGTTGATGTCAAGCTCAAATCCGGGTTCTACAAAGGGAAAGAAGCCGGGACGTAATCTTACCTTGATATCCTTGCGGAAAACCTCGGACAGCATGGTTTTCATAAAGTAAATGAGGTTTGAAATGCTGATGTCCTTGTCAACCATCACGCCTTCCATCTGGAAGAAGGTGTTTTCGTGAGTTGCGTCGGTCGCCTCGTTTCTGAAACAGCGTCCGGGGAAAATCGCCTTAATCGGTACGCCGTTTTCTTTGAGGTTTTTGCCGTATTTGCGCAGGATGGCGTTCTGAGCAGCTGAGGTCTGCGACTTTAAAAGCTGACCGTTCTCAATGTAGTATGTGTCCTGCATATCTCTGGCTGGATGGTGCTTGGGAATGTTTACGGACTCAAAGCACTCGTAGTCTGTGACAACCTCGGCGTAATCCTCAACGGTAAAGCCCATAGATTTAAATATGCTCTCACACTGGCGCTGAACGAGTGTAATGGGGTGATATGAACCCCTTGTCAGCGAGGCGGGAGTCGTTATATCAAACTTGGGCATTGATTTGATTTCAGCCTCGATTTCAAGCTTTTTTAGCTCGTCGGACTTGTGCTCGATTTCATGGGCGATATCCTGCTTGAGCTCGTTTACCTTTTTACCGAACTCTACGCGCTCTTCCGACGACAAACCTTTCATTCCTTTGAACAGCGTGGTTATCGTGCCTTTCTTGCCCAGAAATTCAACGCGTAATTTGTCAAAATCCATAGTGCTCTGAATTTCACCCAGCCTTGTGTTGAATTGTTCTTTCAGCTGTTTAATTTTTTCATCCATTATTATTTCTCCTCGTCAAACAATGTAGTTCCTGTATTATTGTTGTCATCCTGAACTGTGCCCAAAGGGCAATTCGCAAAGCGAATAGTTGAAGAATCTCTACGTATTACATCACTTCATATATAGGAAGGAGATTCCTCGCAAGCTTGGAATGACAGAAACCTTACAAAATAAAAAAGCCCCTGTCCCCAAATGGGACAAGAACATTTCCTGCGGTACCACCCAAATTCCCGTTATAAAAACAGGCTCTTTCGCGACATATAACGGTGTCTGCCGTTGAAGCCTACTAAGAGTTCAGCCTCACCGCTCAGAAGGGAACTTCATACTTTCAGCCAAGTCGTCCGATTTCAGCGATACGGACGCTCTCTTTACGAAGCTATTGAAAATACTACTTCCTTCGTCAAAGCGTTATCTGCAACTTTAGTAATTCTATCACTTTATATAAGGTTTTGCAATAGTTTTGTTGAAATTTTTTTGTTGTTATGTTAAGATTGTTTTGTTGCGTAAAACTTAAAACGTAATCTCTTTATCCGAAACTTCACAGGAATTAACCCGTGAGTGGGATATGGATTTTATATAGGTACATTGTTTGATGAGGAAAAATAAAAAACGAGGAGAATAAAAAATGAATGATATTTTTATAGAACAGATTGTCAAAAGAAAACGCACTATGCGTGACAGAGCTGTCTTTATTATAACGATTATACTTGTTATACTCATACCCGCGACGATAATGGTGCTCGCGCTAAACGATTTGATAATGCATTATTTCGCGGTGCTAGCGTTGTTTATTCTGCTGATGGGTATATGGTTTATTTGGTTCACCCGTTCACATCAGAATATTGAGTTTGAGTATCAGATGGTTCAGGATATTCTTGTTGTCAGCAAGATTATCGCCAAGCGTAAACGTAAGGAGCTTTTAAAGCTTGACACACATAATATAGAGCAGTTGGCTAAAGGCGATGAGCCTGAAAAGAGTAAAATGAAATTTGTCAGAGTTATTGACGCCGCGGCTGATTCTTCGGACGAAAAGAACACGTGGTATGCCGTATATACCCAAGCGGGCGGCGGCAGACGCGCTCTGTTCTTCGACCCGAATGAAAAGGTTTTGAACGCTATGAAGCCTTACCTCAAAAAAGATATTGTTCTTAAATTATTTTATAACAGATGATTATGCGTTATCAAATAGACAAAAATCTTGTTAAAGCGACAATCAAACGCCGTTCTCACGACGCTGACAAGTCAGAGATAGGCTCTCTGCTTTCTGTTTGCGGAAGCTACGGTATGGCGGGCGCGGCTATAATGTCCTCAAAGGCGGCTTTGAGGAGCGGGCTCGGGCTTTTGAAGCTCTGCGTACCCCGCTCTATCTATCCGATTATTGCGGGAGCCGTACCCGAGGCGGTGTTCTATCCTGTAGAAGATGTAGCCGTAGGCGATTTTGATTTTGTGTCTAAGTCAAAATACTGCGGAGCGATACTTGTCGGCTGCGGACTTTCCGTCAACAGCGAGACGCGCTCGCTTGTAACAAGGATAGTCAGTGAGTCCGGCATTCCCCTCATTCTGGACGCCGATGCCCTCAATATAATTGCGGAGAATCCCGATATATTAAATGCTTCTAACACCGTAAAAACAATTACTCCGCACGACCGTGAGTTTTCAAGACTTTGCAATAAGGATATTAATGAAGTCAAGAAAAACAGGGAAGAGCTCGCTCTTGGCTTTGCTAAGGAATACAGCGTCAATGTTGTTCTCAAAGGGCACAAGACGATTGTTGCTTCTCCTGACGGCGACCTGCTCTATAACGATACTTTGGGCAACGCGGGAATGGCGACTGGCGGCAGCGGAGATGTCCTCGCGGGCGTTATAGCTTCGCTGACAGCGCAGGGCTTTGACCCGTTTAAAAGCGCGTGCTCCGGAGTATATGTCCACGCTCTCGCGGGCGATATAGCCAAAGAAAAGTTCGGCGAAATCTCAATGCTCCCGACGGATATTGTTGAGTGTTTGCCTGAGGCTTATATGTCAATTAGAATTTGCTAAAACAAAAAGCACCCGTATAGGATGCTTTTGTTGGCTGAGCCGGTGTACTTTCAATATATTTATGCATTCAATTTCGTATGTTGCGGCGTGTGTGCTTGGAAATGTTCTGCAACGCTACAGGCTAAAAACAGTCCGCAGGACTGTTTTCTTTACGCCCTTTCGA
>JAFSZY010000058.1 GCA_017458845.1 Ruminococcus sp.
CATTGTGTAAAACCTCCTCGTGTTTTTGGTAATGCGTCGTCAAACACTTACCATTATACACTCGGAGGTTTTCTTTTGCTAAAGCATTTTTATTTTCCCCCGGTTGAACCGGGGGTTTATTTCCACACCTAAAGGCTCCAACTAAAGCTTACACACTAATGAAGAAGTGTGTAAGCTTTTACTTTTTCGGCTTAAGTCCGGGTCTGTCAGCCAGTGTAACGTTCCAGATGTCCACAACGCCTGTAGCGCAGTTTTTAGTAAACAGTGAGTTTACCCACAATTCTTTCGCCCTGATAGTCGCCGAGAACAACCTTGCTCTTTGAGAACACCTTGTTGTTGCCCGAACCCGCGTAAGCAGTAACATAAACGACCTTGCCGCTCTTGGGAACAGCCTGAGCGACTGTGAGCAGACCGTTTTCGTCCACCTTTACAAGCTCGTCGGAGGACTCGTATCTCACGCTCCGGTCATATACAGGGTGGTTTCAGTATCATCCGCGAAAGCTATAGTCGGGAAGCACGTCATAAGCAGCGCTACACTGAGAACTATAGCAAATATTGACAGGATTTTTTTCTCATATAAACTTCTCCTTTAATTTTTATGCGAGCAGGTTGCTCATATCACATGCTGCTGCCGAGCTGATTTTTACTCCTTCGTCGGTTACAACATAGGTGTAGAAGTAGATTGTTCTCTCCTTAGCTTTATCTATCGAGAAGTACGGGGCGTAACGGAACTGGTACTGTCCCGACTGATTTGGCTGGTCAACCTTGGAGTTGTGAACATAAATCTTATTATTTGTGCCTGAACCTGTTTCAACAGACTGCACAGCTGAAGCGATTTCGTCCTCGGTCTTTTCGCTGAGAGCGAAGGCTACGCCCATTCTTTGGAATGTACCCTTTTCTACATTAGCTGACGCGAGCATATCGAGAGTTACTCTGTCGCCGTCAATAATGTAGCTGTTGAGGTTAATGTCAGCGTACTCGGATACCGTTGCGCCTGTCGGGACCTCGGTTGTAATGTCAGTATCGCCGCCTACATAGAAGCTGTAGCTTGTGCCTATGCACACAACCTTGCCGTCAATTATGAACGCCTTTTCCTCATCAAAGCTCAGCGCGCAGGTTTCAAGGTAGCTGTACTCGCCTTCTTTATCACCGTCGAGATAAACGGTATACTTCTTCTCGGTGTCGGTAATCTGTACGTTGATTGTATTGCCGCTGACCTCATAAGTGTAGCCGCCGTACTCGCGATACTGACTCAGAATCTTAGGCTCGTTGAGCTCGATAAGATGCTGAACAGAGTAGTCAGAGGAATCAACCGTCTTTGTAATTGTCTTTTCAACAAGCTGTCTTGTACTCTCATCATAGATGTTGTACTTGTAGTTGATGGTCGTAAGGTCATAGCTCTTTGTGTCGGTGTAGGTATTGCCCTCAAACTCAGCCGTCGCGGTGTAGGTGTTCTTACCGCTTGTTACATTTGAGGTTACTGCAGCGTCAACAGTTTCGCTGTGCTTGCAGCGCGAGTCTGTACAGGTGAATTTAGCTGTCGCCGAGCTGTAGTCGTCAGCCCAAGTCCAAGTCGGATTACCGTACTTGTGCGCGTCAGTGAAAATGTAAGAAACGCTTGAAGCGCCGCCTGTATATTCATCACCATTACGCAGAAGCTTAGTGTTGTGACTCAGTCGGACAGTAAGCTTTGTTTGACCAAAGGCGGCCGCGTCTAACGACACATTGCCGATATAATCCAGTTTAATGTCTAATTTGTTTGAATCGACACTATTCGCGCGGATGAACGCGTAACGCTCCAATGTGCTGAGGTTTGAAGTATCGCCGCTGACTTTTGAAACCTGAGTTTCGTAGAAACAATAGGTCGTAATTTTAGTTATATTCTCGGTCAAAACGAGCTCAAAACTGTGGTCCATTTCAGTATCAGGGAACAAACATCTTTTTGCGATATTGCCGCTGCTGACATCGTTTCCTAATATAGTAATCTTCTTGCCCTGATATGTTTTCGGTATCTCAAGCTTTGTAAGAGTATCGGTCGGACCTGTGTAGTAATTTATCTGATACTCGTTGCCGTTAACCAAAGCAAAGTCAAAGTAAGAGAGAGCGAGTTCATCGTCACTGAGCTCCCCGCCAATGCCGAAGTTGTCGGTTACGGCATATTTTTTGCCGTTATATTCAAAATGCTCAACTGTACCGAGTTGATACTCACCGCTGCTGTCGATGTACGGTTCAACCTTGGGCACATAAGTGTAAGGCGATTCCTTAGAATCGGTATATGTTTCACCGTTCAATTCAACCGTCGCTACAATGTAACTCTTACCGTCCTGATTTTTTATACTGAGTGACGCGTTAACGGTTTCCTCATGTTTGCAGCGTGAATCAGTACATATGAATTTGGCAGAAGCCGAGGTGTTGTCGTCAGCCCATGTCCATATTGGTTCGCCATACTTATGATTGTCTGTGAAAGTATAATTCATACTCTGAGCGCCGAATGCTGTTGAGCTGAATTTAGTGTCGTGGGAGATAGCGGCATTAACATTCATATGGTTAAAAACAGACGCGCCGACTGAAATTGTACCCTTGTAATCAAGATTGATGTCAAGCGTATAATCTGAAAGGCTGTTTGCCCAGGAAAAAGCATAGTTGCCGATTGTCTTGAGGTTTGAAGTGTCGCCCGAAACCTTTGTTACCCACAACGTATAGAATGAATAATTTCCTATTTTGGTTATATTCTCGTTGAGCTTCAACTCGAACTGAGTTTTTTCGTTATCGCCGTAGTCTATCAGTGTTTCCTGAGCGTCGCTACCAAGCTGAGTAATCTTCTTACCATTATAGGACTTGGGAATCACGAGCTCGTCTATGCCAGTGGGACCTGTATAATACCTTATCTGATACTCGGTATCATTATTAATCGGAGTGAAATCAAAATACGACAGAACGATATCATCATCGCTGAGCTCGTCGCCCACAGAACCGTCATTGTTAATAGCGTATTTCTTTCCGTCCAGCTCGTAATACGCGATATTGCCGAGCTGATAATCACCGTTTTCATCAATGTACGGTTCCTTTCTAGATACGCCTGTGGACAATTCCGCGCTCACCGTTACATCGCAAGCGGGCATCTTAAAAGTATTGCCCTTGACGTTAACTTTTATAGATTCATCGTCGGGTGTAACTTTGATTGACTTCAGTACATAGCCACTGTCTGTGTTGACAGTTACGGAAACACTATCGTCCTGCGCCGCCACCGCGGGGTTAACGCTTATAGTTCCGTGCTCGGGCTGAACACAATTAATATCCCAGCGTATTTGTTTCTGATTTCTCGAAGTATAGGTTACACCGTTCAATTCACAGGTTGCTGTAAAATATCTGTAGTGTCCGCTGTCCTCATAAGACACATACGCGTTTACAGTCAGTTCATTGTCACAGCCGCTGTCAGTGCACTTAAACGTCGCCTTTGCGCGCGTACAATCATCCTCCCAAGTCCATTCGGGTACAGAGTAATTGTGTATGATGTTCGGAGTCAGGGTTTTTCTTGTCAAAACCTCAGATGACTGTGTACCTTGATAAACATTCTCGTTCTCGTCTTTAAGCGCCTGACCGTCCGATATCTTGAAATTGACAGGATCAACAGCCAGATAGTTTCGGATATAGATACTGTCGTTCATTCTGCTCCAGCCGAGCGTAACCTGATTCTTCGCGTACACACCGCTAATCACAGAGTTACCGCCTAAAAGAGCTATATCATTTAGGGCGGATACAGAATTAATCTCCAGCTTTCCGCCGTATTGACTAAAGTCATATGAGGATATTCTTCCTGATGGACAATCCATTTTACCGCTCTGATTATACTGACCGTAGACACTAAATGAATCGTATTTGTTTGAATCGTCTATAAAAATGTCGTTATTTAAACTACTTGACACGGTCTTGTCGTCCGCGAGAATAAGGTTAACTTCTCCGTATGCGCAGATACTATTGCTTATTGTTAAATCTTCATCAACAACATACCAGCCTTCGGATAAGCAGAGCTTGTCGGTAGTCAGGCGCTTGGCGGTGACTATCTGCTCGTCGCCGTTCTCGTCAATATATGTTGTGTCAACAACAGGAAGATAAACAGCCTTGTATGTGGTTTCGCTGAAAACAATATCCTCGCCCGAGATTAAGTACGGACTGTTATGGTAGCCGTCGCTGCCTTCCCAGCAAACAAACTCCATACCATCAGGGATATTCTCGGGAACAGGTAGGTTATATAAGGCGTTTTCAGGATATGTAACCGTTTTGCTGACAGTACCGTCGTTATCCTTTTCAATGAACGTCGCTTCAGCCATATGTCCTGTCGCGCCGCATACGGTACATTCATTGTCATTCCAAATATGGTTCTCTAATTCACCTGTGAAATTTCCGCAATCCGTGCAGTATTTTCCGTGTCTGCCCGCGTCATAAGGACGCCATTCGGTATTATTGTGCTCACATTGATGTACATAGGCGTATTTGTTTGTTCTGCACGCGTCCCAAATACTGTTGCCTGTATATCTTTTTGCGCTGTTCTTATCAGAGCCCGCGTCCACTATATGTGAAGCGGGAGAAAGAGTGAGCGTTCCGTTAGACGGCTTACCCGAAAACCATGACGCGAATGTGTTATAGTCACCGTGACCGATAGCTACGCTGTTTCCGTCAGAACCTGCGACAGCCTCTACCTTGCTGTCATATGAGATTCTGACCGAGCTTACGCCTTTATTTTCACCGCCGCCGATTCCCGCGCCGTATTCTTTACCTTTTGCCGTTACCGTGGAGTTTGATATTACTACATTGCCGCCTTCGCCGTCTTCGCCGCCGCCGATTCCGGCAGCGTCCGTTCCGCCGCAGGCGTTTACAACAGAATTATTCTTAATAGTGATAGTTCCCTTGCAGTCGCCGTCGTCACCGCCGCCGATTCCCGCGCCGTAGGCTCCGCCTTTAGCGGTTACGGTGGAGTTATCTACAGTGATATTATTTACATCGCCGCTTTCGCCAGAGCCAATTCCCGAGCCGTCTGTATCAGTATCAGCCGTGACCGTGGAATTCTTTATAGTAATTGTACCGCTGTCAGTGTCGTCGCCGCCGCCGATTCCCGCGGCGTACGCTCCGCCGTGAGCTTCAACATTCGAGTCTGTTATAGTAACGTCACACGTGTGGTCAACTTCGTTTCCGCTGCCTATAGCTGCCGCGTCGGTTCCCGAGTCAGCGTATACGTCAGCGCCGTTTTTTATGGTAATTGAGCCGCCTCCCGCGCCGTCGTCGCCTGAGCCAATAGCCGCGGAATAGGAGCCGCTGTCGGCAACTACCGTACTGCCGTCAATCGTAATTGTTCCGGCGCGTCCTTCATAGCCGCCGCCAATACCGCAGCCCGAGTCCTCGCCGCCGAACAGCTCTACCAAGCCCTGAATAATAAGCATAATTCCCGCGTAGTATTTATGAGCGTCGGAGTAGAAATTTGTTTTCTCAATTCCTTTTTCCATCGCGTCGGACCACGCCTGACCGTTTTTGTAAGTTTCAGAAGTCGCCGTAACTTTTGTATTCGCTCCCGAAATATTAACAGTGCCGTTGTTTCCTTCGCAGCCGCCGCCGATACCCGCGCCTCCTGTTGTAGAGTTAGCGACAACATTGCCGCCTGTTATGTTAATTATGGAGGAATTGCTTTCGTCTCCTCCGCCTATTCCCGCGCCTTCTGCGCCCGTAGCGAATATGGTGCCGCCCGAAATATTAATCGTACCCTTCTGGTCGCCGTGCTGACCGCCGCCGATTCCAGCGCCGCGGTCATCGTCGGGGGTACCCACGGAATAGGCGTTAACAGTACCGCCATAGATATTGATAGGTCCGCTTGAAGAATACAAACCGCTGCCGATTCCCGCGCCGCGCCTTGAATATGCCGTGACATTACCGCCGCATATTGCGATCGCGGCGGTATTGTTATCCGCGTTTCCATGGTCGCCGTTACCGATACCCGCGCCTGATCTTGATTTTGCAACTACCGTACCGCCGTAAATGCGTACGCCTTCACCGCTGTTTTTCGATGATACGGGAGCCTTGTTGCCGCCGCCGATAGCCGCCGCAAGGCATATGTACTCTGCGTCATGATGGCAGTTAACGTTTCCGTCCCATATGGTTACACATTCGGGAGAGCCTTTATACCCGCCGCCTATACAAGCTCCGTAGGCGCCGTGTCTTGCCGTAACGTCGATAGAACCGCCGTGAATATTAATCGAGCCCGCGTCCTTTCCGTTGTCAGAACCAATCGAGGCGCAGTACTTATCTGTTGAGCCGTTGTTAGTGTTAACGACGAGCTTGCCGCTTGTACTTGTGGCGGCATAGATGTTGAGCGTCGCGCCCTCTTCGACGCAAATACCGCCGTTACATGTCAGTGTAGCGCCCTTGCCGAGGTAAATTCCGGCTGTGCTTCCTGAACCTACAACAAGCCTGTCAGTTTCGGTAGTGTCAGATGTAACCGAATATATAAGGCTGAAAAGAGACGTTGTACCCCGCTCGGAGAGCTCGGTGTAATCCGTGATTACCGAGCGGTCAGCTATGACCGAATTGCTCTCACTGTCCCAATGGTGATTATAAATAGCAATCGCGCTCTTGGCGTTAGACGCAAACGGGACTATTGTAAACAGACTTGCTATCATAAGCAGTGAAAGCAGTATGCTCACAGGTCTCTTGATGTGCTTCATAAAATTACCTCCATTATTAGTGCTGCGCATATATTAAAACAAACTTTATTTCTTTTTCTTTCTCAGGAACAGCACACAGCCTACCGCAACCGAGACGGCAAGCGGAACAACTAAATCGATTACAGGTGAAAACTGATAGCCTTTCCCCGTGATAAAAGTGTTGAAAAGGAAATCAAGCAAATGCCAAAAGGCAAGAAAAATCACCACAAATAAACCGAACGCAACATACTTATTTTTAATCATATCTTTATTCTCCTAATTTAATTTATTATCATTATGATACTCGTAAAAATAACGGTATATAAGATATCCTGAGCCCCAGATAAAGCCCAAAACAAGACCGAGAAGATTCTGAATCCTGTACCCCTCGTGACGCATAAGCCAAATGTTGCTGATTACAAGCAATACGCAAAAGACAATCATTAATACTGCGGTAGCATGGCTGAATTCATCTCCCGAATTAGCAAGCAAATATAAGAATTCCTGAAAACCAAATTGATAATGATTGATAAATGAGCCTGCGAGTAAAATATTGTTCGCGATAAGATATTGAACACAAAACAGTCCGATGCCGCCGCACGCGACCATAGGATAACCGAAGGCGGCTTTTCTCGCGCAATCAATAAAAATATATAATAATACAGCCGCGATAACCGCTGTTCCAACCAGAAAAGTGTATTTCCTCGTGCAGCACACAGTTGTGACAAACGCGGCTATAATTATAATAACAAAGGCAATCACAAGAAAACGTATACTTTTTCTATTGGTTTTTTTATCAACTACACCTCCAATACGGAGTTATAATACCATACACACAGAGAGCATAATCAACAGATTAAATCAAAACCGCCCCGAAGCCAGGGTGGTGTAATATTTTTAATTGTGACTGTTTTATTATGATTTTTGGCTCAGTCTGTTTTCCAGACGTGTAACCTTGCCTATCCACAGCATAACCAAAGCGCAGATAACGCCGAGCAGCAGTCCGCAAAGCACGTCAGTCGGGAAATGAACATAGAGATAAAGCCTTGAAAAAGCTATGCAAAGCGAAAGAATCAGCGCGATAACGCCGAGCCATCTCTTCTTGACAAGCAAAACTGTTGTCGAAGCCGCCGCGAGAACGCTGTGTGTTGAGGGGAAGCTTGAACCCGTAGGCGGATTTATCAGCAAAGTTATGTTAGAATCAAATGTAAACGGTCTCGGGCGGGCAATGATATGCTTGAGCAGAACGTCGCCTGTCAAAAATCCGAGAGCCAAAGCGCCTATAAGTATAACGCCCGCCGCGCGCGTTTTGCGGAAAAACAGCAGTACAACGCCCGCGACAATCCAGATTATACCTGAGGTTGTCAGGTAGCTCAAAAATACCGTAAAGCCGTCCAGAAAAGCGCAGCGCAGCGAATCCTGTATGGCGTTTAAAATCGAAAAATCAAAAGATTGAATAGCCTCCATAATTTGTTCCTTTCTTAACTATATAGGTTTTATATCATTCATACATTCCTGTATGATTTTTGCCTCGTCAGCGCCGACTATATCAAGTCCGACAGCTTTAATATGCTCAACGTCCTTTATACCGTAGAAGCTTTCAGCCAGAGCTTTTACATATCCGAAGCCGTATTCCTCGGGAGCAAAGTCTCCTCCCGCCGTGCTAACGTAATACAACTTCTTTGCCTTGCACAGCCCTATCGGATAGCCCTTTGAGGAATAGGTGAACGTCACTCCGTTAACGTTAATCTGCTCAATATACTGCTTGAGAGCCGCCGGGAAAGACAAGTCCCAGTACGGAGCCGCTATTACAATTTGGTCAGCCGCGGCGAACTGCCTTGCCAAACTGAACATAGGATTGTCAAATTCCCGCTTTGAAATCAGAGCGTCACGCTTTATCAAAAAGCTCTCGTCCGTCTTCGGGAAGCTAATGTCCCCGAGCGTCAGCTCATCAACGGACTCGCTTGTCTTTGACAGCAGATAGTCCGCAAGCTTTTTTGTACGCGAATCACCGCGCTCACAAGCGTTGATAAATAAAATCATTATTAATTCTCCCTTTGCTTAAGCGATGTTGAACGCAGCCTCTTAATCAGGAAAAATACATATGTGGCAAGCAGAATAACCGCCGCGGAAAATCCAGCAATATACGATATGGTCTGGTTAAGCCCGAAGCCTTCTTCAGCCATCAGGATATATGTAAGGCTGACAGCCGTCATAAACGCCGCGGGGAAGGCCGTCACCAGAGAACCGAATCGGTACTTGCCCTTTGAAAGCAGATACGCTGTCGCTACCCACAAGGCAATCATTGCCAGAGTCTGATTGCTCCAAGAGAAGTAACGCCAGACAATCTCGAAACCGTCGCTGAATACCAGAGCGAACCACGTCAGCGCGCCGCCCCATACAAGCAGCGGAATTGTAATAATCAGGCGGTTTTTAATCTTCTTCTGATTGAGCTTGAACGACTCGGCAAGAATAAGTCTCGCGCTCCGAAACGCCGTATCGCCCGAAGTAATCGGACAGATAACCACGCCCGCTATCGCGAGAACTCCGCCGAACGTTCCGAGCACGCCTGTGGAAATTTCATACACCACATTCGACGCGCCGTTTGCCAGCGCGTCATTTAAAAGCTGAGTTGTTCCGTAGAAAGCCACGCCTGCCGCCGCCCATACGAGAGCGATAACCGCCTCGCTTATCATAGCGCCGTAGAATACCTTCCTGCCCTCTTTCTCGGACGTAATGCACTTGGCTATCATCGGAGACTGTGTAGCGTGAAAGCCCGATACAGCGCCGCACGCGACAGTTATAAACATATACGGCCATACGGGAGTTCCCTGTGGATGCAGGTTTTCAAGCGTAAGCTCGGGAATTGTATATTTACCGCCCGAGAAAATAATACCGCCGATAACAGCGAGCGCCATAACAAAGAGTAGTACGCCGAAAACCGGATACAGCTTGCCGATAAGCTTGTCAATCGGCAACAGTGTAGCGAGCAGGTAGTAAGCGAGAATAACAACCGCCCAGAACGTGCCGTTCAAAGGGGCCGGAGTAAGCTTATCGAGCAGTCCCGCGGGGCTGGTGACAAACACTGTTCCGCAAAGCACAAGAAGCACAACCGAGAACACACGCATTATCCACTTGACAACCTTGCCGAGATACTCGCCCGACAGCTCGGCTATCGAGGCGCCTTGGTGGCGTGAGCTTATCATACCGCTCATATAGTCGTGCACAGCTCCGCCTAAGATTGAGCCGAACACAATCCACAGAAACACCACAGGTCCGAACACAGCGCCCATAAGCGCGCCGAAAATCGGTCCCGTTCCCGCTATATTCAAAAGCTGAATGAGGAACGCTTTCCACGTTTTCATCGGCACACAGTCCACACCGTCGTTTATAGCGATAGCCGGAGTCTGCCTGTCATCGGGAGAGAATATCCTCTCGGTCACCTTGCCGTAAATAAGGTATCCGACAACCAAAACAGCAAACGCGATAAATAACGAAATCAATTTTTCGCGACCCTTTCGTAAAATATTGATTATTATATCACACATTAACGCACAAATATTACATAATTAGAATATTACAAAATTTATACCTAAAAAGCTGCCGAAAAACGACAGCTTATTCTATGTATTATTCCTCGGCAAAGTCGGTATCCATAACGGCATAGAACGTATATTGCGGGAACCGTTTTTTGATATCGGCGACCGCCTCGTTAAAAACGGCGTTTCTGTCTTTCGCGTCAAGACTGACAACGAAGTCAACACGAACGGTTTTCTCATCCTCGCGCAGAGAGAGCGCGTGAGTTCCGAGTATCTCGGGATAATTCGCTGCTATTTCCTCTATACCTTCTTTGAGAGCGACAAACTTCCCGTTTGAGGAATTAACCGAGTAAATACTGACAGCAGTCAGTATGATTCCGTGCTTTTGATACACCTCGGAGGTGATATCCTGAATCAGCTCGTCAGCACGTGTGACCGAGCACGTGTCTGGAATCTCAATATGCAGTGATCCGTTAAAACGGTCGGGTCCGTAATTGTGGAGCACAAGGTCGTAAACGCCTTGAACCTCGGGGAATTCGTTAACCGTCTTTTTAATCTCGTTGGCAAGCTTCGCGTCAGCGCTTTCTCCAAGAATCTGCGAGAGCGAGCTGCCTAGCATTTCAATACCCGATTTGATAATTACAGCCGATATAATCACACCGAGCCAGGCTTCAAGGGAGACTCCCCAAATAAGATAAATACCTGCCGCCGCCAGAGTTGACGCGGAGATAATCGAGTCGAGCGTCGCGTCCTTACCCGAGTTCACGAGCGATTCGGAGTTGACTTTATCCCCCACCGCCTTTACATATCTGCCGAGCACAATCTTTACAAGCACAGCAACCGCGACGATAATCAAAACCACAGGCGTATAGTCGGGCGTTTCGGGCTCAATGATTTTCTTGATTGACTCCACAATCGAGGTAACGCCGGCGTAGAGCACAATCACAGCTATAATCATCGCGCTGAGATATTCAATCCTTCCGTAGCCGAACGGGTGCTTTTTGTCAGGAGCCTTTCCCGCGAGCTTGGTGCCGATAATAGTAATAACGGAAGAAGCCGCGTCGGAAATGTTATTGACCGCGTCAAGGGTGATTGCTATGGAGTTTGAGAGTAAGCCCATAACCGCCTTGAAACCCGCGAGCAAAACATTCGCAAGAATGCCGATGACGCTGGTTCTGATAATCTTTTTGTCGCGCGATATCTCACGCGATTCGTTTTCAATAACCGTTTTGTTTGGCATATATACCTCCGCAGTCTTATCTGTACCTGTCATTACATCTTATAAAAATTTTACAGTAATATATTATAGCATACTTTATCGGAAAAGTATTAATAATTAATAAAAAAGTTTATTTGTCTTCGTGAGAACACTTGACACAAACGCGTAGGAGCGCCTCTCCACGGCGGCCCTACGCGTTTAATATGTGTTTTTCGCAGTATTTTAATTATTCTACTTTGTTTTTCGGTTTAAGATTCAATCCATTGACTTTATCTTTAGGGTAGTTGCGCCTTAAAGCGCTTTATTCGGAAGCACTGTCTCCCTTGGTAACAATATCCCAGCCGCCGTCGCTGTTCTTTGCGAGCCACCACTGATAATCCTTATAGTCGTGATTTGACATTAATGTGGTATCGCCTGTATTTTCCCCTGTATGGAAATCCATCAGGAATTCGGCAATCTCCTTGTATTTACCGTCGGGGTTAACTTTGTTGAGCCACTTTAAATTCTTGTCAGTAACCGCTTTATCGCCCGCGTAACGGATACTTTTAAGCTCGCAGTCACCCCAGAAGGCAAAGTCGCATTTTATCTGAATTACAGCGTCTTTTAAATCCTTTTCTTTGTAGTCAACCGTCACATCGCCGCCTGTATAGGTTCCGAGATATTCTTCAAAGGTAATACCCTTTGAGGTGATTTCCTTAGCGGTATCCACGTTATCAATATAGCGTATATGCCAAGGCTCGTATCCGTAGCCCGTGATGTGCTCGCTGCCGTCGAGATAGCGGAGAATAAAACCGTAATCCGCGAGCTTTTCGTGTATCTTCGCCCAGATGTCCTTATACTTAATCATATCCTCGTTCTCGGTGATGTCCTTGCCGTCTATAATCAGATAAAGGTCGAGCGCGAGTCCCGTATGATGCTCGGAATAACCGGGCTTCGCGACAGTTTTTGCCGCGTAATCTGCGCCGTATTCCTTAGTAAAGTCGTCCATAATCCTCTGCTGTTCCTTGACGCTCCTGCGCGCGGAGTCGAGGTCAACATAGATATCCTCTTTTTCGAGGTCAGCCTTAAGCTTTAGATAAGCGTCGTAGGCTTTTTTCTCGACTTCGACCTTGTCTTTGATAGAGTTGGTCATAGTAACTGTGTTGAGGTTTTTCTCCCAGTTATCGGGGAGCTTGTGCGTCTTGTTGACAAGCGGCATATAGTCAATACTGTCAGCCTTCGCCGCTTCGGTTGCTTTCGTTTCGGTTGCTTTGTTATTCGCGGAACAGCCCGCGAAAACCGATACAGCCATAACCGCGATTAAAAAGATTGCCAAAAATTTTTTTACAGATTTCATTTTGCTTCCTCCATATCAAAACTATTAAAACAATTTTAGCACAACATCATCAGGTATTCAATATAATACAGATTTAAATTTTTTAGTTTTTTGGCGTCAAGTGTTTGTTCTCCTTGACTGTGACTATATCATATCAGACTGACTACAACAGAAGTACAACAGATTTTGGTGTATTAAAATTTTTTAAAAAACAGATAATAAATAATAACGCATAGACATTGAGAACAAAATGTGATATAATTCGAAAAAGAAATCATCGGTTAATACGAAGGTATAAACAGTCTGATTTAAAATTTTTTTAGTCTATATCTTCAGACGGAAAAGACATTATTATGACAATTGAAGAAAGCATTAAAATGGATTCAGGAAAATTCGAGGCGTTACTTGACTCAAAAGCACCAGAAATCAAATCGGCAATGAATGACCTGTCGGCTGAACTTGACGCGACTTTTAACGGAGCAATCATTGAATATTGCGAAAGCGAGCATGTTGAAGCCGACATTGACGCTATTCCCTCATATAAAACTATGAACAAGCTAATCACGAAAATGCTTGATTCTATAATAGCCGAACACATTAAAGAAAAACGCAAAAATCTATAATTCATCCGATTATATACAAATAATAAAGGGGGGCTGGCTCAAAAGTCAGCCCCGCTGTCATTCTGAGCGCCAGCGAAGAATCTTAAGCCGCATAAAACCAAAGATTCTTCGTCGCGCTGCTCCTCAGTATGACACTAAGGAGTGGTTCAGACTTACTTTTGAGCCACCCTTTTTTATTTATCTTTGTTTGTATCAATAGTTTTTCTAAACACAAAATACCTATCATAAATATATTCGGTCACCAGGTTTGCCGCCATATTCAGTATAGTCACGAGAATGTCGTTCCATCCGCAGGCTTCAGCAAGATAGTTACCCAGAATTGTTGAAACAGGTGTGAACACCGCGTAGAAGCAGGCAACCTTCAGCATAGCTATCGGTACGTTCCCCGCGGAGCGAAATGTAAAGCGGCGGTTTAATGTAAAATTCCAAAGCACGGATAGTACGAGAGCAATCAGATATTTGGGCCAGTAAGCCCACGGCGTGAAGCTGTCCATAAGCGTGAATGAAACGAATTCAATAACGCCCGCGGATACTGAGAACATTACGAATTTAGCGCCTCTCGCTACCTCTTTATGTTTGTTCAACTTCTGACACCTCCATAGCAATCAGCCGTTAAGCCCCTTAAAGTTTCGGGCATTGGACTTATAAAGATTTTTGAAAACCTTGTAATTGCGTTCATATACATCTTTGTTATCGGGGTTGGGTATGTATTTGTGATTGGCTTTTACAAGCTGACGGGATAATTCAAGGACGTCCACTCCTTTGACGCCCGCCGCGACTACAAGCGCCGTTCCGATTGCGCCGACCTCCTGAGTGTTGTTTACTGTCTCTATTGTTCTTCCTGTAATATCCGAAAGCATCTGACAGGTAACGGGCGATAACGATCCCCCGCCGACAAAACGGATAGTATCGGAGGTTTTAACCTTTTTCTCTGAGCATTCCAGCAGCCAGCGCAGATGGTAACAAATGCCCTCCAGAACCGCGCGTATCATAACTCTTTTATCGTTTTCGATTCTGATGTTAAAGAACATTCCGCCAGCGTTTGAGTCCTCAAACGGACAGCGATTTCCGTGCATCCAAGGTGTAAATATAACGCCGTTTGAACCCGCCGGCACCTTACTGACCTCTTCGGAGAGGTACTCATAAAGGCTTGTATATTTGCTTTCAATATCGTCCGCCACAGTGGTTTTGCTCAGATAAACACCGATTTCATCCAGCGCGAGGTGATTCATAACCCATTCGAAGCACTTGCCCGCTGTTTCTAATTCCGCGTAGTAATTGAAATAACCGTGTTTAGCGGACAGCACGCCTGTTATCATAGCGTTGATATCGACGGTCTGATGATCCATAAACGTTGATACCCAGCCCGACGTTCCGACATAGATATGTGTGTCGCCCAGTCTTGTACAGCCCGCGCCGATATTGACAAAGGTGGTGTCGCCGCCTCCTCCGAATACGGGAATCCCTTCGACGAGTCCTAACTCCTGAGCGGCTTTCTTTGTAAGTCCGCCGACTAAATCCGTACAGTCGATAATTTCGGGCATATGGTCGGGATTGACCTTATACATCTTTAAAAGCCCTTTGTTCCAGCCTTCTTTCCCCTTTCGTGTGTCATACAGGAAAGTAGCAAAGGCTGTATCAGCAGTCCTTATAATTCTGCCTGTACAACGGGAAACGAGGTAGTCGCCGATATCAAGCCATTTATAGATTTTTTTGTAAACGTCGGGTTCGTTGTTTTCAACCCATTTGTACTTCCAGACAGGGTCCTTTGCGCTGGTTGAGCCCGCGTAATTCACTCGCAGATTGCGCAAAAGTTTGTAAAGGCTGCATCCGGAAACTTTTATAATGCCGCTGCCCATACATTCCTTGTATTCCTTGAAGCCCTTCTGATCCAAATAGTTCATCGGTCGTCTCAGGACGTTTCCGTTCTCGTCAACTAAAACCGAACCCTGCATCTGTGAGCAAAACGACACACCTTCTATCTCATCGGGCTTAACGTCCGATTTCTTCAGCACATCACGAGTGGTTGAACAAATCGCCGACCACCACTGGTCAGCGTCCTGTTCCGCGCCTCCGTCATCGGAAATATATAGGTCATACTCGGCGGTAGCTCCCGCCGCAAGAATAATTTTTGAGTCGATTTTAAACAAACAGGTTTTTACACTGCTGGTTCCGAAGTCATAAATGATGATATACACTTATTATTCCTCTTATTCTTCCACATGGGTGGTCCATCCCGTATCAACTTTCTCATGAACCTTTTTCAGGGTTTCCTCGTCAAGATCGGGCCAGTCAACTACGGTTCTCGCGTTGTCCTTTACAAGATAGGCTTTTTCGGCGCACAGAGCAAGCGGCGTATCCGCCAGAGAGTCGGAATAGAAGTTGTCAATTACGGGGAAGCCGTGGTCAATTATGTACTGAGCTTTTTCCTGCGCGTACATCATATTGTTTAAAATTACCCCGTATTTACGGTCAAAATCCGTAGCCATAAAGTTCACGCCGAGCCTCTTCGCGATAGGCTCGATAATGCACGTAGGCGACGCGCTGATAATCAGGTCGTCGTCTCTTTTTTGCGCGAGATACCACGGGGCTATTTTCTTCTCATTCTTGTCCCAATAACGCACGATTTGTTCCTCGAAATCATCTATCAGTGTCAGATAGCCGAAAAATTCACGCTGCATCAGATACTCGGGCATTTTCTTCATCTTACACAAAATCAAGTTTTTAAGCGCTTTCGGAAAAAATGTGAAATACAGCTTGGGATGGTGCTTCATACACCAAAACCCAAAGCCTATCGAACAATCTCCCGCGAAAATAGTTTTGTCAAAATCGTATACATTCATTTTTGTTTCCTCTTAGATTTATACTTTGTGCTCGCTCAGCTCAAATATTTCTTTATAGTTAGAATATTCTTTCCATCCTTGTATTCATAGCATATGTCGTCCATACTCTTCTTTACCATAAATATGCCGAGCCCGCCTATTTGGCGCTGGTTTGCGGAAAGTGATGTGTCGGGGTCAGCCTTCGCTAGCGGATCATACTGCTTTCCGTTGTCGATAAAGGTTATCTCGACGGAAAGCGGCTCCTCGTGTACGCTTACCTGAACTACTGCTTTTCCACGTTCGTCACCGTAGGCATAGTTCGCGATGTTGACAAACAACTCCTCAACGGCTATGTCAATTGTCGTTTGAGTAAGCATCGGACAGCCCGCTTCTTCAAGCTGCTCGTCGATAAACATCTGTACCTGAGGCAGATTCATTCTATCAGCTTCAATAATAAGTTCCTTCATTATTGTTCCTCCGCTTTGGTGCTGTCCGCGGGACCGTTGTATTTCAATCCGACCATAGTCAAATCGTCAAACTGGGGCGCTTCTTTTACAAAAGCGTCAACAGCGGAGCGAACGCCCTTTAGTACGTCCTTCTGTGAAGCTCCCTTTGGAACAGCGTTGAGGGCTTCAACGGTACGGTCAGTGCCGAACAGCTCGTTGTTAGAGTCTGTCGCCTCGGCGACACCGTCGGTGTATACAAAAATGCTGTCGCCCTTTTTAAGCTGCACTTCGGTATTCACATACTTGGACATACCTATCGCGCCGATTGCAAGACCGTGCTTGTCCTTAAGCACCTCGTATCTGCCGCTTTGGTTTATCATCGGGTATTCATGACCCGCGCTAGATGATGTGAGCTTGCCTGTGCTGATTTCGAGAATGCCCAGCCATACGGTTACAAACATATGCGCCTTGTTGTTGGCGTAAACAAGCTTGTTAACTCTTTCGAGTATTTCCGCGGGAGAGCCTCCGATAGTGGCGTGGTCGTTGATATAAATCTTTGACGACATCATAAACAGAGCGGCGGGAACACCTTTGCCCGATACGTCCGCTATGACTATCGCAAGATGATCGTCGTCAATCATAAAGAAGTCGTAGAAATCTCCGCCGACTTCCTTCGCAGGATCCATGGAAGCGTAGATATCAAACTCCTCTCTATCGGGAAAGGTTGTAGGCAGGCTGCCGATTTGAATCTCGGTAGCCATATTGAGCTCGGTCTCCGTTGCCGCCAGCTTTCTGCTCTTCAGATTGGATATGACGCAGTACATAATGATCAGCGACATAAGAATGATACCGTACTGAGCGGCTTCGCCGAAGCTGCCGCCGAGCACTGCGTATTCGATAAGCGGTAAGAAGATGAATGTCAGAGCAGCCGTTTTCTGGTTGAAAGGGTTGTGAGACATAAATATTAATACGGTCGTAAGAACACTCGTCACCGCGAGGAAAACTTCCTCTATTATATAAATACCGGTTTCCTGATACATACCTTTGGCGTCAACGGTGAAGGTAACAGGTGTGATAATATTACTCAGCAAAATGATTGTCTGAACGATCAATAGTATGGGAATGAGTTTTTCCGCAACTCTTGCAAGTTTACCTGCAAAACCGAGCGTTTCTCTTACGTACAGATAAAAGAGGAAAATCATCGCAAGATCGATAAGCTTGCTCATCATGCAAAAAACGTAACAAACCATACGATAATCAGGCATGAGCATAGTGTAACAGATAACTTCGTTTACGACAAAGCTGGCGCACACCGAAAGTATAAGGAGTCTGAAAAACCTTATTCCGCTTTCTCCCTGCCTCATACATCCGTAAAACAGCGCCGCGCAGATAATCGCTCCCATTGAATCTATGCCTATATTATAAAGATACGGCTGCAGTCTTTCTTCGATGAAAAAGGGGGTGCCGAACGCCATGACAAAAAGGATTGACAATATGGTAAAAATCAATCCGTATATTTTGATGTCTTTAAGTTTCTTAATCATAAGTTCTCTCCGTTAAGGTAACAGATTATATATCTTACTCAATGGTGAACA
>JAFSZY010000059.1 GCA_017458845.1 Ruminococcus sp.
AGCTCCGGTGGAGCTTTTTTAGCGAGGAGCGATGATGCGCATTATAGCTTCGCACACACCATAACAAGCGTGATGGAACTCTGTGGAAGATGGAACATATGGAGCCCGCACCCTATCTCTTTATAATATTCGGGTGCTTTTTCTTTTGGTGCGGTCTAAGCGACAGGAATTATGTTATAAAAATTTTAGGGATACCGATGGTATCCCTAAAAAAGTATTATACAATTATAAATTGTTCAGTCTGAGTCTTTTTTACGCTGATTTGATATCAAGAATATACGAGAAACCTGTTACCTCAAAAATTTCGTTAACGGTTTCATTAACATTTATTATTTTCATATTTCCTTTATTGTTCATAAGCTTTTGTGTGCCGAGGAGGATTCTGAGTCCGGCGGATGAAATATAGTCGAGGTCTTTGAAATCAAATACCAGCTCTTTTACTTGTTTGGTTTCGTTCTTTATAGTGGCTTCGAACTCGGAAGAAGTTGTAGAGTCTATTCTTCCCTCTACGGCTATTATTATTTTTTCGTTGTCCTTTAAAGTGTTAATCTTCATTTTTGCACCTCAACTCAATAGTTTTTTGTGTAATAACATAGGGCGTCCGCCCTATTACGGCACGACGGCACTCGTCAACGGTTTTCTGCATTTTGACTGCCATTTTTTTTATGTTGTTAAGCACAAACTCATCGTCCGTGTCAATTATCAGAACGAACCTGTCCTCTAGCACCTTGACTTCTTTGATTGCCTCGTGCTTGCCGAACTCGATAATATCCTTTTGCTCAGTCAGCGAATCGAGGTCATAAAGGAAACTCAGATTGCGTCCCGCCGCAACGTCAATTTCGTCGGCAAGTCTGATAAGCGCCGAAAGATAAGGGAAGCAAATGGTGTTCCCTCCAGGGACAGGCAGAGCAATCGGATACTCGTCCTCGTCGTTTAAGTCGGTTTTGCGGTGACCGCGAGAAATCTGAATGATAGCCCTGAGATGTTCGTCCGAATAAATATCAAACATCGGAGCGTACTTCTTTAAAAACAAGCCCGAAAACTCGTTGTGAAAGTCTCGGATAACGTCGGAGATTTTATCGCCGCTGTGAGTTTCAAAATAATCGCCGAAATCAATCTTCTTGGAGAATTCTTCGTAATCTTTCCTGCTTATACCCATACCCGTGTCGTGAAAGTAACAACCCATAAGCAGGGTGTAAATTTCATCGGCGTTGAGACTTTCGAGCCGAGAACCGATTATTCTGTTGCAGAAGTCAATTACATTCAGCGAATGGAGAGCTGTATGGTCGGTAAAAGTAGGGAAAATCAAAAGATAATTTGAAAGAATATGCTGAAGCCCAAACACCGACTCGGTAAATCTTTTGTGAAGCGCGGGGCTTAGCTCGCGCAATCTGCGCTCCATAGCATAATCATATCCGTTGGCGGTATCCATACAATCCTCCTTTTACGCAAAAATATTCTTCATATACCAATAACATTGTATTTATCGTAACATATTACAAAAAAATATGCAACGTTTTATCAACATATTTTTAATATAATACCTTTCCTTATAAGCCAAAAAGGCATCCAATGGACGCCTTTTAAATCTTTATATCCTTATTTGAATACGGATTCTTGTTTGGTTTGTTGTCGTTTTTGCCCGTGGAGTTACCTCCCCACCTCGCGAACACAATAACAAGGTATCTGATTACTCCCGCGAGCAGCCATAAGGCAAGCGTGAGCCAGAACCAAAATATCGGAAGCCCGAACACAAAGTGCGATATGAGCGTAGCCCACATAGGTATGGAGCACAGCCATGAGCTTAAACTAAAAAATAAAAATACAAAAAGTCCCATAATTCCCTCTTTCAAATTATGCCAAAGCTTAACCGTTGTAGTAAAGAACGCCCGCCTCGGGAGCTTCGCCTGTTTTGGCGGTGATAAGCTCAGTGAAAGTAACAAGCTGATATCCGTCCTTTATCAGACGGGGCACAATGAGCTTGAGGGCGTCGGCTGTGCTGTCGTAAATCTCGTGCATAAGCACAATGTCGCCGTCGGAAACGGAGTTCACAACACTTTTGTAAATTGCGGAAGGATTACGGCTCGACCAGTCCTGAGTATCAACGTTCCAGAGGCAAAGCGGCATATTCTCGTTTGCGCATTCCTTTTCGATAAACTTGGTAGAGAGACCTCCGGGCGGTCTGAACGCTGTGGGATACTGCCCCGTGATTTCCATAATAGCATCGGAGCACTTTTTAATATCTTCTTTTTTTATTTGTTTATCATACTTTTTATGGTCCCAGCTGTGGTTGCCGAGCTCCATTCCCAGCTCCGCCTTGCGCATTACGTTGTCGGGACGCTCAACCGCTCTGTTGCCTATCATAAAGAAGGTGGCTTTTGCGTTGTTCTTTTCAAGTATATCCAAAATCCTGTCGCCGGAATTGCCGTTACCGGGTCCGTCGTCGAAGGTCAGCGCAATCATAGGCTTGTCGGGGTCAATTACGCGCTTTTCCCTGAACGCGGTAAAACGCGATTCATTCCAAACACCGTAGTCCTTTTCCCCGTTGTTGTATGTAACGGCGCATACACGCACGTCATATACGACGCCCGGTTTAAGGTCGGTTATTGTCGCTTGGGGCTTGGGTGATTTTTTTACCTTCTGAGAGTTTTTCCTGGGATACTTCGAATCAGTTAAATTCTTGTATTGAACAACATATGAAACCGCCGCGGGATTCTTGTCCCACTTGATTTTTACAGTACCCTTTTCGTCGTTTTCCGCTTCTTTTACGTTAGGCTTTTCGGCTACAGTATAAGAGGTGATTTCCCCGCTCTTAGTGAGCTCATAATCGTCTTTAACCGCCGCGACATACAAGCGGTACTCTGTGGCTTGCTTGAGCTTTTTGACAGTATAGGTGTTTTCCTTTAAATGTTCCGCCTTTGAATAATCGCCGTCCGCCGTTTTCCAATAAACGTTGTAGCTGTCCGCGCCGTCTTTGATATCCCATTTAAGGGAAATGGATTTGTCGGTACGTTCGGAAGCTTTTAGGTTTTCGACCGAGTCAAATCCGTTTTTAAACACAACAAACCCAACCGCTCCGATAATAGCCAAAACTAAAACCGCGATAGCTATTATCAAAACGACTTTCTTTTTTTTGCGTTTTTTGGAAAAACTGTCGTATCTGTAAACTTTATATCTATTATACATTTATATATTTACCTCAATTTCCTTTAGTCCGTCTTTTTCGGGATTTTTATATTAACAGAAAAAAATGATTTTGTCACTATTATTATCAAAATTTTTTTGAATTACTATAATTTGTCAGTTTTCCACCGACATAGGAACACCCAGAAGTGTTATATTGCCGTAGGTTTTGTACGGAATAACGGTTATTTTTTGTCCGCTGTATGAATCGATGACGAACTCGGATGTATCAACATTATCCAATAATTCATCGCCGAGATAAACCTGATAACCGTTCGGTTTGGATGAAGAATTCCAGCTCAGCTTAGCGGCTTCTCCGGTTGTGTCGAGAGTCAGGTTATCAATTGTCATATCTTCGTATTGCTTGCGGTAGCTCGTCTCGCCGTCGCCCTTAAAGCGATAGAACGGAACGCCCGCGTCAGCCCGGTTATTTGACTTGATACTTGCTGTTATATTGTCATATACAACTCTTACCGCTGCCTTTGAAGCGGGACAGTTGAAGCTGTTGCCCGAAATATTTAATGCTTTGGCAATACTCTTATCAGACGACGCTGACCCGTTATAATAAACGCACTCGTCGGCGCAAGCTATGTTGTTGTCTATAATATCCGTGCTGTAATTATCCTTGTCCATACGAACAGCGTAGAGGTTGCTGTTGAGATTGTTATTTTTCAAATATACCGAGCTTGTTGATTTAAGGTATACAGCGCTGATGTTGGATGTGACGCTGTTATCATAAGCGTTTATATTATCCGCCGAAGACGCGTACAAGCCCGAATTAGCAGTAAAAATTGTATTTGAGTTGATTTTAAATCCATCGCAGGAATTCGAAATATTAACACCGTACAAAACGTCCTTGAGGGTGTTTTGGGATACTTGTGTTTGGGTTGCCGATTTAAAGATAAGGGCGGAGTTTGAGCAATTGCTGACAGTATTATTGATAACTGAGGTCATTTCGGCTTTCTTGATATATGCTCCCGCGCAGGCGAAATTGTCAATGATGTTATCGGAAATATTAAGCAGTGAATTGATAGTGTTGGCGGCGCTCTCATAAGCGTAAATTCCCTTAGCCGAGCTTACGGAACCGTTTTTGATAGTGTTAGATGAAATCGTAGTATTTTCACAGCCCCTGAGCTCAACGCCGCACAAAGTGCTTTTTGAGCTTTTTTTCATATCTATTATATTATTCCCGACAACAGAGTTTACCCCGTAATTCAGCTGAACGGCTGTACTCATATTACCCGTGATTGTGTTCGGCATAGCCGCGCCGTTTGGGTCAACGCCTATATTGACGCCGTAAATCCTGTAAATACCCGCTTTTGTTCCCGTTTCCTTATCTTTTGAGGGGTAGTAATCGCCCAATGCCCGTATAGCGCAGGGCTTTGACGATAAATTATTGGATGACCTGATTTGAATTTTGTTGTCATATATATAGGTTTTTGAGCCTGATACAGCCTTTTCGCTGTCCTGATAACTCAGCTTATCCAGATTGTAGAAATTCAGAGACGGACCGTAAATCATACTCCTCATATCCACACCGTTGCCGACGTTTGTCATTTCGTTGCTGTAAATCTTTGAGTTAGTCCAATATACAGCGTAGACAGCTATGCCCGCTATGTTGGTCATTTTATTGTTTCGCACGGTTATGTTATTGTACGTCTTTCCGATTACACCGTGGTGACTGCCTATAGCGCGGAATTTATTTTTGAAAATGTTGTCGTGGATATTGATATTCTTGCAGGGAGTTTTGTCATATGAGGGAAAATACGGCATAGCCGACGCAGTGCTTACATCAATCTGTAACGACTCGCGCCCGCCGTTGTTTGCGACTGTGTTCACCGACTTTGTGTTATAAAATGTATTATTTGAAAACTCGGAATCCTTTACGCCCGCTATTTCAATATCGTGACAGTTATAGTTGTTCTTAAAACTTGCTTTTGTTACCTTAATATTATTGCAGTGAGCAAACCTGAAGGTTGAGTGCATTTTTGCGGTATCGGAGCTGCCCGCGTATTTGAACGCGATGAGCTGTTCCCACTCGCCGCCTTTTATAGTTATATTTTTGGCGGAGCTGTAGCCGTAACCCGCGGTCTTGAGCTTGTCAAAGCCGTTTCTGAGAAGATTCCCGTAATAACGAAAATACGAACCTGTAGCTACCAGTGTGGTGTTGCTGTAAACCTTGATGGTTCTGTCAACCTTATAGTAACCCTTTGAGACGGTTACGGTAGCGCGCTTTGAGGCGGTCGCTTTTTTTCGAGCTGTTTCAAGGGCAGCGTTCAGCGCGGCGGAAAAATTCTTTTTGTAGCTCGAGGCTTTAAAAGTCTTTTTGTACGAGCCGCAGGCCACCTTTACGGAACCCTTGGAATTGGTATAGGAAACCGCCGCTGAGACTGAAATCAATCCCAACGAAAACATAGTAAGTATTATCAGTAAAAACGGTATGAGTTTAATCAAATACTTTTTCATAAAAACTTCCTATTTATTTATACACATCATTGCGCACATTGTTCCGCGCTGTCCGCTTGTAGCTCTGTGCGACCACAACAGCTCGCTGCTGCACCTTGTGCAGAGGTCGCTGAGGGCTATATTCTCGGGCTTTACACCCGCTTTTATCAGAATCTGACGATTTGCTTCAAGCAAATCAATCATAAATTTATTATTCTCTTTTGGAAATATGAATTTAGTGTTGTCCAAATCTTTTAAATTATAAAACTCGTCGGCGCAAGCCTTGTCAACCTCATAACAGCATTTTGAGATGGCGGGACCGATAGCGCAGACTAAATCGGCGGGATTTGTGCCGTACTCATACGACATCTTTTTTACTGTCTCTTCGCCTATTCTGCCGACAGTTCCCCGCCAACCCGCGTGAGCCAGAGCTATGGCTTTTTTGACGGTATCGACAAAGAACAAGGGTGTACAGTCGGCGTAATAGGTTACCAGTGTGACGCCCGCTTCATTGGTCGTTAAAGCGTCAACGCTCTCCATATCTCGGGGTTTTGTGATACCCGTACCTATGTTATTCCTACCAACCTTGCGGACAAAGGTGTGGTGGTCCTGAGCGGAGGCTACAAGGGAATTGAAGTCAAAGCCCGCGCTCTTGCACAAACGGCGGTAGTTCTCGGTAACGCTGTCAGGATTGTCCCCGCGGTTAAACGCCATATTCATTGTGGAAAAAATCCCCTTGCTCACTCCGCCGAGACGTGTTGAGAAAGCGTGATTTATAAATTTTATTTCTGATAAAGAATTATATGTCAAGTATGGCACTGAATCCGTGTTGTTCAGAGTCATTGTTTTGCTGTTAAATATCATTATATCACCAATTTATCAGTATAAACTATTATTTGCAATCTTGCAAGTTATATTAAAGTCTGTTATAATAAATTCACATAATCCCGAACAGGAGATAATGACAATGAAAAACAAGTTATTCGGTGAGCATATTCAGCCAAACTGCAATTATTGTGACAACTTTAACCGTGACGGCAATAATTCAGGCTGCTTAAAGAACAAGCAGATAAAAAACGGAAAATGCAGAAAATTCGCCTATAATCCGATTTTGAGAATGCCAAAATCCGAGGCGAAGATGATGCAGTTTAAAAAAGAAGATTTTGAGATATAAAAAGGTGGTGCCACAACTGTGACACCGCCTTTCTTAATAGTATTTGGCTACTCTCTGCAGCCGTGAAAGCGCGTTCTGGATATGCCGGGTGACTGTGGACGGGTTAAGCTCCAGCTCACTTGCGATGCTTTTCATAGTCCTTCCTTTAAGAAAATGCTCGCAAAGGCAGTAGCGCTGCTTGGGCGTTAGTTCATATGTAATGGCTCTTTTCATAATCTTTTTCATCTTTAAGCGATGCAGAATGTTATTGTTATTACCTGACTCATAGTTCCGGAACGAAATCATATCCGCGTTTTCCTCTGTTAAAAAAATCTTCTTATGCTGCATCTTTCTTCTCCTTATCCTTCGTTTGATTCTTTTTCGCGCGTTTCTCCAAAAGCTTGGCCGTGTTTAATAAATCGTAATAGATATAACGGTAAGAAGCTATTTTGGAGTTGAGCTTTTCGAGATTTTCTTTTCTGCTGTTTTTTAGCTTTGCTTCATACTTTCTGAGTGTTTTCAGAATCTTTTTCGCGTCCTGAAAGTATTCCTTTGACATTGTGAAATAATCCATATTCTCCTTCTTTCATTCTTCATTATCCTTTCATTTCACAAGTTTATCCGGGGCGATAATAACCTTGTACTATTATTATAGCAGAACATTTGTTTTATTTCAAGAAAAAATAGAATATTTGTTCGAATTTTTAACAAAGTCCCATTGTCAGGACTCTGGTGCAATTACACAAAAAAATGCACCCCTAAATTTTGAAGGGGTGCGTAATTTTTCTGTTAATCCTCGAGCTCGGGCGGTTCAGTGAGGAATGTGCGTTTTTTCATAGTCAGACCGTCAAACTTTAGGCGCATTGAGATTCGCCCCGTAAAAATCTTTCGGCATTTGGGACAGCGGAATCTTGCGACAAAGTTCTTGTTCTTTACCTTAAAATGTGTGAGCTGTTCGGCTCTGATATTACATTCGTCGCAGATAAAGTAGAGCTGCGACTTGTCGATAAGCGGATTGTTAATGTCGGTAATCTGCTTGTTCTTAAATGTTATCCGCCGGTAAAACTCGTCGTCCGCGGGAGTTACAAAGCCCTCGAACTTCTCCTTGTCAAAGGTCCTTTTGAGACATTCAAGGCTCAAAAGAGCGTCGGTCGAGGCGCGGTGAAGCTCCTCCTCGTCCTTTTTAATCCCGAGAATTTCGGCGCAGTTTATAAGTCCGAGCTGGGAAGCTGGGTCGTGCAAATCGAGCTTGTACTCGCAGTATTCCTGAAGATTGCAATATTCCTTGAGAAATTTAATCTCGCTGTCGCCCGTGTAATAGCTGAAATTATCCATAAGTGTGAGGATATCGGAAGTGCCCCATGTGAGAATCGGGCAGCCCTTTGAAAACTCGCCGAACTGTTCGGAAGCCTCAATAAAACTGATACCCTTGCCGAACAATTCATCGTTTGTGATATGGGTAAGCGCGGCGATGTGAGAACTCAGCTTCTTCCCTATCTCGGGCTTTACAAGAATTGAGAACTCGCCGAGAATGTTAAAATCTTCGTCCACCTTGACGGCTCCGAACTCAATAATTTCATTCACATAATGGTGAACCTTTTTGCTGTAGGAACCGTTCCATTCCAAATCCAATATGACCAAATTCATACTTTAATCTTTCCTTACTTCTTTCTGAACTGCTGTTTCATACGCTGTTCTTTGGAGAGTATCATTTTTCTCATTCTGATGTTGTGGGGAGTAACCTCGACAAGCTCGTCGTCCGCGATGAACTCAAGACACTGCTCAAGTGACAGAGTTGTGGGAGGAGTGAGCTTGAGAGCTTCATCGGAACCTGAGGCGCGGGTGTTGGTGATGTGCTTTTTCTTGCAGACGTTTACGGTAATGTCCTCAGCCTTGGGGGACATACCAACTATCATACCTTCATAAACAGGCACTCCCGGTCCGATAAAGAGTTTGCCTCTCTCCTGAATCTGAAACAAACCGTAAGTTACGCTCTCGCCGGTCTCAAAAGCTACGAGCGAGCCTGTATGGCGGGTGATGATTTCGCCTTTGAACGGCTCATAACTGTCGAAAACGTGGTTCATAATACCGTTGCCGTTGGTGTCGGTGAGGAACTCAGGGCGATAGCCCATAAGACCTCTGGACGGAATGCGGAACTCGATGTGAGTTGTACCGCTCTCACGTGTACCCATATTGACGAGCTCAGCCTTTCGCGCGCCGAGCTTTTCCATAACCGCGCCGACATAATTGTCGGGAACCTCAATCATAAGATATTCAATTGGCTCGCAAAGCACGCCGTCGATTGATTTTGTAATAACCTGAGGGCGGGAAACCTGGAACTCGTAATTCTCGCGTCGCATTGTCTCGATGAGGATTGAAAGGTGAAGCTCTCCTCTGCCCGACACCTTAAAGGTATCGGCGGAGTCGGTTTCCTCAACCCTAAGAGCGATATTTGTCTCAATCTCCTTGAAGAGTCGGTCACGGATATTGCGCGAGGTTACGTACTTGCCGTCCTGTCCCGCGAAGGGAGAGTTATTTACCATAAAGTTCATTGTAACGGTAGGCTCGTCAATCTTGACAAACGGAAGCGGGTCGATGTTTTCAACGTCACAGATTGTCTCGCCGATGTTGATGTCGGCTATGCCGCTTACACAGACGATATCGCCGAAGGATGCGGTCTCCGACTCAACACGCTTTAAGCCCTCGAACTGATAGAGCTTGGCGACTTTTACGTTTGTAGTTGTGCCGTCGCTGTGGCAGAGCACAGCCTGCTGTCCGTTTGTAACAGTACCGCGCTCAACTCTGCCTACGCCGATTCTGCCGATAAACTGGTCGTAGTCGATATTGGAAAGCAAGAGCTGAAGTCCGCCGTCGGGGTCGCCCTCGGGAGCGGGAATTTCGTTGATAATAGCGTTGAACAGAGGAGTCATATCCTCGCCCTTTTCGTCAGGAGTACCGGAAGCGTAGCCATCGCGCGCCGAAGCATAGACAACGGGGAAATCAAGCTGGTCCTCATCGGCCCCAAGCTCGATAAACAGGTCGAGAACCTCGTCCACAACCTCCTCGGGACGAGCGCCCGGGCGGTCAATCTTGTTGAGAACAACAAGAGGCTTTTTCCCAAGTCCCAGAGCCTTTTTGAGTACGAAACGAGTCTGGGGCATACAGCCCTCAAAAGCGTCAACAAGCAGAACAACGCCGTCCACCATCATAAGGATACGCTCAACCTCGCCGCCGAAATCGGCGTGACCCGGGGTGTCTACAATATTGATTTTAACGCCGTTATACATTACGGCTGTGTTCTTTGAGAGAATTGTGATTCCGCGCTCACGCTCAAGGTCGTTTGAGTCCATTACGCGCTCGTTTACTTCCTCGTTCTCGCGGAAAATACCGCTCTGCTTCAAAAGCTGATCCACAAGAGTGGTCTTGCCGTGATCAACGTGAGCGATAATTGCTATATTGCGCAGGTTTTCTCTTTTACTCATATAATCATTCCCTTGTTTTTTTCCAAAAAAGTATTATACCACTTTAATGTAGAAATTTCAACTTTTATATTAAAAGTCTTTCCCAACCTTAAGAGACGGTTTATAAAGTTCTTTACTTTAGTTAACTCTTGTGATATAATTAACAATGTATGATTATATTTTTTTAGGTTTATTTACAGGAGGTAATTATGGGTTTAACTATCGCGCAAAAGATAATCAAAAGCCATATTGTTGACGGCGAAATGAAGGTCGGCAGCGATATAGGATTAAGAATTGACCAGACATTGACTCAGGACGCCACAGGCACAATGGCGTACCTTGAATTTGAGGCTATCGGCGTACCCAGAGTAAAAACCGAGAAGAGCGTAGCCTACATTGACCACAACACTCTCCAGACAGGCTTTGAAAACGCGGACGACCACCGCTTTATTCAGTCCGTCTGCAAGAAGCACGGCATATATTTTTCACGCCCCGGTAACGGAATCTGCCATCAGGTTCACCTGGAGCGTTTCGGCAAGCCCGGCAAAACCTTAATCGGCTCTGACAGCCACACACCCACAGGCGGCGGCATCGGTATGCTCGCTATCGGCGCGGGCGGACTTGACGTAGCCGTGGCTATGGGCGGCGGCGCGTACTATATTCCTATGCCCAAGATGGTTAAGGTGGAGCTCACAGGCAAATTAAGCCCTTGGGTAAGTGCTAAGGATATCATTTTAAAAGTACTCGAGATTATGTCCGTAAAGGGCGGCGTAGGCAAAATCGTGGAATACGCGGGCGAGGGCGTTAAGACTCTGTCCGTTCCCGAGAGAGCCACAATCACAAATATGGGCGCGGAGCTAGGCGCTACTACATCCATCTTCCCCTCCGACGAGGTTACAAGAGAATTCCTCAAGGCTCAGGGGCGCGAGGAGGATTACACAGAACTCAGCTCCGACGCTGACGCCGAATATGACGAAGTTATCGAAATCAACCTGGACGAGCTTAAACCTCTGGCGGCTTGTCCTCATTCTCCCGACAATATCAAGACTATCGAGGAGCTTTCGGGCAAGGAAATTAATCAGGTTTGTATCGGTTCCTGCACAAACTCCTCTTACAGAGATATGATGAAGGTCGCGGCTATCCTTAAAGGCAAGACAGTTGCCGACGGCGTTAGCCTCGCTATCGCCCCGGGCAGCAAGCAGGTACTCAATATGCTCGCTCTCAACGGCGCTTTGGGCGATATGATTGCGGCGGGCGCGAGAATACTCGAAAGCGCGTGCGGCCCCTGTATCGGTATGGGACAGTCGCCTAACTCTGGCGGTATCTCGCTGAGAACATTTAACCGCAACTTTGAGGGACGTTCAGGCACTGCCGACGGACAGATTTACCTTGTTTCTCCCGAAACAGCGGCGGCTTCCGCTCTTACAGGCGTGTTTACAGACCCGACAACTCTCGGCGCTGACGTTGAAATCGAAATGCCCGAGAAGTTCCTTATAAACGACAATATGGTTATTGCTCCCGCTCCCGTAGAGGAGATGGACAGCGTTGAAGTTCTCAGAGGTCCGAACATCAAACCTTATCCCAAGACCTCTCCCCTCGCTGACAAGATTGAAGCTTCCTGCTCACTCAAGGTCGGCGACAACATCACAACAGACCATATTATGCCCGCGGGAGCAAAAATTCTTCCCCTGCGTTCAAATATCCCGAAAATCTCGGAGCATTGCTTCACCGTTTGCGACAAGGATTTCCCCGAGAGAGCTAAAACTCTCGGCTCCAGCGTTGTAGTCGGCGGAGAGAACTATGGTCAGGGCTCGTCCCGTGAGCACGCGGCTCTCGCTCCCCTCTACCTCGGAGTTAAGGCTGTATTGGTAAAAAGCTTCGCGAGAATTCACAGAGCGAACCTTATAAACGCGGGTATCATTCCGCTGATATTCAAGAACGCTGACGATTATGACAAGATTAAGCTCGGCGATATGCTTGAAATGCCCAACGTCAAGAAAGAGATTGAAGAAGGCAAGAACATCACCGTTGTCAACAAGACAAACGGCGCTGAGATTGAGGCTGTATGCGAGCTTACAGACAGGACAAGGGCGATTATCATCGCGGGCGGTCTGCTTGACTTTACAAAGGAGAATAGCTGATATGAGTAAAATCCAAATGAAAACTCCGCTCGTTGAGATGGACGGAGATGAAATGACAAGAGTAATCTGGCAACAGATTAAGGATATAATCATTCTGCCTTTCGTGGATTTAAAGACAGAGTACTATGACCTCGGACTTGAGACGCGAGAGAAAACCAAGGACCAAATCACTCTCGACAGCGCCGAGGCTACAAAGAAGTACGGCGTTGCTGTAAAGTGCGCGACAATCACACCGAACGCCGCGAGAATGGATGAGTACAACCTCAGCCAGATGTGGAAAAGCCCCAACGGCACCATCAGAGCGGCTCTGGACGGAACCGTTTTCCGCGCTCCCATCCTTGTAAAGGGCGTTACTCCCTACATTCCCACCTGGACAAAGCCCATCACAATCGCGCGTCACGCTTACGGCGACGTTTACAAAAATGTTGAAATGGAAGTTGAGGGCGGCTCAAAGGCGGAGCTCGTCGTTACAAAGCCCGACGGCAGCGTGGAAAAGAGCACAATCCACGAGTTCAAGGGCGACGGTATCATTCAGGGACTTCACAACCTTGACGAGAGTATCAGTTCGTTCGCGAGAGCCTGCTTTAACTTCGCTCTCGACACAAAGCAGGATGTGTGGTTCTCCACAAAAGACACTATCAGCAAAAAGTACGACCACCGCTTTAAGGACATTTTCTCAGAGATTTTTGAAAATGAATACAAGGATAAGTTCGAAGCGGCGGGCATCACATATTTCTATACATTGATTGACGACGCTGTTGCGCGCGTAGTCCGTTCAAACGGCGGTTACATCTGGGCGTGCAAAAACTATGACGGCGACGTAATGAGCGATATGGTAGCTACGGCTTACGGCTCGCTGGCTATGATGACATCCGTGCTTGTAAGTCCCGACGGCGTTTATGAGTACGAGGCGGCTCACGGCACTGTTCAGCGCCACTATTACAAGCACCTCAAAGGTAAGGAAACCTCCACAAACTCCGTCGCGACACTGTTCGCGTGGTCGGGCGCTCTGAGAAAACGCGGTGAGCTCGACAACTTACCCGAGCTTATGGCTTTCGCCGACAAGCTTGAAAAGGCTGTAATCGACACAATCGAAAGCGGTATTATGACAGGCGACCTCTACCTCATTTCAAAGCTCGAGAACAAGAAGAAGGTCAACACGACTGAGTTCCTGGAAGCTGTAAGAGCAGAACTGGAGAAATAAAAATGAGAAAGGAGAAATGAGAAAGGAGAAATTACTTTCCACTTTCAACTTTCAACTTAAGGAAGATATTGATGAATAAGGAAAACATTTCTAAATCGGTAATACGCAGGCTTCCTCGTTACTATCGTTTTTTGTCTGAGCTTGAAGAAAACGACACCGAGCGCATAAGCTCGGGCAAGCTTGCCCAGATAATGCGTACAACCGCGAGTCAGGTCAGGCAGGACTTGAACTGCTTCGGCGGGTTCGGACATCAGGGCTACGGATATTCCGTGTCCAAGCTCAAGGATGAAATCGCTAAAATACTTGGACTTGACAATAAATTCAAAGCCGTGCTTATAGGCTCGGGTCACATAGGCACAGCCATCGCGGCGCATATGGAGTTTAAAAAACTCGGATTTGAGCTGGTCGGTATCTTTGACAACAATCAAGAAATCCTGGGCGAAAAAATCAACGACCTTGAAATCAATGACGAAAAGAACCTGGAAAGCTTCTGCAAAGACAACAATGTTGAGGCGGCTTTCCTCTGTGTTCCGAAATCTGCCGCGGCTGATATTGTGGGCAGACTTTACAATTGCGGTGTGAAGAACTTCTGGAATTTTACGCACTACTATATTCAGGGGGATTACCCTGACGCGACAGTCGAGAATGTACATCTCAGCGATATTCTTATGACACTTTGTTACAGTATGAATGAGGCGGAAGAAAACAAATGAGCAGGAAAATGAGTAAATACCTAAGCCGGAAAATTAAATTTATTGCTGTGTTTGCTATGGTGGCGGTTGTGTTTGTACATTCGTATAACTTTAAGGACAGCTTCCTGACTCCGCGCACCAGAATCAGCGAGGGCTTTAACGCCGCGGCAATGTTTGAGTACTTCTTCTCAAATGAGCTTTTCAGATTTGCCGTGCCGATGTTCTTCGCAATTTCGGGATTTTTGTTCTTCTTTTCCTATGAGAATACGGCACAGTGCTATGCAAAAAAACTCAGGTCACGAGTACGTTCGCTCCTTATTCCGTATGTTATATGGGCGGTGCTCTCGGGTCTGCTCATTATGGGAATAGCTCAGATTCCGTTCTTCTCCGACTTGCCAATAGTAACGGAAAAGTTCTATGACTGGACGCAGTTTTATATGTATCTCATCAACCCCGCGGCGTTCCAGCTGTGGTTTATTCAGCAGTTGATGATTTTTGTACTTATCTCCCCCGCGCTGTATTTCCTGATAAAAAAGACGCGCGGCGTGATACTGATTATCTTTGCTGTTCCGTGGATTATGGACTTCTCGTTCATTATCAACTTTTCGGGACTGTTCGCGTTCTCAATTGGCGCGGCTATGGCGATTTTCGGAAAATCCAGAGAATACACCCGTTCCGAGAACCGTATCCAGACTATGATTTACGCTGTAATATGGATTCTGCTCAGCTTGCTCAACACATATATCGCGGCGTTTGCCGACAACAGCTTTATATTTGACATCATTATGACAGTACTCTACAAAATCAACGAGGTTGTCGGAGTTATCGCAATGTGGTTCCTTTTTGACCATATCGCTAAAAGAATTGCCGACAAGAAAGGCTTTATAATCGCGGCGACGCATCTATTTATAGTCTACGTTCTGCACGAGCCTATGCTTCACATCTTCTATCAGATGGCTTTAAAGCAGAGCGGTTCGATTATGGGGCATCTGGCGCTCTATGTATGCTTGCCCCTATCGGTGGGAGCTGTGTGCATTATAGTCAGTATGGCGTTGAGAAAAAACCTCAGAAAAGTTCACAGCGTTCTCACAGGAGGACGACAGTAAAAATCTATAATTCTAAATACACAAAGCACAGATTAAAGGCTCGAAGCGAATGCTTCGAGCCTTGTTCGTTACCCTATTACCCGCACTTACATAAATGCGGACATATCAACCATCGTACCTACAAATTGGTTTATGTTATCTTTTGCTGAGCCGTTAAAGCTCTGAGAGGTATCGAATCTTTCTGTGGATGAACAAAGAACATCCATTTTTCCGAGCTCCTCCATAGTAATTGAAGGAGTCTTATAAATTTGTTTCATTAAAATCTCCTTCTTAATAGCCTAGACTGGTTATATCAGCATCAGAAATACATCCGGTATACTTATAGTTATAACCTGAATACTTTGCGTAATAAACCTTATCGCCCTGTTTAACATAGAATCTTGCGATTACCATATCGTCGTCGGTTAAGCCGTTGGCGGCACAGGTAATATACTTGTAGCCTGTACTTAGATTGTCGGGATCACCGTACGCCTCGTTTCCGCAGACATTGTTCTTCGTATTCTTAGCAGATATAGTCTTAGCCAGATCACTGCCGTATTTAAGATTATCAAATTGTGTGGTGTTGTAATGTCTGGTTGATTCCTTCTTAACTCTGCCAAGTACAAATCCATAATCATCAGCATTTTGGACTATTGATGTTTTAAGAACCACTACAAAACGAATATCCTTACCGGTCTCCTGACCGCTTTCGGAAGTTTTGTCTGAGCCCGCTATAGCGCTTAAAGCTGCTTTTTTCTGTACGCCGAGAATTGTTCCCGTAAGATACTCGCAGTCAAGTCCGAACTTGTTATTGTCCGCCTCTTTATTCATCTCGTAGTTAAGGAAATTGTCATCAGCGATTACGGTGTAATAGCCGTTCCCGTCCGGAGTATCGGAGGGCACAAAGCCCGGAGCGCACTCCCTTTGCACTAACGGATAATTAAACAGCCCACCGGAGATTCTTAAACTGTTATTATATGGGACGTAAGTAATATACCCGTCAATTATGCCGCCGGAAATATTAACAACCGAATAATTTGATTCTATAGCATATCCATCTTTTCGAGTGTTTTTGATATTTCCTCCGACAACCGTAAGCACAGAGCTTTCGCTTAATTTAACAGTAGGAATACCGTTTTGGAGGTTTCCTCCAACATACGCGGCTTCTTCAATTAACGCTTCGGCTCCTATCAGTTCAATCGCAGAGCCTGTATTTCCGGAAAAGCTGTTAATCGCTCCCTTAATAACCGCGTTCGAACCTGCTTTTCCAAAGTAGGTATGTCCGTAACGGCTGGCAAAAGAGCTGTAAAAACTACCGTTTATCACCGCGTTAGATTCAAGAATAAACTTACCGTTGTTTTCGACAGCAGGAGTACCGTAGTTGTCAACGATTCCGTTAGAGCTCAAAAGACCATTTTTTAGAGTTAATTCGCCTTCGGCGCTTATAATAACCGTTGTATTGTTTTGGTTACAAAAAGTATGTCCTCCCAAATCAAGTATGAGCTTTTTCGATATTATTAATGTATCAAACTCACCATTGATATCAGAGGATAAAACTACAGTGTCACCGTCTGAAGCGCAATCAACTGCCGATGTAAGGTCAGCAAAGGTACTTACAGCCATGGTCTCAGCTGAAACAGCTACTGACGCGGAAACGATAATCGAACAAACCATAAGCAAGGACAAAACAAGCGATAAAGCTTTTTTTAATGTTCTCATTGGTAAACATTCCTTTCAAAAAAATCGAATATCTGCTCACAATATCTGACCATGAGATTTCATATTGAAAAATCATACTGCTTGTTATCAAAAACAGAGCACACAATATTCGGGTTATGCGTGCATAAAAAAAGCGCACTGCCGAAACAATGCGCTAAAAAACACACGCTCGATAGTCGCCAAACATATTCCAATTATCAAGTGCAATCAACTCAAGGGATAGCACGATAAGAGCATAGTGTTTTTATACAAAAACACTATCCCCTGTTAAGAGTACAATTGCACATTATAATATTGAAATATGTTGGCAATTATAGTTTACCACATATACCTCAAAAATACTACACAAATTTTTTAGGTAATATTTGTGATTGTTGCACAAAATCAGGCTCGAAGCAAATGCTTCGAGCCTTGTTGTCGGTTATTATTCTGTTATGCCTTGGGGCCTGCATCAACGAGCGCCTTGCCCGCCTCATTGGTCTCATACTTTTTGAAGTTCTTGACAAATCTCTGAGCGAGGTCTTTTGCCTTCTCGTCCCATTCGGAGGGATCAGCGTAGGTATCTCTCGGGTCGAGGATGCCTGTATCAACGCCCGGGAGCTCTGTGGGAACCTCAAATCCGAAGTAAGGAATCTGCTTTGTGGGAGCGTTCTTGATGTCGCCGCCGAGGATAGCGTCAATGATTCCGCGCGTATCCTTTATTGTGATTCTCTTGCCTGTGCCGTTCCAGCCTGTGTTTACGAGGTACGCCTTGGCGCCGCTCTTTTGCATTCTCTTTACGAGTTCCTCAGCATACTTTGTGGGATGGAGCTCTAAGAACGCCTGACCGAAGCAAGCGGAGAATGTGGGAGTGGGCTCGGTGATACCGCGCTCTGTGCCCGCGAGCTTAGCTGTAAAGCCAGAGAGGAAATAATACTGAGTCTGCTCGGGAGTGAGGATAGATACGGGAGGAAGAACGCCGAACGCGTCAGCCGAAAGGAAGATAACGTTCTCGGCAGCGGGACCTGAGGAAATACCGTTTACGTTCTTGGCGATTTTCTCAATATGCTCGATAGGATAAGAAACACGGGTGTTCTCGGTTACGCTCTTATCGTCAAAATCGATAGCGCCGTTCTCATCAACAGTTACGTTCTCGAGGAGAGCGTTTCTCTTGATAGCGTTGTAGATGTCGGGCTCACTCTCCTTGTCTAGACCGATAACCTTGGCGTAGCAGCCGCCCTCAAAGTTGAACACGCCGTTGTCGTCCCAGCCGTGCTCGTCGTCACCGATAAGGAGACGCTTGGGGTCAGTGGAGAGAGTTGTCTTACCTGTGCCTGAAAGTCCGAAGAAGATAGCTGTGTTCTTGCCTTCCATATCTGTGTTGGCGGAACAGTGCATTGAAGCTATGCCCTGAAGCGGGAGGAAGTAGTTCATCATTGAGAACATACCCTTCTTCATCTCGCCGCCGTACCAAGTGTTGAGAATAACCTGCTCGCGGCTGGTTACGTTAAAGAGAACCGCTGTCTCGGAATTGAGACCGAGCTCCTCATAATTGTCAACCTTTGCGAGAGAAGCGTTATATACTGTAAAGTCAGGCTCAAAATTCTCCTGCTCCTCAGCAGTAGGTGTTATAAACATATTTTTGATAAAGTGAGCCTGCCAAGCAACTTCCATAATGAAGCGAACCGCCATACGAGTGTCGGCGTTAGCGCCGCAGAAAGCGTCTACAACATAGAGCTTTTTGCCTGAGAGCTCATCAATAGCGAGCTTTTTGCAAGCCTCCCATGTAGCCTCGCTTGCGGGGTGGTTATCGTTGGGGTAATCGGGAGTAGTCCACCAGACTGTGTCCTTTGACTTGTTGTCCATAACAATGAACTTGTCTTTGGGCGAGCGGCCTGTGTAGATACCTGTCATTACGTTGACAGCGCCAAGCTCGGTTACCTGACCCTTTTCGTAGCCTGTGAGCTCGGGATTAGTTTCATCCTTGAAAAGCTCCTCAAAAGACGGATTGTAAACAATCTCCTTTACATCCTTGATTCCGTTTTTGGTTAAATCAATCTTTGACATTAAGATCACCTTTTCCATAAAATTTTACCACCATATAATACCACATTTTTTAACGAATTGTCAATATTTGTATGAGTGGACCGCAGTGGATTTCCGCTTATACACAATAATTCTATTATGTACCTTTCATTTTGAAAACAAATATGTTAAAATAGGATAAACTAAAAGGAAGGGGAGCAAAAATATGGCTTCTGATATTAAAAGAAAGATTAAAGAAATTGAGAACACTCAGCTTAAATCGGGCGAGCTGTTTATGTACGGTCACTGCGACGATAAAGGTGAGATTAACGCGGGTATCTGCTGTGAGGAGGCTGACCTTGAGGCAATCGAGAGCACATTGCAGTACATTATGATGCAGACAGCAAGAGTTCTTTATGACAGCAACCCGGAGCTGAGCAAAGACGATATTACCGAGATTTTGTTTACTGACTTGTTCGGAAGCCTGAATCTTTTCCTCGGCGAGCTTGACCACGGCAAGAGTGACGAGGACCTCAGATTTGAAGCCGGCGATCTGCTCACCGACTGCTTTGAGAGATTCGACTTTGACGGAGATTTCAGTTAATTAGTAGTCAGTGGCTAATAGTTAGTGGTCAGTTGTTTTTCGTGGAGAAACCTTTCATCTTCCGAGAACTTCGCGTCCCGATCGGATAAATATTGATGTATACTATTTCAAACTCGTAGGGAGTCCGTTTTGGGCTCCCTAACTTGTGTTATGGATAAAACTTTAGGGATACCGAGACGGTATCCCCTACGAAAAAGTATTAGATGTTTTATCAATAGTTCGGGACCATAAGGGTTGTTGTTATCGACATTCACTGACTACTGAATACTGGAAAAGGCTGCCTTTCGGCAGCCTTTTAGTTGTTCGGGTTTATTTAGCTTGTATAAATGGGTTCAGCGCCCGGGTTACTGTCGGGATTCACATCATATACAATGAGATTTACGCCATCCTTGCTATCGTCGATAACAATCCAGAGCTCGTTGTTGATAAAGCCCTTGCAGTCAGCGGACTGAGGCGAACCGTTGTCGGATACAATAAAGTTATACGCTGTGTCGGAAGCGTCAACTGTGAACGACTTTGTATACCAGCCGTCACCGTCCTGTGCGGTGATTGTGTCACCCGGCCACGACTTATTCGAGCAATAGTTTGTGCCTGAGTCAGTACCGTTGTTCTGTCCCCAAATCCAGAATGTAGGATCATATCCCGCGCCTGAGCTGTGCTTAACGTGGAGACTTACGTTGGCGGAAACTGGGTCATAATAGTAATTGATTTCAATGTTTCCGTAAGGAACGGTAACAGTCTCCTCGGGCATCTCAGATGTGTTGAGCGCGTATCCGAGAGCGGTGGGAGCCTCTGAAGTATAGGTAGTACCTACACGAGCTTTATGCACAACAGTGGGAATCACTGTTTCTTCCGTTCCTGTCTTATAGTAGTTTACAGTAACTTTACCGATACCTACGCTGAGGTCAGCGATGTATCTTTGAATCATTGTAACATCATTGATGTTTGTTTTTCCGTCCAGTGTAACGTCGGCTTTTGCCTTGAACGGCTCGGGGAGAGCCTTCTTGGCAGCGATATCAAGCTGGAGGTCTGTAGCGTCGTTGATGTTCGACTTGCCGTCGCCGTTTAGGTCAATATCCTCTACGGATGCGGGAACATAGTACGCGTAGTTGAGCGTAACCTGCTTATCCTCTTCGGTAAACACACCTTCCATATCGCCGTCAACGTTTTCGATTGTGTATTCCTCACCGACCTTGGGCTCGGCAATGGAGTAACCTGTGCCTACCTTACCCGTAATTGTGTAGGAATCAATTGTTTTTCCTGTGACGTTGTCCTTGGCTACAACCTTAACAGCTCCGCGGTCGCTTGTAACGCCTACGGAATCAAAGCTAGCCTTGTCAACCGCAATTAAAGCTGAACGGGAAGCTAGCGTGAATGTGTTGTCATTTACTTCACCGATTTTTCTTACGCCTGCCTGCTGGTCGTCGGCAATAATTACCCAATCGCTGTTGGCGTTATCGAGTGTGTATGTTACGCTCTTGTTCTTGTTATTTGTGAGAACCAAAAGCTTTGCCCACTCGCCGTTTACATTATTTGTCCAGAGGGCTGAGTAGCCGTCGCTTCCCGAGAGGATATCGGCTCCGCCTACGTCTCTGTAAGTGGGATTGATATAATTAACAGCGCAAGCCGCCTCACGGTCGGTAGCCATAAACGGCGAGAAGTTCTCGCGGATTTGGCGCATACCTGCATAGTAAGAAGCAATATCGGCGTTGCTCTGGGCGAGTGACCAGTCAATCATATTCTCGTCAGCGGGTGATGAGTAACTGTTTTCGTCGTTATCCTTTGAACGTCCGAGCTCCTCGCCCGCCAGTGTAAATGTGATACCCTGAGATGTATGGAGGAACGCGGCGCAGAGCTTTGTTTCCTTAACCAAATCATCCTCACGGGCCCTGAAGTCCTTGTAGCCCTGTGAGTCGGCAAGTCTGTCCCAAAGAGTCTGGTTATCATGACAGGAAGCGTACTGAACGACCTGAGAAGGAACAGCGTTTTTAATATTACCGGGATTAGCTCTGATGCTATCAGATACAGTAGCGGCGCTTGAGCCTGAGCCCTGGAGCCAGCCTTTGGCTGTCTTCTGGAATACAGAACCCTTGAGTGCGTCTCTGATTTCATCGCTGAAGAATCCGATGCGCTTGTCGAGCTTGCTTGAGTTCGCCTGAGTAGCGGGAACAAGAGCGTTGCCTGAGCATGTTTTCGAGGGGAAGTTGGAACCCATATACCAACCCTCGCCCCACATAGCAATACGGGAATCAACCTCGTCTAGGTTCGCGCGAATCATATTCATTGTTTCGGAATCGTGGAGACCCATAAGGTCAAAGCGGAAGCCGTCAACGTGATATTCATCCACCCAATAACGGCAGGACTCAATCATATATTTACGGAACATAGCGCGCTCGGAAGCTGTGTCGTTACCGCAGCCTGAAGCTGAGGAATATGTTCCCTTGTCATCCTTCATACGATAGTAGTAGTTGGGAAGTGTGCGGCTGAAGCATGTGTCTGTAACATATGTGTGGTTATAAACTACGTCCATAATTACGGAGATGCCCGCGTTATGGAGCGCCTGAATCATCTGTTTGCACTCTTTGATGCGAACGTTGCCGTCGTAGGGATTGCTTGAATATGAACCCTCGGGAACGTTGTAGTTCATCGGGTCGTAGCCCCAGTTGAACTGTGTATCGGAACCGCCCTCCTGAATTGAACCGAAATCGTAGAAGGGGTTAATCTGAACGGTAGTAACTCCGAGCTGCTTGAGGTAGTCGATACAGGTGCTTACTTTGCCCTCACCGTTGAGAGTTGTGCCTGTTTCGGTAAACGCAAGGTACTTACCGCGGTTAGCTGCGCTTACGCCTGAGTTCTCGGCATAGGAGAAATCCTTTACGTGAACTTCCCAAACATAAGAGTCTGTAACCTTATTGGGCATAACGTGTTTAGGTTCGGTATCCCAGCCTTCGGGGTCGGTGTCGTCGAGGTCAACAATCATAGAACGCTTGCCGTTAACGCCTGTCGCCTGTGAGTAAACGTCCTCTGTCTCGTAGGTCTTGAGGTTCTTGCCCAAAACGTCAAAGGTCGCAACGGTGTAGGTATAATACTCGTTTTTATGGTCGCCCTCTAAGGTGTATGTCCATACGCCCGTCCAGCTGTCACCGTCCATTAATTTTGTAAGATTGTAGGTGCCGATTTTAGAGGCGCCTTCTTCGGTATCGCTGCCTTTGGTGAAAAGGTTTACTCTGACATAGTTAGCCTTTGGCGCCCATACTTTAAAGGTCGTAGCCTCGGGAGTATAACTTGAACCGAGTTCACCGTCGTAGGCATACTGCGAATCAATAGTTTCGCATGCTGTTGTATATGTTGTATCGGTACCAGTTGACGCCTTTGACGAATCGGCGGCGCTTACAAGTACTGCGGAAGATACAACAAGCATAACGCACAGCAAAGCTGATATAATCTTCTTAGTCATAAAATTTCCTCCTTTTATTAAATGCCCGGGAAAGGCATAATTTACTGATTATGAAATGTCGAGCTTTTTCATTAGCTCGTTTCTCCTGCGTCTGCGATAGAACAGTCCCAGCGCGGTAATCACCAGCACAAAGGCGATAATTGTAAGGATTATTCCTATGTACGAAGCGATTGAAGCGGGAGAGTATATATACAAAACATTGTGTTCAATCTGGCTGTAGTCGCCCTCGGCATTATCGGTAACGCTCTTGAACTCGTAGTTTTCTATATCAATCTGAGAGGTTTTGTACGGAGTGCCCTCGTCGCCGGTTGTGGTATCTGTGCCGAGAATTTTGCCGTCCGTAGACATATATACTATATTTACACGACAGGTGAGGTCGTCCTTCGCCTTCTTGGTGTAATAATACTTTACTTTGGTGTTTTTATCCGAGAATTCCCCGCATCCGTTTTTAGGAAGTTTCTGGAGATTCAGAGTATATCCGTCTACAGACGGAATGGACGGCGTCTCATACGCTTGTCCCATACGGTTTTTGAGCACCGTGCTGTCGTAAATAATGCTGTTGGAATTATCGTCAAGACATTCGAACATAACAGTGGAATACACACCGTCGTATTTCTCGCACTCAAATGTACAATAGCTCGTGTCCTCGGAGAACTTTCCGTTTACGCCCAGCTTTTTGTTGATGTTATATTTCATCATAACATCGGACAAAGGCATAATGTAGTAATCCTCGCCGAGCTTTCCGCTGACAACGTATGAATTAAAAACTTCGCCGTCGCACTTATAGCGGACATTCACCTTGCCGTATTCAGTCTTGATATCCGCAGCGTTGTAAGCTTCTTTGTCAACGAGCACAGCGGAGGATTTCGGCTCAAGACTAAGAGTGTTTCCGACGTCCGCGAGCTTGGTCATTCCGGCGTCGTTCTTGTTGACAAGCTGAACAAAGCTGCCGTCAATGTTGACGCTTTGATTTGAATCTGAAGCGTTGAACGCCACAGCGACAGTCCCGAATTTTTCATCATAGAGAGTATAGGCTATGACGCCTTCGGGAGCGTCCTCGACAAACTTGATGTTCTTAGCTGTCTCAGATGTCGGGTCTCTGAACGCGCTGATATTCTTGCGGACTTCAACAAGCCCTTTGTAGTAGCTGGAAACATCGCCGTACTTGTGCAGGTTGTTCCAATCGAGCTGGTTGAGCTTTACCCCTGATTTGTAGGAGTTCTCGTCGCCGTTTTTACTTCGGCAGAATTCCTCGCCCGCGAGCATAAAGCTTATGCCCTGCGAGGTCAAAGTGAGAGCTCCCGCGAGCTTGTTCATCTCAACGAGGTCGTTGTATCGTATATCGTATTTGCCGTCCTTGCCTTTTTCGGACAGGACAAGCTTATCCCATAAGGTTAAGTTATCGTGACAGGAAGCGTAGGTCACAGCCTGGCTTGCTGATTGAGCCCATCCCATTGCGCCGTCCGCCTGAGCGATTATACCTGTTCTAACCTTGCCGGTGCCCTCGCCCGACTGGATATAACCCTTATCGGCTCCGTTGGTTGAGCCTTTAACTCCGTCACGAAACGTATCGTCAAAAGCGGCTATGCGGGGATTGAGCTTGCTCATATTGTTCTGGTTTGCGAGCTCCGTGCCGCTGTCGGCTGTCGTGTTGAGGTTCCACGCCTCACCGTACATAAGGAGCTTTTCTCCGCCGTCGAGAGCGTCGAGACGTGAGCGGATTTTGTTCATAGTACCCACATCGTGCAGTCCCATAAGGTCAAAACGGAAGCCATCAATGTGGTATTCCTTTGCCCAGTATATAACCGAGTCGGTCATATACTTTGAGAACATCTTGCGTTCAGAGGCGGTGTCATTGCCGCAGCCCGAGCCGTTCGACCACGAGCCGTCCGCGTTAATACGGTAGTAGTAATCGGGGACGGTGAGATTAAACGCCGAGTTCTTGCTCTCGTGGGTATGGTTATAAACAACGTCCATTATGACGCCTATGCCCGCCTTATGAAGAGCCTGAATCATCTTTTTGCATTCTTTGATTCGCTTCGCACCCTTAGTCGGGTCTGTGCTGTATGAGCCCTCGGGGACGTTATAGTTCATCGGGTCATAGCCCCAGTTGAAATTGCTGTCCTTGCCTGAGGTGTCGGTCTCGTCTATTGAGCCGAAATCGTAAAACGGGTTAATATGAACATAATTAACGCCCAGCTCTTTCAAATAATCAACACAGGTTGCGGGAGCGTCAGCCTGGGCGTTGAGAGTAGTTCCCTTTTCGGTAAACGCGAGATACTTTCCGCGGTTGCTCCTGCTCACACCCGAAGTCGCCGACGACGAAAAGTCGCTTATCTGCACTTCCCAGATAACGGCGTCGGTGGGATTATCCACCGAAACATAGGCGTCCTCTCCCCAACCCTTGGGGTTAGTGGAACTAAGGTCAACAACCATCGAGCGCTTGCCGTTAGCCGCGCAGGCTTTGGCGTAGATATCATAGGTTTCGTAAACCTTTTTACCTCTTTTTAACAGATAGGTGTAGTAAGTATTCTTGAGGTCGCCCTTTACCGTCGCGGACCACACGCCAGTGGATTTTTGGAACTTCATATTAATGATTTTAGTGTAGACTTCACTGTCGCCCGACTCAAAAAATTTAATCTTAACGTCGCTTGAAGTCGGTGCCCACACCCTGAAAGTGGTGGAGGACTTGGAATAAATCGCTCCGAACTCACCGTCAAATGTGGTTTTATCGAGTTTTTTAGCTTTGGCTTCATAGTCGGCGGCTGCCGAAACGCTGAAATTCGCGGCAAAAGCCATAAAAACAAGAGCTATAACAAGTAATGCCGAAATAAGTTTTTTAAGTGGCATTATAACCTCCGAAGTACACAAAAATCCATAGTAATCTATTCTTTTAAATTGTACCAAATTATGAGTAAATTATATTTCTAATTTGGAATTAAAATCACTTACGGCAGTTTCTGAATGTAGAAAATTAAGGTCGTTTTATGTGCACTTTAACGATACATTTGAATAGTATGAAATGAATGGAGGAGAAACTATGGAAACAGTAACATATACAGTACGCAAAGGCAACACGCTTTTCGGTATCGCGAACTTCTTCGGAACAACCGTTGACAAGATTTTGAGTGTAAATAATATTGCCGACCCGAATATGATTTATGTGGGACAAACAATTACCGTACCCGTAGATACAGAAACGGAAAACGGCTTTATTTATGTCACCCGCCCGGGGGATACCCTCTGGTCAATCGCCCAGAGATTCGGCACAACAGTTGACGAAATAGCCAAGAAAAACGGAATGTGCAACCCGAATATGCTCTACCCGGGAACGAGGCTTTATATTTAATTCGCAATTCGTAATGCGCAATGCGAAATTAAGGGCGACCAGACGGTCGCCCTTCACTAAATGCTAAACGCTTATTTAACTTTAATCTTAACGTTTACAGTCTTGCTCAGGCTCTCGTAATTCTTGTTGCCCTTTGCGCTCACCTTCACCTTAATTGTGTAGGTGTTCTTCTTGATTCCTTTCTTGACTGTAAACTTACCTGTCTTTTTGTTGACGGTAATATTTTTGCTGCCCTTGAGCTTTTTGTATGTAACGGTGCCCTGAGCCTTTTTAACCGTCAAAGGCTTAACGGTGACGTTCTTTTTCTTTACAGTCTTGTACTTAACTGTTTTAGCCGTCGCCTTGACCGTCATCGGGTTCTTAGCCGCCTTGATTACATAGAGCGCGAATTCAACGCCGCTGTACTTGCCCTTGAGATTTACGTCAATAGTGTACGAGCCCACATTTACAGGGCTTTTGGGATATACAAGGGTATAGTCCGTATCCTTAACAAGCTTGTCGCCTCTCATATCGGTTACTGTGACAGAGGGCTTTATCGCCTTGCCTGTATATGTGAACATAGATTTTTTCATTTTAACGGTTACGGGAATAGGAAGATAATTGAAGGTGAGGCTATGATTCTTGGCGTAGTTCTCAGCCGCCGAGCCAGCGTATCCGCTCAGTACAAAGCCGTCGACAGGCTCCTGGGTTTCTTCGCTTGCGTTATATTTGTAGCCGAAAGCTTTACTTATAATCTGGAACACGCTGTCGGGAACGGAAACTTCCTTGAGGTTCTCGCAGTTATAGAACGCGTACCCGTCGATTGTCTGCAGTCCCTCGTAAAGCCACACATATCTGAGAGCGTGACACGATGAGAACGCGCTTGCGCCGATAGACTCAACTGTCTGGGGAATATCGACTACACCCAGAGAATCACAGCTGTCAAACGCGCTGAAGCCGATTTTCTTAAGACCGTCATTGAACGTTACATCAGTAATCGAGGAACAGTCGCTAAAAGCTTCATTGCCGATGTTCTCAAGAGTATCAGGGAAAACAACCTCCTCTATATCGTCATTGTCGTAGAAGGCTTGTTTGGCGATTTTTGTTACCCTATAGCCGTCAATAGAGGACGGAATTGAGATAATGGGCTCAGAGTCGAGGTAGCCTGTAATCTCAGCCTCGTTATCGTTTATGACGTTATATGTATACGGTTCGTCAGACGCGACATATTTATACATAACAACGAGGTTTTTGTTGGCTTTGTCGCTTATCTGGTACTTGCCTACATTCGCTTTTTTGCTGTTTACATAAGCGTTAACCGTAGAGTTTTCGCTGCTGTCCACGCTGAACTGATAGCCGTCATCCGCGGTTATCCAGACGTAAAGTGAGTACTCCGTACCCGACTCAAACTCAGAGCTTTCGTTCAACCAGCTGTTGTCCTGTTTCCAGCCGACGTCTGTGATAGTGTAGCCCGAATCGTCTGTATCAGCGTTGAAACTGGCGTTTGCGCCCGCGAGAGGCGCTTTAACGCCCTTGATGTTTACAACATTGATAATCTGAATCTGCTGCGGGGGTGTATCGCCGCCCGAGCTGCCCGCTGAGAACCTGTACGAAATAAGGATAAACACCGCGGGAGAGTAACTGTAGACCTCAAGTACTGTAGCGTTATATCCGTTTACGGTCGCTGTTAAGAGCGATGTTTTTCCGTTAGCGTTGAATACGTAACCGTCATTCGGATCGATGAATATGTTAGCCGCGTATTCTTTACCCTCTTCAAAGGTCTCATCGGCTGAAACATTTTCTTGATCTGTACAGTTAAACCAGCTTACCGGTTCGTGAAGGTGGTACCCTGCTCCACACACAGCTTCCCTTGACGGCTTCTGTCCAGCCACGGGAGCGGTTACTGTTATAGCTACGGTGTTGATAACGGTTTCGGCACCCGCGGTAAAAGGTACAGACGCGAATACGCCGACTATCATAATTATCGCTAAAATTAAGCTGACTGTTTTCTTCATAATGTCCTCCTTTTCTTTGCCTCCCTTTGACAAAGGGAGGTGGGCAAATCGCTTGCGATTTGATCGGTGGGATTAAAGTAAGATTCTGATGTATGATAGTTGTCAAACATAATCCCCCTTGAAATCAACAAGTTGATTTCTTTCCCCCTTAAACTAAGGGGGACTATGGAGTGTCCGTAGCAGCTCCCTGTAAATTTTATTATATCATAATCCAAAAAAAATTGTTGCACAAAAATATTAAGCTTTATTTATTCAAATTGCACATAAGAAAGAGCGACCAAAATCGGTCGCCCTTAATTGATTTAAAACGAAGTGAATGCGGATAAGCAGTCCCTCATCCGTCAGGCTTCGCCTGACACCTTCCCCCAAGGGAAGGCTTTTTCGTTAATCAAGATAATCCTTGAGCTTTTTGCTTCGTGAGGGGTGGCGGAGCTTTCTGAGAGCTTTAGCCTCAATCTGACGGATACGCTCACGGGTAACCTTGAACTCGGAACCTACCTCCTCGAGGGTACGGCTCTTTCCGTCCTCCAGACCGAAGCGCAGGCGGAGAACCTTGGCTTCACGGGGAGTTAATGTGGCGAGAACTTCCTCGAGCTGCTCCTTTAAGAGGGCGTGGCTGGCTTCATCCGCGGGAGCGGGAGTGTCGCTGTCTGGAATGAAGTCGCCTAGGTGGCTGTCCTCCTCCTCGCCTATCGGAGTTTCAAGAGATACAGGCTCCTGAGCTACTCGGACAATTTCGCGAACCTTCTCGACGGAGATGTCGAGCTTTTCGGCAATTTCCTCGGAAGTGGGCTCGTGGCCTTTTTCGTGGAGAATCTGTGTGCTGACTTTCTTTACCTTGTTGATTGTTTCAACCATATGAACGGGAATTCGGATTGTGCGCGCCTGATCGGCGATGGCTCTTGTGATAGCCTGACGTATCCACCATGTGGCGTATGTAGAGAACTTGAAGCCCTTGGTGTAGTCGAACTTCTCGACAGCCTTGATAAGGCCGAGGTTACCCTCCTGAATCAAATCAAGGAACTGCATTCCGCGTCCGAGGTAACGCTTGGCGATACTTACAACCAGACGAAGGTTGGCTTCGGACAGACGCTTTTTAGCCTGCAAATCTCCCTCGGAAATTTTGATAGCGAGCTCGACCTCTTCCTCGGGCGTGAGCAGAGGAACGCGACCGATTTCTTTAAGGTAAACCTTGACAGGGTCGTCGATTGACATTGAGTCGGATGAGTCGGAAGAAGCGTCCTTCTTCTGCTGTTCCGCAATCTCCGTAATCTCCTCAAAGTCGATGTTCTGTACATCCTCGATAATCTCTATGCCCTGCTGCTCGAGGTTATCGTAGAGTTTTTCGAGCTCCTCGGGCTTGAATTCCATTTCACCCAGAGCTTCGATAATTTCATCGTTTGTAAGATTGCCTTTTGATTTTCCGAGCTCCATCAGCTCTTTTACAATGGTTTTTTTATCTTGCTGCTGTCCCATTACACATATCCTTTCCTGTGAACAATTAATAGTTATTTACGAGAATCTTTCAAGCGCTTAAGCTCCTCGGCGATATCGTCCAAACTGGCGTTTGCCGCGTCGGCAACCTTGAGCTTTGAATACTCGTCGTTGATTACTTTTATATTTTCTTCCGCTGTCTTTTCATTCGCCATTCTCGCGTAGTCGGAGTTGGCGATATGATAGATTTTAGCGGTCTCTTCCTGTGTGAAATCACCCGATACAGTAGCGAGCGGGTCCAGATTGTTTTTAATTCTTTCAGAGAAATATAAGTAGAGCTTACGGTTGAATTCCGTCTGGAATTTTTCAGCTGAAAGCTTGGACTCCACATATGACATTCGGTCGGGGTTCTTGATTATATAGGCGATTACACCCTCTTCGGCGGTGGTGACACGCGGCTTTTTGTAGCTCTCGGTATTGACCTTGTCATTCATCCTGTTGAGGTTTTGCCTCATATTTCTGAAGTTGTCGCGCCGCCTGTCATAGTACTGTTTTCGGCTGACTTTTTTGAGCTGCTGTTTTACAGCGTCGGGGGTAACTTCGAGCTCCTTGCAGAGCTTTGAGATATAAACATCCTGCTCGATTGAGTTGTCCAGCGTGGCGAGAATCTTGACTGCCTCGGAGAGAAAAGCAACCTTGCCCTCGGCTTCCTTGAGGTTGTAGTTGCGCCTGAGCTTTGTCAGCCTGTACTCGATATCGTTGCCGCTGCCCTCAATAACATTCTTGAAGGCGTCGTGGCCGTTCTCCCCCTTGTTTCGCAGAAACTCGTCGGGGTCCTTGCCCTGCGGAATGTTTATTACCTTGATATTCAGCCCCGCGTTCCTGAGAAAAGTGATTGCCCTCGCGGTAGCCTTCTGTCCCGCCTCATCGGAGTCGTAGCAAATTATAACCTCGTCAGCGTAACGCTTCATCAAAAGAGCCTGTTCCTGAGTAAGCGCCGTGCCCAATGTAGCGACCGCGTTGGGGAAGCCCGCCTGATTGACGGCTATAACGTCCATATAACCCTCGCAGAGTATGAGCGTGCGGTCGTCCGAGTTCTTGGCGTTGTTAAGTGAAAAGAGGTTGGCGCTCTTCTTGAACACGGGAGTGTCGGAGGTGTTGAGATACTTTGGCTTTTGGTTGGTCATTATACGTCCGCCGAAGGCTATGACGTTGCCCCTCAAATCAATAATCGGGAACATCACACGGTCATTAAAGCGGTCTGAAATACCACCGTTTTTGTTCTGAAAAGCCAGGTTCGCGGAAACAATCTCGTTGTTCTTAAAACCAAGCGTTTTTAGGTGTCCGCAAAGCGAATAGCGGTTCGAGTCCGCGTAGCCCAGTCCAAAACGCCTTATCGTCTTGTCGGTGAGGGCTCGTCCGTGAAAATATTCAAGCCCTTCCCTGCCCGCGTCGGAGTAAAGGTTTTTATAGAAAAACCTTGCCGCCTCGCGGTTTGCCTCAAAAATCCTTTTGCGCAGATTGGACATACTGTCGTCGAAAGTGTCCTCGGGCATAGTCATACCCGCGCGTTGAGCCAGATACTTGACCGCGTCGATGTAGTCGAGGTTTTCAATCTTCATTATAAAGGTGATTACGTCGCCGCCTACTCCGCAGCCGAAGCAATAGAACGAACCGTTTTCGGGATAAATATTAAAAGACGGCGTCTTTTCGCCGTGGAACGGACACAGCCCGACCATATTCCTGCCGCGGCGTTTGAGATTAACATACGACGACGCTATCTCTGTCATATCGCTGCGGTCCTTGAGCTCCTGCAAAAAGCCCTCGGGTAACGGCATAAAAACACCACCTTCCAAAATAATTCGCAATCATTCAAAAAAGACTACACTTATATATACGACAAAATTTTATAAATTCCTTAAATTTCGAAAAATTTTTCGTTTTTTATTTCAATTTTTACGTCTCCCGCCGTTGCGTCGGCAAATTCTTTGTCGAGAGCGGCGGTTTTATTCACAGGAATATGAAAGCTCAGAATGACATTATCCGCAAAATCGCAGTTGTCCACAAATCCGCCATTATTCATAATCAACGTGTTTAGCTTTCCGTACTGATTGTAGGAGCAGGACACCTCGCACTCGGCGCAAAGGCTCATTTCGACAACCTCAGCGGCTTCAAGCCCGAGCTTCGCCGCAGCCGAATAAGCGCGGACAAGCCCGCCTGTTCCGAGCAGAACACCGCCGAAATAACGCGTCACTACGACAACTACATCTGTTATACCGTTTTTTGTAATAACGTCAAGAACAGGCACACCTGCGGTTCCCGAAGGTTCTCCGTCGTCGCTGTAACGCTTAATCTGACCTTCACGAAGGCTATATGCGTAAACGTTGTGGCGCGCGTCCCAATGCTCTTTTTTTATTTTGTTGATAAACTCGACGGCTTCGCCCTCGCTTTTGACAGGTTTACAGTAGCCTATAAAGCGCGAGCGTTTTTCGACAAGCTCGTCGTGGGAAAAGTTTTTTACAGTCTTGTAGGAACGGTTCATAATATACACCCTTAACAGTTGGAATAGACGGAAAAGTAATCCCCAAAAAATCAACTTTTCACAGTAATGATTTTGACCCCTTTAAAAAGAGGTACCTTAGAGTAAAGGAAAAAAGGGCGACAGATGTCGCCCTAAAATTCTCAATAAATTATTCCATATTGAAACGCTTCTTGAATCTGTCTACACGTCCGCCTGTATCAACTAACTTCTGTTTACCTGTGAAGAAAGGATGACACTTGGAGCAAACTTCAACACGGATATCCTTTTCGGTTGAACCTGTTTCGATTACATTGCCGCAGTGGCAAGTAATAGTTGTCTGATAATAATCAGGATGGATACCATTTTTCATTTTATTCACCTCATTCGGCATAAATTCTTCGTAACATTAGGATTATACTATACTTTTTTATAAAATGCAAGTGTTTTTTTAATGTTTTTATCTGGAATTGATATAAAGAACATACTCGTTAAGAGTTTTGTTAAGGCCGCGCATCATTTGAGCGTTGTCTTTACCGACAAACCTGTACACTGCCTCGTTGGCTTTCATAGAGGTTGCGTCCTCTTTATCAGCGGGATATCTCTGAACAAAGCCAAAATCGCCAGCTTTTGACATAAGCCAGTGTGAAGCCTTTGAGCCCGCGAACTTACCTTTTGTCTTGAAGGTCACAAGCAATCCTGTCTGAGCCTCGCTGTTGCCCGCCTGAGGAATAACCGTCTCGGTTTTAGCCTGGGCGCGAACCTCGGTCAGATTATAGCGATTCTTGTTATACTTATACTTTTTCATATAGAGCTTGTTCTGCTCCTTATATGAGACATAAGCGCTTAAAACACTTAAATCAATCCCGTCCTTCTCAGCCGCTTCAAGCATAGAGTCAAGCGCGTCCGCGGCGAGCGGAGAAACGAAATAGCCGTCGCGCTCAACAAGCTCGGGGACATAATCCTTTTCGAGAGGATTGCTCTTGTTGACAATCCTGAGAAGCTCATCGTTGAGCTCAGTGTCCGCGAAGGCTTCGGTCTCTGAGGTTTTGACAGGCTTATTATCGTTGGAAAAATATAGCCTTGAACCGATAAAAACCAAACCCAGAACTATCGCAACAAGCATAACTATGATTAGAACTTTGACCGCTTTAAGCCCTTTGGCGGGCTTGTTAAGCTTTATTTCAAAAGTCCTGTCAACAGCTCCATAGCGTTCAGCTTTTCTTTTTTTCAATTATTTTATCTCCTTAGATTCAATTTCAGCTTCCGCTTTAACAATAAAATCAGCGAGAGGCATTGAACCGAGGTCGCCCTCCTTGCGGTGGCGTACGGACACGGCGTTATTCTCGATATCCTTGTCGCCCACTACGAACATATAGGGAACTTTTTCGAGCTGAGCCTCGCGGATTTTATAGCCTATCTTCTCGCTGCGGTCGTCAATCTCAACGCGCATCCCGTGCTTTTCGAGCTCGGCTTTGACGCCGTAAGCGTAGTCAAAGTGACGGTCGGCTATGGGCAGAATCTTCACCTGAGTGGGAGCGAGCCACATCGGGAACGCGCCCGCGTACTTCTCGATAAGCAGAGCGAGTGTACGCTCATAGCAGCCGATTGATGTGCGGTGAATGATGTAGGGATTCTTCTTTTTGCCGTCCTTGTCAACGTACTCCATACCAAATTTTTCCGCTATAAGTCCGTCAATCTGAATTGTAATGAGTGTATCTTCCTTACCGTAAACGTTCTTAATCTGGATATCAAGCTTAGGACCGTAGAACGCCGCCTCGCCGACACCGATTTCGTAGGGAATCTCAAGGTGATCAAGAATACGTCCCATCATATCCTGAACAGTATTCCACTCTTCCTCTGTACCGATGAATTTCTCTCTGTCGTTGGGGTCCCACTGGGAGAAGCGGTAGCTTACATCCTCATAAAGACCAACCGTTTTAAGCATAAAGATGGCAAGCTCAAGACAGTTTTTGAACTCTCCCTCGAGCTGTTCGGGTGTACACATAAGGTGTCCCTCGGAGATTGTGAACTGGCGCACACGGATAAGTCCGTGCATTTCGCCCGACGCCTCGTTGCGGAAAAGAGTTGAAGTTTCGTTATATCTGAGCGGTAAATCGCGGTAGGAGCGCTGACGGTTGAGATACGCCTGATACTGGAAAGGACAGGTCATAGGACGCAAAGCGTAAACCTCGTCATCCTTTTCCTCGTCGCCGAGCACAAACATTCCATCCTTGTAGTGATCCCAGTGACCGCTGATTTTATATAAATCGGACTTAGCCATAAACGGAGTTTTTGTTAAGAGCCATCCCCTCTTCTGCTCCTCGTCCTCAACAAAACGCTGTAAAAGCTGGATTACACGCGCGCCCTTTGGGAGCATAATCGGGAGTCCCTGACCGATATAATCGACGGTCGTAAAGAGCTCGAGCTCTCTGCCGAGCTTGTTGTGGTCGCGCTTTTTGGCTTCTTCCATCATGGTGAGGTGAGCTTCAAGCATTGAAGCCTTGGGGAAAGCTACACCGTAAACACGGCAAAGCTGGGCGTTTTTAGCGTCACCGCGCCAGTAAGCGCCTGTACAGTTTGTGAGAGCTATAGCCTTGACTGAGCTTACGTCCATAAGGTGAGGACCCGCGCAAAGGTCGGTGAAATCGTCCTGCTTATAGAAGCTTATCTTTTCGCCCTTATCGGAGTGCTCCTTGCACAACTCAACCTTATAGGGCTCGTTCATATCCTCGAGAAGTTTAACCGCTTCGTCGGGGTCAAGCTCAAATTTTTCGATAGCTATTTTTGATTTTACAATCTTCTTCATTTCGGCAGTGATTTTGTCGAGATCCTCGCGGGTAAAGGGCTTTTCAACATCAAAGTCATAGTAAAAGCCGTTGTCAACAGCGGGACCTATAGCGCACTTGGCGTTGGGATACAGGTGCTTAACAGCCTGAGCCAGAATATGGGAAGCAGTGTGCCAGAAGGCGTGCTTGCCGTCTTTATCGTCAAATGTAAGGAGCTCAACCTTACAATCCTTTGTAAGCGGTGTTCTCAGGTCGCAGACCTCGCCGTCAATTTTGGCGGCGCAAACGGACTTGTACAGTCCCATTCCTATAGATTTTGCGATTTCGGCGGGAGTTATATTCTCCTCATACTGATTTACTACTCCGCCCTTTAATTCTACATTCAACATTTCCATTACTCCTTTATATTTTAATAATATGTTATTTAAGATTCTTCGCTTCGCTCAGGATGACGCGAGCGAACACAAAAACCGCTCTGATATCCATAAGGACATCAGGGCGGTTGAATAATCAAACGCGGTTCCACCTGAATTGAAACTCATTTCATCTTTAACGGAACTACCCGCCGCGCCATTTCCTGCGCGGTGCTCAAAGGCGGTAACACAGAGGAGTTTTATATGCTCGCACCAACCGCATACTCTCTTAAAAAACAAACACACTGCATCGTGTCCTTATCAAAGCAATATTATCAATATTATATTATCACCGAAAAAGCTAAATGTCAATAATTTTAGCTGTTAATATCTTCAATCAGCTTGTCAATTTTAGCCATCTGCTCGTCGTCGTATTCGGTTTCCTTCTCGTTAAAGGGACTATCGACGTTTTTAGCGTTTGTATGAAAAACTTTTTCCTCAAAATCGTCCACAACGCCGCTGTCAACGTAAATAACGTCGTCATCTTCAGTGGGAGCTTCGGGGGGCGCTACCAGGTCATCCTGGTCGCTGTTTCCGCCATATCCGCCGTAGCTGTAATCATAGTCATAATCCGAGGTGTAATGCTTATCCTTCTCGGTTACATAAACCTCAGATTCCTCGCTGGCGCTTGAGTAATCATAATCATAGTCGCCTGTCTGCTCCTCGGGAGCGGCTACATAGTTGTCCTGGAACGCGCCGTAAACACGCTGTTCCTCGTCAAAATCGTCCAAGTCAAACTTAATAACCTGCTCTGATTTCGTCCTCATAAGATTTGTCATCTCATAAATAAACAGAAGCGCGTATATACCAAGTGAACAAAGGGCAAATCCGAAAACGTTCTCGGAATAATCTATGCCGTTTTTAATGATATTAAAGACATTTACAGCACCGATTGTCAAACACAGCGAAGCCATAGGCAAACCGTAGAGGAACATAGCTTTTACGGGGTTTCTGCCGTCAACTGTAGCTATTATCATAGAAAGCTTAAACAGGAAAATCATCATAAACGCCAAAGCGAAAAGCTTGAACTCGTCAACATCGGCAACAGAAACCTTACGGTTCTCAAGGAACTCATAAACAAGCACAAGTCCCGCCCACACGGGCATAGCGAGAAGCAAAGCGCCCATACGCGGGAGGAAGTTTCTGCCCTGAATATGAGCAAGCGAGATTACAACCAGACATATAGCCGTAACCATGCCAAGTACGGTCATAGTCAAGCTCAGAAAATCAAACTTCTTGTTCTGAAGAGCAAGAATCGTAATCAACGCTGATTTTGACGTTATTAACGCTGCCGAAATAAGTAGGAATACCGCGGCGGGAATGTTGCGGGAAAGCAAATACGCGGGCGAAGTTACCTTGTCTCTCGCGACAAATATAATATTGATTATAAAAGTCAGAAGTATCAGTCCGAGCGCTGTATAAGAGAGCATTTTCCCCGGAAGCGACGGAAAAATACTGAAGGACTCCATAGCCTTGAGAATAATAGCAATCAGAGTCACAGGTATAAAGGTCGCCCAACAAAGTTTCGATTTCATATAACTATCCTTTCAATGAGGTTAATAGTTGTAATAATACATATTTTTAAACATATAATATTTTAAGACAAACTGTCAATTATGTCAAGGAATAAAAAGCAAAATGAGTAAAAATATGAAAAAACATTTTACCGCGCTCGTTCTTATCGCGGTATTTTTAACAGCGATTCCGCTGATGACAATCAGAATTAATATCCCAAAATCAGCAAATAAGAAAAACTCGGCGCAAGAACCAGTTAAACTAACAGATATGCTTGCGAATGAGTTTAAAGAGGGCTACTGCGAGGAAGGACTGAAAGCGATAGGTATAATTCTAAATTCGAATTATAAAGCGGGCGAAAAAGTAAACACCTTGAGTAAAACAGAATTTTTTAAAAAATACAAAAACGGAAAGAATTATTATTCTTTAATAGAAAAATTATCCGAAGAACTGAAAGACCAATGCATTACATATAAAGAAAAAGCCGTTAAAATACCATATTATTACATTACAAACGGCGACTGTAAAACCGACCTGCCGTATATAAAAAGCACCGCCAATCCGTGGGATTTGTTAAATCCAAAATACACTTTTGACGCCAAGTCGGGAGTCAGCCTGAACAGCATAAATGAAATGTGCAGGAAAGGTCTGAGCTGCGAGGATGCCCTGAACAGATATTTTGAAAATATAAAAATAACCGCTGTTAAAGACTAACAGCGGTTTTTGATTTAAAAATTCCTGTAATGCTTGACATTGCGCTTGCGCTTGCGGTTGCGGCGCTTAATTATTGAACTGATAATAATATATATTACAAGCAGGATAATAATAAGCACAATTATCAGCACAAACCAGTTAGAAGCTACGATTCCCTGGATAACAGAGAACACATACAAAATACCGCTGCGCTCTATTGTCTCGCTGGAAACAAGATTAACTACACCGATTTTCTGTTTGCCTTCAGCGTCGGAACCGTTATAGTAGACGGTAGCTTTGCCTATTACGTCGCCCTCATTAATGGTAGCGTCAACACTTTCGGGGACTTTAGTCTCCACAACTATATCCGAATCCTTGTAGCTTGTCGGAACAATGGCGTTAATGCTCTTTTGAGGAACGAGCTGAACCGAATCCTTGCCCCACGCGAGGTTCACTTTGACCTCACACATCGGGGTTTCAGACGAAGCTACCTGATTGAGCTCAAGCTCGGTTAAAGCCCATTTGAACATATTTTTGGCGTCAATCATTGTGCCGTATTCGTCGGGGTCTTTAATCGGGTTCATCATAAACACGCCGAGGTATGAGTAACCGTCAGCCTCTCCCTTTGTAACAAGGCAGTGTCCCGCCTCATCGGTTGTACCCGTCTTGATACCCTGAGCGTACTGGTAGTAATAATCTCCGCCGCGGTTGGCGTCTATGAGATAGTTGGTGGTAACGAGAGGATACTCGTTGTCAAGGAGATAGAATGTATCTGTATTGGTTATCTTAGCAAACTCGGGAAGAGTGAGCGCGTACTGCGCCATTTTAGCGAGGTCGTTTGCTGTGGTGTAATGGTCTTTGTGATGTAATCCGTCGGGATTCTCAAAATGAGTATTTTTACAGCCGAGCTCCTTAGCCTTGTCGTTCATCATTTTGACAAAGTCTTTGATACTGCCCTTGCCTACATAATCGGCGAGCACCATAGCCGCGTCGTTACCCGAGGGTACCATCATACAATAAAGCAAGTCGAGCACAGAAATCTTCTTGTTGACGTGTTCCTGAAGTCCCGCGCTTGAGCTGCCCGTACCTTTCAGAGTATCGAGAACGCTCTGTTTTACTTTAACCTTGGTTTTCTCGAGATTATCAACGTTCTCAACAACAACGATATATGTCATTATCTTGGTTGTCGAAGCGGGATAACGCTTGACATCAGCCTTTTTGCTGAATACGGTCTGTCCCGTATCAAGATTAATCAGAAGCGCTGTTTTAGATTTTAACTTTACATCGTTGGTGTAGCTTACTGCCGCCGCGGGTAAAACAGTCACGGACATAATCGTAAACAATACCAATAATAAAGAAAGAATAACAGATAATTTCTTTTTCATTTTTTCATCTCCTATTTGAGGGTGAGAATATTATAATACAACTCAGTGTTTTTTTCAAGACGAATTTAATTGAGTGTTTCGTCGCCTGTTGACTTGAACAAACGGGTTATTTCACCTTTAAGCGCCCTGTAGCGGTCGTCGGTGAAATTGTTTGAATCTTTAATGACGTAATCCGCAATCCTCTGGGACAAATCAAGGTTGCGCGTATCGGCGAGACTGCTTATGGAAAGCTTGGGTAAGCCGTGCTGACGCGAGCCGAAAAAGTCGCCGGGTCCCCTGAGCTTGAAGTCCGCGTCCGCGATTCTGAATCCGTCGCGCGTGGATTTCATTGTTTTGAGACGTTCATACGCATTCTGAGTTGTGCTGTCTGACACAAGAATACAGTAGCTTTTTTCGTTGCCGCGTCCAACTCTTCCGCGAAGCTGATGGAGCTGCGAAAGCCCAAACCGCTCGGCGTTTTCAATCATCATTATTGTGGCGTTGGGGACGTCTATTCCGACCTCGATTACAGTTGTGGAAACAAGTATCTTTATCTTGTCATCGGCAAAATCACGCATAACCGATTCTTTTTCGGCGGGCTTCATTTTGCCGTGAAGGATTCCTACGGGGATATCGCTGAAATAGTTGAGCATAAGCTCCGCCGCATACTCCTCGGCGGAAATCAGCTCGCTCTCGCTTTCTTCAATCAGTGGACAAACTATGTAAGCTTGTCTGCCCTTTTTGACTTCATCGCGGACAAATCCGAGAGCTCTCACCCGCTTTGATGAGTCGATAATCAAAGTCTCTATTTCCTGTCGCCCCGGCGGAAGCTCGTCTATAATCGAAATATCCAAATCGCCGAAGATTATTAAGCCCAGCGTTCTGGGAATCGGAGTAGCGCTCATAACAAGCAAATGCGGGCTGTTGCCCTTTGAGAGCAGTTTTGCCCTCTGGGCTACACCGAAACGGTGTTGTTCATCAGTTACAACAAGACCTAAGTCGGAGAAGAATGTTTTATCGGTAATCAGGGCGTGGGTACCTATGACAAGGTCAATTTCACCGGACTCAAGTTTTTGCCTTACATTGTCTTTCTCGCTTGGCTTAAGCGAGCCTGTAAGGAGCGCGGTCTTAATACCTACGGGTTCCAATAATTCTTTCAAAGAATTATAGTGCTGTTCCGCGAGTATCTCGGTGGGAGCCATAAAGGCACACTGCTTGCCGTTCTTGATTGTTGTATAACAGATTGAAGCGGCTACTGCCGTTTTGCCCGAGCCTACATCCCCCTGCACAAGGCGGTTGAGCGTAAGCTCGGGGGTTTTCATATCCTTAACACATTCGCGGATTACTCTTTTTTGAGCGTTTGTCAGCTTAAACGGTAGCAGGCTCTCAAATTGTCCGGAATAATCCTCGATTATCAAGTTGTGGTTAACCGAGCGTTTTCGGTTTTTCAGATTTCTGAGCCCAAGATTGAGCACAAGCAGCTCCTCAACAACGAGGCGTTTTCTCGCGCTCTCCAGCGCCGCGATGCTCTCGGGAAAATGGATATTATTTATAGCGTATCTCAAATCGCAAAGCTTATATTTTTGCCTAAGTTCGTCGGGCAGCGGGTCGTTGACGGTTACGGGGAGTAGCTTCAGCGCCTTTTTCATAGTATTAATTATGAATTTATTGTTAAGTCCAGCCGTCAGATTATAAACAGGCTGAACCGCGTTAAAGCTCTTGTCGGGCTGGAATACGGGCGAGACCATACTCACGCCGTCGAGGGTGTGAGACACTTTGCCGAAAAACAGATAAGTCCCGCCATACTTGAGCATATCAACTATATAACGGTTGTTGAAGAACACGAGCTCCGCTCCGCCGCTGTCATCGTAGACCGCTACGCGGGCGATGAACTTGCCGCTCTTGGTGTAGCCTGTTTTGAAGACGGAACCCACCACCGCGCGGATACATACCGTGGTGTTGTCCTCCACATCGCTTATTTCGGTGATATCGGACCAATCCTCGTAATCGCGCGGATAGTAATTGAGCAGCTGACCGACAGAATACACACCGAGCTTATGAAAAAGCTCAGCGCGCTTTGAGCCGATACCGCTAAGTTGTTCAATTTTCATTGAGTATAGTGACGACATATGCTTCCTTTTATAGAAAAACGCAGGGATACCGAAAAGGTATCCCCGTAAGTTGTATATTTTATTCTACACTTAATACAAAGTAGTAAATCGGCTGACCGCCGTTAACGAGTGAAACGTCAACCCTGGAACCGAATCTGTCCTGAATAGCTTCGTACGCTTCCTGAGCGTCCTCCTCGCTGACATCGGAACCGTAAATAAGAGTTACAAACGAGGTGTCGTGAGTAATCATATTTTTGGCAAGCTTGACAGCCGCTTTAACGGGAGTTTTCTCGGTAATAGTGAGCTTTCCGTTTTCGAGAGCGATAATTTCGCCCTCTTTAATCTTGTAATGTCCGAACTCGCTGTTGCGCGCCGCGAATGTTACCTGACCTGTGGCTACCGCCTTGGCGGCGTCCATCATCATATCCTTGTTGCTCGAGGGAGAAAGCTCGGGGTCATAGTTCAATATAGCTGTCATTCCCTGAGGAATAGTGCGTGTGGGAACGATGATGACCTCTCTGTCCTCAACCATCGCTACAGTCTGCTGGGCAGCCATAATGATGTTCTTGTTATTTGGAAGAACGAATACTGTCTTGGCCGGAGTCGCCATTACAGCCTCATAGATATCATCTGTGCTGGGGTTCATTGACTGACCGCCCGATACAACATTGGCGCAGCCGAGATCCTTAAACAGATTTGTCATTCCCTCGCCCGCCGCAACGGCTACAAAACCGATTTCCTCGGTGGGTTCGACAGGCTCAAGCTTCTGCTTGGGCGCTTCTTTCTTAGCCTTAGCGGCATTATCCTCTTTAGCCTTTTTATGCTGTTCTCTCATATTCTCGACCTTGACGGTGAGGAGCTGACCGTATTCCAGACCTTTCTTGAGAGCGTCGCCGGGCTGTTCGGTATGAACGTGAACCTTTATGATTTCCTCATCGTTAACAACTACAACGCAGTCGCCGATAGTCTCGAGGAACAGCCTGAGCTCGTTGGGGTCGGTGCCGATTTCGGTATCACGTCCTACGATAAATTCAGTACAATAGGTGAAGTTGATTACTTCGTCAAATTCAGCAACGGTGCTTGTGAAGTTGTCGAGCTCCTCCTGAGAATTGTTCTCTTCGTACTCTACAACTACTCCGTCTCTGAAATATGAAAGCATTCCCTCGAAAATCGAGAGCAAGCCCATTCCGCCCGCGTCAACTACGCCCGCCTTCTTCAAAACGGGGAGATATTCGGGAGTTTTCTCCAGAGCCTCCTCAGCGGATTTGCAAATCTGTTCCCAGACATATACGAGGTCGTCGTTCTTGTTGACAACCTTAAGTCCGCCCTCGTAGCCTACACGGGCTACTGTTAGGATTGTACCTTCCGTGGGTTTCATAACAGCGCTGTAAGCGGCGTCTACACCCAAGCCCAAAGCCTTGACTACGTCCTTGCCCGTAATTTCCTCCTTGTCGCTCAAGCCCTGAGAAAATCCTCTGAACAAAAGTGAAAGGATAACGCCCGAGTTGCCTCTGGCGCCTCTAAGCATTGCCGAGGCTATCGCCTTGGCGATTACACCTGCGTTTGTGCTGTCGTCGTCAGCGATGGCGTTGACAGCGGCGGTGGTGGTCATAGACATATTTGTGCCTGTGTCCCCGTCGGGTACGGGGAAAATGTTGAGGTCGTTAATCATAAGCTTCTTACTGCAAATGTTGTTGGAGCCTGAGATAACAGCCTGTTTTAAATCTTGTCCGTTCATAAATACACTTCCTAACCTATTGCAACCAATAATGCGGTATTATACAGATAATATTATACTAATAAAAACAGAATATTTCAAGTGTTTTTTACATAATTCTTAATCTTTCGGTAGATTTAGTTTTCGCCGTTTTTTCATCAATATCAAAAATCACCGCCTCGAGCTTACATTCGCCCTTTTTTATCTCAAAGCGGACAGGCATACGGGTTTTGAATTTATTTATTGCAATTTCGGGTTTCACTCCCAGGACAGAGTTAATCGGTCCCGTCATTCCGACGTCGGTTATGTAGCCTGTTCCGCCGTCCAGAACGTGGTCGTCCGACGTCTGAACGTGAGTGTGCGTACCAAAAACCGCCGACACTCTTGAGTCAAGATAATACCCCAGCGCAAGCTTCTCCGAGGTAGTTTCAGCGTGGAAATCCACGACGGTGATTTTGCTCTCGTTCTTTTCTAGGATGCCGTCAATTATATCGAAAGGGCTTTGTAAGGAATTATCGAGATACATCGTACCGATAAGATTGATTACCGTAACGCTGATTCTGCCCATATCGAACACGCACACGCCCGTCCCGGGGGTTGTGCCGCTCGGGTAGTTGGCGGGGCGGATTATGTACGGCGTATTGTCGAGGTAGTCATATGCCTCTTTGCGGCGGAACGAATGGTTGCCGAGCGTAATAACGTCCACTCCGCTGTCAAAAAGATACTTAGCGGACACGGGAGTCACGCCGTTGCCGTCGGCGGAGTTTTCGCCGTTGCATATAACCATACCTATTCCGTAAAGCTTTTTGAGGTTAGGCAGCTTGGAGCGCAGAAACTCGCATCCGATTTTGCCTACTACATCACCTATACACAATATTCTCATCTTATCATCTTTCTATTTATTGAGATAAAATAATTATATCATATCACTGAGAGTTATTCAACTTTGACTTTTTTCTGACTTTTTTCTCTCGGGCTATATTTTTATTGAAGAGATAATCCGCGTTAAGAATATAGCTGTCGGAAGTTTGCGACAGTTTAAGCTTCCGCTGCTTGACCTCGCTCTTTCCCTCGCAAAAGCACTCATGAAGGAGAAGTCGGGTTCTCAGTATTTTTTCTGCTTCGGGTTTTGTCAGCTTTCGCTTTTTTGTTTCAAAATAATAGGAGCGGCGGGTAGTTCTGCCGAGAGGTAAAGTTACATCGTTGAGCTTAAGCTTTTCGTTAAGAGTAACGCCGACCTCTGCCCCGCCAAGCGCCGGCGATAACCTAAAGGGAAACTCAAAGAACAAGAATTTAAGATTTGATTTCTCCGTATAATTCGAATTCAGAATTATTTTGTTCTTTGTTATCGGGATTTTGAGCGTATATTTATCAATAACGTCCGCCATAATACGAGCCTCGCTGTGGACATATTTCTTTTTGTCCTCGCCGATTGCGACAGCTGAATTAACCATACGCTGACCTTGTGCTATAGCGGAACCGCGCTTGACCTCGCAAGTGCCGTCGCTGACGATAATATCGGTAATTACGCCGTCCGCGGAGGCTACAATATCGCACGGGTATGTTTTCTTTTTCATCTTCGGGGGAGCGCTTTGCTGTTTGATTTCAACTGTCGCCACATTATTGAGCATATTTATTGAAATCCACCTGACCTCGGGGACTTTGAGCATTACCCGCCTTTCAACCTCGGAGATTTTTACCTGACTTTTAAACAATCCGACCCTGAAGCCGCTCTCGTCAAGCGCCTGATTCAGTTCCACGGAGCTTAGCCCATCCGCGCCGACAACTTTTATATCCCACACAAACTGACTCATTAAAATAAGAATCAACACGGCGGCTATCGCTCCGAAAAGCAGACCTTTTCGCCTTTTATATTTTTTTATAAAGAACGGAAAACCCTCTCGCTTTTTCACCCTGAGCTTAACCGAAGCCTTGCGGGCTGTAGGACGAATCTTGAGATAATCTGACAGAAACATTTTCCCGACGTATCCGTTTTCACTCGGAACGAAATCCCAGTTGCGGATTCCACGCTTATTAATCAGGTTCAGAAAGCGCTCGGGGAACGAGCCGCAGAGCGAAAAAACTACGTACCCTCTGAGCCATCGTATTGTTTTCAGCAGCATATTCTCACCTTAAAAACTCGGTTTTTGTAATATAGCCGTCAATGATAACGGCAGTCGGAGATATACATTTCAGAGTCAAGCCTCTTCCGAAAAAGGCTATAATCATTGAACGGGTGTTGATACGCACAACCTCACTCTCATATTTCAGCACGCCTGTGGAGCCCTCTACCAGAACGCTCCTGTCCCCCGTAAACTCGATTATCGGGAGATTATAGGTCAGCTCAGCGGGGATTTTTCGGCTTTTATCAGTTTTTTTCATTATCTATCACCCAATTACATATATATTAAAGGTGAATAAAAATGATGAATAAATTCCGAAACAAGCAGGCGATTGTCGAGTTCATATTCGCGGCGACAATTATCACAGCCGTTTTACTGTGGGGCAAGGAATGCTCACAGGGAGCGCTCAAAGGGATATACTTTTGCGCGGAGGTTCTGGTGCCCTCTATTTTCCCTTTTATGATAATTTCCGTGTTTATCGCCGAGAGCGGTTTATCCGAAAAGCTGGGAAAGCTCAGCGGAAATATTTGCCCGAAATTATTCGGAGTTTCAAGGAATTTATCCGCGGTAATAATAATGAGTATGATAGGAGGATATCCCGTCGGGGCGAGGGGGATTTCGGCGCTCTATGAAAACGGAAAGATAAACAAAAGCGACGCTGTAAAGGCGGCATATTTCGCGGTCGGAGCGGGTCCCGGGTTTTTGATTACATATGTCGGCGTTAGTTTGCTGGCCAGTCGCGAGACAGGCTTGTGCTTGCTCACCGCGCAAATACTGTCAGTCATAATTATCGGTGTTCTGAATAAATTTATTATCACTGAAAAGGATGGGTATAATTCTAATATAGAATTATGCAAAACCTTTCCCTCCTTTACGTCAGCGGTTACCAAATCGGTGATAAGCTCCGCGTACGGTATGCTTGAAATGTGCGGAATGGTTGTGGCTTTTTCGGCGGTTATCGGCATAGCGGAGAAACATTTTTCTGACAATACAGTATATCTGAACGTAGCTCTGGAAGTGACGGCAGCGTGCAATCTGCTCGCCGAGAACAACAATGTTATCTTAATCGCTTTCGCGACAGGGTTTGGCGGATTATGCGTTCATTTTCAAATCTTTACCGCCTTGAAAAAAATCAAAATAAATAAGGTATTATTTTTCGTTTATAGAATTATACAAGGGCTGTTGACCGCCCTGTTTACATTTATATTTATTAACATCTTCAATATCAGCTTGCCCGTGTTTTCGAGCGTCAAGGCACCGCTGAATCTCAGCCTCAGCACTTCGGCGATCGGCAGCGCGCTTCTGATACTCTGCGCGGTGAGCTTTATATACAGCATTAAGAAACTTTAGGAGGAATACTTATGTGCGGAATCGCAGGGCTTGTAGACAGGTATGAGGATTTGTCGGAAAAACTGGGGATACTATCGGAAATGTCAAAGGCGCTGACACGAAGAGGTCCCGACGAAAACGGTATATTTATCGACCACAATACCGCGCTCATTCACAGGAGACTGGTTGTAATCGATAAGGATAACGGAAAACAGCCGATGATGTGCGGAATGAAGAACGAGAAATATGTAATTGTTTATAACGGCGAGCTCTACAACACAGAAGAGCTGAGAGCGGAGCTCAAAGGAAAAGGATATAAATTCAAAGGACACAGCGACACCGAGGTTGTACTTAAATGCTACATCGAATACGGCGAGAACTGTGCCGAGAAGCTTAACGGTATTTTTGCCTTCGCGGTTTACGAAACATACAACAAAAAGCTGTTTATGTGCCGTGACAGAATAGGCGTCAAACCGTTTTATTACAGCGAGTTTGAGACGGGCATAGTCTTTGGCTCGGAGATAAAGACGCTGTTAAAAAGCGGAAAAGTAAAACCTGTAATCAATGATGAAGGCTTATACGAAATTTTCTTCTTAGGTCCTGCCAGCACCCCCGGGAGCGGTGTGTTTAAAAACGTTAAGGAATTATTGCCCGGGGAATACGCGGTATACGAGGGCGGCAGACTCAGAAAAAACCGTTACTTCAAGCTCGAGGCGAAGGAGTTTGACGACTGCGAGCACAGAGCTATTGAATATGTGCGGTACCTTCTGACTGACGCTGTTGAAAGGCAGCTTGTATCGGACGTTCCGTTGTGCTTTTTCCTGTCGGGAGGGCTGGACAGCAGTATCATTGTGCAGACCGCCTCAAATTTCTTTAAAAGAAATAATCTTGATAAAATAACAACCTATTCGGTCGAGTATCGGGACAATATGAAGTTCTTTGAAAAGAGCCTTTTTCAGCCCACCGCCGACGTTGAGTTTATTAAGCTGATGAGCGAAAACGCCGACACTGCGCATACTGAAGTTATTATTGACAATGAACAGCTCGCGGACGCGCTCTACGACAGTGTACTCGCGCGGGACTTGCCCGGGTATGTGGACGTTGACAGCTCGCTGCTGCTGTTCTGCAAGGAGATAAAGGAGAACTACACAGTCGCGCTGTCAGGCGAATGCGCCGATGAGCTGTTCGGCGGATACCCCTGGTATCACAACAAGGACATACTTTTTGAGGATTGTTTCCCTTGGTCGCGCTCACAGGATATTCGCAGGAGTATACTCAAAGACGGAGTCCTGCCCAAGGGCGAGGAGTATGTACGCGAAAAATACCTCGACACAATAACATCCGCCGACAAACTCCGCTCCGACAGCAAGCTGAACGCCAGAATGAGAGAGATGTTCAACCTCAATTACTACTGGTTTATGCAGTGCTTGCTTGAGAGAAAAGACAGGTGCAGTATGTACAGCGGACTTGAGGTCAGAGTACCTTTCTGTGACTACAGAATCGTTGAGTACGCGTACAATATGCCGTGGGAGATTAAGGCGTACAAAGGCAGGGAGAAAGGGATAGTCAGAAAAGCGTTTGAGGATATACTCCCCTATGATATCGTGTGGCGAAAGAAAAGCCCGTACCCGAAAACTCACAATCCCGAATACACAAGGATATGCGCGCAAAGAGTGATGGACATAATGAAAAGAAAAACGCCCCTGACGGAACTGCTCAGCGAAAAGGGCGTTATGGAGATAATCAACAACCCCGAGGGTATAAGCTCGCCGTGGTACGGACAGCTTATGAAAGCCCCGCAGATATTGGCATATATAATCGAGCTCGACTACTGGTTCAGGGAATATAAAGTGGATATAGAGAGCTAGAAAAGTTAACGTTTCCGTTCGCGTAGGGACAGCTCTTCGCGGCTGTCCGTTATCCCCACCGGGTAATGTCATTAACTTAAGAAATAATAAAATATTTCCCGTAGGGGCGTCCGTCTCGGGCGCCCTATCGTTTCGACTTGGTCGAAAGGAAATCATTATAACAATACATACGTTTAGGGATACCGAGACGGTATCCCCTACGGAGATCTTCTTACTCCTCCCAATGGAGGGCTTGAATAAGAACATTGTCTGTGATAGAATACTCTCGGTGATAGTATGACTAAATCACGTTATGACAGAATTGAAAAGTTTTTTCGAAATCACGAAAAGATATATTTCCTTTTGAGAATTATACACAAATACGCTTCCTATCCTGTTTTTGTTTTGTATCCGTTTTTGCTTATATATATGATATGGAACAAAAGGGCTGCGGAGTCCGTAAAAATATTTGTTATTCCCGCGGTGACTTTTATCGCGGTCACGCTGCTCAGACTTATTATCAACAGAGCAAGGCCGTATGAGGTTCTGGACATAAACCCGCTTATTAAAAAAAGCAAAAGCGGGCAGAGCTTCCCCAGCCGCCACGCGGCGAGCGTGTTCATCATCGCAATAGCGTTTTTGTATGTAAACATTTACGCGGGTATCGCGCTGCTGATACTCGGCGTTTTGATGTGCGTATCGAGGGTGTTGGCGGGCGTGCACTTTGTGTCCGACGTTGTTGTCGGCGCGGCGTTCTCGATTATACTCGGTGTGTTTGGATTTTTCATTATATAATTATAGGAGCTGTCGCAATTTTGCGGCAGTTCTTTTATTTTGCGCAAGATAGTAAACCTATTTCGCAAGTGGACCCTCTCCCGTCCAAATCGCTTTTGAGCGATTTGTCCACCCTCCCCCAAGGGAGGGCTTAGCTTTCAGCCAATCATTCATTTTAGAAAGATTGACAAAAAATTAACAATGTGATAATATGCATTAAAAGCTATACAAACGCAAACCGATATGATATACTGATTTTATGATATATTTTTATATAAAGTGGTGATTATTATGAAAAAAATAACAGCAATTATACTTATCGCAACGCTTCTGTTCACCGTTATAGTGTTCAGCGCGTGCAATTGTTCCTCATCGGATTCGACAGTGTCAATTCAGTCCACCACCGCGCCCGCTCTCAGAGATGAGTACGGTGTAGGTTTTAAGCTCAACGGCGACGGCACACTCGCGGTTTCGTCGTATGACGGCGAGGACAAGGATGTAAGTATTCCGATTGACTTTGAGAACAAAGTAGTGAAGAACATCGCCCAAAGCGCGTTCAAGGGCTCTGATATAGAAAGCGTCACTATGCCTGACGGTATGAAGGAGATTGGCGGATACGCTTTTGCTCTGTGCAAAAAGCTGAATATTGTAAACATAGACGAAGGTGTTACAACAATCGGCGACAACGCGTTTTTCGCTACATTCGCTTTGACTGAAGTTGAGCTTCCCGAAACTCTTAAAACTATCGGGATAAACGCTTTCAACGCCTCGGGCATTGAGGAAATAATTATTCCTAAAAAAGTTAAAAGCATAGACAGCTTCGCTTTCGCGGACTGTAACTCGCTGACTAAAATTACAGTATTGGGCAAAGATACTAAAGTCGCTGACAACGCGTTCAAGACGGGCGCGAAAACAAAGGTTATCGCTCCCAAAGGCTCCTCAGCGATTAAAGCGGCTAAAAAGTGCAAGCTCTCTTATGTTGAGAAATAAAACGGAGGTCTATTATTATGGCTAAAGAATACCCGATTATTGACGGCGTTCCCGCTCTCGAAGCGGCGCTCAAAAGAGTCAGAGCGGCTCAGGAAAAGTTCGCCGGATACACACAGGAACAGGTAGACAAAATCTTCCTTGCCGCCGCCACCGCCGCAAATCAGGCGAGAATCCCGCTCGCCAAAATGGCGGTAGAGGAAACGGGAATGGGTATAGTTGAGGACAAGGTTATCAAGAACCACTACGCCTCAGAATACATCTATAACAAATACCGCGACTCAAAAACCTGCGGCGTAATTGAGAGAAACGAAGCTATGGGCACCACGAGAATTGCGGAACCCATAGGCGTTATCGGCGCAGTTATCCCCACAACCAACCCGACTTCTACGGCGATTTTCAAGTGTCTTATCTCGCTTAAAACAAGAAACGGAATCATCATCTCCCCTCACCCGAGAGCAAAGAAAAGCACAATCGAGGCATCAAAGATTGTCCTCGAAGCCGCTGTTAAGGCGGGAGCTCCCGAGGGGATTATTGCTTGGATTGACAAGCCCTCGCTCGAAATGACAAATATGGTAATGAGTGAGGCAGACACCATTCTCGCCACAGGCGGTCCGTCTATGGTTAAGGCGGCGTACTCCAGCGGAAAACCCGCTCTGGGCGTAGGAGCTGGAAACGCTTCGGCTATCATTGACAAGAGCGCTGATATCACGGTCGCGGTAAACTCCATCATTCACTCAAAGACCTTTGACAACGGTATGATTTGCGCCACGGAGCAGACAATCATTGCCGAGGAAAGCATATATGACGCTGTAAAGACTGAGTTTACAAAACGCGGATGTTACTTCCTGAACGACGAGGAAGCCGACAAAATCAGAAAAACTATGATGATTAACGGCGCGCTGAACGCCAAGATTGTAGGTCAGCGTCCGGTAACTATAGCGAAAATGGCGGGCTTTGATATTCCCGCGGACACGAAGGTTATAATCGGCGAAGCTGAGAACACAGATACGGACGAGGCTTTCGGTCACGAGAAGCTCACCACTATCCTCGGTATGTACAAGTCAAAGGACTTTTCCGACTCGCTTGACATAGCTGAGACGCTCCTCAACAACAACGGCGGTCTGGGTCACACCTCGGTGCTTTGGATAGACAACGTAAACGAGCGTGAAAAGCTCGACGAGTTCGCTAACAGAATGAAGACCTGCCGCCTTATTGTGAACACTCCCTCTTCGCTCGGCGGTATCGGCGACATCTACAACTTTGACTTTACGCCTTCGCTTACACTCGGCTGCGGCTCCTGGGGCGGCAACTCAATAAGCGAAAACGTAGGCTGCAAGCACTTGCTCAACATTAAGACTGTCGCTGAGAGGAGAGAAAATATGCTTTGGTTCAAGGCTCCCGAAAAGGTTTATATAAAGGAAGGCTGTATCCCCGTAGCCATAAAGGAGCTCGGGGAGGAAATGAACAAGAAAAAAGCCTTTATTGTAACAGATGAGTTTCTATACAACAACGGCTATACAAAATGTGTTACAGACGAGCTCGACAAAATGGGCATAACCCATACCACATTCTTTGACGTTCAGCCCGACCCGACGCTCAAAAGCGCCAAGGAAGGCGCCAAGGCTATGGCGGCATTTAGTCCCGATGTGATTATCGCTATCGGCGGCGGCTCCGCTATGGACGCGGGCAAGATTATGTGGGTTCTTTACGAGCACCCCGAGGTTGACTTTGCCGATATGGCTATGCGTTTCTCTGACATAAGAAAGAGAGTCTACAAGTTCCCGCATATGGGCGACAAGGCTTACTTCGTCGCTATACCGACATCCTCCGGAACAGGCTCGGAGGTCACACCGTTCGCGGTTATTACCGACGAAAACGACGGCACAAAGTATCCCCTCGCCGACTACGAGCTTATGCCCGATATGGCGATTGTTGACGCTGATATGATGATGTCGGGTCCAAAGGGACTGACAGCCGCTTCGGGTATAGACGCAGTATCTCACGCGCTGGAGGCTATCGCTTCAATGCTGGCTACAGACTTCACAGACAGCCTCGCCGAAAGAGCTCTAAAAGTTATTTTCGAGTATCTGCCCGCTTGCTACGACAACGGACAGAATGAACCTGTCGCTCGCGAAAAGGTTGCTCACGCGGCTACTATGGCGGGTATGGCGTTCGCCAACGCGTTCCTGGGTGTATGCCACTCAATGGCTCACAAGCTTGGAGCTTTCCACCACATCGCTCACGGCGTGGCAAACGCTCTCATGCTGGAGTATGTAATCCGCTTCAACGCTGCTGAGGTTCCGGCCAAGATGGGAACATTCCCGCAATACGCGTACCCTCATACTAAAGAAAAATACGCTGAAGCCGCGCGTTACTTGGGCTTTGGCGGCAAGGATGATGACGAGAGCGTCGAGAACCTTATCAAGGCTGTCAACGATCTAAAAGCCCGCGTCGGTATCAAGGAAACAATCCGCGACTACGGCGTGGACGAAAAGTACTTCCTTGATACTCTTGACGCTATGGTTGAGCAGGCGTTTGACGACCAGTGCACAGGCGCTAACCCGAGATATCCGCTTATGAGCGAAATCAAGGAAATGTACCTCAAGGCGTACTACGGCAAGGATTACAAGGAGGCGAAGTGATATGAAGCTTGACAACATCATTTATGAAACAAAGGGCAAAAAGATTTATCGCGACGGCGATAAGGCTATAAAGGTTTTTGACGAAAGTTTTTCTAAAGCAGCCGTCCTGAATGAAGCTCTCAATCAGGCGAGAGTTGAGGAAATCGGCACCATAAAAATTCCTAAAATCCACGAGGTTACAAAGGTTGACGGCAAATGGGCGATTGTATCCGACTTTATCGAAGGCAAGACTCTCAGTAAACTTATTGAGGAGAATCCCGATAAGCTTGACGAATACATCGACAAGTTTGTAGACATTCAGATTTCCATTCTGGCTGAGCGCGCCCCCCTGCTGACGGACTTACGCGATAAAATGCAGAAGAAAATCAGCGCGTCAGACCTTGACGCTACCGTGCGCTATGAGCTTCACAACCGCGTAAACGGTATGAAGAAGCACAACAAGGTTTGCCACGGCGACTTTGTCCCCAGTAATGTAATAATCACACCTGCGGGCGACGCTTATATCATTGACTGGGCGCACGTCACTCAGGGCAACGGCGCTGCCGACGCGGCGAGAACTTACCTTATGCTGACGCTTGACGGCAAAAAAGAGATGGCTGAAAAATACCTCAACACATATTGCCGCAAAACAGACACAGCGAAACAGCTTGTACAAAGCTGGATGCCTATCGTAGCGGCGTCGCAGTCTGTTAAAGGTATTCCCGAGGAGAGGGAACTTTTGATGAGCTGGGCAAATATCGCCGAATTTGTATAAGATATAACAGGTAAATTATTAATAAAACAAGACTCCCGGGCATATAATATGCTTGGGAGTTGTTTTTATGAGATTAGTACACAACATAGATTTCAAGAAACTCGCAATCAGCTGCGCTATAAGTCTGGGAGTCGGAGCGCTTTCCGCTGTTATATCAATGCCGGGAATGGAAAATTTTGATAAAGCGGCAAAGCCGCCGCTCACACCGCCTTCGTGGCTATTCCCCATCGTGTGGACTATTCTGTTCCTGCTAATGGGTATTTCCGCCTATCTGGTATATACCGACAAATACTCAAGTCCCGATGAACGCAAGCGCGCGCTGTGGATTTACGGGGCGCAGCTGGCAGTGAACTTCTTCTGGCCGATTGTTTTCTTCAACCTTTCGGCGTATTTCTTAGCGTTTTTGTGGATTATCGCTCTGCTTGTATTAGTAATTATTATGACAAGAAAATTCTACGCAATAAGCCCCATAGCCGGAGCTATTCAGATACCGTATATTATCTGGACGGCTTTCGCGACATATCTTACCTTCGGGGTATTTGTGATGAATATGTAAAAGAATAAGGTCGGCAAATCCGCCGACCTTGTTTCATTATTCAACCTTTATATAATACAGTTTGAGGAAGAGCTCAAAGAATTTCTCTTCGTCTACATAGAATTCCGCGTACTTCTTGCCCTCTTTAACTTCACCCGGAACATTTGCTATATTAAGCCCGTTAAATCCGCCTCTGAGCGCGGTTACCGAAAAATACGCTACTTCGTTGAGTCCCGCGTTTGTGGTAATATAAGTGTTAGCGGTATTGTAAACATCGAGCGGAGTTCCAAGGTTGGAACGTGTTTTTGTGAATACGTTTTGAGCAAACGACTCAAGATAAATCTTTTGCCTTTCCATACGCAGATTGTTGCCCTTTACTGTAGCGTGGCTACGAGCACGTACAAACGACTGAGCTAAACTTCCGTGCAGATTATATGTCTCTCCTTCATGGAACTCGGCGATAGTCTCGGGCGAACGTACTAATACGCCGCCGACGCTGTCGTTAATCGGACCGATTCCGTTAATATTCAACGAAAGATAGAAATTAACGGGAAGATTATAGAACAACCTTCTGACTGCTACAAGCTCGTTCTGGCAGCTTGTTTCTTCTCCATCGCCATACGCGTAGGCAAGACATATCTGCTCATTACGGCTGCCAGCGGCTTTTCCGCTCGCGGTATAAACATTGACGTCCGTCATAGTCTCACGCGAGATGTTTACCATATTGATATCTCCCGTATCAACATTCATCGAAGCCAAAAACAGTGAGTCGGCTTGTCCTCCTGTCGCGTAATCATCCTCCGCGGGGCTCACCCGTGTAATCTCCGCGTCAAGGTCGGAACCCATACAAAGTATGTTGGTGATTCTGTCGTTATACTTATATTTGTGTCCTTTATAAGTAATATACTGACCGTTATCGGACGTTTCGGCAAAGTCGGGAACATTGATGTTCAGCCCGCCGTCATCAAGCAAAGCGTTTTGTCCCGCGAAGTACATAAGAGCGATTGCGATTATCAGTATCAGTATCAGAGAAATAAGCGCGATAATGATACCGAGCGAAATCTTCTGCCACTTCCTGAGACGCTTTTTCCTGTGATGTCTGTGATGATGATGTCTGTGTTTATGCTTCTTTTTGCTGCTTGATTTTTTGCGTCTGACTCTGCCCGGTGAAAGAACGGACGGACTGATGTGATGGTGATGATGTCTGTGTCCGCTGGTTCTCGCGCGGCGTTTGTTCTGCCTGTAAATAAAATCGTCCAAATCCTCATATGCCGAGGAGTTCTCGCTCTCAATAGCCTCCTGAAGCTTCTTTTTGCGCTCATCCTCAGCCGCGCCAAATTCTACAGTTCCGTCCTGCTCAATAGAAGTAGGATTCTGTCCTGTGATTTGAGCGTATTGTTCGCTGTCATTAAATTTAAGAAATGAATCATTTTCGTCGTTAAGGTTCGGACGATAATTGTGGTTATTACCGTTACCTTGTAGGCTCATCCTTCACTAATACCCCCTGTAAGAGATACCTGCCGTCCCCTGAATCCAGACAGGTACTCAAAGTTACTATTTTATCCTTAACAGTTAGTTTATGGTCAAGTTTAGTGTTCACATTAGCGCTTAACGAACGCGGATTCTGAATGGTAGCAAGGTACTCCCTAAAAACCTTGTCCTCAGCAAAATTGAATGTGTTCATAATATGCCTGTCGTCATACTCAAACGCCGACACAACCTGATATGTCAGCCTGCGCCCGGGTGCGTAAATATAAAATTTGGTGTGCTTTTTAAAGAAAGAAGCGTCTCTGAACTTGTGGAGATTGGCGAACATAGAGCCGTCAATCATATTATGGCCGTAAATCAGAGTTACACGGTCATCAAGCTCGGTGCTGTTGCAATACTCACAGTAGAGAGAACCCGCGTATTTATAATTGCGGTAAATATCTTTGTGGAGATAAAAGTCGTCACGTTCGTTGCTTTGAAGTAATGGATAGTCGATATTTGTATCGGGAATATAAATCCATCCGAAAATCTCGGGATTAATCTTCTGCAGCTTTTTGAAGTCGATGGGATTATCTGCCGATTCATCGGATTTCTCCGAAACAGTCGCGCTTGTTGTATTGTCTTTAATTCTATACTCGGAAACATCAGTACCCTTGGTAAAAAGTGTAAACAGCCAATACCCAAGTATTCCGATAATAATCAGCAAAACAAGAATAATTGATATTACAAATATTTTTAATCGCTTTTCCCTATCCATTATAAGCACCTGCGCATTTCAATACAGTATACATTATAATCATATTGAGATAAAGTGTCAAGAGATTTAAATATATGAAAACACCGAAAAAACAGCCCCCAAAAAGGGAGCTGCTAAAATTCCTGTTATTTCTTTTTACTAACCGCAACTTTTATTCCTACAGCGCCTGCCGCTACTACGAACAAAACAATAGAAGCTATTATAAAATACATAGCGCTGTTGTCGCTGGTCTGTGGTGAAGTTGTACCGGAGTTTATGGAAATTGAGCCGCTTGTAACCGAGCTTGTGCCAATCTTCCTGAACATAGGATACGCATGAACATCACTCTTAAGCAAGATAGTGATTTCCTCGTCGGTTAAACTACCCGACTCCAAGACATATTTACCGTTAATTTTCCAGCCAACAAACTCATAGCCGTTCTTGGGATGAGCAACCAAAGTAGCGTGCTGTCCATCCTCATCAACCTCAATGGTATAAGTTCCGGTACCGCCGTTAGGATTATGAATAATAACATTGTAATCTGTAGGCTTGGTCGGGCTCGGATTATCCTTCGCCGCAAAGGCGGGAACCGAGGCAAAAACAAGAATTAAAACCGCCACAGATAACGCAAAAATTCTTTTCATAAATATCATCCCTTCAAACAATATTGCATGTCTATATCAATACACTTTGAATTATAGCACAGTTTTTTTGAATTGTAAATAGCTAAATAATAAAAATACACTTGAAAAAGACACATTTTCTCTGTATAATTTTGATATTGCAATTATATTATCCGAAAGGTTAGTTTATTATGAAGGCACTAATCGCTATGAGCGGCGGAGTTGACAGCTCTGTCGCGGCGCTGCTCATCAAAAATCAGGGTTATGACGCAACGGGTATAACTATGAAGCTTTATGATAATGATGATATCGGAGTCAAAAAAGAAAACACCTGCTGCAGCGTTGATGACATAGCTGACGCGAGGGCTGTTTGCAACAGGCTTTCCATACCCTACTATGTATTCAACTTTAAAGACAGTTTCAACGAAGAAGTTATTGAGCGTTTTATAAACGCTTACGAAAACGGCTCGACGCCAAACCCATGTATTGACTGCAACAGATACATAAAGTTTGAACGTCTTATGCGCAGGATGAAAGAACTTGAGATGGATTACGTTGTTACAGGCCACTACGCGAGAATTGAATATGATGAAACTTCAGGGCGATATCTGCTCAAAAAAGCCGTTGACGACAGCAAAGACCAGAGCTACGTGCTTTACTCGCTGACTCAGGAGCAGTTGAAACACACCCTCTTCCCTCTCGGAACTTTAAATAAATCCGAAGTAAGAAATATAGCGGAGAAAAACGGATTTATCAACGCCAAAAAACACGACAGCCAGGATATTTGTTTTGTCCCCGACGGCAAATACGCTGAGTTTATGGAGAATTACACAGGCAAAAAGTACAAGCGCGGGGATTTTGTTGACAAGGGCGGAAATGTCCTGGGCGAACACAACGGTATAATCCGATATACTATCGGTCAGCGTAAAGGTTTAGGGTTGGCGTTACCTGAGCCTATGTATGTTTGCGCTAAAGACCTTGTAAAAAACAAAGTTATCCTCGGCAAAAATGAAGACTTATTCTCTAAAGAACTATACGCTGAGGATATCAATCTTATTTCCTTAAAAGAAATAAAGGAACCTATGCGTATATACGCAAAGGTGCGTTACAACCAAAAAGCCCAGCCTGCCACAGCAGAGCAAATCGGAGACCGTCTGCGTGTTGTCTTTGACGAACCTCAGAGGGCAATTTGCAAAGGACAGGCGGTTGTGCTTTATGACGGCGATATCGTTGTAGGCGGAGGGACAATAGTGTAATATATTGTATATCAAACGAAATCAGCTTATGCAAAAATCGCATAAGCTGATTTATTTTTGTCGCTATTCGGATTACAAAATGTATTGAATAAATTCCTTTTATCAATTATAATAGCCTAAAAAAATGGAGGGAGTAATATAATGTTCTGCTATAAACGCCGCGTAAAGTATTACGAAACAGATAGAATGGGCGTTGTGCATCATTCAAACTATCTGAAAATTATTGAAGAAGCTCGAATTAAATGGTGCGATGATAACATAATGAAATACAGCGAAATGGAAAAGCGCGGCTGTATTATTCCAGCTGCTTCCGCAAGCGAAAACTTCCTTTCCTATCTTCGTTTTGACGATCCTTTCAGAGTTGAAGTAGAACTGAAAAAATTTCAAGGAATCAAGATGACCTTTAATTATAAGATTTTTAACGAAGACACAGAAGAACTATGTTATACAGGAGAAAGCACCCATTTCTTCGCAAATGACTGCGGAAACGAACGGTACCTCCCTTATATCTCATTTAGAAAAGATTTTCCCGATGAGTACCAAAAGCTCAAGTTGCTTTCATCCGAAGTCTAGTTAACGAATTCCTCGTCCTCAGTTTCCGTGAAACTCCCGATGACCGCGTTCAGGAATAGCTGCGCCGCGGGATTCGCGTTGTTTTTCCTCCACGCGAGAACGTAAGAAAGGTCGGTTTCAACTCCGTTGAGCTCAAGCTTTTTCACATAAGGAACAGGATAGCTTTCCACAAGCTTAGTCGGCAGAATAGACACTCCCCTGCCCGCTCCTACCGCCATAAAAACAGCGCGTACATCGTCAAACTCATCAACAGAGTTCGGCGAAAAATGGAATGTACGAAAAATATCCATAATTTCCATATAGAGTATCGGGCTTTCAGCCTCGGAAAGCAGCACAAAGCTTTTGCTCTTTAGGTCGGCTGCGTTCAGCGAGTTGTTCCGGGATCGGAAATCTGATGAAATTATAAGGCTTAGTGTGTCCTTATGCGTGACAACATAATCAATATTATCACTGTCGGGGAGCATATCGCGAAGCATAAAAAAGAAATCACAGTCTGCGGTATTAATATCAACCGAAGCATCAACGCCAGAAAGCCTCAACATTTCTATGGCAATATCAGGGTATTTTTGAGTGAATTTTTTGAGGAGTTTTGTCGGATATCCGATTGATGTTGAATCATACGCAAGCCGAAGTCTTCCGCCTTTACCGCTGTGGAGCTGATTCACAACCGATGTAGCTTTGTTAAGGGTGTCGATAATCTCCTGAGCGTAAGGAAGAATAAGCTTCCCTTCGTTGGTAAGCGATACGTCACGCCTGGTGCGTTCAAACAGCTTTACACCGAATTCTTTTTCAAGGTCGCGGATATATCTGCTGACCGTTGACTGACTTACATAGTTGCGCCGAGCCGCTTCAGAAAAGCTGAGAGTACGAGCGACGGAAATAAAACATTTTAACTGTATATGATCCATAATCCCCTCCTATGCAATATACAAATTAATACTCGACAAACGCCGTTTCTTTTGCATTAATAAAACGTTGCTAATTCGCTGTGAATTTGTTATAATTCAATTATAGCATAAGAATATGCAAATTGTAAATAAAAGATTACGGAGGTTAATAATGGAGAGAATTGTTATTACAGGTATGGGCGCCGTAACACCTATCGGCATCGGCGTAGATAACTACTGGAATAATCTTATAGCGGGGAAATCAGGTATTGAAAAGATAAAAAGCTTTGATGTTTCCGAGCTTGCCGTTCAGATTGCGGGCGAGGTTAAGGATTTTAACCCCTCTGAGCTTCTTCCTAAGGATGTTGTACGAAAGACCGACGCGTTTATGCAGTACGCGTATGTAGCTGCCGAAGAAGCGTTAAATCAATCAAAGCTTGATATTGTACCTGAAAGAACGGGCATAGTTATGGGTACAGCTATGAGCGGTATTTCAACTATAGCTTTTACACAGGAAGCGCTCACGGGCGCCTCGCACAAAAAAGTAGGCCCGCGTTTCATACCTAAAATTCTCGGAAACATAGCGGCGGCAAATATAGCCATCGCTCATAATATTCAGGGGCCGAGTTACACAGTTTCAACAGCTTGCTCCTCAGGCGGTGACGCCATTAACCAGGCTGCTATGTTGTTAAAAGCAAACAAGGCTGATGTTATGCTCGCGGTCGGCGCCGAATCGGCGCACTGCCCTATTTTCATTTACAGCCTTGCTAACGCCAAGGCGCTTTCCAGAAGCAATGATATTCCCGCCAAAGCCTCACGTCCGTTCGACGAAAGCCGCGACGGATTTGTTATCGGCGAGGGTGGCGGCGCTCTTGTTCTTGAAACAGAAAGCCACGCAAAGGCACGCGGAGCGAAAATTTACGGCGAACTACTCGCCTGCGGAAACACCTGTGACGCGTATCACGTTACCGCTCCTCATCCGGAGGGACGCGGAGCCATCGCGTGTATGAAGCAGGCTTTGGCTGAGGCAAAATTAAACCCCTCGGATATCAACTACATAAACGCCCACGGAACCTCTACACCCAAGGGCGATGAAGTCGAGGTATATTCTGTAAAAGAATTATTCGGCGATAATCCTCCGCTTGTCAGCTCCACAAAGGGCGCTACGGGTCATATGATGGGCGCGGGCGGAGTGACAGAAGTAATCGCTTGTATCAAGGCGATTGAAACAGGTATTGTTCCGCCGACAATTAACCTCGAAAATCCCATTCCCGACACAGGTATCGACTTTGTTCCCAATGAAGCTAAAAGCGCTGACATAAAATACGCAATGTCCAACGCGTTCGGATTCGGCGGGCAAAACTCAAGTGTAATAATCGGTAAATACAAGTAAGTTTTAGGAGGAATTATATGAGTTATACTTACGATGTCACAATGTTCAAAGAAACGTTTGAGAGCGAGTTCACCTGGCTCAACGGATTTATGAGAAATGTGGGCAGGTTTAAAGACCGCGCGGCTCTCTTCGACCCGCTCAGAGGCAGAAAATGGAGCTATAACAAACTCAACAAAGAGTGCAATAAGTTCGCTAACGCCATGAAAAACAGCGGAGTTAAAAAAGGCGACATCATATTCAACCAGCTCTACAACTCACCCTACTTCGTGTTCTCCTACATCAGCCCTCAAAAGCTCGGAGCTATCGCGAACCCCGCGAACTTCAACCTTTCCCCGGGTGAGACCGCGGAGATTATCAACCATAACAAACCCAAGGTTTATATATACGACAGCGCTATTACCGACACAGCAGTAAGAGCGCTTGAATTAGCCGCGCACAAACCCCAAATAGTGATTATGGCTGATTATCTTAATAAGTATGATGAAGCTCCCGAGGGACACATAAAATACGAGGACTATGTTAAGGGCGCAAGCGACAAAAATCCGCCTGTTGACTTTGAGCCTCATATTTACGATGAGGTATTAAGACTTCAGACTTCAGGCACAACAGGAACTCCAAAAGGCGTTCCGCTCAACAACATTAACGAGGTACTCTCGGCTCACGATGTAATAATGCATTTCCCGCTCTCTCCGTATGACAAAACAATGAATATGACGCCTTGGTTCCACCGCGGAGGAATCCACTCAGGCGGAATAACACCCACGCTTTACGCGGGCGGAGAGATTGTAATTATGAGGGACTTCCATCCCAAGACAACTCTCGAATATGTAGAAAAATATAAAATCACATTCTTAATCGGTGTGCCAAGCGTTCTCGGACTTCTCACTACACGTCAGGAAAAGCACCCTGAAAATATCAGTTCGCTCAAGGGCATTATCACAATGGGAAGCCCGCTCGAAACAAAGGAATGCATACGTTTCCAGGAAACTCTTACGCCTAATATTTTCAACGGATACGGCACAACCGAGAGCTTCTGGAACACCTTCCTCAGGCCGCAGGATTTACCCGCCATGTCGGGTACCGCAGGCAGAAGCTGTACCGACGACGAGGTAAGGATTGTTAAAATCTATGATGACAGAAAAGCTGAACCTTATGAAACTGTACCGACAGATGGCAAGAGCGAAGGCGAAATAATCATCAAATGCCCCGCTAAAACCACTTACTGCTACATTGACAACGAGGAAGTTACTAAGGAAAAATTCTACAAAGGCTATATGTACACAGGCGACGTGGGCACATGGGACGATAACCAGTTTGTAACTGTAGCGGGCCGCAAAGACGATATGATTATCAGTAAGGGTGAGAACATTTACCCCGCCCGTATCGAGGAAGCTATCAACATCTTTGACAAAGTTAAGGAGTGTATAGTTACATCCGTACCCGACAAAACAAGAGGCGAGGCTGTTGTCGCTTATATAATTCCAGCCAACGACAAGCTGACCGTAAGTGAAGTGCTTGAATTCTGTAAAAATTCGCCGAACCTCTCTAAATATCAGGTTCCGCGCTATTTCAGAATAATAGACAGTTTCCCGATGACCGCCACAGGCAAAAAACAGCACTTCAAGATGAAGGCTCAGGCTAAGGAAGACTTGGCAAACGGCTTGCTCCTTAGAAAGTAATTCTTTATTAGAAATATGATTAACAGCTTATTTGAAGATTATAAAAACTTAAAAGAAGTTGAGGCAATAGCCTTGGGCGGTTCCCGAGCAGGCGCGGAATACGACGAAAAATCGGATTATGACGTTTATCTGTATATTAGTGAATCGATAGACGAATCGGAAAGGCGCGGTATTCTCAAGGAGTATTGCGATGTTATCGAGCTTGGCAATCACTTTTGGGAAACAGAGGATAACTGCGTACTTAAAAACGGCACGGATATTGATATCCTCTACCGAAATCTTGACGAGTTCATAAACGACGTGGCTGACGTCGCCGAGAAGCATAATCCGCGCAACGCGTACACCACCTGTATGTGGCATAACCTAAAAACCTGCAAAATTATTTTTGACCGAAACGGACGGCTGGAAAAAGCCAAGGAGCGTTTTGATATTCCCTATCCCCCTGAGCTTAAGAAAAATATCATCGAAAATAATATGAGGCTTTTGCACAACTCTCTGCCCGCGTATGACAAACAAATAATCAAGGCGGCGCAAAGAGGCGACCTCAACAGCGTCAATCACAGGGTAACAGGCTTTATGGAAGCATACTTTGACCTTATATTCGCGCTCAACGAGATGACGCACCCGGGTGAAAAACGCTTGGTGAAAATCTGCAAAGCCCAATGCAAAATACTTCCCAAGGATTTTGAAGAAAACATTAACGCGGTGTTCTCTCATATGTTTATCAATCCCGAAAAAACGGAACGGGGTTTACAGAGAATTATTTCCGAACTGAATAAAGTACTAAAACAAAAAGGCTATCGCACATAACGCGATAGCCTTTAGCTTTGTTTTTATTTTGCTTTTTCAAAAGTATAGGTGGCGAGAGTCAGTTTTCCATCCTTAAGCTTATATGGTAAAGCTCCTGTATCGGACTCAACTCCGTTGCCGATGTACGAAAGTGAGACAGTGCTCTTCTTTGTGTCAACTGTATAATTACCCGTTTGCTCAAGGTTGCCGCTGACAGCCAGAACATAACTTCCGTCCTTATTAAACGTAATCTTTTGCTTGGTTGTTTTGTCATTCCATGTACCGAGCAAATCATTGACAGGCTTAAAGCTCTTGTTAACAGCCATCTTATATACGGAAGCGTCAGAACCGTCACAAGCCTTGAATTCCATAATCTGAACGGATGCGACTCCTGTTCCCAAATCAGTGCTCACTTCAAGCTTAAGCTTTTTCTCAGCGAAAAAGCCGCCGTCTAATTTTACGCCGTAGTTATTTCCGTTGGATTCGGAAGCCTCGGTATATACGGTTATCTTTTTAGTCTTGGCGTCGGTTTTTTTGCCATCGCCGTCAACATAAGACCACTTAAGGGTTTGCTTAATGGTTCCGGATGTGTATACAAAATTTCCATCCGACTTAAAGTTATAGTAAACTGCTTCTTTGCCTGATGTTTTTGTCTTCTGAGCGTTCTTCGCGTCACCCTTAGTATACGCCTTAGTCATTACCCAAACGCCTTCAAGGCTTGGAGTCATTATGTTGTTAACTACAACAAAGATTCCGAAAACCAAAAGAGCCGCAAGGAAAATACAAGCCGCAGTGATAATTGTTCGCTGCAAAATCGGTTTTTTTGTCTCCGCAACAGGAGCTTCGGCAGTATCGAGTACGGATTCAACTGCGTCACCGTAAACAGGAACACTCTCCGTTACAGCTGCTGTATCTTCCGCGATTTCCGCTGCGTCATCAGTCTGCTCTGAACTCTCAGCCACGGCTGCGGATTCAGTTTCCTCTGCCTCGGCAACAGGTTCGTTATCCTCCGGTAATTCAACTGTCTCTGTTTCGGCTTTGGTTTCTTCGGTTTCCAGAGTTTCGTTTACCTTCTCAAACTCGTCCATATAATAACCTCCAGATTAAATTGTTTATTCAAACAACTATTATATTACTATATTTTATTGTTAAAATCAAGATTTTTGTTTAAATTGTGAGAATAAGTATTTTTCGTCATTTTTATTTCAACAAAACAATTGAAAAATACACTTTTCTGTGTTACACTAAATTCAATTCCATATACTGTTTTTACAGGGGGTATTTAGTACTATGAACACAAATGAAATGTATAAGCTTTGGCTTGAAAAAGCAGTCGATGACAAGGATTTGACCGACGAGCTTTTAAGCGTAAAAGGTGACGAAAAAGAGATTTACGAGCGTTTTTACAGAAGCCTTGAGTTCGGCACAGCGGGCTTGCGCGGTGTAATCGGAGCGGGCACCAACCGTATGAATGTTTATGTAGTGCGCCAGGCTACACAGGGTCTCGCGAATTATATTCTCAAAAAGTACGGCAAGGGCAGCGTTGCTATTTCACACGACAGCCGAATTAAAGCTGACTTGTTTATGAACGAGGCTGCTAAGGTTCTCGCGGCTAACGGCATTAAGGTATACATCACAACCGAGCTTCAGCCCACACCTGTACTTTCATATCTCGTGAGATACTTCAAGTGTCAGGCGGGTATTATGGTTACAGCGAGCCACAATCCCGCGAAATACAACGGCTACAAGGCTTACGGCGAGGATGGCTGCCAGATGACTGACGCGGCGGCAAATGCCGTATATGATGAAATCTGCAGCATTGATATTTTTAATGACGTTAAAACAATGGATTTTGACGAAGCTATCAACAAGGGTATTATCGAATATGTTAAGGACGACGTATACACAAGCTACCTCGAAAAAGTCAAGGAACAGCAGATTAACCCCGGAGTATGCGAGGACGCGGACCTTAAAGTTGTATACACTCCTCTCAACGGCTGCGGCAACAAGCTTGTAAGACGAATCCTTAAGGAAATCGGCGTAGAAAAGGTAAGCATCGTAAAAGAGCAGGAGTTGCCCGACGGCAATTTCACAACCTGCCCCTATCCCAACCCTGAAATCAAGGAAGCTTTGCAGAAAGGTCTGGAGCTGTGCGAAAAGGAACAGCCCGACCTGCTTCTCGCTACCGACCCCGACGCTGACCGAGTAGGTATCGCGGTTAAGGATTACGACGGCAGTTACCGGCTTATCACAGGTAACGAGGACGGCGTTATGCTTACAGAATACATTCTGTCAAACCGCAAGGCTAACGGCACTCTTCCCGAGAACCCCATTATGGTCAAGACCATTGTAACTACAAAGCTCATTGAAAAGCTTTGCGAAAAATACGGCGTTGAGCTCAAAAACGTCCTCACTGGCTTCAAGTATATCGGCGAAGTAATCCTCAATCTTGAGAAGCAAGGCAAAGAGGATGACTATGTGTTCGGCTTTGAGGAAAGCTACGGCTACCTCGCGGGCTCATATGTTAGAGATAAAGACGCTGTTGTGGCTTCTATGCTCATTTGCGAAATGGCGGCTACATTTAAAAAGCAGGGTAAAACTCTGGCTCAGGTAATCGACGGTCTTTACGAGGAATTCGGCTATTACAAGAACACCACTCTCGCGTTTGAGTTTGACGGAGCCGAGGGTATGCAGAAGATGGCTGACATTATGGTTTCTCTGCGCGAGAACGCTCCCTCTGAAATAGCAGGATATAAGGTTGTTAAGACTGCCGACTACAAACTCAGTGTTGAGAAAGATATTGCTTCGGGCGAGCAAACAACTATCAACCTGCCCAAATCCAACGTGCTTCAGTACAACCTTGAAAACGACAATATGGTTATTGTGCGTCCAAGCGGCACAGAACCAAAGATAAAGCTTTATCTTACCGCTGTAGGCAAGGATAAAGACGACGCTCAGACGATTACTGATAACCTTGAATCAGCAATGAAAAGCATTTTGGGAATTTAATATTCAAAAAATTAAAGGCTCGGGGAACCGAGCCTTTATACTTTATAAACGAGGTACGGCTTTGCCGCCATTTATACAATCCTCAGTCACGGTAAACCGTGACAGCTCCTTTAGCCAAAGGAGCCTTTTTCATTAGCCTAAACTGTCCTTTTTTCTGTCAATCATAACAAGGTCAATATTTGACAGCTTTCCGTCGCCGTTTATATCGGCGGCGGTTTTGTATACCCCGCCGACCTTATCGAGTCCGAACAGACAATTGAACATTATACCTTCATCATTCTTTGTTGTGTATCCCGTTCCCGTTATATCACCAAGCACCACTATAGTGTATGTATAGGATTTATCCCCTTTTGTAAAGACAGCTTTTGTGTTAGTGCCGAGACCTCTTGTAGAACTGAACTTCAGTTTGTAGTCGTTGTAACTTATGTTTTCTCTGAACTCTGCTTTGGTTGTACGCGGAGGGAGAAAGATATATTTTCCCTTCAACTTATAACTGCCGAATTTGATATTTGACGGAGTTTGGTAGGTTTTGGAGTTATTTGTCGAACCGGCAGATAAAAAAACACTCTCCTTATACTTCTTAACGGAAAATCCGTCGGAAGTATCGCTTATTGTATATACTCTTGAACCGACAGCGCAGACAGCGTAAGGACTGTAAGCAAGCGCATACGAGTTTAAAAGCTTTCGGTTTTTCTTGTCATAAACATACATTGTACTGTTTTTCAAAGCAAAGCAGTAATTGGAGCTCAGAGTGATTGAATACGGCTTTTTGCTATCGGTAGTCAGCGCTTCTTTTCCGCTGTTAAGATTATAAACATTTCCGTACAGTGTAGCCGCGCAGTCCTTTGAAACCGCGTAAACAAGCGTATCGGCTTTACATTTACAAACCTGAGTCTCGGATTTGCTGTTTAATCTGTAAATACCGGATGAATTCGAGGCGTAAACATTTCCGCTAATCTGCGTAAGCGAACTGTAAGTATTGGCAGTGGTTTTTATATAACTTCCCTTTGAATTGTATATTTCCGCGCGTCTGCGATTGTCAAATATATAAATCATTCCCTCGCTGTCCACACCCAGCCGTGTGTTATTCGGCACATTATTTGTTTTAAAGGTAACGGTTTTTGTGAATTTACCGTTCTTGGCGGCAGTAACCGTAACGATTCTGGATTGATTTGTACTGTTGAGAGCATAAAGAACCCCGCCTGTAACGCAGTACGAAAGTACTTTGTTATTGTACGAATACTTATATTGGGTTGAGTTGTTCAGGCTCCTGACCGCGACATTATAATCAGTTGATTCGCACGCATAAACACCTGAACTGTCAACAAAGATTCCGAAGGTGTTTTTGTTTAGACCTGACGCAGCCGAAAAAGAACATAACAAAAAGGTGATTATAAGTACAGCGCAAACAAAAGCTTTCAGCTGTCTCATATAATCACCCCCGAGTTTCGATTTATTTCTTAGTATCGGTATTATTGTCGTCCGCGGTTTTGACATAACGCGCCATCATTCCCATAACGGACATAAACGCCGTGAATATGTAAAGCAAAAGAGCTAACAATGAAGCGGTTCCGATATTAGCCAGACCGACAAAATTCAAAATCATATAAACTCCGGCTATGGACACCAATATTCCGACTACATTTTTGAGATTATAATGAAAATCAAAAATCTGAAATCCCAAAGCCGCAACAGGAAGAATCAGGAATAATGAAAACATCATAACAGGAATCCCGACGCCCGAGAACAAGTCCGCCGAAGCGTCATGCTTGAAAATCATATATATCATATCGAGAACTGTATATTGATACAGCTTGCCGTTATATATAAATCTGAGAAAATAGGCGGTACCTGTTAACAAAATCTGCGCCATAAAGGCAATTATCAAAACTATACGTATTCTTTTTGTGGACTTATTCTGAATCTTTAACATAATATTTCTCCATAAGAATTATAATTGTTTTTCATCTTATTATAACACAAAAGCGTAACTTGTACAATAGCATATAATATGATATAATTTACATCTGAGAAAAAACGGGAGGTATAGATTTTGGACTGGACAAAAGAAGCCGTAATGTACAACATCTATCCTTTGGGGTTCGCGGGAGCGCCTAAGGACAATGATTTTAAACTAACTTACAGACTGGACAAAATATACGACTGGATGGATAATTTCAAAAAACTCGGTACTAACACAATTGTGTTTAACCCTGTTTTTGAGAGCACCCGCCACGGATATGACACAATAGATTATTATAAGATTGACAGCAGACTAGGAGATAATAATTCTTTTAAAGAAATTTGCAACACTCTGCACAAAAACGGTATAAGGATTATTCTGGACGGCGTTTTCAACCACGTCGGCAGAGATTTCTTCGCGTTCAAGGACGTGCAGCAAAACAGAGAAGGCTCACAGTACTGCTCATGGTTTATGAATCTGAATTTCGGCGGAAACAATCATTACAACGACGGTTTCTGCTATGAAGGCTGGGCAGGTCACATCGACCTTGTAAAGCTCAACCTCGATAATACCCAAGTTACCGACCACCTTATCGGCGCGGTAAAGCTCTGGATTGAGGAATTCGGAATTGACGGTCTGAGGCTTGACGCGGCAGATTGTATCAACCTTGAATTCTTCAAAAAGCTGAGAAACACCTGCCTCAGTTTAAAACCCGACTTCTGGCTTTACGGCGAGATTACAAGCGGCGACTATAACCGCTGGGCGAACACGGAAGCTCTGCACTCGGTTACCAATTACGAGTGTTACAAGGGCATATACAGCAGCCATAACGACCACAACTATTTTGAAATCGCTCACAGTCTTAACAGGCAGTTTGGCAGCGGCGGAATTTACAGAAACATCTACACATTTAACTTTGTAGATAACCACGACGTAAACCGCGTCGCGAGTATGCTCAAGAACAAAAAGCACCTCAACAACTGCTACACACTGCTCTACACAATGCCCGGGGTCCCCTGCGTTTACTACGGAAGCGAATGGGGAATTGAAGGCGCACGCACAAAATACAGCGACTATGAGCTTAGACCATGCCTTGATATTAACAATATCCCGAACCCCGACTACAACCTTTATAATCATCTCTGCAAGCTTGCGAAAATCCGCAAGGCTCTCCCCGCATTAAAGTACGGAGATTATTTTAACGTCAACATAAAAAACGAACAGCTTGTTTACCGCAGGAAGAGCGATAACCAAACTGTTTATACAGCGCTGAACCTGAGCGACAATCTGTTTACAATCGACTTCAACTGCGAGGCGGGCACACTCACGGATGTGCTAAGCGGAGACAGGTTTGAATCAGACGGATATATAAGAATCGGCTTACCGCCGTACTCCTCCAGAATACTGGTTGTCGGCGATATCGACTTGGAGCTTGACGCTGATGATGAGATTTTAATTCCAATAGAGAATAATATCAGCGAGATGATTCTCCCCGAGCCTGTAAGCGAGGGCAAATACCGCCACTTCAAAGGTAACGAATACGAGGTTATCGGAATCGCGAAAGACAGCGAAACGCTCGAGGAATTTGTAGTTTACCGCGCTCTGTACGGAGAAGGAGAGCTTTGGATCAGAAGCAGAAGCAACTTTGAGGAAATAGTTGAACGCGACGGAAAACTCACACGCAGGTTTACAAGAATAGATTAAAAAATTAAAAGGCTCGGTTTTCCGAGCCTTTAGTTTTTAGTCTTGGTTACTCTTTGAAGATGTGAACTGTTTAGCTACATCATCGCCGAAAATGAATTTTATCAGCTTATTACGGCATTTTTCCATATCGTTAATCTGAATATAGGAAATACCTTCAGCGTCGTTATAATAGGACCACATCTTATCCTGCGGAATGTTGTATTTCTTCATATCATACTTGAGATATGTCAGGCAGCGAGCCAGAAGTCCTGTAATTTCGTCCTTTTTGAGGTTCGTTGTAACATAGGGTCCAACCTGAGTAGCTATTGAAATAATCTTATCAAACGAAGCTTTCTTGATGCTTTTGAACAAGGTATCCATAAGCTTGCGCTGGCGGTCGGTTCTGTCCCAGTCATCTCCCGCGAGACCGATTTCGTTGCCGTCCTCGCCTACACTCAGACCTCTGTTACGAGCGTACCAGAGCGCTTCCTTACCGTTGAGGTGTACAACACCCGGGTCATCCTTGATGGTGTTCCTGTCGGTTGTCTGATTATTCTTGTACATCTGATAGTTGATGTATTCAATTTCATCAGCCGTAAGCTTCATATCAATACCGCCGAGGATATCGATGATTTTTCTGAAGCTCTTAAAATCAACAGTCGCGTAGCGGTCAATCTTTATACCGAAATTCGCTTCAACAGTGCGGATAGCCAGCGAGGGTCCGCCAAGCGGATAAGCGTGCGTCATCTTGTCATAGCCGTGACCCGGGATATAGAGATAAGTGTCACGCTGGAACGATGTAAGCTTGATAGCCTTTTCGCGGTTATCGATGGAGAGCAGCATCATCGAGTCGGAACGACCGAAGTTCTTCTTGCTGTGCTTATCCTCACCGAATAACATAATGTTGAGAATCTTGGGGTCGGAAAGCAGCTCGCTGTCGGTAAAGGACGTCGAGATATTTCCGTCGCCGTCGGTTGCCGCGACAGTCTCCTTGATAGACACTTCGTCAAGCGCGGCGTAATTCGCGGTGCCCAAGCCGAGGTAAAGCGCAATCGGAACAAAACCGCCTAAAATCAACAAAACCGAAAGAACAATCGAAACAATTCGTACCGCTCTGCCCTTTTTGTTGTATACCTTTTTAACCTGTTTGCCTGAGCTGATATCAACATATTTGTCAGCGCCGGCAGGTCTTTTTTTATTCGCCATAATTAAGTTCCTTCTTTTATTTTTCGACTAATTTCTCATTTTACACTTAGTAAGATTATATCACAAGAAACTCGATTATAATTCTAAATTGGAATAATAACTGTACTGTAACGATTGTGACGGTTTTATGAATTCTGTTCGTCCAAAGTTAGTGAAAATGACGGTAAATAAGCGTCTATAAACTCGACAACCTCGGGGATTCCCATTCCTTTAAGCGATTTTTCGGTAGATTCTTTAGCGAGCTTGAACTCATCGTTGCCCATACGGATTTCCTCGATGCATTTAACAAGCGCCGAGAGCTTATCCGCCGCCTTGACATATTTAAGCAGCGGCTCATCGTCGGGATTGCCGCAGAGAATGAGCTGCTCGTAGTCCTCCTTGAACTCCTCGGGCAGCATAGACACAAGCTTTTCCCCCGCGATTTTTTCCACCTTTTTATAGGACTCGATAATCTCGGGATTATAGTATTTAACGGGCGTCGGCATATCTCCCGTAATAATCTCGGTGGCGTCGTGATACATCGCAATCAAAGCCGCTCTCTCGGCGTTCAGGGTATCGCCGCTCCTTTTGTTGTGCATAAGCACCAGAAAGTGAGAAAACATAGCCGTCTGAAGGCTGTGCTCGCTGATGTTCTCGCTCTTAGTATTATTCATCAATCCCCAGCGGCTTATGTACTTCATCCTTGACAACATAGCAAAAAAATGCGAATTCATACCTGTCTCCTTTTTATCATCTAAATTTCTCTAATATATATACAAAAAATTCAAATTGTGCTATACTGTATAATATACCATTTTCAGGAAGATGTAAATATGTCTAAAGTTAAAACTCTCAAAAATTTGTATACAAAAAACCGCGGCCTTAACACATTTTTGCTGGGGCTGTTACTTTCGGCTTTGTTTATTGTTCCTGTTATTATAGAGCAAGGCGGTATTTTCTTTTATTACGGAGATTTTAACGCGCAGGAAATTCCTTTTTACCAGCTGGTGCACGATGAAATTTTACGAGGCAATACAAACTGGACGGTGCTCACGGATATCGGCACTCCCACTATAAGCTCGTATCTGTTTTATCTGATAGGCAGTCCGTTCTTCCACATTACGCTGTTGTTTCCGAGCGAGGCTGTCCCCTATCTAATGGGACCGCTGTTTATTCTGAAATTCGCCTGCGCGTCGCTCACGGCATATCTCTACATAAAGCGTTATGTCAGGAATCCGAATTACGCGGTTATCGGCGGACTGCTCTACGCGTTCTCGGGGTTTTCTATCTACAACATCTTCTTTTTCCACTTCCACGAGCCGATGATAATCTTCCCGCTGTTGCTTTACGCGGTTGACAAGTTTATGTACGAGGATAAGCGCGGTCTGCTCGCCATCTGTGTATTTGCCGCGTGCGCGGTGAACTACTATTTCTTCGCGGGTATGGCTGTGTTTGTAGCTATATACTGGCTTATGCTTGTATTTACTAACAATTACAAGCTCACGCTCAAGAGGGTGCTGCTGTTTGTTTTTGAGGTGGTTATTGGATTTGCCGCGACTGCTTTTCTGGTGTTGCCGACTGTTTTCTTCATTATGGGGAACCCGAGGCTTTCAAGCTTTCCGAACGGCTACGACGCTCTTGTATATGATATTTCTCAAAAATACGCCGCTGTTATCTCGAGTTTCTTCATCCCTCCCGATTTGCCCGCGCAGCCAAACTTCGCCCCGGGCGCGGACGCTAAATGGGCGTCGCTCGGCGGATGGCTCCCGCTTGTCGGTATGACGGGCGTTATCGGCTACTTGCAGCTGAGAAAACGCGACTGGCTTAAAAAGCTTATTTTGCTTCTTGCTTTGTTTGCTTTTGTCCCCATTTTAAACTCAACGTTCCAGCTTTTAAACTCGAGCATTTTCTACGCAAGATGGTACTATATGTTCACACTTATACTTGACCTCGCTACGGTCAAGGCGCTTGAGGATAAGAAAACCGACTGGAGCAGAGCTTTCAAGTGGTCGGCGGGAATAACTATGTTTATTGTCGCCTTTATCGGTCTTATGCCGAACACATACGAGGATGACAACGGCGAAGAAGTATTCAAAATCGGCTTGCAGGAATTCGACGACCGCTTTTGGATTTACGCTGCTATAGCGATGTTCTCACTCGTCTCTTTTGCGCTAATTATATTTCTTTTTAAGAATAAAAAGAGAGCTTTCTCGGCTATTGTACTTGTTGGCGTTTGCGTGATAAGCATACTCAGCTCAACCTATATTGTACAGACAGGAAATACTCTTGACGCCGACGAAAAGGAATACCTCAGAGCTAACGCTGTAAACAAAACCGGTACAATTGATATCGACGATATCGACACTTCACGTTCGGACTTTTATGAATGCCCCGACAACCTCGGAATGTACTGGCAGATACAGTCGATAAACACCTTCCACAGCGTTGTAACAACAGGCATTATGGACTTTTACAATAGTATCGGAATAACAAGAGACGTCGCCTCTCGCCCCGAAGTGGATAACTACGGAATCCGCGGACTGCTCAGCTGCAAATACCTTTTTGACGCGGAGTATGATGATGACGACGAGGAGTACTGTTTTATTGACGAAGACAAAAAAACCAGAATGCCCGGCTGGAAATACATAAAAACAATCAACGAGTGTAAGGTTTACGAGAATGAGCACTATATCCCGATGGGCTTTACATTTGACAGCTTCATAAGCAAGTATGAGCTCTCTGAGCTCGACAGCCGCTACAAGACCGAAGCTCTGCTCAAATCAATGGTTCTATCGTACAAGGACTTACTGAAATATTCTGATATTACAGGCTACACAAAGAGCGATATAGCCGAGCTCAGGAGAGATCAAAAGAACGGCACCAATGAATTTGACAGCAAGACCACAGATTACAGGTACGGAAACGACGCTTATTTTTCGGATTGCGAAAAGCTGGCTTCAAATTCGTGCGACAGTTTCGAATATACCGGCAAAGGTTTCCGCGCGACTTTCAACAATAAGGGCGGGGACAATCTTTTGTTCTTCAGCGTGCCTTATGATAAAGGCTGGAGCGCGTATGTGAACTCCAAAAAGGTTGATATTGTCAAAGCCGATTTCGGTCTGATGGCGGTAAAAGTCGATGGCAAAACAAAGAGCGACATTGAATTTGTTTACGAGCCTGTCGGTTTCCGCACAGGAATTATAATCTCCTCCGCGTGTGCTATAATATTTGCTATGTATTTGCTGATTTTGATTATCGCTAAAAGCAGATACGCTAAGGCACAAGGGACAAATAGAGGTAAAAAATGAATTTCGGTAAAAACATATTAAAATATAAAGACGACATACTCAGTGACCTTAAAAAGCTTTTGGAGATAGAGTCTGTTTCGAGCGAGAGCGCTGAGAACTGTGAAAAAGCGCTTGAATTCATACTCAACAAAGCACAGGAGCTGGGTTTAACCGCGAAAAACATAAACAACAAAGCGGGTCACGTTCAGCTCGGAAGCTCGGGCAAGCTCTGCGGAGCTCTCACTCACCTGGATGTTGTCCCCGCGGGCAAAAACTGGAGCGTTGAACCGTTTACACTGACCAAACAAAACGGCCGCCTGTACGGCAGAGGTATCATTGACGACAAAGGCGCGTCGATAATAAATCTCTATTGCCTTAAGGCTTTGCTTGACAGTGAAGTCGCGGGTAACAACACTCTCAGATGCATCTACGGCACAGATGAAGAAGTCGGGATGAGCGATATGGATACATATTTCGAGAACGAGCCTCTACCCGATATCGCTTTTACACCCGACAGCGATTACGGAATCTGCTTTGCCGAAAAGGGAATCCTTCAGCTTAAAGTCAGTATGGAGCGAAATGACGGCACAACTCTAAGCGCAATCAAGGCGGGCAACGCTGTGAACGCCGTACCCGATGAGGCGAAGGCTCTGCTGTATTTTTCCGACGCGGATACAAATAATCTTAAGAAAAACAGCAAAAAATACAAAGGAAACTTTAATTTTGTTGACACAATAGACGGTCTTGTTATCGAGAGCTTCGGCAAAGCCGCGCACGCCTGCGAGCCCGAAAAAGGGTTTAACGCCGCTGCCGCTTTGGCAGAACTGCTCAACGGAGAGCTTGAAGCCGAGGAAATCGGAAGTCTCTGCGGTTTTATCGGGTACGCCCTGAGGGATGAAACCGACGGAACCTCTCTGGGACTAAAAATGAGAGATTTTGTGTCCGGAGATTTGAGCTGTAACCTCGGCAAAATCAGGCTCAACGACAGCAAGGCGTATTTAACTCTGGACATTCGTTATCCAGTAACGATGAACGGAATGAAGATTTTTAAACAGGTTGAAAAGAGCGCTTCAATCAACGAGCTTGATGTTGAAATAATCCATCACGAACCGCCTCTTTATCTGCCGAAGGACGGCGAAGTTGTCACACTGCTTTCAGAGGCTTATGAGGATATCACAGGCGAAAAGCCTGAGCTCTACTCCACAGGCGGGGGCACATATGCCCGCAAACTAAACGGAAAAGGCGTGGCGTTCGGTCCCGCATTTAAGGATGATAACGTTAATATGCACAACGCGGACGAAAGCGTAGACGAGGAGAACTTCTTCAAACACGCTCAAATCTGCTTGCAGGCAATGTATAAAATGTACACAGGAGAATTTGGGAGATAATAATGAGTACAGAAAAGATTATTCGTTCACAAGCAAAGAAATCTCTGAACGGCAACTGGACGGCTGCTGTTTCGGGGCTTTTTGTGCTGCTTGCCGAGGTGCTTCTTGTTGCTGTATTTTACTCAATGCTCACAGGTTTAACGGGAATATATGAGGGCGAAAAGCTCAAATCAGGTTCAGAACCGATAGTGATTATTATTTTGGTTTTAACAATCATATTTGCCTTTGCTCTTTCTCCGTTCGAAAACGGATTTTACAGACTGTGCTATAATATAGCCGGCGACAGGAGCGACGGACTCAGAGATGTTTTTTATTTCTTTTCGGGAACTAAACAGTATTTCAAAGCACTACAGTTCAATATTTTTATTACGCTGAAAAAATTGCTGTACACTCTTATCGGATTCGCTCCTTATATTATTTTTGAAATTATTAAAAGCCTCGCGTTAGGGACAAACCCGGGCGCTTCATTAACTCAAGCGTTCGGCATAATGGAAGCTGTGGCGCTTGCCGTATGCGCGGTTGCCGCGATTATAATTAACATAAGAATAATCATCCCCAAGTTTGTCTTTGTGGACAACTTTGAGGCAAATGTTTTCGATATAGCCAGAGCTATTTCAAAGAAACATTTAAAGGAATACTACAAGCTGATTGCCACCTTTATAATTTGGATATTATCTTGTATGTTTGTACTCCCCGGGCTGTATGTCATACCCTATATGACTACGTCGCTGGGAACAACGTCAAAATGGCTTATAAATATGTATAAGGAAGGTAAAACGGTATGATAATTACTGTTGGGGTAATAGCCTATAACGAGAAGAATTCGATGGGTTCGCTGCTTAAGGATATCTGCAAGCAGACCTATGACCATAAGAAAATCGAGGTTATTCTGGTAGACAGTAACTCCACCGACAACACGAAGGTCATTATGGAAACTTTCAAGAAGAACAACCAAAATGACTTTTACGGTGTTCAGGTATTGTCCAATCCAAAGAAAACCCAGCCCTGCGGCTGGAATGTGGTGCTCAAAAACTACAACGGCGACGCTGTAGTAAGGATTGACGCTCACGCCTCTATCCCCTCGGATTTCATCCAGAAGAACGTCACAACTCTGCTCAGCGGCGAAAACATCTGCGGCGGTTTCAGACCTAATATTATTGACGAACGCACACCGTGGAAGGAAACCCTCAACCTTGTTGAGACGTCTATGTTCGGAAGCTCCATAGCCCCATACCGCCGTCAGCAGGGCAAGACTTACGTAAACTCACTGTTCCACGGCGCGTACCGCAGAAGAGTTTTTGATAAAGTTGGTTTATTCAACGAGAACTTAGTCCGCACTGAGGACAACGAAATCCACTACAGAATGAAGAAAGCGGGATTTAAAATCTGCTTTAATCCCGAAATCATCTCATATCAGCACACACGAAACAACCTCAAAGGTATGATAAAACAAAAATACGGAAACGGGAGATGGATAGGGCTTACCCTGTCTGTCGCCCCGAAATGTCTGTCCTACTATCATTTTGTACCTTTCCTGTTTGTGGTGTCACTCGTTTTCTGTACAATATTAGCTGTGTTAGGACTACCGCTTTTGCTGGAAATTCTGCTGTTATTGTACTCTATGTTTGACTTTGTAAACACGGTAAGCTGCTTTACGATGAGAGATATTAAGCCGCACTTCTTCCTTTTGCCCCTGCTGTTCCCGATTATGCATCTGGCATATGGATTCGGCACGGTAGTAGGCGTGTTCCAGATACCGTTCTGGAAAAGGAAACTCAAAAAGAAAGAGCAAGAGGAAAACAAAAAATAAAAGCCCCGTTAAAGAGGCTGAATTCAAGGTAAATTATGTCGGAAGTTATTAAGCTGAGCAACGAAGAACTCAGAGGATTACAACTTAAGGAACTCGGAATTCTTGAATACTTCGCGGAGTTCTGCGACAAACACAACATCACGTACTACCTGTGCGGAGGTTGTCTTATCGGCGCGCTCAGATACGGCAAGTTTATCCCCTGGGACGATGACGCCGACGTGTTTATGCCCAGAGGCGACTACGAAACTTTCATCAGAACCTACCTCGAGGAGAATCCGTCGGAGCGTTTTGTTCTGCTCAACGAGACCGACGAGACTTTTACGCGCAACTGTTTCGCGACTCTGGTAGACACCAGCGCGACCCTCGTAAAAAACTATCAGCAGGATTTGAAAATTCCTCACGGAGTGGCGTTTGACATCTTCCCCATTGACGCGCGTCCCGGCAAGAAGAGTCAAAAGTATATGCAATATTTTTGGTGCATAATTTACTCGCTCTTCAGAGCTCAGACTATCCCCGAAAAGCACGGCGGTATTATGACGCTGGGCAGTAAAGTTTTGCTCGGGATATTCAGAAAATATAAGACGCGCAAAAAGATTTGGAAATACGCCCAGAAGCGTATGACGAGTTACAGCCTTGACGACTGCGAGCTGATTTGCGAATTATGCGCGGGTCCGAGGATTATGAAAAACGAGTACCCGAAAGAGTATTTCGAGAGTGCTGTTGAGGTCGAATTTGAGGGCAAGAAATTCAAGGCTATGAACGGCTATGACGGTTACTTAAAGCTCGCGTTCGGCGAGGATTATATGACTCCCCCGCCCGAGAGCGAGAGAGTGCTCAACCACGATTTGGCTTATCTTGATTTGAACAAACCTTGCAAATAAAGGCTCTATGTCAATAGTTGGGGTAAACCCAATAAAATGAAATAATGTATTTAGGACAAGCGATGGCTAAGAAGCTGTCGCTTGTTTGATATTAAGTTGTTGTTTGTAAGCGAACATATGAAGAATACGATTGCGAAAT
>JAFSZY010000060.1 GCA_017458845.1 Ruminococcus sp.
TCAAAATATAGTCGTTATGCGGACTGCTTGGTGCGCAGTCCTTTAACTCCTTATTTTGCCGAGCGCTTTTGCTCCCTTAATCCGCCACAGGCGGCGGTCGCAACGCTACATTGCTATTCCGCCGTCTACACGGATAACTTCGCCCGTAACATAGGACGCGTAGTCGCTGCAGAGGAACGCGATAACGTTAGCAACATCCTCGGGAAGTCCGCGGCGTTTCATCGGAATCATAGCCGCGATTTCGTCCTTGACCTTATCGGAAAGCGCCTGCGTCATAGGTGTGTCTATGTAGCCCGGGGCTACAGCGTTTACGGTAACATTTCTCGCGGCAAGCTCCTTAGCCACAGCCTTGGTCATACCGATAACGCCCGCCTTTGATGCGCAGTAGTTAGCCTGTCCCGCGTTGCCATTTAGTCCGACGATTGACGCGAGGTTAACAATTCTGCCCGAACGCTGGCGCATAAATGGCTTGTAAACGTGCTTAGTCATATTGAATGCACCCTTGAGGTTAACGGCGATAACCGCGTCAAACTCAGCCTCAGTCATATTGAGCATAAGCTTGTCACGGTTAATACCCGCGTTGTTGATGAGAATATCAATCTTGCCGTACTCGTCGATAATCTGCTTGATTACAGCCTCACCCGCGGCAAAGTCACTTACGTCACAGTCATAAGCCTTGACCCTTACCCCAAGGTCGCCGACAGCCTTCAAAGCCGCCTGCTTGTCCTCATCGCTGCCGATACCCACGAGGGCGATATCCGCTCCCTTGGAAGCGAGCTTCTCGGCAACCGCTCTGCCTATTCCACTGTATCCGCCTGTAATTACGGCAGTTTTTCCTGTAAAATTCATAGTTAATCTCCTTTAAATATCTAAAGCTTCCAAATCAGCTAAGTTCTCTACTTTAATTGCCCTGACGTCGGAATTGATACGCTTGATAAGTCCCGTGAGCGTTTTGCCCACTCCGACCTCTATAAAAACGTCCACGCCATCGGCTATCATATTTTCAACGATAGTCTGCCAACGGACAGGGTTCTCAACCTGAGCTTTTATCAATGCCTTGTAATCTCCCTCATAGGGCTTAGCGGTGTAGTTGGAATAGACGGGGATTTCTGGTGTTTTTATATCCACGTTCTCCATATACTCCATAAGTCCGTCGGCAGCCTGCGCCATAAACGGTGAGTGGAACGCGCCGCTGACCGCGAGTCGTTTGGCTCTGCCCTTGACGTTGGAGAAAGCCTCGATAAGCGCGTCAACGTTCTCCTCTTTAGTCGCTACGACAGTCTGAGCGGGAGAGTTGTAATTGACGGGATATGTGCTGTCAAATCCCGCGCAGATTTCCTCAATCTTATCGGCAGACAGCTTCATAACCGCGAGCATAGCGCCGGGGTTTTCCTTTGCCGCCTTGTCCATAAGCTCCGCTCGTCTGCACACTAGTTTGAACGCTTCCTCGTCGCTGAGCATACCGCTAAAAGCAAGCGCGGCGATTTCGCCGAGCGAAAAGCCCGCTGCGCAGTCAGCCTTTATGCCTTTTTCGGCAACGGCTCTCGCCGCCGCCAAATCAGCCGCAAACACACACGGCTGGGTGTTTATTGTAACCGAGAGTTCCTCTAAAGTGGAGGCAAAGCACTGCTTTGAGGTGTCGGGACGAATTCTGTCCGCGGTGTCAAAAACCGCCTTTGCCGCCTTGCTGTTGTCGTAAAGCTCCTTGCCCATTCCGACATACTGAGCGCCCTGTCCCGAAAAAACTAAAGCTATTTTACCCATTTCACGGCACCGCCCAAAACTTCCTCAGCCTTGCTGAATAAATCCTCGATAATATCCTTCGCGGGTTCTTCCTTCTTAACCATAGAAGCGACCTGTCCCGCGAGCACACAGCCGTTCTTTACGTCACCCTCGCGAGCCGCCAGACGAAGAACTCCGGCGCCTTTAGCCTCGAGCTCTTCATCGGAATAGCTTGAGGAGTCGTACTCCATTTTTGTGTATTCACGCGTGTAGCTCGACTTGATGCATCTCACGGGATGCCCGAGGCGCTTGCCCGTCACGACAGTGTCGATATCCTTAGCCTTCAAAATCTTGTCCTTGTATTCCTGAGCTATGGTGCACTCCTCGGCTACGAGAAAACGTGTGCCGACCTGAATACCCGACGCCCCGAGCATAAAGCTCGCGGCAACCTGTCTGCCGTCGGCGATACCGCCCGCGGCGATTACGGGAATACTCACCGCGTCAACAACCTGAGGCACAAGCGCCATAGTAGTGAGGTCGCCAACGTGACCGCCGCTCTCGCCGCCCTCGGCAATTACCGCGAAAGCACCGAGCTTCTCCATACGTCTTGCGAGCGCTGTGGAGGGAACCACGGGAATAACCTTAATGCCCGCGGCTGTCCATTTGTCCATATATTTACCCGGGTTACCCGCGCCTGTTGTGACGACCTTGACGCCCTCCTCGACAACAACGTCGGAAACCTCGTCGGCAAACGGGCTCATAAGCATAATATTAACTCCGAACGGTTTGTCCGTGAGCTCCTTGCACTTTTTAATCTCCGCGCGAAGCTGCTCGCCGTTGGAATTCATCGCGGCGATAAGTCCGAGCCCGCCCGCGTTGCTCACGCCCGCCGCGAGAGACGCGTCGGCTACCCAAGCCATACCGCCTTGAAAAATCGGATACTTTATTCCAAGCTGTTCGTTGATAACTGTGGATATCATTATGTATCACCCTTTCGGTAAAATTAAAGCACATAATTACTCATTATATATACATAACTGATTTTACTATATTAGGGTGAAATAGTCAATGATAAAATGTCGTGTTTTAAGCACTTTCTGATGATTGTCTAACTGCACAAATCCTCGAGTACGCTCCTGAGCTCGGATTTGGTTTTAACGACGATTCCGTCCTTTAGCTGGTCGCGGTCTTTCGGGGGCAGAATATCCACTCTGGTGTCGGTGGATTTGATTATTTCTCCCGTTTTTATATCCTCTACGGCAATTTTTCCACCGACAGTTTTGACCTTGTACCCCGACGTGTCATTTGTCATAGTCTCGATTTTTTGCGCCGCCTCGCTTATAACGTCAACAGGGGTAACGGGCAGGGAGAACGCGTCGCTCACAAGCCTTGTGGCGCCTATTGCCACGTAAACTCCTATAACACAGTACAAAACGATTTTAACAACTTTTTTCATTTTAATACACCTCAATGATATTTTTTGAGCGAAAGCATTTTTTATACATTAATAAAATGAAAAAAATGTACCTAAAAGGTTTATTTTTTCGTACAGTTGTGTTATAATATCAGAGAATAATGTATTAGTATGTGATTTTATGTCAAAATCAAAAAATCCAGAAGTTTTAACACAGGTCCCCCTTATGGGGAACAGTAAAGCAAGGTGACAATCTTATGCGTGAAACAGACATCAGTAAATTTACCGATCATAATATTGTGCTTGACAGCGCGAAGCATCCTGTAAAGAGAGTCTTTAAGGCTATAGGCAGGACGCTGTTTACCGCGCTGATGGTAATGGTGTGCGCGGGTGTGATTATCGGCATTTCGCTGACGGCGTATATCATCACAATAGCCAGCGAGCCCACAGGCATCGACCTCAAGGCGAAGTCAGTCAACCAGACGAGCTTTATCTATGTCAAGAACAGTAAAGGTAACTACAAGAAATACCAGTCCCTCTATGACTCTGAGAATCGTGTCTGGGTTGATTTCAAGAAAATCCCCAACCATATGAAGGACGCTGTAATAGCTATCGAGGACAAGCGTTTTGAGGAACACAACGGCGTTGACTGGACACGTACATTCGGCGCGATGCTCAACCTCGCGAGCGGCAAGTCCAGCTATGGCGGTTCGACCCTGACTCAACAGCTCATAAAGAACATCTCCGACGATAACGAGGTTTCCCTTAACCGTAAGATACGCGAGATTGTCAGGGCGCTGAAGCTTGAAACGGAATACACCAAGGACGAAATTCTCGAAGCGTATCTGAACGTAGTAAACTTCGGAAACAACTGTCAGGGCGTGCAGGCGGCAGCCAACCTGTATTTCGGCAAGAACATCGACAAATGTTCGCTTGCCCAGTGCGCGGCGATTGCCAGTATCACCCAGAATCCGAGCAAATATAATCCTCTTGTTTATCCCGAGGAAAACAAAAAGAGGCGTGAAGTAGTCCTCTACGAAATGCTCGATCAGAAGAAGATAACCGAAGAAGAATACCATAAAGCGATTCAGGAATCCGATAAACTGAAATTCGTCGGATTCAAAAAGAGCAACAAGAGTACCACAGTAAACGCGGGCAAGATTCAGAACTGGTTTATGGACGAGCTCCAGAACGACCTCACCAAAGACCTCGCTGTTTACTACAACATCAGCGAAAAGGCAGCGTCGGACAAGGTTTTCACCGAGGGACTTAAAATCTACGCGACCGTAGACACCAAGATGCAGAGCTACCTCGAAAAAGCCGCCAAGAACATCAACGGCGACGAGGGATTGCAATGCGCGGCGACGCTGATTGACCTCAACGGAGCGGTTATTGCCACAACGGGTTCTTCTCAGGAGAAAACCCAGAACCTTGTTTTCGACCGAGCTACCGACTCGGTGCTCCAGCCCGGTTCGTCAATTAAACCCGTAGTAGTTTATCCCTACGCTATCGAGCGGCGCAAGCTGTGCTACAGCTCAGTCGTAAAGGATGAACCGCTTGAGAAATACAAGGTCGGCGCCGACGGAAACTTTATCTCGGGACCGAACAACTGGTACGCGGGATATAAAGGCAATATGCTTCTGCCAGACGCGATTGAGTGGTCAGCCAACGCAACAGCCGCGCAGGTTATGAACACGATAACCCCCGAGGCGGCTTACAACCAGGTGTTAACGCTGCAGGGCTTTGAGCATCTGGCTGAAAGCGATAAGCACAACGCGGGCGGACTTTCCATCGGTGGTCTCACAGGCGGTGTAACCGTCAGAGAAATGGCGGCGTCATTCACCTATATGGGTAACGGCGGAAAGTACTACAAGCCCTACACATATCTTTATGTTACCGACTCGGAAGACAATATCATTATAGACAACCGCGACACTGTTCCCAAGGAAGCCTATTCAGCTGAAACGGCTTATATTATGAACAGACTGCTCCATTATAATATTACGTACAGCTCACACACAAACGCGGGCAACGCGCGTATTGACGGCTGGGATATCATTGGTAAAACAGGTACCACCGACGAAGATAAGGACTCCTGGTTCTGCGGAACAAGCCCCTACGCTTCGATGGCTGTATGGACAGGCTTTGACAATCCTCAAACAATTTCAGTTGGCGGGCAGATGGTTGCCACCACCCTGTTCAGGGATGTCATGGGACATTACCTTGAGGGAAAGAAGCAAAAGAACTACACAATGCCGGGGTCCATCATTGAAGCCAACTATAACCCCTCTAACGGCGCCGTATATAACGAAGACAGCGCGAGCGAGGGACAGTACGTGGGTTATTACACCGAGGACAATATGCCCGAGAATTCAGGCGACTATGTAGCCGACTACAACGATACAGGCAAAGCAAACGCGAACGACGCGGAAACTCCGGAAAACGACAAGGCGACCGAAAAGCCCACCCAAGCCGACGCGGCGGAGGCTCCCGCTAACGAAACTCAGAAGGCAACGGAAAATAACGGCAACAACGGCGACAACAACACGCCCACTCAGCCCGAACAGACTCAGGCTCAGGAAGACACCAAAGCCGAAAATGCTGAATAAATATGAAAGGGAATTAATAAAATGGTAGAAATTGCTATAATGGGACACGGAGTCGTAGGCTCAGGTGTCGCCAATATTATTACATCACACAAACAGAAGCTTTACTCAGCTGTAGGAGAGGAAATCCACCTCAAGAAGATTCTTGACTTGCGCGAGTTTCCCGACCTCCCCTATGCCGACAAATTCACAAAGGATTTTGACGATATATTAAACGATGTTGAAATCCGTGTCGTAGCCGAGGTTATGGGAGGAATACATCCCGCGTATGAATATACCAAGAAGCTGCTCCTCGCGGGCAAGAGCGTAGTCACCTCCAACAAAGAGCTTGTGGCGGCTAAGGGAGCCGAGCTCCTGCAGATAGCCAAGGAAAACAACCTCAACTTCCTGTTTGAGGCGTCGGTAGGCGGCGGTATCCCGATTATTCGTCCTATCAACCAGTGCCTCGTTGCCAACAACGTGATGGAAATAGCGGGTATCCTCAACGGTACCACAAACTTCATCCTCACAAAGATGATTGAGGACGGTATGGACTTTGACGCAGCTCTTAAGCTCGCTCAGGACCTCGGTTTCGCCGAGCGCAACCCCGAGGCTGACGTTGAGGGGTATGACGCGGTGCGCAAGATTTGTATTCTCGCATCACTCACATTCGGCAAGCACGTTTATCCCGACAACATACATACCGAGGGCATCACCAAAATCACCCTTGAGGATGTTAAGTTCGCCACAAAGTTTGACAGCGTAATCAAGCTCATCGGCGACGTTAAACAGCTTGACGACGGCAAGCTCGATATCTTCGTGGCTCCGATGTTGATTAAAAAGTCCAGCCAGCTCGCCAACATCGACAACGAGTTCAACGGCATTATGGTTCGCGGCGACTGCACCGATGACGTCGTATTCTACGGCAAAGGCGCTGGCTCAATGCCAACAGCAAGCGCTGTTGTAGCCGATATCGTGGACTGCGTTAAGCACCTCAAGAGAAGAAAGTTCCTATTCTGGGTTGACGGCAGCAACGAGAATGTCCTTCCGTACGAACAGAGCAAGGCCGCTATGTACGTTCGAGTTGAGGCATCAGCCGGAGACGAACTCAAGAAGATATTCGGCAGTGATATCAAGACAGTTTCAAACGGCGCGAATATCGCGGCTATCACACCCGTGATGACTGTCAAGGAATTTGAGGAAAAAACTAAAGACCTCAAGCTCCTGTCAAAGATAAGGGTAGGAGATTTATAAAGATTAGCAGTCAGTAGGCAGTAGTTAGCAGTCAGTTATTCGTTATCAATTTTTGAATAGAATATGAACATACTTCTCTCGGGAAATGTTCTTCTGTCACTGTTATTCACTTTTTCGCGTGAACAACTAAGAACTAGCTACTAACTACCAAGAACTAGGTAATTAAGGAGTAATTTTAATGAGTTTAATAGTACAGAAATTCGGCGGCACTTCGGTCGCGGACGCCGAGCGCGTGTTTAACGTCGCCCGCATTGTGACCGAAACCTACGACAAGGGCAACGACGTTGTCGTCGTAGTATCCGCTCAGGGCGATACAACTGATGTGCTTATCGCCAAAGGCAACGAAATCAATCCCAACGCCTCCAAGCGTGAGCGCGATATGCTCGTGGCGGCGGGCGAACAGGTTTCAATCTCTCTGCTCGCTATGGCAATCGAAAAGCTCGGCTATCCCGTAATTTCGCTTTTGGGATGGCAGGCAGGGTTCCAGACCAGCTCGTCCTATACCTCGGCGCGTATCAGACGCGTAATCCCCAACCGTATCCGTAAGGAGCTGGACAAAAAGCGCATTGTAATCGTGGCGGGCTTTCAGGGCTTGTCAAAGTACGACGATATCACCACACTCGGTCGCGGCGGCTCGGACACCTCCGCGGTGGCTATAGCGGCGGCTATGCACGCCGATTTGTGCCAGATTTACACCGACGTTGAGGGCGTTTACACAGCCGACCCGAGGAAGGTCAAGAACGCCAGAAAGCTCAAGGACATTTCCTACGACGAAATGCTGGAGCTAGCGACAATGGGCGCTCAGGTGCTCAACAACCGTTCGGTCGAAATGGCAAAGAAATACAACATCGAACTCGAGGTGCTTTCAAGCTTAGTCAAAGCCCCGGGCACAATAGTAAAGGAGAAAAGCAGAATGGAAAAAATGTTAATCAGCGGCGTTGCCAAGGACACGGAAGTAGCGCGTTTGTCAGTAATCGGAATCCCCGATGAGCCCGGTTTAGCTTTCAAGCTGTTTTCAAAGCTCTCGGCTAAGAATATCAACGTGGATATTATCCTGCAGTCAATCGGACGCGACAACAAGAAGGACATCTCCTTTACGGTAGGCGCTGACAGAGCTGACGAGGCTAAAGCCGCCCTCGAGGATTATGTCGAGAACATCGGCGCCAAGGAAATTATCTGCAATACAGAGGTTGCCAAGATTTCAATCGTGGGCGCGGGCATGGAGAGCCACGCGGGCGTAGCCACAAAGATGTTTGAGGCGCTGTTTGACGCTCAGATTAACATCCAGATGATTGCCACATCCGAGATTAAGGTTTCCGTACTTATCGACAAAAAGGACGCTGACAGAGCTGTTTCGGCTATCCACGAAAAATTCTTTGAGGAATAGTTTTTGATTGTCCACGTCAAACACTGTAGTTCCTATATAAATCACATATCCCTCTTACGGGTTATGACCTATTAATAATTAAAGGCAGCCTTTCGGCTGCCTTTTTAGTGGGAAGCGGCTGAGCGCAGCGAAGTCGATAGGGGGATTTTAAAACAGTTTATCCTCCCTTTGTCATCCTGCGGATGACGTTTTTCCCTAGCGTGAGACGGCAACCCTTTTGTCGGCTTTGCCGACATTTCCCCTAAGAGGGGAATTTCCCTAAGGGGGTAACCGAGTGAATAATTTGCTGCGGCGGACATTTTCCTCATAGTGGGCAACGGACAGCCGCGGAATAACACAAGGGCAACCGAAATCGGTTGCCCTTTACTAAATACTAAATACTAACTACTGACCACAGGATTCGCTCCGTGTCTGTACGGAATGCAGAACGCAACCGTTACGGCGTGGTCGCCCACACGCTCTAGGTTGGTGAGCAGCTCAATGAAGATTGTGCCCGCCTCCGCGCTGCAAGTACCCTTGGAAAGCCTCTCAATGTGGTGCTGTCTGAACAGCTCGCAGTACTCGTCAATCTGGTCCTCAGCCTGAAGCACAGCCTCTGTGAGGTTGGGGTCCTTGCTCTGGTGAGTGAACATATACAGGCTGTCCTCAAGAATCTGCTGAACCGTCTCGCACAGCGCTCTTATTTCCTTCATAGCGTCCTCAGTGAATACCGCCTCACCATTAATAAGCTGGCGCGCCGACTCGCAGATGTTCTCGCTGCGGTCGCCGATTCGCTCAAGGTCTTGAATGGCGTTGTACATAGCGCCCATAACCTTTCGGTCATAGTCCACAATATCAAGTCCGTTGATTTTAACAATATACTTTGTAATACCGTTGGTGAGTTTATCAACAACCGTTTCGTTCTCGATAACTCTGTCGATAGCCTTTTTATCGCCGTTGAGCAGCGCCTCAAGCGACATATCGAAACTCGCTCTCGCCAGGCTTGCCAGACGCGCGCACTCCTTCTCGGTCTGCTGAACCGCCATAGGAGGCGTGGTAAGAATACGGGAGTCGAGGTAAACGGTGATTTCGTCCTCTTTCTCTTTCTTGTCGGGAATAATCAGCTTAGTAAGCTTTATAAGCACACCCGAAAGCGGCAGGAATATAATGGTTCTGACCACGTTGAACGCGATATGCACAGCCGAAATCTGAGCCGCCGTCGCCCCCTTGAGGAACGGGATGCTCTGGCAGATATGCGTAACCGAAAACGGGGTAGCTTCCAAAATCAGCACAAAACCTGACGTCAAAAGCGCCGCCAGCAAACTTGTAAGGAAGTTACAGAAAGCAACCTGCTTGCTCTCGCGGTTAGCGCCCGCCGCCGAAAGGAACACGGGCATACACGCGCCGACATTCATACCGAATATGATGTAGATACAGTTGTCAAGCGAAACGACACCGCTCATTCCGAGCGCCATAAGGATACCTACGGAAGCCGAGGAACTCTGAATAATACCCGTAAAAAGCATACCCGCCAAAAGACCGAGTATCGGGTTTGACATTCCCTGAACCATACCCGCGAACACGGAAGAAGTCTTTAAAAAGCCAAAGTTCGAGCTCATCATAGTCATACCCATAAAGAGTATACCGAAGCCCGCGGCAATCTGACCGTAGTACTTGTAGTTGTTTTTCTTGGAGAACGTGATGACAGCCGCGCCAACAAAGGCAAACAAAGGCACAATTGCCTTGATATCAATTGAAAGCAGCAGCGAGGTAACCGTGGTACCGATTTTGGAACCGAACAGGATTCCCACGCTCTGATAGATGTCCATCAGTCCCGCGTTGACGAAACCGACAACCATCGCGTCCGTAGCCGACGAACTTTGAATTACCGCGGTAACCGCAACGCCGACCAGCATAGCGATAAACTTGTTGCTCGTAATCTTCTCGAGCAGGGAGCGAAGCTTTGAACCGGCAGCGAGTTCCAAGCCCTCGCCCATCAGCTTCATACCCAGCAGGAAAAGTCCGAGACCGCCCAAAACGCTTATCACGCTGAATATATTCATAGCAGCCTCCACTAAAGGATAGAATATACTGTTTTGTATGTGACAAAAAATGTCAACTTCCACCATTACTATAGTAATATATAGGAACGCAATAAATATTCCCGATTAGAATAATAATAAATTTTTTACAGCCTTCCCCCATAGGAAAATGTCAGCCTCAGCAAATTATTCACTCGGTTGCCCACTTGGGGGGAATTGTCATCCGTAGGATGACAAAAGCGGGGATAATATAAGATAATAACAAACTATCCACCTATTGACCAAATCGCAAGCGATTTGCCCACTTCCCCCCCTTGGGGGAAGCCTATTCGGTTTTAATTATGGCAGGGTCTACAAACAGCGTCCTGTTGTTGACAAAAATCACCATCCCGGGCTTTGCCCCGTTGGGCTTTGAAACATGCTTTACAAGCGTGTAATCCACAGCGACGTTGGTGCTCTCGCGAGCCTTGCTGTGGTAGGCGGCTATCCGAGCCGCCTCGAGGATTGAACGTTCGGGTACGTCCTTGCCCTCTGTAATTAGGATGGTGTGGGAGCCAGGGATATCCTTGGTGTGGAACCACAAGTCCGTCTTGCGCGCGGTCTTGAGAGTCAGGGTGTCGTTCTGCTTGTTGTTCCTGCCCACAAGCACCCTGAAACCATCCGAGGTCGTGTACTCCAAGGGATGCAGCGCCGCGGGCTTTTTGTTAGCCGTTTTGGAGCGCTTGATATAGCCCTGCTCCATAAATTCCAAACGAATCTGGTTGAGCTCCTTTTCGCTCGTAACGCGTGCTAAAGCGTCCGAGAGTGTGTCAAGATATTTGAGCTCGTCCTCCGCCTTTTTAATCTGAACGGCGAGAACCTGCTCGGCAGTCTTCGCCCTGTTATAGTCCTTGTAAAACTTCTGGGCGTTCTGAGCGGGAGATATAGCGGGGTTAAGCTTTATAGTCAAAGGAGCGTTGTTTTCGTCGTAAAAGTTGTCCACGGTAACGCTCTCGGCTCCCCTCTCCACTCGGTAGAGGTTAGCCTGCAGCAAATCGCCCTTTATGCGCAGCTGCTCCCTGTCCTCACAAGCGGCGAGTTCTCGGCGCTGGGCATTGATTTTGTTGGTTGTGCGGTTAATCAGATTGGTCAGAGTTCGGGCAAGGTCCGCCGACTTTACACGCATACGGTCGGCGCTGTCACGCTCGGCGTAGTAGCTGTCAAGCAGGTTGCAGAAGCTCTCCCTCTGCCCTGTTTCGCAAAGATTTCCGTACTGATTTATTTCTATAAAAGAAATATCAAAAGGTCTTTTCTCGCCCTTATAATAGAGCATAAGAGGTTTGCCCGAACAGGTGAGGAGCAAATCGGCAAGGCGCTCAATTTCGATTTTTAATCTCTCCTTGTCCTCATCCGATAGGGTTTTGTTGCTCGCGATTTTGTCACCCAGAACCCTGTGCTCCAGCTCACGACAAATCACGGGAGAAATGCCCTCCACAGCGCTCAGAACAGCCTTATTAAGCGGTTTTTCGTCGGGTGTGCTGACTATCTTATCCACAACCTTTTGACTGTCGAAGAGCAGAATATTGAGCTTGTCCTGCTTTTCGGGAAGCTCGTATTTAAGGTTGGGAAGCACAACGCGTCGGCTGGACATTGTGATATCCACACGCTTGAGCGCGTCGATGATGATATCGTTTTCGTCTATAAAAATCACGTTGCTGTACTTGCCCATAATCTCCACAACAAGCGTGAGTATAACCCTGTCGCCGAGCTCGTTTGAGCACTCGAAGTCGAAGAAAAGTATCCTGTCGAGTCCCGACTGACGGATATCAGTCAGCCTGCCTCCGCCGAGGCGTTTACGCATAAGCATACAGAGCATTGGCGGTGTGGCGGGATTCTCGACGCTGTATTCGGTGAAATTCACGCGCGGTGAATTGGCCCTTGTGGAAACAAGGAGCTTTTTGTTGCCTTCCTTTGTGCGAAGGTGTATTAAGATTTCGTCGCGGTTAGGCTGGTAAATCTGATATACGCGCGCGCCGAGAGCCGTATTTTTGAGTTCTCTCGTCACATGGCGCAGCATCATACCGTCGAGAGCCAATATAAATCACCTACCTTATAGCTTTCCCCCGGGGGGAAAGTGGTTTTGGCGTTCTCGCAGAGAATGACAAAACCGATAGAGGGTCGGCGCAAGTAAGTACTATTGCCTATATAAATAGTTTCGTTCACCGACTTTTGTATTTATCCGATTTTTCACAAACCTTGTTCCAGTCTCTTTATCAAACGTTAGATAGAGAGGTATATAGCAAGTGGTTCCCTAGCGGGAGACGGCACCACCTCTGTCGCATTCGCGACATCTCCTCCAGCGGAGGAGTTTCCTCTCCCGCCTCACTACGTTCGGCACCCTCCCCCCAAGGGAGGGCTTGGTGCTCCTCTCCAACGCTCATTATACCTTCCCCCAAGGGAAGGCTTTGTTATTTATGATACTTCCCATTGTTATTTATCTCAAACGCGCGGTAAATCTGCTCGCACAGCACCACGCGCGCCATCTGGTGCGGGAACGTCATTCTGCTCATAGAGAGCTTAAAGTCCGACCTTCTTTTGACTTCGTCAGAGAGTCCCCAGCTTCCGCCAATGATAAAGTCTACACTGCTCTTGCCGCCCAGACTGATATCCTCAAGCTTTGAGGCGAGCTCGGGAGAGCTAATCATCCTGCCCTCAACGCACATTGAAATAAGATACGAGCCTTTCCCCAGAGCCGAGATTATACGCTTGCCCTCGGCGTTGAGGATAGCTTCAATCTGCGATGGGTTGGGGTTCTGATAGGTCTTTTCCTCGTCGAGCTCAACTATATTGAAACGGCAGAACGCCGACAGCCGCTTTTTGTACTCGGCTATCGCGTCCGTCCAGTATTTTTCCTTGATTTTTCCTATACAAATAACGTTAACTGTAAGCATAATTCCTCAGAATACAATTGATTTTCCGCTGCACACGGCGGGCACGTCCGAGAGCGTGAAGTCCAGCTCCCGTTTCATTCCAACCGCTTTGAGCGTATCGACGCTCGTGTTAACGGCGAGCTCGGGGATGTTGTTGTTCTCCGAGATATGTCCGAGCATAATGCGGAAAACTCCGCACCGTATGAAGTCGGCGAGCTCCGCGGCGCAAGCCTCGTTGCTCAGGTGTCCCTTGTCGGAGAGGATACGCGCCTTTACATTGGGAGGGTAAAAGCCGCTTTTCAGCATATTTACGTCGTGGTTGGACTCCACTACGGCGAAGTCGCCCGAGCGTATTAAGTCCCTGACGCTGTCTGTCATCACACCGAGGTCGGTAGCTATAGTCGCGCGCCTGTCATCGGCAGTAATAACCTGAAAAATACAGCTTTCCCTCGCGTCGTGGGAAGTGTCGCAGCGCACAACACGCATATTCCCTATGTCAACGCTGCCGTTGATTACCTCGCAGTTATTTTCGGGAGAGATATAGCCCTTTTCAGCCATAGCGGACAGTGTGCCCTCGCTGGCATATATTTTTAAGCCGTGCCTTTTTGCAAATACTCTGAGTCCGCTGCAGTGGTCAACGTGCTCATGCGTTACAAACACCGCGCCGATTGACTTGGGATTGATTCCGCAGAAGTCCAGAGCCTCGTCGAGCTGTTTTGCCGACCTGCCCGCGTCGATAAGGACGCCCTCGCCCGAGGAACCGACAAAATAACTGTTGCCCTTGCTGCCCGAAAACAGCGGCGTAACCTTTGCCATATAAGACTCCCCCTTTCGTCGCTATTTTACTGAGATTAATTATAACACAAAACATTGGAAAAAGAAAGGCTTCCCTTGGGGGAAGCTGTCGAGCGTAGCGAGACTGAAGAGGGTCCATATAAATATGCTCGCTTTATCTTATGTTTGAGAGAACGCCAATTAACAAGTGGTTCCCTAGCGGGAGACGGCACCACCTCTGTCGCATTCTCGACATCTCCTCCAGCGGAGGAGTTTCCTCTCCCGCCTCCCTTTGGTCGGCACCCTCCCCCAAGGGAGGGCTTGCTGCTCCTTTCAAACATTTACAAAAAATGGCAGCCGTCAGGCTGCCATTATTCTCAATTCTCAATTGATATTATGCTCTCAGGCTTCTCTCGCTGTGGTCCTCGTAGTAAACCTTCCTGATATCGGCGCCAAGGTTGTTGAGCTTCTCAACGATGTCCTCATAACCTCTTTCGATATACTGGATTGAGCTTACCTCTGTTGTACCGTCAGCGCAGAGTCCCGCAATAATCATAGCCGCGCCCGCTCTGAGGTCGGAAGCCTTGACGGGAGCCGCGGAAAGACGCGAGCCGCCTTCGATGATGGCGAGTCTGCCCTCTACGGAAATGTGAGCGCCCATAAGTGTGAGCTCGGAAACATACTGATAGCGGTTATCCCAAACACTCTCGTTGATGATACTTGTACCCTCAACTGTTGTCAGAAGCACCGCAAACTGGGGCTGACAGTCGGTGGGGAAACCGGGGTGAGGCATAGTTTTTACGTTGCAGCGTGTAAGAGGACGCTTTGTAGCGTCAACAAGAACCGCCTCGTCAAACTCCTTAATCTCACAGCCGATTTCACGCAGCTTAGCCGTGATAGACTCGAGATGCTTGGGAGTTACGTTCTTAACGAGCACTCTGCCCCTTGTAGCGGCAGCGGCGCACATATAAGTACCCGCCTCAATCTGGTCGGGAATAATTGAATAGTTTACGCCGTGGAGGAAGTCAACTCCGCGGATTTTGATTGTATCGGTACCCGCGCCTCTGATTTGAGCGCCCATAGAATTGAGGAAGTTAGCGAGATCAACTATATGCGGCTCTTTGGCTGCGTTCTCGATAATTGTCTGACCCTCTGCCTTAACAGCGGCGAGCATAATATTGATAGTAGCGCCTACGGAAGCAAAGTCGAGGTAGATGTGGCTGCCCTTGAGTCTGTAGTCGCTGTGAACATCAATAATAGCGCCGTTAACAAGCTCGTGACGAGCTCCCATAGCAGCAAAACCCTTAAGGTGCAAATCGATAGGACGTGCGCCGAAATTACAGCCGCCCGGGAGACAAACTCTCGCCTCGTGGCTTCTGCCCAAAAGCGCGCCCAAAAGGTAGTACGACGCGCGCATTCCGCGGACCAAGTCCGATGTCGCGCTCGTAGTTTCGATTCCCTTAGGGTCTATATATAATGTGTTTTTATTTATTCTTTTGACTTCAGCGCCGAGCTCCTGAAGGATACGACCTATAAGAGTTACATCGCTGATATTAGGTATATTTTCTATACGGCAAGGTTCGTCGCAAAGTACGACAGCGGGAATAATGGCAACCGCGGCATTCTTAGCGCCGCTGATGGCTACATCGCCGTCAAGCGCCCTGCCTCCGTTTATTACAAATTTTTCCAACGTGGCACACTCCAAAAATAAACTGAATAATACTTATCTTATTATTTTCATTACCTTCCGGATTATGATTTTTAAAATGACATTCTAAAATGTTACAAAAATGTAAAAAATCACAACCTGTTGTGGCGTCGCACATATATCACCACAATTTCATCCATAAAAATAATACCCTATAATAAAATCAAAGTCAAGACGTTTTCGGAAAATGTAACCTAAATTTGGTAATCTTGTATGTTATTTGTCAGCAGACTGTAATTTTTATTCCGATTATGACTAAATAGGTTAAAAGGGTGTTATTTTTTCTTGAAAAGAATTAAAAATATGCAATATTTTTCCTTTTTAGAAATAAGAATAACCTCCCTTACGGAAGGCTATTTCTTCTTTATTGAGTAGATCTTCTTTACGCCCGACTGTATCCACTTGAACGGATAGCCGAAGAACCACAGCGACAACAAAATTGTCGTTGCGAGCGCTCCCAGCATACTCAACCAGAAAACAAGGTCGGTATCTATCGGGATAATTACCCAGTCGGAAACGAAAAGCAGTAATACAATTATCATATGTAACAAATAAATCTGAAGCGAGTTCTGCCCTACTTTGGCAACAACGCTCTTTTTGTCGGGCACAGCGAAAATCAGCGCGGCAATCATCAACAGTGCTATAGCGTAAGCCCACAGCCTGCACAGAGATACGTCGATAAAGTCTGTTTTCAGCGCTACATTGTTCACCTTGCCGAAGAACAGCTTCATCCACGAAATCCACGGCGTAAACGCCCAGCTGCATATAGAGCCCGCGACGCACACCGCCGCCAAAGGATAGCGGAAATACGCCTTGAGAGAACGCATTTTTTTGATGACGTTACCGTTCAGATAATATCCAAGGAAGAAATACGGAGCGAATGTGAACGCGCGCAGGATTGTAAAGTAGTGACCCGCCCCGCTGTCGTTAGCGATAAAGAGCGCCAGCAATACCGAGGAGGGTATTACAAGCCACGCGGGAAGTTTTTCTATAATCGGGGTAATGAGGTAATACGCGAACAGCACGAGAAGATACCACAAACCGCTGCACGGGCTGAACAATGACAGGTTATCGGGATAGATATTGAAAACAGCCCTGAGTATCATCATCAAGCCCTGGAAAACAATATAGTAGGCGAAAATCGTTCCCGCTTTTTCGGCGCGAACCTTGCCGTCAACAGAGATATTCTTTGAAAAAAAGCCTGACGCGAACACAAAAGCGGGCATATGGAACGAATATATAAAAGCGTCAACGCCCATAGCAAACTCTGAGCGCACGGGGTTCATCTCGAGAACGTGTCCCGCGACAACAAAGAATATCAGCAGAGCTTTTATATTATCCCACAAATAATCTCTTTCTTTCATTTCATCCTCGCGCTTCGCCGTCAATCATTTGATTCTGTAAATCTCTTGACAGCTTCATTATTTTCTCGTACAAGTTCCTTGTATAGGAAGCGTAATCTCCGCTTTCAGCGGCTGCTCGGTCGAGGACTTCCTGTTCCCTATCCACGTTGAGTATGGGAATGTTATTCGCCTTTTTATACTCGGCGACGGCTTTTGAGCAGTCCATTCGCTGAACGAAGAGCTTGACGAGCTGTTCGTCTATACTGTTGATTTCTTTTCTGATTTCGTTTAAATCTCTCATAATATCACCATATCCAAAACCGCCAAAGCCGCGACCGCCTCCACAACACTTACCGCGCGGGGCACAATGCACGGGTCATGTCTGCCCTTTACGCTGAGAGTCGTGTTCTCGCCTGTGGTGAGGTTGACGGTTTTCTGCTCTTTGGCTATAGACGGAGTCGGCTTGAACGCCGCGCGGAATATAATGGGCATACCGTCCGAAATTCCGCCTAGGATTCCGCCGCAGTTGTTGGTGGAGGTTTTAACCTCTCCGTTCTCATATATATAACTGTCGTTGTTCTCGCTGCCTCTCATTTCGGCGCATTCAAAGCCCGCGCCGAACTCCACGCCCTTAACGGCGGGAATTCCGAAAACAGCCTGACTGATTTTGCCCTCGATTCCGTCGAACAGAGGTCCGCCTATACCGACGGGAACGCCTGTAACTGCGCACTCAACCACGCCGCCGACGCTGTCGAGGTCGAGCCTTGCTTTTTCTATAACATCGCGCATTGGGCTTTCTTTGTCCTTATCAATCAGCGCGAAGGTTTCTGTGTTCAATCTTTCAATAAGATTATCGGGAATATTAACCGGGTCAAAACGCTCGTCTTTCACCCCGCCGATTGAAGCGATATGCGCGGCGATTTTAACACCATTTTGCTCAAGAATCTGACGCGCAACAGCTCCCGCGAAAACAATCGGAGCCGTGAGCCGTCCGCTGAAATGTCCGCCGCCGCGGATATCGTTCTTGCCGTCATACTTTACAAAAGCGTTGTAGTCTGCGTGACCCGGGCGGGGCTTTGAGAGCAGGTTGGAGTAGTCCCCGCTTCTGGTGTTTGTGTTCTCGATAAAGCAGGCTATGGGAGCGCCTGTTGTTACGCCGTCAAGGATACCCGACTTTACATTCGGAAAGTCCTTTTCGAGTCTGGGGGTAGCGGTCCTGTCCTTGCCGGGGGCGCGTCTTGCCATCTGCGTGAGCACCTTATCCATATCAATGCTTATTCCCGCGGGAATGTTGTCGAGGATACAGCCTATACCGTCCCCGTGGCTTTCGCCGAACACGGTTAGTTTGATTCTATTTCCGTAAGTTGACATCGGTTTTCCCTCCCAGTTTTTCATATTCCTCAAAGTAGTTCGGGAAGCTCTTGTTTATGCTTTCCCTGTCGGTTATTGTAACTTCGTTTTTACATTTCAGAGCCGCCACGGACGCCGCCATAACAATGCGGTGGTCATTACAGCCGTTGACTGTACCGCCGCGGAGCTCCCGAACTCCCTCAATATGGAGCTCATCCGCGACTATCTCGGCTTTGCCGCCGAGGGCGTTTATCATATCGGCTGTGCTTTGGAGCCTGTCGCTCTCCTTGGCTCTGAGTCTTTCGGCATTGTAAATCCTCGTTTTGCCTTTTGCCGTGCTTGCCGCGACAGCGAGTATCGGGACTAAATCGGGGATTTGAGAAGCGTCAATTTCCGTGGCTTTCAGCTTGGACTTTTTAACGGTTACGCTGCCGTTTTCAACGATTATATCAGCTCCGAAGCTCTCGAGTATTTCTATCACTTCCATATCGCCCTGAGCCGACGTCAGGCGCAAGCCCTCAACTGTCACATTGCCTGATAGAGCGCCCGCCGTCATAAAGAACGCCGCCTGCGACCAGTCGCCGTCGGTGCGGTAATTCTGAGGCTTATAGCTTTGCGAGCCTTTAATAAAATATCCGTAGTCGGTACGCTCGACAAAAACGTCAAATCGTTCCATACAACGTATTGTCATATCCACATAGCCCTCTGACTGGAGCTCGGTGGTGAGGACGATTTTGCTGTCACCATGTACAAGCGGCAGCGCGAACAACAGCCCTGTAATAAACTGGGAGCTGACGTTACCCGCAATATTGAAAATTCCGCTTTGAAGCTTGCCGCTGATTGTGAGAGGAAGATTGTTCTCCGCCTTGCACTTTATCCCCGCCTCGGGAAGACAGTCGAGATAAACATCAAGCGGTCTCTCGGGCAGTCTGCCCCTTCCTGTAAAGGTAGTTTTTACACCGCCCGCCGCGGCTATGGGGATGAAAAATCTAAGTGTTGAACCGCTCTCAAAGCAGTCAAGAACAGCGGTTTTGTTATTGAACATTTTGGAGCCGTCAACGGTTAGAATATCGCCGTTTAAACTTGTCTTGGCTCCCAGAGCCTCAATACAGCCTACAGTGGCTTTGATATCGTCGGACATAGCTACGGGCGCAACCTCACAAGCCCCGCCCGAAAGAGCGGCGCAGATTATAGCGCGGTGAACGTCGCTTTTTGACGGCGGCGCGCATACTTTTCCGTTAAGTTGTGAGGGTGTAACTTTGATGTTCATATGGTGCTCCAAAAGCCCTCCCTTGGGGGAGGGTGGCACGCGTAGCGTGACGGGAGAGGGTCCACTTGTTTAAAGATTCAGATGATTGTAAATATCATCGCAGACTCCTCTGAAATTTTTATGTATGTCGTGATTTGAATATCTCAATACAGTAAATCCTAAACTATTCAAGTAGTCATCACGTTTCATGTCTTTTTCAATCTGTTTATCATTAGCGTAATGTTGAGAACCGTCAAGTTCAATTATTATCTGAGCTTGATAACAATAAAAATCAACAATATAATTTCCGACAGCTTTTTGTCGACGAAATTTTACAGGAAGAGTGTTCAGAAAATCATACCAAAGATGCTTTTCTTATTTAGTCATTTCTTTTCGAAGCTTTTGAGAGTTCTTTGTAAGGTGGGCGTTACTAAAAGTATACTCTTGTCTTTTCATAATATGGACCCTCTCCCGCCTCGCTTTGCTCGGCACCCTCCCCCAAGGGAGGGCTTGCTGCTTTCCCAATCGTTTGACGTTAACCCCAAGGGAAGGCTATTTATCCTATAAAGCTTTCAAGTTCACTAAGCTTTGTCGGTCTGATAAAGCTGTCGCCTATGCTGTTCAGCAGTACGAGGTTGACGTATCCGCCCGACGCTTTTTTGTCGCTTTGGCATACGCGGGCGATTTCCTGTGCGGAAGCTTTGTCCGAGGTGGGCAGATTGTACTTTTCGCACAGAGCTTTTACGCGCTCGGCGCAGCCCTGTTCGGTGAGTCCCGCTCTCTCCCCCGCCGCGGTTATCTTGACCATTCCTATTGCCACAGCCTGTCCGTGAGAGAGTCCTTCAAAGTTGTAAATTTTTTCCAGGCTGTGCCCGAGAGTGTGACCGAAGTTGAGGAGCATACGCTCGCCGCTCTCTTTTTCGTCACGTTCCACTACGTCGCGCTTAATGCTGACGCAGGTGCAAATTATATCTTCAATTATATCATAGGCGTTATTGTTTTCGAGCGTTTCAAACAGCTCTTTGTCCTTGATACAGCCGTACTTGATGACCTCGCCCATTCCGTCGCTGAGATACTTATCGGGCAGGGTTTCGAGTGTATCGGGGTCAATGATAACTAGTATTGGCTGCAAAAACGCGCCGACAAGGTTCTTTCCCTGTTCTATGTCCACACCTGTCTTTCCGCCAACGGAAGAATCCACCTGAGCAAGCAGTGATGTGGGAATCTGCACAAAGTTGATTCCTCGCATATATGTAGCCGCGGCAAACCCCGCCATATCGCCCGTGACTCCACCGCCCAGCGCGACGACTAAGTCCTTGCGCGACATATTAAAGTCCGCTATAAAGCTGTACATAGCCGAGATTGTGTCGAGGCGCTTGTTTTTCTCGCCTGCCTCAAAGGTAAACATAGCCGTGTCAAAGCCCGCTTCTTTGAGCGATTTCACGACCGTTTCACCGTAGAAAGCGCCGACGTTGGAGTCCGTGATTACACAGACCTTTTTTGCGTTTGAAACGTTCTTGACAAAACTGCCTGTTTTTGCTATGAGACCTCTTTCGATTAGAATATCGTAAGGGGCGCTTGTGTTTACTCTAACTTTTTTCATTCGCCAAGCATCTCCTTGGTTTTGTGAGCTGCTTCAAGCAGTTCTTCAATCTTACTTTTATCGTTTGCCTTGATTGCGTCGGTTATGGCGTGAATGTTGTCTATAAGCGTGTCGAGCTCCTTGATGAGAGGAACGCGGTTTTCAAGGAACAGTTCGCTCCACAGTGTGGCGTTGATATTCGCGACGCGGGACACATCCTTGTATGAGCCCGCCGAAAAGCCCTTGTGGTTCGGGCAGCACGGACTGAGCACATAGGCGCACGCGAGAACGTGGGGAAGCTGAGAGGTGAAGGCTATCATCCTGTCGTGTTCCTCGGGGGTTGTCATCTTGACCGAACCGAAACGCATTCTAAGAGCTAGGTCGGAGATTGTCTTTACCGATTCGTCGCTCGCCTCGCACGGTGTGATGATATAGCTCGCGCCCTCAAAGAGCTCCGCCTCGCTGCTTTCATATCCGTTGGTTTCCTTGCCCGCCATAGGGTGGCTTCCGACAAACTCAAAGCCGAAGCGCTTGGAGAGCTCGACCATCCGCGGACAAATCTCGCACTTGATACCCGACGAGTCCGTCACAATCGCGTTCTTCTTTATAAATTTACCGTTTGCTTCAATATATTTTACAGCCGTATGAGGATAGAGCGCAAGGATGATAATGTCGGCTTTTTCAAGACTATGCTCATCGCCGATTTCATCAATCGCCTTTTCCTCATACGCCCTTTCAAGTACGGAGCGTGTGCGGTTAATGCCTATAATATTATGGTTGGTGTATTTCTTGAGGGCTTTGGCAAAGCTGCCGCCGATAATACCCAGACCTATTACCACTATATTCATAGTATCTTTTCCTTTATCTGATAATATTTAAAATGTTGCCCGCCACAACCGAGCTGTTAAAGTTGCCGTTGACGTACACCGAAGCGGCTTTCCTGTAGAGCGGCAGGCGTTTGTCGAGCAGTTCTCTGATGACCTCGTTTCGGTTTTCAACCTGCAATAGCGGGCGGCGTGTGTCGCGTTTGAGCCGTTCGCAGAGGGTCTCGTAGCTGACGTCAATAAAGATAATCTTGCCGCCCTGTCTGAGAATTTCAACATTCCTCGGGAGAGTCAAGGTTCCGCCTCCCGCCGCAATGATGAGATTGTCCCTTTCACTGAGTTCTTTGCAGACTTCGGTCTCTATCTCGCGGAAGCCTTCCTCACCCTTTTGCTCAAAAATCTCAGCTACAGTCATACCTGTTTTTTCTTCGATATATCTGTCAGTATCAACAAACTCTCGCCCGCTTCTCTGTGAGAGCTTGCGTCCTACCGAGCTTTTCCCGCAGCCCATAAAGCCGCAGAGGATTATGTTGTTCATCGTTTCTTCAACTCCTCGTAAGCGTCCGCGCAGAGCTTTTCGATATCCTTGACGTCGTAGGTTGAGCCGTCCCAGTGCTTGTGCGCCACAACCGCCTGCCACACGAGCATAGACATTCCGCCCTCGGCGCGGCTGCCGTTGGCTTTTGCCTTTTGGATGAGTCTTGTTTCGAGCGGATTGTAGATAGCGTCAAAGACGTTCTCACATTTTTTGAGCTGAGCGTCTGTCACTGGCTGATGCTCCGTTTTTGGCGACATACCAACAGGCGTGGCGTTAATCAGGGTTTTTATTTCGCCCGAAAGGTTCTTTACGTCTACGCATTTTATATCGTCAGTATTGATTGCCGATTTGATTTCGTCGGCAAGCTTCTGAGCCTTCAGAATACTCTGTTCCCTTACGGCAAATTCGAGCTCTGCCCCCGCTATTGCCGCCTCGTACGCCATAGTGCGAGCCGCGCCGCCGCAGCCGAGTATGACTACCCTGCCGCTCAGAGGGATACGGGCGTACTCCAGCGCTTTGAGGAACCCGTCGGGGTCGGTTGTAAAGCCCTTTGCTCTGTCGTTCTCGTTGAGAACCGTATTGACGCTGCCGTAGAGCTTCGCCTTGGCATCAATTTCGTCCAGCAGAGGAATAATACTCTGCTTGTGCGGAATAGTTATATTGTAGCCGTCGAGTTCTTTGAGTATGGAGTTGCAGTCGGAATTCAGAGCTTCGGGAGCGATATCAAGCACGCCGTACTCAGCGGGAATCCCCGCAAGCCCAAAAAGCCGCTTGTGAATAAACGGCGACATTGTATGACCTATGGGGTGACCTATTACGGCAAATCTCTTGACTCTCATATTATACCTCGGCGGAAAAAATTTGATAAAAAGTAAAATTTTTGAAATAAATATTGACAAAGTGGTTATTAACTAATAATATAGACAGGTAACAACACATTTGTTGTTTCCAGATTATTGTAGCAAAAAATCCCGAATTTGTCCAGAATAGGGATGCTTTGCGGCAAAAGTATTTTAGGAGGAATAAAATGATTTTAGAAAAAGTTAGAGCTATCTTAGCTGAGCAGTTCGACGTTGACGAAGACAAAATCGCTGAGGACACAGACCTTCAGGAAGATTTAGGCGCAGATTCTCTCGACGTTGTTGACCTTCTTATGTCCATCGAAGACGAGTTCGAAATCGAAGTTCCCGACGATGAAATTGAGAACCTCAAAACTGTCGGCGCTATCGTAAATTACATCGAAGCAAATTCATAATAAAACAAAGAAAGGCTGTCGCGCGACAGCCTTTTTTATCTTTAAACTCAAGGGGAATCCGGACGGCTTCCCCATTTTTTATGTATTAATTGTTATTGCCTGGTATCCGTAGCCCCGGCTGTAACCGTAGTACTCGGCTGTCGTGAGAGTTCCGTCCCACGGGTCGAGAACCTTGAAGTCGCTGAGCTTGTTGCCCTTGCCCGTGTAATCATAGAAAGTGACATAGTGGTGAGCGGAGTTGCCGATACTCAAAAGTCCTACGCACGCCTGGTTCTTGTCGAGCGACTCTTTGATAGCCTTCAGCATAGAATTTCCCGATGAATAATACATCGGAGTTCCGCCGTACCAGGTGCATCCGCCCGGGCACCATACACTGATGGGGGTTATCTTGACTCCCTTGACCTGATAGTAAGCGTAGCAGAACGCGTAGGCGCTGCACATTACAGTCGAGTCCGCATAGTTGTAGTCAACCTGAGAACCGATTTTTTGAGCGATATTCGCCATCGTTTCGTCGGTTATCGGGTTCTTCTTGACAGTAACTTTCAGCTTGATTGTATAACCGTTGACGTTGACTTTTAAGTTAGTTGTTCCGCGACGCGTACCCATAACCTTGATAGCAGTCGCGGTTGTCTTGCTCGTAACCTTGGCGTATTCCGTGTCGGTATACACGTTGTCAATGCTTGACGCTTTTCCCTTTATACCGAGCTTGATCGTCTCACCGTTCTTGACAGATACGGAAGTAACCTTTTTGCCCTTAACTGTCAGATACGGGTTTGTGGTTACAACAAATTTACGCTTAATCTTAAGATTACCGACCTTTACGCTGAGGGTTGTTGTACCCTTTGCCTTTATGATTGCCTTGCCTTTGCTTGAAATGGAAATAACGTTAGAGTTTGAGGACTTCCATCCCTTGACGCTCTTGCTTGCGACCTTGGCGTAGAACACCGAGCCGTTTACAAAATCAACAAGCTTTGCCTTGCGGTTGTTTTTGTTGTTTTTGCTCACGTTATAGACAGACTTAACCGTGTGGGTCGAAGCATAGCTGATTTTCCCGCTAACGTCACTCTGGGATTTTGTAACATCGTTATACTTAAGAGTGGTAAATTTAGCGCACTTCTTACCCTTGACATAGCCCGCGCAATTGGAGTTCAGAGCAACGTAGGAATTCACAACCAACGTGGTCATATTCTTGCAATTGTAGAACCCTTTTTTGAGCACTTCGCTCTTTACACCCTTGGCAAAGTAAGTACCCATAAATTTGACGGTTTTTAAAGTCTTTAATCCGCAAAAAGCCTTTGCGCGAATCTGTCGGATTTTGTACCCGTCAATCTTGTTTATAGACGTAGTTTTGGAAAACTTGTCGTTACCGAGGTACTTGACGATATCAGCGTAGACGAGGTCTTCTTTTCTGTAAACACAGAGTTTATACTTACCATCCTTGCTGATAACCGTACCGTCGGGCGAATCTGCAGCCGCCACGGTTTCGGGTTCTGTTTCAGTTGTAGTTTCGGTTGTCGCTTCAGTTGAGTTGTCCGTCTCAGGCTGAGTGTCCTCCTGATTAACGGTATCGGATACAGCCGCGCCGACGGTTTCCTCGTTGACGGAAATCTCCTCGGCAAACGCAACTGTCATACCCGAAAAAGCCATAACAACCGCTATTAAAACAGATAGTAATGGTTTCATAATCCTGTTCTCCTAAATCAAAAAAGTTCGGATTTTTTTCACGCATCTTTTTAATAATACCATATTTTGCCTTAAAATTCAACAGTCAGGCAGGATATATGCGGTTTTGCGGGCTTTTTTGTGAATATTTGCTTTTATATTTCCACATATGCCACAATATGTTCTACAATCTCTATAAAAGAAGCCGGTGGTATTTGTCACCGGCAAACTTAAATCGACAAAAAATTCAGCCTTGGAGCCGCAACTCCAAGGCATTTTATTCTCTGAAAATCACTTATTATTTTGTTTTCCTGTTCTTTACTTTGCTCCATTTTGAGTAGTATCTTGTAGCGTTGAACGAACGGTATGTTCTTACTCTGACGTAGTACTTTTTGCCGCTCTTGAGTTTCTTTAAAGTCGTTGACTTCTTGTTCTTGCCCTTGACTGTTACGGTCTTAGGTTTCTTGAACTTGGAGCTTGTGCTGTACTGAACCTGATAGCCCGATGTCTTTTTGGACTTTTTCTTCCACTTGACAGTAAGCGCCTTTGATTTAGCTTTGAGCGAGGTTATCTTTGTAGCGGGCGGATTGGGTGAGCTCTTGACCTTAATCGTAACAGGCTCGAATCCGCTGTTGCCAGTATACGCTACCGCGTATGGATAGGTTTGTGTCATACCATAAACAGAGTAGGTCGGATACTGTGAAATATATGTGTTTGAACCTGTACGGCCTTGTCCGTTCCAATAGAGAGTGCCTGCCAGCGAGGGACTATACTTTGCTCCCGAAGCGAGCCATGTATTGAAATTGAAAGTTTTTCCGTCAAGATTATACTTACCAAAAGCAAATGTGGGAATCGTATAGCTTTGATATGTATTAGTAAACGTACCCTTGGCTATCTTAATTTTGCCTCCGCCGAAGTGCATAAGCGCGAACATATAACGTCCGATAAATTTACCGCCGTTTATGTAGAGCTTACCGCTGCCCGCTGTTGACGCTCCGACAAACTCGCCGTCGAATGTGCCGCCGTTTACTACGCACTTACCGCCGCCTACATACAAGGCTACGGGGTTGTTGGTGCCGTCGCTTCTGCCGAGGTAGTAACCGTTTTTGATATTCAGGCTGCCCTTTGTCATCTCGATAGCGCCGAAATTATACGAGCGGATACTCGGGTGTGACATAGACTGTTTTTTAGCCTTGGAGTCCTTGATGGTAACGTTGGCGCCGCGGTTTGAGATAACCGTAACTCTGGAGTCTGTGCTTTGGAGAGTGTGACCGTTGAGGTCGATTGTGAACTTGCCCTTTGTCAAAAGGACGTATCCGTACTCGTCGCCGGGAAGGTCTGTGGCAAGATCCATATCGTTGCAAAGCTTATAGGTGTTGCCCGGACCAAAGCCCTTGTTCTTCCAGTTGATGTTGCGCATCTGAGCGGGTGTTTTGATTTTAATGGTTTTAGCGTCCGCCTTTGTGCCTGACAAAAGCATAAAAGCGATTACCGCGAGAAATACAAACGTAATTGTCGCCAAAACTTTTACAGATTTTTTGCTCAACGCATGTTTAATCATATATATCCCCCTTTGTACCCCTTTTTAGAGAGGTGTATATTCATATATCAATTATATTACTCTTGCAAAACATTTTCAATATACTAATTATACATAAATTCATTCACATTTTTGTCAATATAACTCGACAAGCGTAAACTGTCCTTTTAAAAATATCATAAACTGTCTATTTATTAATGACAGTTTTATGATATTATGTTATCATAGTTTGAGAAAAAACTATTTATCTCGAGGTAATTTATGAAAAGCAAAAATTCAAGGAGGCGCGATATGCAATACGCAAACGCAAAATCAAAACAAAACATCCACGCGCGTATAATAGTGCTCACCGCTCTGTTTGCCGCGCTGACGACAGTTCTTACTATGACCGTTAAAATCCCGACAATAACGGGGTATGTTCACCCGGGCGACAGTATGATTTATCTGGGCGCGAGTATTCTTCCCGGTCCCTATGGAATCTTCGCAGGCGCAATCGGCGGCGGACTCGCCGACCTGCTCTCTGGTTATCCTCACTGGATTATTCCCTCGGCAATTATCAAAGGGCTCAACGCCGTTCCGTTCATTTTGGCGTTCTATATACAGAAAAAAAGGAGTAAGAGCCACCGTATCATTAATCCGCTTTCGCTAACAGCCCTTGTTCCCTCCTCGCTCATTACAGTACTGGGATATTTTATCGCTCACCTGTTTATGAAGGACTTTGGGTACGCTGTCGTGGCGATTCCCAACGAGCTCTGTCAGGTTCTCGCCGCCACGATTGTTTTCACGGCGCTGGGATTCGGGCTTGACGGGATGAAATTCAAGGACAGAGTCCTAAAATAGTGAAGAGTGTACAGTTAAAAGTTAATAGTTTGTTTATTAAGCCTTGGTGTTAAGTATAACGCCAAGGTTTTTGTTTTTAACTGTTAATTTCATACTGCATTCGTCATTACGCACAAAAGTCAGCGCAATATTTTGGTTGATTTAACGGCGTTATTTTTCCTTTAAGCTATTGTGCAGGTTTTACAAAAATGTTATAATTTTTAGGTAATTTGTCTGCAATTTCAGGTAATTGCAAATTTTATTAACGAAAGGGCTGTATCGTTTTGAAACAGTATAACGCTAACAACATTTTAAACTTAGCTTTCGCGGGTCACGCGGGCTGCGGTAAAACTTCTCTTGCCGAGTCTATGCTTTTCCTCGCGAAGGCTTCCGACCGTCTCGGTAAGGTTACCGACGGCAACACAGTGCTCGACTATGACGCCGAGGAAATCAAACGTCAGGTTTCCCTGATGACAGCGGTTGCTCCTCTCGAGTGGAAGAACACCAAAATCAACATCATCGACACTCCCGGTCTCTTCGACTTTGAGGGAGGCGTTGCCGAGGGTATGCGCGCCGCTGACTCAGCTATTATAGTTGTATCGGGCAAGGACGGTATCGATGTCGGTACCGAGAAGGCGGTTAAGGCTGCCAAGAAACAGGATTTGGCTAAGATTTTCTTCGTAAACGGAGTTTGTGACGAGAACGCACGCTTCTACGATGTATTCGAAGACCTCAAATCCACTTTCGGTCCTTCCGTATGTCCCGTTGTCGTACCCTTCATCGAGAACGGCAAGGCTGACATTTATGTAAATCTCTTTGAGTTCCGCGCTTACAAATACGCTAAAGGCGTTGCTACTCCCACAGATATGCCCGCTCTCGGCGACCGTCTTGACGGTTTGAGAGAGGCTATCAAGGAAGCCGTAGCTGAGACAAGCGAGGAAATGCTCGACAAGTTCCTCGAAGGCGAGGAATTCACTCCCGAGGAAATCATCACAGGTCTTTCTCAGGGTGTTAAGGACGGTTCAATCTGTCCCGTATTCTGCGGCGACGCTCAGAATATGGCGGCTATCGATATGTTCCTCAATTCTCTTATCTGGCTTGCTCCCAAGGCTGACAGCAAAAATGAGGTCGGCGCCGATCCCAACGGCGACCCCGTGGAAATCTCCGTAAGCGCTGACGGCGCTGCCGCGGGTATCGTGTTCAAGACTGTATCCGACCCGTTTGTAGGCAAGCTCTCTTACATCAAGGCTGTATCGGGTAAAATCTCATCGGATGTTCCCGTTATCAATATGCGTACAGGCGACAACGTAAGAATCACAAAGGTTCTCACAGTTCGCGGCAAAAAGCAGGAAGACGCTCAGTACATCGGCGCCGGCGACATTGGCGCTATTCCGAAGCTCAACGACGTAAAGACAGGCGACACTCTCTGTTCACCCCTGAGAAAGGTTACACTCAAGGGCGTTGATTACCCCGTAGCTTCCTACTCTCAGGCTATCAAGCCCAAGACAAAGGGCGACGAGGACAAGGTTGCTCAGGCTGTCAAGAAGGTTATGGAGGAAGACCCCTCAATCAAGTACTTCCACAACCACGAAACTCACGAAATGCTGGTCTACGGTCTCGGCGAGCAGCACCTCGATGTTCTCGTATCAAAGATTAAGTCAAAATATAACGTAGACGCTATGCTCGACACACCCAAGATTGCTTACCGCGAGACTATCCGCAAGCCCGTTAAGGTTCAGGGTCGTCACAAGAAGCAATCGGGCGGTCACGGTCAGTTCGGTGATGTTTGGATTGAGTTCTCACCCGGCGACAACGACGGTCTCGAGTTCAGCGAGAGCGTTGTAGGCGGCGCGGTTCCCAAGGGCTTCTTCCCCGCTGTTGAAAAGGGTCTGCGCGACGCTATCCTCCACGGTCCTCTCGCGGGTTATCCCGTAGTCGGTCTCAAGGCTAACCTCTATGACGGTTCATATCACCCCGTAGACAGCTCCGAGATGGCGTTCAAGATGGCTGCCAACATCGCGTACAAGAACGGTATGCCTCAGGCTTCCCCCACGCTGCTCGAGCCCTTCGGCACACTTCAGGCTACAGTTCCCGACGCTAACATGGGCGACGTTATGGGCGAAGTTAACAAGCGCCGCGGTCGTGTTATGGGTATGAATCCCGCCGAAGAAAAAGGTATGCAGGTTGTTGAGGCTGAGGTCCCCGAGTCCGAGATGAGCGATTTCGCGACATTCATCCGTCAGTGCACACAGGGACGCGGCAGCTACACATTTGAGTTTGTACGTTACGAGGATTGCCCCGCTAACGTAGCTCAGAAGGTTATTGACGCTGCTAAAGTCGAGGAATAATTCACAGCCTTATAAGGTTATGAAAAATAGGTAAAACGGCTAAGGTCGGTTCGGATGTTTTCGAACCGACCTATTTTATACGTTATATCGCCGGGAGAGCACACACGCCTTGCTATTCAGAGGAGTTCTCTATTACATTTTCCCTTCTTATATGTGACTTAAATAACACAAATGTTGCAACCTGTTCACTTTTATGTGATAATTTTGCGTAAGTTTGTATAACTATATGAAATTCTTATTTTTGTTTGACAACAACATACGCGAGGTGTAAAATATACACATATAATGGAGATTAATGCGGAATAATGTCGAATTAGGAGGAAAAATTTATGAAAAGATTGAAAAAGCCAATTTCAGCTCTGCTGGCTTTGGTGATAATGGTCGGCATTTTGTGCGTCGCGCCTTTTAATGTTTTCGCGGCGACGACAACATATAATGTTTATACCACAGAACAGCTCAAAACAGCATGCAGCGAAATCAACCAGAACGGCGGAGAGGCAACCATCAGCCTTCAAGCTGACCTCAGCGGCACAGACGCTTTTGTAGGAATCAGTAAAAGCGGCGCTGAAGTTACAGTTATCGGTAACGGGCATACGCTTTCTGCTCCAACTCAGGTAATAGATGTATGGAACGGAGCTAAGGTATATCTCGGCGATGGTACTTCAACACTTACACTTACGAGTGGTGACAACTCAGATATCGGAGGCATCATCAGCGTTGTTGGCGCGAACTCAGAGTGCCATATGTACAACAACGTAACAGCAAAAGACCACAAAGGCGAAAATTACTTTGGCGGCGGTGTTACTGTTGAGAGCGGTACATTCCATATGCACGGCGGCACAATTGACAACTGCGGAATTGACGGCGGTTCAGTCTGCTACGGTGGCGGCGTTGCGGTTTTCGCGGGTGGCAAATTCATTATGGACGGCGGCACCATTTCAAACTGCTATGCGACATCTGATTATATTGATGATAGAGACCCCAACAGATGCTTTACAGCTATGGGCGGCGGTGTATTTGTTACAGGTGGTTCAACCTTTATTATGAACGGCGGAACCATAACCGGATGCCGCGCAACTAATATGGGCGGCGGCATTGCTGTTGATATTTCATACGGAGAACTTGCTTCATACGGATTTGGCAATATAAGAAGCAAAGTCAATATTAACAACGGAACAATTTCGGGCAATAAAGCCAGCGAAGGAGCCGGAGTTTTTGTTTCAGGTTATTTTTACTCTTACGCGGGAGCAATCGCTACTATGAACCCGGGAATCGGAACTCCTGACAATCCGGAATTTATTATAAACGGCGGAGAAATCTCCTCTAACGAAGCTGAGGATATGGGCGGCGGTGTGCTTGTTTCTGTGCTCAAAGCAAGTATACCGACTCAGATTCATAACGCAGTAATTAAAAACAATACTGCTTACGATGGTGCCGGTATTGAAAACTACGCTAACTGGACTCAGCTCGACATTGATGGATGTACAATCACAGGCAATGAAGCAGAAGCTAACGGCGGCGGCATAGCGGCTGTTGATAATGTATCAGGCTTTACCACAATCAAAAACACAATTATTGAGGACAACACCTCAGGCGACAGAGGCGCGGGTGTATACTACGACGCTAACTCTCAGATAAAAATCTCCGGAGAAGACATCATTAAGGGCAACACTTACAACGGCAAGAAGAATGACCTTAATATACTCAGCAGTTCAAAACCTGTTTATGTCATCGGCGACCTCACAGGTTCTCAGATTGGTCTTTCAGACCCGACGCTCTGGGACGACGATAAGGAAGACACAGCCAACGACGCTGTTTCTACCGCTTACCTTACAAGCGGTTACAAGTCCAACAACGCTTCGCTTGAACCAATGAACGCTTTCTTCTCTGACCACGAGAGCTGGTATCCCGACTATTCGGATGTCGATGAAAACGAGGTTCGCCTCGTTCGTAAGGAATATGACGTAAACTACCACATCAACAACAACGATATGGATGATATCTACGCTGATGAAATATTTACTCCCTATGTTACCAACCACGAAGTAAAGAACGGTAACGTAATTCAGGAATTCCACAACATTCCTCAGCTTAAGGACCCCGACGGCTATGTATTTAAAGGCTGGTACTACGAAAGAACAGGCGACGATAATCCTGTTGAGTTCGGTACTGCCTATGAGCCTAAGGATATATATGAAACAGGCATAGACATCTATGCCCACTGGGAAAAGATTGACAAAATCGAGCAGGAGAAGGATATAGACGAAAAAGAGCTCCCGAGCGATATGCAGGGCGACGGCGGAAAGTACTACTACGACAGCTTCGGTCTGTTCGGCGTACAACTCCGTCCCGAAAATTGGATTGACGAGAACACAAACGTAAGAGAAAACGGCGGTCTGCGTTTCGCGACTTCAATCAGCGAGCAGCTGCTCAGCGATATTGACGCGCTTTCCGACAAAAAGGTAGTCAGCGAGCAAGGCTATGAACACAATGTTGAGTACGGCTTTGTCACTGCTTCCAAGGCGACCACTGATACCGTAGTAAATGACGCCTCTTTCAATATTGACAAAAACACCTACAAGCTCCAATACAAGGGCACCGACGTAAACGGCGTAGACACAACTGTAAGAGAAAGAAGCGAAAACAACTTCAACTACGTCACCAATGTCGACTGCACCTCGCAGCAGGGCGGCTACGGCGGAAATTCCGCTATAAACATTGACCACCGCGACTGCAACGAGTACCGCATCGCTACTTTTGTCGTTACTTATGAGGGTCACCCCGAGAATATGAGCAAAGACATCATAGCGCGTTCGTATATGAGATACTACGACGCTAACGGCTTGCTGAGAACATACTACAACGACTACGGCGGAACCTGTGTATATGGCGGCTGCTGCACCAGCTATAACTCAGCTGCTGGAATGCTGACGGGCGACCCGATAGAGGACAACAAGCAGATTACGAACTGAGGAGGACAATTATGAAACAGACATATATAAAACCTGAAATAATTACAGAAGTCCTCCTGCAGGATGACGTGCTCAAAATGTCGACTGACACAGACAACAACTATGTGCAGTCAACAGATGTGTTCAACGACAGTTTTGCTGTTGAGGATATTCTGTAATACACAGCAAACACAAAAGGCTCCTTTCGGAGCCTTTTCCTTTTTATGTTATTCTTCGGAGTAATTGCCGAGGAAGCTGAACTCGGTCATTTCTTCGTTAAGCCTGCACAGCAGGTCGGTAACACCCTCGGTGCGGACGCTGCCCGAGAAGTCGAGGTAGAACAGGTACTCAAAAACCTTGCCCGAAATCGGGCGAGACTCGATTTTGGTTAGATTGAGCCCGAGGGAGTCGAACCTTTTGAGCATATTGAGCAGCGCCCCCGCAACGTGAGGAAGCGAGAAACAAAGGCTGACCTTGTTAGCGCCGCTCGGGATATAGAGCTTCTTTGAAATCACGATGAAGCGCGTGGTGTTGAAGGGATTATCCTGAAGATGGTCGTCTAGCACCTTCAAGCCATACTCCTCAGCCGCGTTGTATGAGCATATCGCGGCGAGATTAAGGCGCTTTTCCCTCGCTGTGTCGCGCGCGGCGACGGCTGTGTTAGAACAGGAAGCCGCCTCAAAGCCCATATGATTGATATAATTCCCGCACTGCGATAATGCTTGTGGATGTGAGATTACTTTTTCAATATCGCCGAGCTCTGACTGTCTGAGCCCCGCGAGGCAATAGTCTATCGCCATACCCAGCGCGCCGACAATGTAGAAACGATAGCGCAGAATCAGGTCGTATACCGCCGAAACGGAACCCGCCGTGGAGTTCTCGACGGGCAGAACGCCGTAGGAGCACTCTCCGTTCTCAATAGCCTTGAACACGTCCTCAAAGGTGCTTTTGGACGTAAGCTTCCCCTCGGGGAAGAGCTTCTTGGCGGCGTCGTATGAGTTCGCCCCCTGTATTCCCTGATAGGCTATTTTTACACCGTTTGTATCGGGCATAGCCGAAGCGTTTTTTATTTCCGTCCTCAGTTGATTTTTACTCATCATAAGGACTCCTTGAGCGCGAGAATCTTCTTGGCGGTTTTGTCAAACTGCTTTGGGGTGAGCGACTGAGCGCCGTCGGACAGCGCGTGGGACGGGTCGTTGTGGACTTCAATTATAAGCCCGTCGGCACCCGCGGCGACCGCCGCCATAGCCAGCGGCTCTACTAGCCAGCTCTTGCCCGAGGCGTGGCTCGGGTCCACTACTACAGGCAGATGAGAAAGCTTTTTGATTATCGGAATCGCAGCCACATCGAGAGTGTTGCGGGTGTAGGTTTCATAGGTGCGGATACCTCGCTCGCAGAGGATTACGTTGTCGTTGCCGCCCGCCATAATATACTCGGCGCTCATCAGCCATTCCTCAATTGTCGCGGACAAACCCCTCTTTAATAGAATTGGCTTGTTGGTTTTGCCAAGCTCTCGGAGCAGGTCAAAATTCTGCATATTGCGCGCGCCTACCTGAATGATATCGACGTTCTCGAACATATCGATATGCTCCGTGCGCATAATCTCGGTGACAATCGGGAGTCCTGTTTCCTTGCGGGCGATTTTGAGCAAGTCGAGTCCCTCGGATTTAAGCCCTTGGAAAGCATAGGGAGATGTTCTCGGTTTAAATGCTCCGCCGCGGAGCAGTGTCGCGCCCGACTTTTTGACTTCCTTAGCAATCTCCACAATCTGCTCCTCGCTCTCAACTGAGCAGGGACCGGCCATAATGTGAAGACTGCCGTCTCCGATACTCACGTCGTCGTTGATTTTGACAACAGTGTTCTCGGGGTGAAATTTCCTGTTTGCCTTCTTGTAGGGTTCCTGAACACGCTTGACGCTCTCGACAATGTCCTGCGCGTCAATGTACTCGATATCGACAGTGTGTGTGTCGCCGATGAGTCCGAGCACAGTGGAATGAATACCGTCCCAGCGGTTGACCTTGACCTCATAGTCGGCGCAAAGCTTGTCTGTGAACTGCTGAACCTGCTCGGGTGTTGTTGAACTTTTCAGTACAATAATCATATCAATTACTCCTTAAAAATAAAATAAAGGTGCGGCACTCGGTTAAAGTGCCACACCCTGTGATTACTATCTATCTCACAACATCAGCATAGCAAATTAACCCTACCGCCTGTAAAGACTGTAAAGCTGAATGTAAAGCTGAAGTTGTCAGTTCTTTTGATACACATAATAGTTTCCTCAATTTTTCGGAATGATAACATTTTAATACAGTAAAGCGTTTTTGTCAAGTCCCTGTAAAAATTTTCACATTCTCATCCTATTAGTCATAGTGAAAGTGTCTTTTTATCGCCTGAAAGGATTTGTCCGAAATAACGTGCTCGATTTTGCACGCGTCTGTGTCTGCGGTTTTTTCGTCAACGCCCATTTCGATAAGCGCTTTTGACAAGCAGCAGTGCCTTTCGTAAATCTTCTCGGCAACTTCCCTGCCTGTTCCGGTCAGGGTGAGAGCTCCGCTTTCCCCTACTTCAACAAAGCCGCCGTTTTTGAGCAGACTGAGGGCACGGCTCACGGATGGCTTTGAAAAGCCCATATACTCCCCCACGTCAATCGCGCGCACATAGGGATTCTTCTTCGATAGAACGAGAATAGTTTCCAGATACATTTCTCCTGATTCGTGTAATTTCATCTGTATTCCTCCTATCCGTATTCATACTAACATAATCGAAGGGAAAAATCAATATTGAGAAAAGTATTGACAAGAGTAAAAAATATTGCTATAATATCATATAGTTAGCTGGGACTAACTATATTTTTATCCTTATAAGTTAGCTTCGACTAACCTTTTTTATCCAAATTGTTTAGCTTGTACTAACTCACAATAAGGGAGGGACGGTTATGCCGCTTACACTTGCCGCGATAGGCGAAGAAAACATAATAAAACGTATCGGCGGCAGCTCTGACGTTCGAGCTCACCTGCAGAACCTAGGCTTTGTAGCGGGAGCGGTTGTCGCAGTTGTCAGCTCGATGGGCGGCAATCTTATCGTCAATGTCAAAGGCGCCAGAATAGCCGTCAGTAAGGAAATGGCGCAAAAAATATTTATTTAACGGAGGTAGAATATGAAAACTCTCAGAGACGTATCCGTCGGCAGCGCCTGCAAGGTGAAAAAGCTCCACGGCGAAGGAGCCGTAAAACGCCGCATTATGGATATGGGAATCACCAAGGGGATTGAGCTCAGCGTGCGCAAGGTTGCGCCCTTAGGCGACCCGCTCGAGATTAACGTGCGGGGTTATGAGCTCTCTATCCGCAAAGCCGATGCGGAGATGATTGAGGTAGAATAATTTTTTAATCTTAGGTTAGCACAAACTAACCGATGAAATGAGGTAAATTATGAAAACAAAAATTACTATAGCGTTAGCGGGTAACCCCAACAGCGGTAAAACAACACTGTTCAACTCGCTGACAGGCTCGAATCAGTTTGTGGGAAACTGGCCGGGAGTGACGGTTGAGAAAAAAGAAGGTAAGCTCAAAAAGCACAACGACGTGACAATAACCGACCTGCCCGGTATCTACTCGCTCTCCCCCTACACGATGGAGGAGGTTGTTGCGCGTAATTACCTGATTGACGAGCGTCCCGACGCGATTTTAAATATCGTTGACGGAACAAATCTTGAGCGTAACCTGTATCTGACAACTCAGCTTTGTGAGCTGGGTATTCCTGTTGTTGTAGCCGTAAATATGATGGACATCGTGGAGAAAACAGGCACGGTAATAAACACAACCGAGCTGTCACGCGCTCTGGGGTGCAAGGTTGTGGAAATTTCCGCGCTCAAGGGCAAGGGAATAGAGGAAGCGGCAGAAGCCGCGGTCAAGGCGGCTGAGGACAAAAAGCCTGTGCCCAAGCATCCGTTTGACGGCGCTGTTGAGCACGCAATCGCTCATATTGAGGAAGCGTGCGTGCACGATATGCCTGAGGAGAGACAGCGCTGGTACGCGGTCAAAATTTTTGAACGCGACGAAAAGGTGATTGAGAAACTCGGACTCGATGAGCCTACCCTCAACCACATTGAAAAAGATATTAAGGCCGTTGAGGATGAATATGACGATGACGCGGAAAGTATCATCACCAACGAGCGTTATGTCTATATCGGCAAAATCATTAACGGTGTTTACAAGAACAAACGAAAGGGACAGCTCTCAACCTCGGATAAAATCGATAAGGTTGTCACAAATCGCTGGTTGGGTCTGCCGATTTTCATAATCGTGATGTTCCTTGTTTATTATATTTCGATGGTTACTGTCGGAACCGCGGCTACAGACTGGGCGAACGACGGATTGTTCGGCGACGGTTATCACCTTGTCGGAATAGGCGATGCGGAGTACGACGAACACGCTGAAGCTATCGGTGTGCTTACAGGCGCGGCGGAAGCTTCCGAAAACAAAGCTCTCTCGGAAGCTCTGGACTTTGAGAGTGAGGACTACAACTCCGCCTCTGCTGTTTCAGCTGTCAACGACTTCGCTAACAGCGTTAAAAACAGCGACGAGTTTACATACGAGTCTGAGGACGAAGAAACACTCGAAATAAGCGATGAAACCGTTAACGGTGAGGACGTGAAGTCCGCCGCCGAGGTATTCTCAAAGAACGAGGGCAAGCCCGACGACCCCGCCGAGTTCGGAGTATGGGTGCCGGGTATCCCCGCGATAGTAGGCGGCTGGCTCGAAGCCGCCAACGCACCCGAATGGCTGTCGGGACTGATTCTTGACGGTATCATAGCGGGCGTCGGCGCGGTACTAGGATTTGTACCGCAAATGCTCGTGCTGTTCCTGCTGTTAGCTTTCCTCGAAGCCTGCGGTTATATGGCTCGTATCGCGTTTGTACTCGACCGTGTTTTCCGAAGATTCGGACTTTCGGGAAAGAGCTTTATCCCGATTCTCATCGGCACAGGCTGCGGTATCCCGGGAATTATGGCGTCGCGTACAATCGAGAATGAGCGCGACCGCCGTATGACAATTATGACCACCACATTCATCCCCTGCGGTGCAAAGGTCCCGTTCATCGCTATGATTGCGGGCGCTATTTTCGGCGGTTCCCCGTGGGTAAGTACCTCGGCATACTTTATAGGTATGGCGGCTATTATCGTTTCTGGTATTATGCTGAAAAAGACAAGACCTTTCGCGGGCGAGCCAGCTCCCTTCGTTATGGAACTCCCCGCTTACCATCTGCCGACAATAGGCAATGTGCTCCGTTCTATGTGGGAGCGCGGCTGGTCCTTCATAAAGAAGGCGGGTACAATCATCCTGCTTTCGACTATTGTATTGTGGTTCCTCAGCCGTTTCGGCTTTGTTGACGGAGCGTTTACAATGCTCGGCGAGGACGAAATCAGCAACAGTATGCTGGCGGCGTTCGGCAACGGAATTGCGTGGCTGTTTTCACCTCTCGGCTGGGGCAACTGGCAAGCGGCTGTCGCTTCTATCACAGGTCTTATCGCAAAGGAAAACATTGTCGGCACAATGGGCGTGCTTTACGGCGGCGGAGATTTATCCGTATGGGCAACACTCGCGGGAGTATTCACAAGTGTTACGGGCTTCTCGTTCCTCGTGTTCAATCTGCTTTGCGCTCCCTGCTTCGCGGCTATGGGCGCAATCAAACGTGAAATGAACTCAGCCAAATGGACTGCTTTCGCCATAGCGTACCAGTGCGGATTTGCCTATGTAATCGCTCTGTGTATTAACCAAATCGGCGGAGCGTTCACGGGCAATCTGAATATACTCGGCTTGATTGTCTCCGTTCTGCTGATTGCGGGAATGTTGTTTATGCTGTTTAAACCGTATAAGGAAGCTGACAAGCTGACAAAAAAGATAAGATAAGGAGATGAGCGTATGCTCGCTTGGATTATGAATAACATCTGGACAATCATAATTTGCGCAGCGCTGATACTGATTGTCGTATCGATAATAGTAAGTATGATAAGAAAAAAACGCAAGGGCAAATCAGTAGTTTGCAACTGCGGGAGCTGCTCCTCCTGCCCTATGTCAGGACAATGTCATAGTAAATAAAAGAAACCGTATCGGATTTTTGTCCGATACGGTTTTATTTATTTCCTTATAAATTTAAACTTAAATTTTTTCGCGTACTTATGCGCGGCGGAGCCGTTTTTGTAGGTGTAACTGAGAGTATAGCCCGAGCTTGTTACGCTGCTTGTTCTGCCAAAGTCATCGGTTGCGGTGGTGATTGTAGAGTTGCCGTACTTTACATAATTATGTTCTTGTTCGTCAGTACCGTTCTCAATGGTATAATTTCTGCCGTTGATTTTAGTTTTTTCTACATCGCCTATGAGCTGCTTTAGGAGTGTGCCGCTCTCTGATGAGACAAGCACGCTCATTGTGTTGCCGTGGCAGTCGTATACGTAGTCGGTAGTTTCGCCCGACTTGCCGTCAGTGAATTTTGTTATTAATCTTTTAATGCTACAAATTTGGCTTTCTGTTCTTTCGCCCATTTTTCAGCAACTGTATTTTTATATCCTTTCACAACTACTTCCGGCTTAAGACCTTCTATGGGACCAAATCCATCTTCACCAAAATCAACTGATGTATTAATTATTTTAACATTTTTACCTATTGTAATTGAATCATATAAATCATAAACTCCATTAGATGGTTCAAACACCTCGACAGATTCGGGAATTTTAAAATTCTGACTGTCTCTGTATAGCCATAAGAGCTTTTTACCATCTTTAGAAAATAAAGAACCATCAATAGAAGAATAATATGGATTATCGTTATCCACTTTAAAAGATAATTCATACAAAGCTTTATTTCTGTAATCCTCTGGTATCATATCAGTACGCACCATTACCGCGTCAGACGTAATTACCTTAACCATAGACGGGATATTTAACACTACTTCTGTATTCCCAACAAACGCTCCCAGAACCTCGTCTCCATCTTCGTCCCAAAATCCGCCGAGTTTAACAACAGGCTTGTTGTCAATCTTCTCAGGAATATTTATCATCGTAGTCGCTCCGTAATCGTCAACAGTTCTGTAACATCGGTTAATACATACTCCGTCCTCATAGTCTGTAATGAGATAGTCACCTACACGTCTGCTGTTGCTTTCAAAATACTGTCTTCCCTCTTTTGTATTAATAGAGTCTTTCACATTGTAATATGGAATATCTTTATATCCTTTGTTAGCGTCGCTGATATAAACATCGTATCCTTTTTCGTTTTTGTAATTAGTTTGTTTACAACCTATACATGCAAACGCAATAACAATAATAACAAATAATATAGCAACTGATATTTTCTTCATTATTATAATCTCCTTTAAAACAATATTATATAGTAATCGTTGAATTAAATGCTATTTTAATGTGTATTTATGTTTATTGCACATTATCGTGTATTTTGTTCTTCCAACATATTTTATGTATAATTCAAATGTGTTCAATTTAGAAACACTAATCTTGTGTATTAATTTATTCTTCAGCCAAAATTGATTATAAATTATTTTTGTTATTTTGCTAGCTGTATTATATCTCCAGTTAAATACTTTTATGTTATCTTCAATTGCGCTGTTAGGTAACCCATTATATCATCAATTTGATACATAAAGTATTCCTTGTAAGGAGTTTCTTTAATACATTCATTGGATGGCAAATATGGATTATTGCAATAATATGTGTGTTTAATTTTCGCACGAATAACGTGTGCAAAATAATCTTGAATTGTATGCAAAGCCAATCCTAATAGTATATAAGATTGTTTCTTAGCATTATTTACGCTTATCTTCTTTAAAAAATTTTTTTGAGCTTTTACAGCTTTTTCTTCTGGTTTGCCTTTCTTTTTTGCATACAACAAATACTTAGGTATGTCAAAATCATTTAATTTGCTCATAACCATACTCCTTTATCTGATGAATTTTTTGATATGCTTAATGTCCGTATTCGGGAAAAGCTCGCAAAAATGGCTTAGTATTCTCTCGTAGGATTCCCGGGGAGTTCTCCCGTACACTTTGCTTTTGAATCCGCTGCCCATAAAAGTCTCGGGAGTGGAATACTCCGCAACTCCCCAGCCGTAGGGCTCGCCGCGCTTGTTCTTCATATACACAAAGTCGCTTATGGTGACGTAGCACTGCGCTTGCAGGCGGTTCATAACCGTGTCAAAGCCTTTTTCGCCGCCCTTTTTGTAGTTGCCAAGCTCCTTGAGCTTTTTGGAAATAATCGGGGCGTTGTCGGCGACGAGGTCATAGAGCCGCTTGTCCCTGTAGGCGGCAAGTCCATCATCAAAACGCGCGTCAAAGTCGTAGCCGTCACGGCGGTAATTGGCGAAATCCAAAAACCACTCGGGGCTTATGTAGCACGCTTTTTTCTCAAAAAATTTGCCGTAGGCGCAGCCCGTCTCCCTGATTACGGGACCTTTCCATTTCCACGCGCTCCACTCACCCGTGTCGCTGTGCCACCAGCAGTCGGGTGTGATGTGTTCCTCGATTGAAAAGCCCTCTATTGAGTTTTCAAAGAAAGGCAAAAATCCGTACTCGCTGATGAGCTCAATCAGGTCGGATTTGCTCCTTATCAAAAAGTTTCCAAACGCCATTTTTATACCAAATTCTTGTACATTCGCACGCAGTCGAACTTCCAGCTCCTGAACACCTTGTCGTCCTCACGCTTGTAGCCGAGCTTTTCGTAAAAGCCGACGGCTTCAAGTCTGCTGTCGATTACGACCTCACTGTAGCCGAGTTCCTTTATCCACTTTTCCGCTTCAGTAATCGCCTTGCTGCCGAGGCGCTTTCCGCGGTACCCGGGGAGCACCACCACACGCCCCAAGAGCACGCGGCTCTCGCTGAGTTCATAGAACCTGCAGGTGGCGACGGGATATTCGTCATCAAGGAGTACTATATACTTGCTCCTGTCGCCGTCGTAGTCGTCAAATTCCTCACGCAGAGAAATATGATGCTGACGGTTCATTCCCTCGATTCTGACAGAATACGCGCCCGCTTTCTGCCACGTTTGAGTTGCCCTCAATACTTTTATATCTTCCATAATAAACACCTTCATCAATATTACAATTATAGAATAGCAGAAAATAACGTGTTTGTCCACAAAATGCGTTGACTTGACATTTCTGGTATAATAATATCATACAGTAAACGCATTATAGAAAAGGTGATGAAAGCTATGTTTAACGCTGAAAAAGTTAAAAACGAATGTGTACAGTGGATAAGAGATTTCTTTGAGGAAAACGGCAAGGGCTGCAACGCGGTTGTGGGAATTTCGGGCGGCAAGGACAGCTCGATTGTCGCCGCTCTGTGTGTTGAGGCTCTCGGCAAAGACAGGGTTATCGGCGTGCTTATGCCCAACGGCGAACAGTCGGACATCGACAAGGCGAAGCTGCTTGTAGACACGCTCAAAATCAAGCATTATATAATCAACATCAAGGAAGCTTTTGACGGACTTATAAAAAATCTTCCCTTTGAAATAAGCGAGCAGACGCGCCAGAACCTCCCGCCGAGAATCCGTATGGCTACACTGTACTCGGTTTCTCAGAGCCACAACGGACGCGTGGCGAACACCTGTAACCTCAGCGAGGACTGGGTGGGTTACTCCACACGCTACGGCGACAGCGTGGGCGATTTCAGCCCGTGCTCATTCCTCACGGTTGACGAGATGAAGCAGATAGGCAGACTTATCGGTCTGCCCTCGGAGCTTGTTGACAAGGTTCCCAGCGACGGACTTTGCGGCAAAACCGATGAGGACAACCTCGGCTTTACCTATGCCGAACTCGACAGGTATATCCGCACGGGTGAGATTGACAACATCGAGCACAAAGAGCTAATCGACCGCAAGCATAAGATGAACCTCTTTAAGCTTCAGCTTATGCCCGCTTTCAACCCTCAGCTTGAAACAAAAGCGGAGTAAAACATCTTTTGATGTCATTCCGAGCTTGCGAGGTTGTCCCCATAGGGGAAAATGTCACGAAGTGACAAAAGGGGGATAAATAATAATCATCCCAATAATCCCCCTATCGACCAAATCGCTTTTGGGGCGATTTGCCCACTTCCCCCTAGGGGGAAGCCTTCGGGCACCGCTCAGGATGACGATATAAAATATGATGCATAAAAGGCTGTCGAACTTAATTCGACAGCCTTTTTGTTATTTCTGTAATGGCTCTATCCTTTGGAATACCATTCCCGTGAGGAATTCTGAGAAAACACCTCTCCAGCTTATAGTGTCGTGAGCGCCTTTTTCGTCGTAATGGAAAGCCAGTTTATCCTTGGGATAACCTAATTTTATCAGACGGTTGTACATATTAGAAACGTGAGGTTCGACATCATGCTTTTTGGGACCTGTATAGAAATACAAAAACGGTGAGTTTTTGTCAAACTTTTTCTTAGAGAGATACTTGTTCCATGTGGCATCGTCATATTCCCAGAACGAGGGCGACAAACCGCCGTTTGTGCCAAAGATTTGGGGGTTCTCCTGCGCTATATAGAATGAGCAAAGACCGCCGAGGGAGTAGCCCGTTATCGCGGTGTGACGCGCGTCCGTATATACGTTATAATTCTTCTGAACATAAGGGACTAAATCCTTAACGACAAAGTCCGCGAATTCAAGTCCCAGGTTATTGAGCTCGGGCTCAATTTTGTCACCGAACATCTCCTCGTCCTTTGATACGCCGATGTCGGGCACCAACTCAAAATCACGCCTGAACACGTTCTCGATTCCCACGATTATAGCCTTTTCGCCTGTTTCCGCCGTCATAGCTTCAACCTGCTGGCTGACATACATACTGTCCTCGGTTATCTGGTCTTCTCTGCCCGAGAACTCCATAGCCTGACCGTCGAGGATATAGATAGTTGAATACTTTTCCTTTGACTCAGCGTCGTAGTCGTCGGGCGTCCAGATATGCACAAGCCTGTTTGATTCTTTAAACGGAAAGCTTACTTCCTTGGACGTGGGGGTATAGTCGGTTTTTTCGCCATATATGAAAGGAATAAGCTTGTCCTTATTCTGATACCAACCGCTTACGCATTTATTGAAAGCAAAATTTTTGGTCTGCTTTTTGCCCAAGGTGACATAAGCCATATTGTAGGCGGCTGTATCGCCTTTACAGGTGAAAATATAGGAGCTTTTGTCTGAGCTGACTTTTTTCATCTTGACGGTTTTCTTTTTACCGCTTTTGCTGTTAAAAAACGTAGCGGCAGCTTTCTTGCTCTTTGAGCTGTCCTTGAAATACAGAGTGTGGGAGCTGTCGTCCTTTTTTTCTTCCTTTTTATCTGTTGTGCACGCCGCAAACAGCAACGTCATAATCACAGCCGATAGTAATGCTGATAAAACTCTTTTTGTCATTATGAACCCTTCCTTTCAAGAGCAGACTGATTTGCCTTTACATTATGATATCACCTTCCCGTGATAATGTCCAGCTATGGAAGGGCTATTCCATATCCTGAATCGTTCCATCTCGCTTGTTGGGTTCACGTTTGTATGAAATGCTTCATCATTGTAGCGTTGCGACCGCCGCCTGTGGCGGAACAAGGGAGCAAAAGCGCTCTCCAAAATAAGGAGTTGAAGGACTGCGCCCAAGCAGTCCGCACAACGACTATATTTTGGTGAGATGCTTCGAGTCCCTTTCTGCGCTAAAAGTAAACAGGCACCCATTTGGGTGCCTGCTTACTTTTATGGCACTTAACTATATGATTGATACAATGAACCCTTATGCACCCTCTGATGAATTATAAGAGCGAAGGGAGCGTGCATCAATTGATATTATTACTTATAGCAAAGCTGCGTGCTCCGTATGCTCTCTTTCATTCTTTCTTCGTTGGGTATTCTCAAATCGATTCTTACTTCGTCCATCGTTATTTCTCCTGATCAACGGATAAAATGTGTCGGCTGCCATTCCTCTTTCTCGGGCAAGCCGTATTGCTCCTTACCGAGCGCAATACTTTTCATTAGAAAAGTCATATTACGCGCAAGAGTGCGCATTGTTTGGAGTCCTTCTAAGTCCTGATCTGCCTGTCCCTTCTCTCTGCCGTGAACGGAGTTCCAGTATTGACTGGAAGCTACGGGCATACCGCAGATCGTAAAATACTTGTTTAATTCGTCAAAGGTTGCCGAGCACCCTCCGCGTCTTGCTACGGCTACACTTGCACCGACCTTCATGGTTTTGTCAAAGTGTGTGCTGTAGAACAGCCTGTCAAGGCAGGCAATCAGCGTTGCATTGGCGGAAGCGTAGTAAACGGGAGTTGCGACAACCAAACCGTCAGCTTCTTCGAACTTCGGCGCAAGCTCATTTACAGCATCGTTGAATACACACTTGCCGTTTTTGAAGCAGCTGCCGCAAGCGATACAGCCGCGTATGTCTTTGTTGCCGATTTGAACAACCTCGGTATCTACCCCTTCGTTATCAAAAACCTTTACCATTTCGTTCACGGCAATTGTTGTGTTTCCTTTTGCTCTCGGACTGCCGTTAATAATTAATACTTTCACTTTTACACATTCTCTCCTTTGGTTTTTATTTATAAAAATATCATTATGCTCTATTTGGTTCAAAATGCTTATTGATTTTCTCAATAGCGAATTTCAGTCAATATGATATAACACAAATCCTCCGCGCCTTTGATAGCCTGTGTTCCATAGCTCTCTCAGATTGAGCCAACGATAGTGACTGTAGGTAACGGTTTTCACAAGGAAATCCTTGCCTGAATTCTCATATCCGTTTATCAGAAACCAATGCCAGACGTAATCTTTGAAGCTTGGGTTACTATGGTTAAGTATTAGCGTCGGAATCGGATATCCGCCGTCTATCTGTTGTTTTATTATCTCACGCGCATCCTCATAGGTATTATCGCCGTCAAACGGCGTCATTGTCAGCCTTGACTCACCTCTGTCACGCAGGAACTCGGAATACCCGTCAATAAAGATTTCAAGTCTGTCTATGCCCGACATACGAGGTGATAAATACGGTTTCATTTCGTAGGCAAATTTGACATAATCATCCCTTGTAAGCTTTGCGGCATTTTCGGGAGCTATTTTGTTAAGCCCTCTGTAAAGCGCAAAATATATGCTGCTGTCGCAGGCTGTTTCCGCTCCGCAGCCGCCGATACGCATCATAAATGTCGGGAACCAATCCTGATTGCCGCCGTAAGAATATCCGATTTTAAAATGCTTTAGTTCGTGTATCATACGCGCTTCATAAGCCTTAATAATCTTTAAGCCTGTTGCCTGATTTTGTATATTTCATTATTTCTGCGCCGCCTTCATAATTTCTTTTCCTGCGTTCCACGCCTTGCCGACCTTTTCTCCGGCGACATAATAGCCGCTTTGGAACTGGTCGAAAATTATGGCGTTGAGCTTTTCGGGATTAATCTTTCCTCTTTCATCGAGGACATTTTCATCTGCGCAGACATTCTTTATCGTGCCTACAACAGCGTGGAGATGATCTGTCTCGACGATCTCTGCAAGCTCGCACTCCATAGTTACCGGGAATTCCTCAACTACAGGCGCGTTGACGAATTTGCTCTTTTCGGCGTGACAGCCGGACTTTTCAAACTTATCGGGCATTTTGTTGCCTGTGGCGATTCCGAAAAAGTCCGCCTCAGCCATATGTGCCTTGTCCGCGAGCGCGACGGTAAACGCCTTGCTGATACGGATATTTTTTGTCGTCTTGTGATCCTCGTTGATGATCAATGCGATCTTATCCATGCCACAGATAGTTCCCCAAGCCGCGTTCATCACGCATGGGGTTCCGTTCTCATCATATGCCGCGACCATCAGCACCGGCATTGGAAATACTGCGGGCATAACGCCTAAATCTTTTTTCATTTTGTTTTCCTCCTGGTTTTTAATAATTTGCTGAGATAATTGCCGATAACGGCGAAGAGCGTCATCACCGCCAGATAGTCGGCGATAAACAGCACCCTTGATTCACTGAAATCAAAGAATGCGAACATGGTCTTGCCGCTCATATAGCCCCAAAAGCCTCTGTGGATAAAGGCGTATACGCCGTAAGCGGCGACCATTATGAATACGACTCGACCGACCCACTTGATGACGCCAAAGCTCTTTTTGTTTTTCAATGGACGGATAATCTGATCGGTATGCAGTCCAAGGTGCAGGCTCAGCAGTACATAGCACCAGTAAGCGCAAATCATATGGACCGTCCGAGCTGTTGCTGCTAAACCTCTCAGCTGCAAAAAGGTGTAGAGGTGCTTTGACAGGGCAATTCCTGACAAAGGCTGCAGGAACATCACGATCAGCAGAATGAAGTTGAACACCGTGATGAATACCCGATATGGATTGTATTTTCCGCGCGGGATCGCTTTCCACCATTTCAGGTGAAGAATATGGTGGACAATAAACAGAACGAAGATTACCGTTCCGGCTATCTCGTGGAACTCCTCGCCGATCAGAGAGTACGCCATCAAAAGCGGCATTAACACCGTCATTAAAGTGTCGATGACGATGTTTGCCGTTTTTCTTTTATTCGTTTGCGTGTATGTCATATGCGCTGAGGAGCCATTCGCCTACGCCGGGCGCGTCGGGGTCGTGATTGCCCTTGCCTGTGTCGAGCGCGCGGATCGCGTTCATCTCGTCCCCGGAAAGCTCAAAGTCGAAAATCTCCATATTGCTCTTGATTCTCTCGGGCTTTACAGATTTCGGGAAGACGATTATACCCTCCTGATTCTCAAAACGGAGGATGACCTGCCCCGCGTTTTTGCCGTATTTTTCGGCAATTTCCGTGATTACGGGATTTGTAAGAAGCGTTGCGTTGCCCTGACCGAGCGGAGCCCACGCTTCAAGCTTTACATCGTTTTCATCAAGTAGCTTGCGCAGCTCCTTTTGCTGACAATACGGGTTGAACTCAACCTGATTGACAGAGGGCATTACAGAAAATTTGGGAACAAAGCTGTTCCAGATTTTCGGTGTCATATTGCTTACGCCGATAGAGCGGATTTTACCCGCCTGCTTTGCTTCTTCCATCGCTCTCCACGCTTCGTCAACCTTTCCGTAGGGCTGATGAATTAGGTACAAGTCCATATAGTCGGCACCGAGCTTTTTGAGCGAGGTGTCTATCGCTTTCTTAGCGTCCTCATACGCAAAATCCTGAAGCCACATTTTACTGGTGATCCAGATTTCATCGCGCGGGATACCGCTGTCGCGTACCGCCTGACCGACTTCCTGCTCATTAAAATATGCCGCCGCTGTATCGATGTGGCGTATACCGAGCGAGAGCGCGGTTTTTACCGCTTCGTAGGTGCTGCCGTCAGGCGGAATCTGAAAGGTTCCGAAGCCGATAGCGGGGATTTTATTGCCGTCGTTTAATGTAATAAATCTCATAATATTTCTCCTGTTTTTTGCTTACAGTGACTCTGTAAGAATTGTTACAAGGTCGTCCTCAAGAAGCGGATACCATGCTTCCTCCAGCCCCTCGTTAACGGCAATATGGTGAGCCATCTCTCCGATTCTGCTGTCATCGATTCCAACGTCCTTCAGGTGCATCGGGATATTTATCGAATCAAAGAACTTATATGTAGCGTCAATAGCCTGATTCGCAATCTCGAACTTATCTTGATTTGCGTCTATACCGAACACGTTTACGCCGTATTTTACAAAGCGATGGACGGTCTTTTCGCAGAGAATGTGCTTCATCCAGCGCGGAGTGATGATAGCCAAGCCCTCGCCGTGAGTGATGTCATAGTACGCGCTGAGGGCGTGCTCGATAGCGTGGCACGGCCAGCCCGAATAGCTGTTGCCGAGAGCGTAAATCCCGTTGCAGCCGTAGGTGCAGGTCAGCATCATCTCGGCTCTCGCGGTATAATCATCGGGATTTTCAAGGCACTTCACGGCATTTGTCATAAGGCTCTTTAAACCCGCCTCCATAAAGCCGTCGTTGAGAATGGTTGAATCCTCGCAGAAATACTGCTCAATAATGTGATTCATCGCGTCGGCGCATCCCGCCGCGGTCTGCTTCTTTGAAACTGTAAAGGTATAGGTCGGGTCGAGGAAGGAAACTCTCGGGAAGTTATGCGGGTCAACATAACCGATTTTATCGTTCGTTTCTGTTCTCGAGATAACTCCGCCCGAGTCGAATTCGCTGCCGGTCGCCGCGAGGGTGATGATATCGACAATCGGGATCGAGTTCTCAGCAAACGCTTTATATGAAATCAAATCCCACGGATCTCCGTCATATTTCGCGCCCGTAGCGATTGCCTTTGAACAGTCGAGTACGCTTCCGCCGCCTACCGCGAGGATAACGTCAATGTCGTTTTCCTTACAGATTTTGACGCCGTTGAGCACACTCGGATCATACTTCGGGTTTGGCTGAATACCCGAAAGCTCAAATATTTCAAAGTCCTTTAACAGTTCTTTGACCTTGTCATACAGTCCGAGCTTCTTGATACTGCCTCCGCCGTAGGTAAGCAGTATTCTTTTGCCGAATTGTCCCATTACCTCGGGGAGCTGTTCAACAACTCCTTTGCCGAAGATAAGTCTTGTCGGTGTCTGATAATCAAAATTTTGCATATTAAAACCTCCTGCTTATTATAATTAGTAGCCCAGACCGCTGAGCCATTCGTTGACTTTGTTTTTTGAATCCGCGTTTTCAATATCGCCGCCGCGTATCGGCAGACCTTCGAGCACCGTTGCGTTCGGTTCCTCGGATTTGATTTGATCGTAGGTGCCGCCGTCGCCCGAGCCCTCGTGGGTGTTGAACGGAACGATGGTCTTGCCGCTGAGATCGTAGGTATCGAGGAAGGTGCGCATTATCATCGGCAGCTCATACCACCAAATAGGATAGCCGATGAAGATGGTGTCGTAGTCCTCGGGATTGAATTGCAGCTCCTTAAACTTCGGACGGGCGCCGTTGTCGCGCTCGGCTTTTGCCTTATCCGCAGTTTCGTTGTAATCCTCGGGATACGCGTCAACGGGCTCAATACGCTCCATATCGCCGCCGATCCTGTCGTGAATATAGTTTGCCATCTTATCAGTGTTATTGCTCCACGAAAAGTAGACGATCAATGTTTTACTGTCCTTCGAAGTGTTATTGCCGTTTGTTGTATCGTTTGTTTTTGATTCCGCTGTTGAAGCTTTAGCCTCTGTTGCTGATTCCGACTCAGAGCCGCCGCTTGTACCGCCGCACGCGGCAAGCGAGAATACAAAAATCAATGCGAGTATTAGCGCTACAACTTTTTTCATTTTGCCGTCCTCCTGATTGTTGTATTTAGCCATTTTTCGACTTTATCCTTACAGCCGCGCTCCGCTTCCGACATCTCTACGGGCAAGCCATTAAGTACAGTCGCGTTCGGCTCAAGCTGTGTTATAGTGCGGTAGGTGCCGCCGTCGCCGGAGCCCATATGGGTGTTGAACGGAATGATGGTCTTGCCTGAGAAATCGTACTTATCAAAAAGCGTGTAGATAATCATCGGGAAGGTGTACCACCACATCGGATATCCGATGAAGATATTGTCGTAATTTTCTATGTTTATTTCGTTCTTGATCGCCGGGCGCATATCCTCGTCATGCTCCTTTTTGGCGTAACGCGCGAGGGCGTTGTAGTGACTGCGGTTACTGTCGTAGGGGGTGACAGGCTCTATCTCCACCAAATCTGCGCCGGTCTGCGCGGCGATCTCCTCTGCAACTGCCTTTGTGCTTTCGTACACGGAAAAGAACAATACTAAATTTTTTGACATTTTATACACCTCGGTTATATATTCTTGTTGATTACGACTATATTATATGCTATAATTTAGTAAAAGTAAAATGCTTTTTAGTTATAAAAATATAACTGCCGGTTATATGTGAGGTTGTTATGATCGAAATTTATCTGCTTGAACAATTAGCCGCGTTCGCAAAATGCGGCACACTCTCAAAAGCCGCCGAAGAACTGCTCATCAGCCAGCCCGCGCTGAGCCGCTCGATGAAGAAACTGGAGGATGAGCTGGGCGTAAAGCTCTTTGTGCGGGAGAACAAGAAAATATCCCTGAACGAAACAGGAAAGCTCGCGGCGGCTCTCGCTCGGTCTCAGGTTGATCAGAACCGGGAAATGATAAACCGTATCGTTGAGTTTGACCGCAGTCTGCGTTCGATCCACATCGGCGCGTGCGCGCCTCAGCCTATGGCGGAGCTTATGCCGATCCTGCAGGACTACTTTGGAGATATGACGATCTCATCCGAGCTTGTGTACGGCGGGAAGCTCCTAAAAGGATTGAAAACAGGCGTTTATCATCTGGCGATTTTACGCGAAGCGATCGAGGATAAGGAGCTTTTGGTGCAGCGGTATATGTCCGAGAGCTTGTACATTTGTGTACCGGAGGATCATCGTCTGGCAGTGTGTGACTCCGTTAAGTTCACCGATTTAAAGGGTGAGCGGTTCCTGTTGTATCAGCACATCGGATTTTGGATGTCTGTGTGTGAGGAATATATGAAGGATACGACTTTTCTGATCCAGCCCGACCGTGATACCTTTGCCGATTTGGTAGCAAATACCGGCTATCCAGCTTTCGCCTCCGACAGAATTCTCGCCGAGGACTACCGTATGGAGGGCAGGGTGTTTGTCCCCATCGACGAAGAGAAGGCGCGTTATACCTTCTATATAGCTTGCAGGAGCGAGGACAGAAAAAAGTACGCTGCTTTCTTCAACTCCGTCAGGAGCGAGGTCATCAGCAAATAACGGTAAAAAGCAAACCCTCCGCTTGGATTTTGTCCAAACGGAGGCGTTTTGCTTTCTTAAATAAATTAATTTTATTATACCAACGAAAGCGTCACGGTAACATCTCCCTCGCCGAGCTTTTGTTTTAGCGTACTGTTATCGCCGCGGATTTTAGCTACTCTTGTAAACTCCCACGAATTTGTATCGTAATAAATCGTGAGCTGATTGCCCTGATAGAGAATAACATCGCCCGGACTAGTGGTTATGTATTCATCATTCGTCGGCAGAGAAAAAGGCAAATCACCGACCTTCTCAAAGTTGCCGTAGTCGTGCATTTTTATTGTGATACTGCTTTTTTGAAGCTGTTTTTTCAGCGCCTTTGCGGAAGAATTATTCATAAAGTCCGCTTTAAAAATATAGCCGTTAGCCTTGATTTTTAAGAGCTTGGCGGAAGATTTTACACTTACCTTGCAGGTATAGCTTTTCTTTCCGAGAACAGCTTTTATTTTCGCTACGCCTTTCTTCAAACCGATAACGGTAATTGAATTATTTGATTTGCGTTTAATCTTTATAAAATTCTTTCCCGACGTGATTTTAAACGATACTTTCTTTGTGGTATTTTTCAGCTTCAGCGTTTTACTCTGCTTTATGTTTAAACTCATACCTGTTGTATTGAGCTTAGGCTTTTTGGCACTCGTTTTTGCCTCGGCACAGCCGCAGGTCAAAGCGAGCGTAAGAATCAAACAAACTATGAATGAATTTTTTATAAATGTTTTCATTTTAAATTCTCCGTAAAGAAATCCACGAGCTTATCAAAAGGTATAGCGCCCTTACCGCCGCCGTCGTAAAGGTCGGTGTGAACCGCGTCCTCGATGATATACAGCTCCTTATTGCCCGCGTACTTGCTGTCCTTAATCATATTCGCGTAAGCATCCTTGCCGAAATAACAGGAATGTGCCTTTTCGCCGTGGATAATCAGAACTGCACTTCGGATTTCGTTTGAATATTGAAGGATAGGCTGATTGAGGAAGGACATTGTGCCTATTGCGTTCCATCCGTCGTTTGAGTTCAGCGAGCGAGGATGATAGCCTCGGTCAGTCTTGTAGTAATCATAATAATCTTTAACGAAGAACGGCGCGTCCTCGGGAAGCGGGTCAACTACACCGCCTGCGCGTTTGTAAAAGCCGTTTTTGTAGTCCTCAACGCGCTGGACGTTGAAGGCTTTTCTTGCCTGATAGCGAGTTTCCTCACTGTCCTCGCTGTCAAAGTAGCCCTTTGCGGCAACTCTGGTCATATCATACATTGTGGAAGCAACCGTAGCCTTGATTCGCGTATCGAGCGCAGCGGCATTAATCGCCATACCGCCCCATCCGCAAATGCCGATAATTCCTATTTTATCAGCGTCAACATTATCCTGAACGGATAAATAATCAACCGCCGCCATAAAATCCTCGGTGTTGATGTCGGGTGACGCCATATATCTTGGCTCACCGCCGCTTTCGCCCGTGAAGGACGGATCGAAGGCAATCGTCAGAAAACCGCGCTCTGCCATAGTCTGAGCGTACAGTCCCGAGCTTTGCTCCTTGACTGCTCCGAATGGCCCCGACACTGCTATAGCGGGCAGCTTGCCCTCGGCGTTTATCGGTATATACATATCCGCCGCTAATGTAATGCCGTAACGGTTTATAAAGGTTACTTTTTTATGATTAACTTTGTCGCTCTTCGGAAAAGTCTTGTCCCATTCCTGTGTTAATTTCAAATCTGCTGTTTTCATAACTGTACCTCCTGTAAAATTCAGTATGTGATTGTAATTGTAACGCTGCCGTTGGAAAGCAGCTTTGTTAATTCATCCTGTGTTTTGTCACTAATGCGACCGAGACGTGTGTACCCCCAAGTGTTCGAGCCGTAGAATACAACCATCTGATTGCCTGAGTAGAGTATGACGTCACCCGGTTGGGTGGTGATTCTCGTATCGTTTCTCGGCAAGGTTATACCGAGGGCTCCCACCTGTTCAAAACCGCCGTACATTGACATTTGTATCATCAGCGGATTGTTCTTTACCGATTCTTTCAATGAAGCGACAGATTCATTATCCTCCCATTCAACTGTGACGGGTGTATCATTGATAAACATCTTCATTTCAGTTTCCGCAACCGTTGTTTCTTCTTCAAGGATGATTCCGGCGAGAATCATCTGTCCGTATGTGGCGTCGCGGATTGTAACGGCTCCGTCGCTGTTTATATCTGCGGCATCAAAATCAATTTTATTATTTAATCCAACACGGTATTTCTGAATAGCGGTGATGTCGGAAATATTAAATTTACCGTCACGGTTTACGTCGTGATATACCGCAGATGTTGCCGTTGTAATAGCGGATATTATTATCAAAACAATTATTATGAAGGGGATTATTCTTCTCATAACAACCTCCGTATTATCAAACTGTATCGCATATTCTTTTTATTAACTTGACAGGCACACCGCCTACAACCGTGTTTGCTTCAACATCTTTGTTAACAACAGCTCCCGCGGCGATTACCGCGCCGTCACCGATTGTAACTCCGGGAAGGATTGTAACATTCGCACCTATCCAGACGTTTTTACCGATTTTGACGGGCTTGGGAATCAGGTTCGCGCGCTTTGTCGGATTTATGTTATGATTCAGCGTGGCGATTACAGTTTTAGGTCCTACCAATGTTCCGTCGTCTATTTCAATTCCGCCCTGGTCCTGAAACTGACAGCCTGAATTGATAAAGACATTATTGCCGATTATCGTATTTTTTCCGCAGTCTGTGTAAAACGGCGGGAACATTCCGAAGTTTTTACCGATTACTCTGCCCGTCAGCTTTTCTATCAAAGCGCTGATTTCTTCGGGAGTGTGGTAAGTGCTATTCAGCTCAGAGGTTATCTTCATCGCTTCATTGGAAAGCTCCGTCATTTTAATATGAATATCGGAGCCTGCGATTACCTCTTTGCCGCTGTTTATATATTTCAGAAATTCCTGATTCGTCACCTAACCACCTCTCTTTGTCTACATTATAATCTACAGTTACTAAAATTACAAATACTTATATTAAATACAACTATATGCTTTACAGGCATATGTTGAAATGTTATAATATACCCGAGGTGAACGATATGGAACTGCGTGTATTAAAATACTTTTTGATGGTCGCGAAAGAGGAGAGCATAAGCGGAGCGGCAAATGCCCTGCATCTCAGTCAGCCGACGCTTTCAAGGCAGCTCAAGGATATGGAGGAAGAGCTCGGCAAACAGCTTTTTATTCGCGGCAGCAAGAAAATCGAGCTGACGGATGAAGGCGGAATTCTTAAAAAGAGAGCCGAGGAAATTATTGCCCTCGTAGAGAAAACCGAAAACGAAATATCCGTTTCCGATGCTCATATAGCGGGCGATGTGTTCATCTGCGCGGGCGAAACAATCGGAGTGCGATTTCTGACAATGGCGGCTAAACGCGTGCGCGACAATTATCCCGATATTCGTTTTCACATCTCCAGCGGAGACCGAACCGATGTGGTTGAAAAGCTTGACAACGGTCTTGCGGATTTCGGATTGGTGTTCGGAAGTATTGACGAAACAAAGTACGAATCCATAAAAGTCCCTAACAATGACATTTGGGGCGTGCTTATGAGGAATGACAGCCCTCTCTGTGATAAATCCGTGATTGAATCAAAGGATTTATATGACAAACCGCTTATTATATCGCGCCAGGCAGACAGGACGGGAATCATCAAACGCCTGCTTTTAAGACCTGCTGATAAATTAAAAATAGCCGCAACTTATAACCTTATTTTTAACGGTGCGCTGATGGTGCAGGACGGTCTGGGTTATGCTTTGTGTCTTGAAAGCGTTATACCATTTCCTGAAAGCAGCGGGCTTGTCTTTAAGCCTCTGACAAACGCCCTCTCCGAAGAAATGCACATCATCTGGAAAAAGGATAACGTATTCTCAAAAGCCTCGCAGAAGTTTTTTGAAGAAATAACCGACAAAGAATAAAAGCGAAACCTCCGCTTGGAAATCTAAAATTCCAAGCGGAGGTCGTTATATTGTCCGCACTTGCCGCAGCAGGTGCAGCCGTGCCACGGGTTCCAGATGTCGTGCATAACCTCACCTCCTTAAAACATTATACAATATAGTTTTTCTCTGTCTATGAAAAACTCCGAGTTTTTAAGCTCGGAGCCTTTGTTACTTCAAATCATTGATTATCTTGCCGATGTCGGCGTTGACACAGATTGCTTGGTCTGTGATCACGTCGGGGCAATAGCTCTCTCCGAAGTTTACGCAAATATAGAACGCATTTTCGTTCTGCGCCGTAAGCTGCCAGAACGGATACTTGATGATGACAGGTGTATTGCCGCCGACTCCCAATTCGAGATAGACGATGTTTTTGTCCTTATTCTCAGCAATGAAAGAGTTATACCGTTCAGCCGCCATGTGCCAGCCCTCGTCCTCGACAAAGGTATCGTCACACCTGAGATTGACTGCCATCGGCTTACCGCAGACGGGACAACGCGGGATTAGTTCGGACGGAACTTTCATATCCCTTTGCTGTTTAATCATTGCGATAACCGTGTCATAATTATCGTAAGTCTGTTTGTGACAAGGCACAGAGCATTGGAACAGACCGTAGTCGCCCTGCGTATAAAATAGCCTGTCTTTATCAAATCCAGCCTTTTGAAATTGATGGTCGACATTCGTCGTGAGGACAAAGTAATTCTTATCCTTTACGAGCTTTAGCAGATTATCGTAAACGGGCTTTGGTGCTTTTTCGTAGCGGTTAAAATATATATGCCTGCTCCACCATGCCCAAAAAGTTTCTTGATTGGGGAACGGATAGAATCCGCCCGAATACATATCGGTAATGCCGTACTTCTCGGCAAAGTCGGAAAAGTGTTTGTAGAAACGCTCGCCCGAATAGGTCAGCCCCGCGGAGGTTGACAAGCCCGCGCCAGCGCCGATAACAACAGCGTCGGCGTTATTGAGCTTTTTTTGTATCTGTTCAATCTGCTGAGAGTAATTCTCGGTAGATTTGGTAATCGTAATCTTTGAAAACATTGAATATCACCTCAATCTCGTGTTCTTTCTGATATTCTTTTACGGTATTGACCGCGATCTGCGCGGCTGTGTCGTTGGGGAAATGAAACTCGCCCGTGCTGATACAACAGAACGCTATGCTTTTCAGACCGTTCTTTACCGCTTCATTCAAACAGGAGAGATAACAGCTTTTGAGCAGTTCGCAGTCCTCATCCGTGAGCCTGCCGCCGACAATCGGTCCTACTGTGTGGATAACATTTTTACACGGCAAGTTATAGGCGGGAGTGATCTTTGCCTGTCCTGTCGGTTCCTCGTGACCCTGCGCCTGCATCAGCTGATCACAGGCGTTGCGTAACTGTACGCCCGCGTAGGTATGGATGGCGTTGTCGATGCAGCCGTGACAGGGA